>REAW01000012.1 GCA_004293725.1 Curvibacter sp.
CTTTGCGCATGAGCGCCAAATTCTTGAAACCCAATCCGCAAATCACGCACAGCCGAATTGGCGGGTGTGGGAATGGGATTTTTTTACAGCCTCGTTAAATTTCACCTTGAGCCGAGGTATTTTGTAGATACAATTAAATATGCTCACATGGGACGAATCAAAGCGCAAGCTAAACATCAAGAATCACGGGCTTGACTTCGTTGGATGCGATGCAATCTGGGACCACTTTACGGTGACCCGTGAGGACAAGCGGCAAGACTACGGCGAAGAGCGCTTGGTCTGTTTCGGTCTTCTGGAGTCTGATGTGGTTGTGATGGTTTACACCGAACGCCCGAAAGGGCCACACGTGATATCGCTGCGAAAGGCAGAAAAACATGAAGCTCGCTACTACCGCCAAGTTGCCAAAGAAAACCTCGGCTAAGGTCAACGACCCAGACAATCCAGCGTGGACTGAAGAAATGCTGGGTGCGCCAGTGCTGAAGCGCGGACGTGGGCCCCAAGCGTCCCCCACGAAGGTACTCACCTCAGTTCGTTTGGATGCAGATATTTTGGAGTTCTTCAAATCGAAAGGTGCTGGCTATCAGTCACGAATTAACGCAGCCCTTCGCATGGAAGTGGAGCGAAATTTAACTGGTCGTCCAAGAGCGACAACGCGCAAGCGCGTTGCAGCTTGACTTCGACGTTAAATTTCACCGCGTTGGGTGTCGAAATTGCGATAGTTTTCGATTGGAAAGCCGTGTTTTTGTATATACAATAACCTCATGCGCGTCACCTACGATCCCTCCAAACGTGAAAAGGCGTTGGCAGATCGAGGATTGGATTTTGAAGATGCGACTGTCGTATTCGATGGCCTGACAGTCGAGGTTGAAGATACGCGCAAGGACTATGGTGAGAAGCGGATCATTTGTTACGGCCTACTGGCCGGACGCTTGGTGGTTGTCGGCTATACCCCGCGTGGCACGGTGCGCCACATTTTTAGTATGCGAAAGGCAAATGATTGTGAGCAAACACGCCTCGCCCCGTACTTTGGGCTCTGATCTTGCACGTGTAGATGCGCATGTTGTGAAGCCTGCGGAATACAAAGAACTGCCAGAACTCACCGATGACCTGCTTAGCCGTGCAGTGGTTAAAAAAGGTGGCCGTCCCAAGTCTGCAAATCCCAGGCAACTTATTTCCCTGCGTTTGCCGGTGGACGTTATTTCCAGGTGGCGAGCCACCGGGCCTGGCTGGCAAACTCGCATGGCAGAACGTCTTGCTCGGGTGCATGTAGTGCGGGCAAGTAGTGATATTTAACAATTCATGTGCACGTTGCGCACGCTGATGGCGAAGCTAAATTTTGGCTTACGCCCCAAGTGGCATTAGCCAACCATACGGGTCTTTCTGCTACGCAACTTCGAGAAGCGCAAGCAGTTGTGAATGCACACTTGAAGGAGATCCAAGTTGCCTGGAACCACCACTTTGGCGGCTGAGGTTACCCATGTTTCGAAGCACGGTTTTTGGCTTCTGCTTGCCGATGAGGAACTACTCGTGCCTTTCGATCAGTTCCCATGGTTTCGGAAGTTCAGTGGCCCAGCCCCGATCACCTTTATTGGCCGGGGTTGGACGCTGATCTATCGGTGCAGTCCATTCGAAACCCATCCTCATTTCCGCTGGTTTCGGGCGCAGCGGGCTAACAGTCTGCCTAGCCGGACAAGTGAAGTTTGTTGGACTCATTGACAACAGTCCCAACGTGTTGTCATAATCTCCAACATGAAGGCTGTCCCGCTCATTCGCCGTCGCGTTGTCCTTGCTCTCGATGCATTCGCCGAGGTGGCTGTATGGCGAGTCCCTGAGCCTGTCCCACCGTCTGAACATCCGTTCAAATATCGTCTCGCTTATGTTGTGGGCGGCGAGTGTGTGCTGAGATACGACAACGAACGAGGTAAAGGTGATCACCGGCACTTCGGGGAACAGGAGCTTGACTATGCCTTCTCAGCGCCAGAACAGTTAATGCTCGACTTCAACGCCGATATTACGAGGTGGAATCATGAACACAGTCATTCTTGAGGTTCGTTCGCTGGCAGACACGCTAGCAGATGCAGCCCGCGCCATGAAATCCGGCCGAGCTGAGCGCGAGGCTCGCATTGGCTTTTCCACACCCGAGCTGCTGTGGCAGGTGCTTACTGCCAAGCGATGGGAATTGCTCAAAACAATGTGCGGGGCGGGTGCCATGTCGATCCGCGAGGTGGCCAGACGCGTCGGGCGTGACGTGAAGGCTGTGCACGGGGACGTTGTGGCCTTGTTGGACGCAGGCGTGCTCAGTCGTGCAGCAGATGGGGGCGTCGTGTTCCCGTTTGACGCTGTAAAAGTTGAGTTCATGCTCGAGGCGGCTTAGTCGTGCGCGCTGCAAGGCAGAACTGGTCGGCCCACACGAACAAGCAACCGGAGGTTGCCGCTTCGCGGTGCGTGTTGCGTGCCGGTAGCCTCCAGCGTAAAAGCTCCATCAATGCGCAGTCCTATGTCCACCGCCGTTCTTGTCATTGATGTTCAACAAGGCCTCTGTGAAGGCGAGGGTGTTGCATTCGACTGTTCCGGGACCATAGAGCGCATCAATGTAGTCACAGCGAAGGCGCGGGCTGCTGGTGCGCAGGTGATCTTTGTCCAGCACGAGTCGGGCGGCGGCTATTTGGAGCATGGGTCGGCGGCGTGGCAGCTTGCTCGCGGTCTGGATGTGCAGGCGGCAGATGCGCGCGTTAGAAAGACGACGCCAGACTCATTTCTCAACACAGAACTTGAGTCCCTGCTGCGTAGCAACGGGATTGCCACGCTGGTGATTTGCGGCATGCACTCTGAGTTTTGCGTCGATACCACCACCCGCAGGGCGCTGGCGCTTGGGTTCCCCGTTGTCTTGGTCTGCGACGCCCACACCTCGGCCGGTAATAGCGCCGTTGGTCCAGAGCTTGTTATCGCGCATCACAACGCAACACTCACCAACATCTCCAGCTTCGGGCCGAGGGCGACAGCGATTTCAGCGCGCGCAATCGAGTTCTCGGCCTAGTTTTTATCAAGTAGTCTTTCCACACCATGTCAACTCTGCAAGGCTCTTGCAATTGCGGCGCAGTGAAATTCACACTGGCCCAGGCACCCACTGACGCCAGCGCCTGTCACTGTACGCAATGTCGCAAGCAGTCGGGCCACTACTTTGCGTCGGCCAATCTGCCCAAGGAGGCTGTTGCGCTCACGGGTGGTGAAAACCTCACTTGGTACCAGGCCTCAGAGAAGGTACGCAGGGGCTTTTGCTCCAAGTGCGGCTCGTGGCTTTTCTGGGAGCCAGTGTTCCGCGACTGGACGTCCGTTGCCTTGGGTTCGCTCGATGGTGCAACAGGTTTGAACCTGGAGCGCCATATATTCGTTGCGCACAAGGGCGACTACTACGCGATTTGTGACGGATTGCCACAGAGCGAGAATTAGCGAAGCACTAGGCGCCTCCCACAACTGGAGAGATTGTTTGACGAACTTGCACACTGCCCGCTTGCGGCTGGAGCCATTTGCCGAGGCGCATCTCGATGGCCTCCACGCGATGAACGCGAAGCCAGAGGTCATGCGCTATATCAGCGGGCAACCCGAGACACGCGAGCAGACGGCGGCGGCCATTGCGCGCGTGAAGCGCTGCTGGGCTGCATGGGGCACAAGCTGGTGGGCTTTTGTGGACCCCAACAGCGGCCGCGTTGTCGGGGCAGGGTGCATCCAGTACATACGGTCAGAGGCCGATATTCCTGCCGACCTGGAGAGTTTGCGTAGCAACCCGCTCGAGATTGGTTGGCGCCTGCATCCAGACTTTTGGGGGCAGGGTTTTGCCAGTGAAGCCGCGCTGCGCATGGCCGCCTATGCATTTGACGAGCTTGGCACGGCAGAGCTCATTGCCGTTCGCAACGCCGACAACGCTGCATCGGGCCGTGTGATGGATCGTTTGGGAATGCAGTACCGGGGTGTTGAAAGGTGGTATGGCAAGCTATTGCCAACCCACGCACTCAGCCAAGATGACTGGCAGCGGCATAAAGCGAAGGGTATCTAAGCTGGCATTGTTAATGCGGTGACAATGCAGCCCTGGTTTTGCAGAGCTTCATCCTCCCCCTTATTTCTGTGCCTGTTCGTATCTACCTCGCTCCCATGGAGGGGCTGCTCGACTTTGTGTTGCGCGACATTCTGACCCGTGTGGGCGGGGTGGAGAAGTGCGTGTCGGAATTTATTCGCATTACGCACACGCTGATGTCCGAAAAGGCGCTGCTGCGCACCGTGCCTGAGCTAGCCTTCGGAGCGCGCACTTATGCCGGTGTGCCGGTGTGGCCGCAGCTATTGGGCTCGGACGCGCCTTGCTTGGCTGAGAACGCAGCCCGTTTGGCCGAGATGGGCGCGCCCGGTATTGACCTCAATTTCGGTTGCCCGGCCAAGGTGGTGAACCGCCATGGCGGTGGTGCCACACTTTTGCAAGACCCCGAGATTCTTCACACCATCGTGGCCGCCGTGCGCGCGGCGGTGCCGGCCCCTATTCCGGTCACTGCCAAGATGCGCTTGGGCTACAACGACGACAGTCTGGCCCTGGATTGCGCCCGCGCGCTGGAGGCCGGTGGCGCGGCCGAAATCGTGGTGCATGCGCGCACCAAGGCCCAGGGCTATCGCCCGCCAGCCTATTGGGATCGCGTGGCCGATGTGCGCCAGGCGGTGCGGGTGCCGGTGGTGGTGAATGGTGAAATATGGACGGTGCAAGACGCCCAAGCGGCTGCAGCGCAAAGTGGCTGCAGCACGCTGATGCTGGGCCGCGGCATTGTGGCGCGCCCGGCGCTGGCCCGAAGCATTTTGGCGACCATGGGCACTGCTCCAGGCAGCTTGGCGCAAGCGGGCGATGACTGGACGTGGGATGACCTGGGCCCCTTGATGCACGCCTTTTGGCAAATAGCGACCACCCATCTGGAGCGAAAGCAGCAAGCCGGCCGTGTGAAACAGTGGCTCAACTTGCTGCGCCGCCACTACCCCGAGGCCCAGGCGGCGTTTGACGACATGCGCACCCTGGTCAACCCGAAAGAGGTGGATGCATGGATGCGCTTGGCGATTCGGACTTGAGGGTTGTTTGGGCCATTAGCCCTTTTGGATAATGCGCCAGTAGCTACTAAAAATATAGCAAGAATCCCGCATCAAGACCACAAGCTCTCGATGCCATTGGCAGGCATGAAGCGTCGGTCGCGGATGGTGAGCCGGGTAGGGCCGGGCAGGGCGCGGGTGGGTACCGAGTGCTGCGGGTCGCCGGGGTAGCAGAGTATGGTTTCACCGTTTTCGCTGAAATTTTCGGGGCAAATGCAGGGTGGTGGCTGTTGCCGTGCGGCCTGCAGGGCCTCTGCGGCATGGCGGTAGCGCGCCAAATGGGCCAGGCTCATGATTTGGGGCGGCGCCAATTCAATGTCGCCACGGTAGTAACGCAGTAGCGCTTCTTTGGGTGGGAGCCAGATGCTGGCGGTGGTCTCAAAATTGTCGTGGCTGGCTTCTTGGTCCACAGGGGCCAAGGCCAGAAAGAAGCGGGTGTCAAAACGCTTCTTGCTCAAAGCTGCCATGCGCGGTGTGATCCAGCGGCTCCAGGGTAGCAGTGCGCTGGCTTGGAGCACGCTGCCCGGTGTTGCCAACCAGTGTTGCCAGTCGGTTGCTTGCAGGCTTGCGGGGCGGGCGTCGCCAGCCGCCAGCAAAACCCCTGCTTCTTCAAACAGCTCCCGCAGTGCGGCCACAAACAGGCCAGCGGCCACCTGGCTGCTGAGTGCGGGTTCGCCAAGATGCGCTGTCAGTGTGCTGGCCGGAACATCCAGGGCTTGAAGGGCAGCAGGGGAGCTGTCATGCGCGTCCAGCTTGCCCCCCGGAAACACATACGCCTCGCCAAAGGCGTCAGAGAGGCCGCTGCGTTTCATCAAAAACACTTCCAGCCCGTGTTGGCGGTCATCGCGCAGCAGCACGACGGTAGACGCATCGCGCGGCGCACCTGGGGCGGGTTCAAGCATGTCGTGCATGGGACTGGTTTCTTTGCTGGAATTTTTTAGTGAGCATTTGCTTGAATTAAAGTACGCGCAACAGCGCCGGGCCATACGCACAAGCCCTTAGCTGAAACAACCCAACACAAGGAGATGAGCGATGGATCTGGATTTCAAAGGCCGTGTGGCCATTGTGACGGGCGCCGGTGGCGGTTTGGGTCGGCAGCACGCATTGGCCCTGGCTGCGCGCGGTGCCAAAGTGGTGGTGAACGACTTGGGCGGCGCCCGCGATGGCTCCGGCGGCTCGTTGTCGGCAGCGGAGGCGGTGGTGGCCGAAATCCGCGCCGCTGGGGGGGAGGCGATGGCCAAAGGCGCATCGGTGACTGATTTTGACGCGGTACAGGCCATGGTGAAGCAGGCTGTGGACGCCTGGGGCCGTGTGGACATTTTGGTGAACAACGCGGGCATTCTGCGCGACAAGAGCTTTGCCAAGATGGAGCTGGCCGATTTTCGCCTGGTGGTGGATGTGCACCTGATGGGCGCGGTGCACTGCTGCAAGGCGGTGTGGCCCTACATGAACGAGCAAAAGTACGGCCGCATCTTGATGACTACTTCAAGTTCAGGCTTGTATGGCAACTTTGGCCAGAGCAACTATGGCGCAGCCAAGCTGGCGCTGGTGGGCTTGATGCAAACGTTGGCCATTGAGGGTGCAAAAAACAACATTCGTGTGAACAGCCTGGCGCCCACCGCTGCCACCCGCATGACCGAAGACCTGATGCCCCCTGCCGTGTTGGAGGCATTGAAGCCCGAGGCGGTCGTGCCCGCCATGCTGGTCCTGGTGGCAGAAGGGGCGCCCACACGTACAACCCTGTGTGCGGGTGCGGGCAGTGTGGAGGCGGCCCACATTACCTTGACCCAAGGCGCCTGGATTGGACTGGATGCACAGGCCCCGGAGGTGCTGGCAGGCAAACTGCAAGAGGTGCTGGCCCGCGTGGGCGACTCGGTGCCGGAAAGTGGTGCCGCCCAGGGCGGGCAGGAAGTGGCGCGCGCCATGGCACAGCTGGGTGGACGCTAGGCCCGCTTTTCTGCAGTTGAAATTCAGCGCTTTGCCCCGACTTACCCGGTAGTTGCGGGTTTGCCCGGGCGCCAGCAGCAATCGCAGGCCTGTGGTAACTTTGCCCCCCGAAGAAAATTTGAAGGGCCCTTTGGCATGGATATTCAACAAGCGGCCCTGAGTGCCCTGACTACCGAACGCTTGCGGGGCATGCGCCGTGGCGTGGAGAAAGAAAGCCTGCGCGCGCTGCCTAGCGGCATGCTGGCCATGACCTCGCACCCCCAAGCGCTGGGTTCGGCCCTCACACACCCCCACATCACCACCGATTTCAGCGAATCGCAGGTGGAGCTGATCACGGGCGTACACGCCGATCCCGAGGCTTGCGTCACCGAGCTGTCCCAAATCCAGCAGTTCACGCTGGGCGCCATGGGCGATGAGCGCTTGTGGGTGTCCAGCATGCCCTGCTGTCTGCCGGGAGATGATGATGTACCGCTGGGGCGGTATGGCTCATCGAATGTGGCGCAGTCCAAAACTGTGTACCGGAGTGGTTTGGGCCATCGCTACGGGCGGCGCATGCAAACCATTTCGGGCATTCACTACAACTGGTCGTTGCCCGACGTGAGTAGCGAACAGTACTTTGGCCTGATTCGCAATTTCCGCCGCCATGCCTTCTTGCTGTTGTATTTGTTTGGCGCGTCGCCAGCGGTGTGTTCTTCCTTTGTAGCCGGGCGTCAGCACCAGTTGCAGCCGCTGGGCGAGGGCACTATGTACCTGCCCTACGCTACCTCGCTGCGCATGGGGCGCCTGGGGTACCAGAGTGATGCCCAGGCTTCGTTGGCAGTGAGCTACAACAGTTTGGAAGGGTATGCCCATTCCCTGCATGGTGCGTTGACCCAACCCTATGCGCCCTATGAGGCGGTGGGTGTGCGTGCACCAGACGGCAGCTACAACCAGCTTGCAACAACGCTGCTGCAGATTGAAAACGAGTTCTACGGCACCATCCGCCCCAAGCGTGTGACATTTGCTGGCGAACGCCCGCTGCACGCGCTGCGCGAGCGGGGTGTGGAGTATGTCGAAGTGCGACTGATGGACCTGGACCCGTTTGAAGTGGTGGGTATCAACAGCCAGACGATGCGTTTTCTGGATGTGTTTTTGCTGCACTGCCTGTCGTTGGCCAGTCCCGATGATTCGCCCCAAGAGATTGCCGCCGTGGGCCGCAACCAGCATGCGGTGGCTGAGCGTGGCCGTGAGCCCGGCCTGCTGCTGCATCGGGGTGAGGCGCAGATCACGTTGAACGCGTGGGGTCAAGAGTTGCTGGATGGAATGGCGCCCTTAGCAAGTGCGCTGGACGCCGCCCATGGCTCTGACGCCTACAGCCGCGCCTTGCAGGCGGCTCTGTTTGGATTGCAACACCCCGACACCTTGCCCTCGGCCCGCGTATTGCGTGCCATCACCGAGCAACATGAGGGTTCATTCGTGACCTTTGTCCGCGCGCAGTCCGAGCACATGCGCGCCGACATGCTGAAGAGCCCGCTGGCCCCTGATGTGGCCGCTCGTTTTGCGCAAGAGTCGCAATCATCGTGGGATGCACAGCGCGCCATTGAGGCGGCAGACACCATGCCGTTTGATGTGTACCTGAAAGAATACCTGGCGCCACACCGCCTGCAAGCGCGCAAGGCGCAGGCGGCGTAGGTCGTTTTTTTGCTGCAGCAAGTGCGGCACCACTGCACGTGTTGAGGCGGGCAATGGTTGAGCGTCAGCACCTAGGCCCTCTGTCACCTCAGGAATATCAATAAGATTATTTCCTTCTTTGTAAAAAGTAAAATGCAGCTTCTAGCTGACTGAAAAAAAAGAGGTTCTCATGGGAGGTTTTCTCGATCCGGCCATACTGTTTTTTGTATTTGGAATGGCCGCCGGACTGCTCAAGTCCAATCTGGACATTCCGCAACCCATTTCACGGTTTTTGTCGCTTTACCTGCTGATGGCTCTGGGGCTCAAAGGCGGGTTTGCCTTGGCAAAGTCGGGGTTCAATGCAGAGGTGGCGATCACCTTGGCTGCTGCACTGGGGCTGGCGTTCCTCGTTCCGGCATGTGGCTACTTGCTCCTGCGCCGCTTCCTCAACGGGTTTGATGCCGCGGCCGTGGCCGCAACTTACGGCTCCGTGAGCGCGGTGACCTTTATTACCGCTGTCCAGCACTTGGACAATCTGGGCGTAGCCTACGGTGGCCACATGGCGGCTGCCATGGCCCTGATGGAGTCGCCTGCGATTGTGATGGCCGTGGTTTTGGCCAACTATGTGCGCAAACAGGCTCCCACGGGTCCGGCGCCGGCCCAAGGCTCACTGCGCCATGTGCTGCATGAGTCACTTACCGATGGTGCGCAGTTATTGCTGTTGGGGGCCATGGCCATTGGTATGGCAACTGGCGCCGCAGGTGAAGCGATCATGAAGCCGTTTTCGGTGGATTTGTTCAAAGGCATGTTGGCCTTTTTCCTGCTCGACATGGGCCTGCAAGCGGCGCGCAGCATCGGGGGGCTCAAAGGGCAGTCTGCATGGCTTCTGGTCTATGCGGTGCTAGGGCCGCTGACACATGCAGGTGTGGCTTTGTTGTTGGGTTGGGGGCTAGGCATGTCGGTGGGCAACACGGCGTTGCTGATGGTGCTGGCTGCTAGCGCCTCGTACATTGCGGTTCCAGCCGTGGTGCGCCAATCTATCCCGGAGGCCAACCCCTCGCTCTACTTCGGCATGTCATTGGGGCTCACCTTCCCGCTGAACATTCTTTTGGGAATTCCCCTGTACACCGCGGTGGCCAGCCGCGTGCTGGGCGCATAAAAAAAGCGCCAGCTCCTTGCGGAGCGGGCGCTTTTGCACAGGCACTTGCCGCTTGGCGGCAGGCCCGTGATGGTTAGGCAGCCTTGCGAACGCGGGCCACTTTCTTGGCTACTGCGCGCTTGGCAGTGGCGGCTTTGGCCTTGACCTTGGAGCCAGCAATCTTGCTCACCAGCGCATCGCTTTGAGCTTCCAGCTTTGCAGCCACGCTGCCCACTGCCATTGCAGCGGGCACAGCGGCCACGGCCAATGTGTTCAATGTGGTCAGGCCGGTGCTTTTCTCAAAGCGGCTGGCGTTGGCAGCCACTTGCTCCAGGCCTTTGCCGGCCAGTTCTACGGCCTTGTTCACGGCGCTGTCGGCACCGTCCGTAGTCAGGGTGACGCCCTGGGTGTAGAGGGATGTGACTTTTTTCTGGGCTGCAACGGCATTGGTGCGGACTTCGGCGCTGATGCGGGTGCCAGCCTTGTTGACAGCGGTTTCCCACGATTGGTCAACATAGCTAACGGCACGGGCATTGCCCACGCGGTAGGCATTGATGACGTTCTTGGCAGTGTTGCCATAAGACTCGATCAGTTCGGTGGTCACGGTGGACAGCTTCTTGTTAGCCATGGAAAAACTCCTGCAAAGTGGATGAATCGAAAATCGACACTGTGTATTCTCCAAAGCCCTGCTAGTGAAGGCACCTTAAAACCTGCATCTTTCCTAGAGGTGCCTGCCTAAGCGGTGTCTTGGCGCCACATGCCGGACAATGCAGGCTTTAGCGCACAGGCAGAAAGACGAGACGGCATGGCAATTCAGTGGTTCCCGGGGCATATGCACCTGACGCGCAAGGCAATTCAGGACCGCATCAAGGCGATCGATGTGGTGATTGAACTGCTGGACGCACGCTTGCCAGGGTCGAGTGCCAACCCGATGTTGGCAGAGATGACCGCAGGCAAACCGGCCCTCAAAGTGCTCAACAAACAAGACCTCGCGGACCCTGCGCGCACCGCGCTTTGGCTGGCCCACTACAACGCCTTGCCGGGCGTGCGCGCGCTCCCCTTGGATGCCAGCATGACGACCCCTGCGCGCGCACTGGTGGCGGCTTGCCACGAACTGGCCCCCAACCGTGGTGGCATGGCCAAGCCCATGCGGGTGCTGATATGCGGCATCCCCAACGTGGGCAAGTCGACGCTGATCAACACCCTCAAAGGCAAGCGCGCCGCCAAGACCGGTGACGAAGCCGGCGTGACCAAACTGGAGCAGCGCATCACGATTGCCGATGACTTCTACCTCTACGACACGCCCGGCGTGCTGTGGCCACGCATCATTGTGGCCAAGAGCGGCTACAACCTGGCGGCCAGCGGTGCCATTGGCAAAAACGCCTTTGACGAAGAAGAAGTGGCGCTGGAGTTACTGGACTACCTGCGCCAGCATTACGCCGCCGCGCTGGAGGCGCGCTACAAGCTCACCGGTGTGGCAGAGCAGACCGATGAACAACTGCTGGACGCAATTGGCCGCAAGCGCGGTGCGCTGCAAAGCGGCGGCAAGATCAACCTGCAAAAGGCGGCCGAGATCGTGATCCACGACTTTCGCGCCTGCGCCATGGGGCCTATGACGCTGGAGACTCCGGCGGAGTTTGCCGGCTGGTTGGCCGCGGGCCAAAAGCTGGATGCAGAGCGCCAGCTCAAAAAAGATGCGATCGAGCTGGACCGCAAGATCCGCTTCAAAAAAGTGCCGCGCCCGCCGCGTGTGGACGACGCTGGAGCTGCCGATTCTCACTAAACTGGCATTTAGTGCTCACCAATATTGCGCGGTTAGCTATTGAATTTATAGCAAATACTCTCTGCGACTATGTGTACGAATTACGTCCCCTCTGCCAAAGCCGCGTATTTGGAAGCACGCTTGGGCGCATTGGTGGTGCCCGATACGGCTGCGCTGTCGCCGTTGGCAGAGGTTTTTCCGGGGTACAGCGCACCCGTGGTTCTGCGCCGCACCGGGAGCGGAGAAGGTCTGGCTGCACTGCGCTTGGCACAGTTTGGCTTGGTGCCGCATTGGTGCCGCGACGCGGCACAGGCGCGAGACATCAGCCGCAAGACGTACAACGCGCGTAGCGAAACTGCCGCCAGCAAGCCCAGCTATCGCTCCGCATGGGCTGCCCGTCAATGGGTTCTGGTGCCCATGCAATGTTTTTTTGAACCCTGCTGGGAAGACGCGGCGGCCAACGCGGGCCGCCCGACGCGATGGCGCATTGCGCGGGCTGATGGCCAACCCTTTGCGGTGGCCGGCCTGTGGGACCGGTGGACTGACCCGGCCACGGACCACGTGCTGGGCAGTTTTACGTTGCTGACCGTGAATGCCGACGACCACGCGGTGATGGGGCGCATGCACCGCCCCGGTGAAGAAAAACGCATGCCCGTGGTCGTGCCACCGACGCGGTATGCCGATTGGCTACAAGCCAGCCCTCAGCAGGGGCTGGAATGGATGCGCGCAGCACCGGCAGCGGAACTGGTCGCAGAGGCGGCTCCGTTGGGCAAACCGAGTGCCTTGGCTGCCAATCTTCCGCTCTTTTAAATGCTGCTTAGCGGCTCAGGTGGCTGCGTGCCCACCGAACAATGTCTGCCGTGCCCATGGCGCCGGGCTGACGGGCGATTTCGTGGCCGCCGGAAAACAGTGCCAAGGTGGGAATGCTGCGAATCTGAAAGCGCGTAGCAAGGGACGGAACGGCTTCAGTGTCTACCTTGGCCAAGCGCATCTGGGGTTCCAGTTGTGCGGCGGCTTGCATAAAGGCGGGTGCCATCTGTCGGCAGGGCCCGCACCAAGGTGCCCAAAAATCTACCAGCACCGGGATGTGGCTGCGCGCTATGTGCTTGTCAAAGGCGGCTTCGTCCAGCGCCACGGGTTGGGCCACGAACAGGGGTTTTTTGCAGCTGCCGCAGTCGGGCGCACTACCCAGTTGGGTGTGTTGAACCCGGTTGGTGGTGTGGCAATGGGGGCAAACGATATGGAGAGCGTCGGTCATGCACGGTAGCTGGGGTGCTTGGCCGTGTTTTCAAGCCACTGCTGCACAGCGCTTTGAAGCGCGTTGGCTTGGTCCACCATGATCCAGTGGCCGCAGTCAAAGCTTTGGACCCGGCTATCGGCTTGCGCGCTCAGGGTTTGCATCCAGCGGGGCGAGTGAAACATGAACGGCTTGCGCTTGCCGTAGGCATAGAACATGGGGCAGTGCGGGCGCACCGGCAGCGTGCCGCGCAGGCCACCCGCCGTACCCAGCCAGGCCATCGCGTACGGCGTGTTCATGCGCCAGTGCATGGCGGTGGGCGGCGTAGGGCAGCGCATGGCGCGTGCCATCCAGCGGGTCATCCCGTTCGCAAGACCTTCAGCACCCAGCATGCCTACGCCCCAGGCGGCAGCCAGCCACCACTGGTAGCCCAGAATTTGCAGCTTTTGTTTGCCGTTCAGGGCTTTCAGGTAGGCCCCTGCGTTGTGGTCGCCAATGTCGATGCCCACGATGCGGTTGATACGTTCGGGGTGGCGCATGGCCAGCTCGTAGCCAAAAATGCAGCCCCAGTCGTGTAGCAGCAGCGTCACCGGCTGGCCAGGGCTCACCGTGTCCACAATCGCCAGCAGCTGCGCCGTCATTTCAGCCAGCGAGCGGGTCTTGCCACTGGCCGGGGTTTCAAAACCGGGCAGCGTGAAGCGCACGCAGCGGTACTGGGGTGACAAGGCAGCCACCATGCCGTCCCACAGGCGATGGGTGTCGGGCCAGCCGTGCAGCATGACTACCGTCTGGCTACCCCGGCCCTCCAGGAAGACTTCGGTGTCGTTGACGTAGAAGCAGTGTTGACTCATGAAATTGCTACGAAAATAATAGCTGCTAGCGCAATTGGCTATTGGGCTGCGGACCGAAAATAGGCAATACGGTCAGCGTCCGACGGATGTGAGGCAAACGCAATGCCGAGCCAGGAGGCGCTGTCTTTCTCCCCATCCGCGTTGCCCGCACTGCTGGTGGCTTTGCTGGCCTTTCTCTGGCGTTCCTGTTCCAGCGCCTCGAACAGCGTCACCATGTGCAAAGGAGACAACCCCGCGTCTTTGAGCACCTTCACCGCATGGGCGTCGGCTTCCCGTTCGGCCTCGCGTGAGTAGTGGGCCTGGCCCAGCAGCGCGGGCACTGCGGCCAGCAGGGTGCTGAAATCACCCAGCACCACAGCGCCCACGGCCCCTAGTACGGTGGCTTGCACCAGCATGCGCAAGCCATGGCGTTGCTGCACGTGGCCCAGCTCATGGGCCAGTACGGCGGTAAGCACCTGAGTATCCGCGTTCACCAATGCCACCATCTCGTCGGTCATGAGGATGGTGCCTCCTGGCAGAGCCAGCGCGTTCGGGCCGATTTTGCTTTGGCGAAATACGAGCTTCCAGGGGCGCTGGTCCGCGGTGCTTTGGTGTGCCACGGCGTCGGTAAAGGCCTGCGTGATGCGCGCCTGTTCTGCTCGGCCAGCGTGCTTTCGCCCAAGGTTTGCTCGATGCCAGGCGGTGTTGCAGCCACCACAGCGCGCGCCAACAGCGGCAGACCCCACAGTTGCAGCGCTACAGCCAGCATGACCAGCACAGCCACACTGCCAGCCACCCAGCGCCAGCTTTGCTGCATCCTCACCACCAACGATTCGTGTTGGCCCTGGCTTTTGGTCCAAGCGTCCCAGGCTGCGCCGTCTTCACATTGCACATGGCCGCCGCCAGCCAGATGGGCCAGCCGTTGGCCATGGCGGGTGCGCTCGGGCCACTGAATCTGGTGGGTGGGTACCTGCACATCCACACCGTCGCCCAGAATGTGCAAGCTGCGTTGCCGCCCTGCGCTGTGCAGCCGAAGCGTTACTGTTTGGGCGCGGGCGCTGCGGCCGTCAAAGTAGGTCGCTTGTAATGGGGTGCCTGTACCGGTACCGGCGCTGTGCATCGGCTAAAGCCCCACGTCCAGACCAAAGAAGTCCCCCGCAGCATCGCCTGCCGCATCCCCCTCCCGGGGTTGCACTTGCGAGACCAGCAGGTCCGGGTTGGCGCGCGACTTGATGCTCACAGCCTCGAGCCGCACACGCGCAACCGCCACCGCCGCAAACGGCCAGTACAGGCCCAGGGTGATGATGATGAGGAGCCAGTTTTTGAGGGTGACCCAGAGCAAGGAGCGTGCACGCAGGTTGCTCATAAAGCGCAATTCGGTGTTGCCGGTTTTGGTCCACACCAGGTTTTGCAAGCGAGCAACGGCGTAGGGCTTGAGGCATATAAACACCACCAATGCCCCCAGCAAGGTGGGCAGCAGAGCAACGGCGGCCATCATTGCTCCTTTTTCGAAGCGCGTGTCCCCCATGCCAATGCCGAAGACGACGCCCGTCACGACAGCAGCAGGCAAGGCGATGGCCAGTACCGCCAAACCTAACACCCTGAGCGCGAGCAAGTAGAACGAACCCACTGTCGCCTTGAAGCTGGTTTGCAGGTGGCCTAGGCCGTAATGGTTGTGCTGGTATTGCTTGAGGTTCCACAGCAGCCAAGGTCCAACTGCCAACGTGGTGACCCCGACCCCGAGTGCCATGTAGCCATACCACAGGGGTGGCGTGGTCTCGTCACTCACAAACACCAGCCCCCCGAGCATCACCATGCCAGGCAGAAACAGTGGAAGCATGGCCCGGTAGGCGCCTTGCAGATCACCATGGAACCGAAACCGCAGCCCGCGCCAGCTGGTGTTGGCCATGCGGAACTGCATGGATGACTTGAACAGCGCTGGCCATAGCCCTGCAACCAGCACCAGAGCCACCAAACCCGCTGTTGGGGAGAACTCGCCCGCTAGCGAATACAAGACAAACAAAATGCCTACCAATGCGTAGCCCTTGAACATTTTTTTGGGGTCGCCATGGAAACCCAGGGGCTGACCGCCGACCAAAGTGTTGCCCATGAAGTAGCGCAGGCGCCGGGCTTTGGCCCACGGGCAATAGATGCCCAGCGTGACCAGCATGAGCAGCAGGTTCACGATCCAGATACGGAAGTACTCGCTGCCGGAACCCGTGAAGGCGATGGGAATTTTGATATTGGACGGGGGCAAGTGCGCATGGGATGCGTCTGCTTCGGGTGGGATGGTAATCAGACCTGTCATGCGTGTCCTCCTGGATTTTTGGCGCGGGCGCCCCCGCTTGTTGTAGGGCAAATCATAGCGTGAGCGCGGGGCTCTTTAGGGGATGTCCATTGCCCGCATGACTCCAAAAAATGGTCGTAAACGCGGCGTGTAGAACAACGCTTTTTGTATCTCGGCATCGCTTGATTTGCGTCAATAGCGGGTTCCGCTAACCCATGCAACATCAACGCTTGACTCATTTCCATAACGAGGTTTTTAGCAGGAGCGCTGGCAGTGGGTTTGGCGCGTACCCATGGGGCGCAGCTCACCGCTGTGTATGTTTCCGACCCATATCCCTATCTGGGCGTTGGTGAGGCCAACCCGATGGGCTACCAGGCATACGCCGCCGCAGCACAGCAATTGGCGGCCCAAGCGCATGCCCAAGTGGATGCCATGTGCCGTGATGGCGGCCCTATCGTGAGCTTGCAAGCCAAGATGGTGGAGGGGGTGAGCGCCGCCAGCGGCATTGTGCAGACGGCAACAGAAGTTGGTGCCGACCTGATTGTGCTGGGGTCCCACGGTAGAACCGGTATTGTTCGGCTGATGTTGGGCAGCGTGGCCACCAAAGTGGTGGCCGAAAGCACCGTGCCGGTGCTGGTTGCGCGATAGGGGCTTTCCGCCAGGCTTGAAAAAAAGCGCACGGCCTCCAGTTACGGCGTTGTTGCAACGCATGGAATCGGAGCCCTGTGGCCTTTGTATTGTTTTGCCTGGCCGCAGCCGGGTTGTTGGCGTGGCTGCTGGGCTACCCTTGGTGGCAGCGCCTCCAGCGCCGCCGCCTGCAAGCACAGCCTTTTCCCAAACATTGGCGCACCGTGTTGCGCCGCCACGTGCCGCTGGTGGCCCGCTTGCCCGCCGATTTGCAATTGCAGCTCAAACAACATATGCAAGTGTTTGTGGCCGAGAAGACGTTTATCGGCTGCGCCGGTTTGCAGGTTACTGAAGCGATGCGCGTGGTTGTGGCCGCGCAGGCCTGCCTGTTGCTGCTCAACCGTCCCGACGCTGCCGGCTACTTTCCCAAAGTGCGACAGATCTTGCTCTACCCTGGCGCCTTTGTGGTGAACCGGCGTCATACCGATGCCGCCGGGGTCCAGCAAGAGCAGCGGGAGGCGTTGGCGGGTGAGTCTTGGGGCGAGGGGCAGGTCATTTTGTCGTGGCAAGACACGCTCGATGGCGCAGCCACCGCGGACGATGGCCGCAATGTGGTGATTCATGAATTTGCCCACCAGCTCGACCAGGAGAACGGCCGCGCCGTAGGCGCACCGCTGCCTGTGTTGGGAGATGCACAGTACAGTGCTGCACGCTGGCAACGGGTGTTTGAAGAAGCGTACGAGCAGTTGCGTCAGCAGGCTTTTATGGGTGAGCAGGGATTGCTAAACCACTACGGGGCAACCGATCCGGCTGAGTTTTTTGCAGTGGTGACCGAAACCTTTTACGAGCAGGGACATGCGCTTGCAGCCGAGTACCCTGCGCTGTACGCCGAGTTGCGTGGTTTTTTCAGGGTTGACCCGGCCAGCTGGTGAGGTTCGCGAACAAAGGGCACGGCACAATGTTTGCTCCATGCCAGATATGAACGCCCTTACCACTCCAGTTGATACGCACACGCTGTTTGAAGACGCGCAGGCCATTTTTACCGGCACCCTGTTCGTGAGCCTGGCGCTCATCCTGTTTGCCCAGGCAGGCTTGCTCACGGGTGGTACGGCAGGTGTCGCCTTTGTGTTGCACTACGCCACCGATGTGAGTTTGGGCAAGCTGTTTTTCCTGATTAACTTGCCCTTCTACTGGTTTGCCTGGCGTCGCATGGGGCGGGAGTTCACGCTCAAGACCTTTGTTGCCATCACGTTTTTGTCAGCCATGGCGGAGTGGTCTCCACGACTGTTTGCCATCGAACGCCTGCATCCGGCCTATGCGGCTGTGCTGGGCGGTTTGTTGTTGGGCTCGGGCTGCCTGTTTCTCGCGCGCCATCGCGCCAGCTTGGGCGGTGCCACCATCGTGTCCCTGTATTTGCAGCAGTCACGCGGCTGGCGCGCCGGTGTGGTGCAGATGGGCATGGACTGCACCATTGTGCTGCTGGCCCTGACCGTGGTAGACCCAGTGCGCGTGGCCTATTCGGTGCTGGCGGCGGTCGTGATGAACTTGTTTCTTGCCATCAACCACCGGCCAGGGCGTTACGCGGTGCTGTAACACCGGTTGCGCTGCACTAGTGGTTGGGCAACTGAGCCTGCAGCAATCGCAGCACATTGCCGCCCATGATGGCGGCCACGTCGGATTCTGAGAAGCCGGCTTCGAGCAAACCCTGGGTGATTAACACCAGTCCGGTGGTGTCGAACGAAGCCTCGATGGCACCATCAAAGTCCGAGCCCAGAGCCACATGCTGCACGCCCACTAAATCGGCGGTGTACCGAATGGCTTTGATGATGGCGGCCGTCTCCAGCCCACACACCGCACCCTCGAAATAACCAATGCCCATGACCCCACCAGTGGCTGCAATGCCCTTGATATGCGCATCACTGAGGTTGCGAGGGCCCGGGCAGGTGCCTTGGACACCGGTATGCGACACCAACACCGGCCGTTTCGTCATGGCCAACACATCGTCTATGACCTTGGGGGAGGCATGGGCCAGGTCGATCAGCATGCTTTTCTGCTGCAGTTGCTCCACCACTTGTTTGCCAAACGGCGTCAGCCCGCCTTTCTCCAGTCCGTGGGCCGAGCCACCCAACTCGTTGTCAAAAAAATGGGTCAAGCCCATGATGCGAAAACCTGCGTCGTACAAAGCTGCGACATTCTCGAGCTTGCCCTCCAGCGGGTGCAGTCCTTCTGTGGCCAATAGTGCAATCAATTTCCCCCCGGTCGGTGGCTGGCCTTGGGTTAATGCAGCAAGTTCGGCCTGGTTGCGAACGATCTGCATCCCGCCCGCACTGCCTTTGGCGGCGCGGTGCAGCTTCTCGCTTTGGTACAAGGCCCGCGCCAACAGGCTGTTCCAGGTGGATACAGGCCATCGCTGGGCCATCATCAGGGCCGTGAGGCTGTCGCTATCGGCAGCGTTGCGCTCGAAGTTCAGGCCCTTGGGGCTTTTGGTCACAGTGCTGAAGACCTGCAGACTGACCTTGCCTTCTTGCAGGCGGGGTAGGTCGGTGTGGCCGTAGTCGTAGCGTTTGAGCAGGTCCCGCGACCACAACAGCGCATCATCATGCAGGTCAGCCACAAAGAGCCTGTTATGCAGTGCGGTGGCACGCGCAGCCGCTGTGTAAGGCGGTGGCAAGGCAACGGTATTCGTGTGCCGGTCCACGATGCTGGGCAAGGTAAAAAACACCCCCAAGCCCAGTGCCACCAACGTTGCAATGGCTATTCCAGTGTTGCGCCGCATGTTGTCCCCCGATGTTGCCCCTATAAACGGGCATTGGCCCAGTTGGATTAGGCGCAAGCAGCTAGCAAAAAAAGAGCAGGGTCTACACGCCCAAGAACGCAGCCAAAGCGGCGGTTTCCATGGCGCCGGCGTGGGTCACGACGGCCCCGGTTTTGAGGTTTTTGGCCACGATGTAGGGGACCGACTCCGCCTTCAGGCTGTTAAAGAGCTCGGTGTTGGCCTTGATGGTGGCTTCTACCTCTGGCGACATGCTGGTTGGCGAAGGAGTCCCTCCGGTTCCCGCGAGTAGAGACGCTTCGTGTGACGCCATAAACGCTGCAGGGTCGCTGGCGGACAAGATGGCCGCGCCTTGAGGAGCGCTTTTCCCGTTAATGAATGACACCGGAATCCAGATAAATTTGACCTTGCCCAGCAGGGCCTGGGAGCTGTTCCACAGGTGGCCACAGTGGGGGCACTGCGGATCAAAGAGTACAAACACGGGGTTGGCGCTCATCAGCGCCCCCACGGTAAAGCCTTTGCCCGCGGTAGCTACTTTTTCATATGCTTGCGCGGGCGCAATGGCACTGGAGGCGGCTGCAGTGGCGGGGTTGTCGGCCTTGGAGCACGCTGCCAATCCGGCCACGGATGCGAACAGGGGAAAAGTCAGCAAGTGCAAGCGTTGGCGCTGAACGATGGGCGTAGAGAGAGCTTTCGGCATAGGTGTTTCGTGTAGGCGTTGGAGATTGGTTGGGTGCCAGTTTAGGCCCAGTGGGTCCAGCGCAGGTAGAGTCCGCCAGCAGGCGATAGGTTCCCCGTTGGTCAATATGCGGGCACCCTTGGCAAAGGCCCTGTTGGCGCGGTTTTTGACGCTTTTGAACATAGTTGTCCACAAAGTCACGCACAGTTTTTGGGTGCAACTTGGGATGGACGGAAGGAATTCGCGGGCTTTGCACGAATGGTTCGTTGTCCCTAGCACAATTTTTTCCTCCATTGGCAAAACAGGTAGTTCGAATTCTCTTGCGTCTTGGCATTGCTTAAAAATGAGGCGCCATGCGGCAAGCCTTGATGGACGCGGGATTTGCAGCTTGTTCCGGTGGTTATCCACAGTGTTGTCTCCATGAAAATGGGGTAAGTTTTTTTGGCCTTTCGTCGCGTTTGGAAGCGGTATCGCCCCTTTGTTGTCCTGTGGCCTACTATGATTTCCCAGCCCGCGCAGTTGTTGCCGGGCCGCACACACCAAGATAAGGATGCCCCCCAATGACAATGGACCGCCGCCGCGCTGCGTTTGCCGCCCTGTTGCTGCTGAGCACCGCTGTGGTCCAAGCCCAGTTGGTGCAACTTATGGGAAACAGTCCTGCACTGGTAGAGGCTGCGGCGCGTGGGCAATGGGGCAAGGTATTGGTGCTGCTGGATGGCGGGGAACCCATTGAGTCACGGGCGGATACGGCGCGCAGCCGAAACGCTACACCCGTGCTAGCCGCCACCCAAGGCAACCATGTGGAAGTGGTGCGCCTGCTCGTGTCGCGCGGTGCCAACGTGAACGCGCAGGATGCGCAGCAAGACAGTGCTTTTCTGCTGGCCAGCGCCAGCGGGTTTACGGACATCGTGCAAATCACCCTCGCCGCCGGTGCCGACGTGACCAGCACCAACCGTTATGGTGGCACGGCCCTGATTCCGGCCTGCCACTATGGCCATGTGGACACCGTGCGTTTGCTGTTGACCACTGGTATTGCGGTGGACCATGTCAACAACTTGGGCTGGACGGCGCTCTTGGAGGCCGTGATTTTGGGGAGCGGCGGGCTGGCGCATGCAGAGATCGTGCGCATGTTGATCGCCGCCAAAGCCAATGTGAATCTGGCCGATGCCCAAGGCGTGACACCGTTGCAGCATGCGCTGGCCCGCAAGCACGTGCACGTGGCCGAACTGCTGCGCGACGCCGGGGGGCGCTGATGGTCATGTACATCGGCGAGCTGGCCACTCAGGCCGGAGCTACGCCCAAGGCCATCCGTCTCTACGAATCACTGGGGTTATTGGGCCGCGTGCAGCGCGTGGGCAAGTACCGAATTTATACGGAGCAACATGTGGTGCAGGTACGCCTGATCAAGCAAGCGCAGGCCATGGGCTTCCGGTTGGCCGAGGTGGCACCGGCTATGCAGGGCCGCAGGACAGAGCCTGACTGGGCCACCCTGGCCCTGCAGGTCGACCAACGCCGCGTGGATATCGCGCAAGAAGTTGCACGCCTGCAGGCGCTGGATGTGCAGTTGGCAGCCATCAACATCGAAATCCGCGCCTGTGCTGAATTGTCGCAATCTCCCCCTCTTTCGCCTTGCGCTTGACTCTGCCCCTAAGGGCAGACATATGTTCGTGGTTCTTTCCTCCTTAGATAGACCGTAACCATGAATCCATCCACTGGCAAGAATGTTCTCGTGATCTTGGGCCACTCCGGCCACAACACCTGGAGCGGCGCACTTGCAGATGCGTATGCCGAATCCGCCCGCGCTGCGGGCCACACGGTGCGTGTATTGCATCTGGCCGATCTGAAATATGACCCCCTCCTGCATGGCAGCAACCCGCACCACCAGCCACTGGAGCCGGATTTGCTGGCAGCACAAGACAGCATGGCCTGGGCCCAGCACATGGCCTGGGTGTTTCCGGTGTGGTGGGGCGGCGTGCCTGCGTTGCTCAAAGGCTTTTTGGACCGCACCTTCACCTCCGGCTATGCCTTCAAGTTCAACGCAGGCTCGCCGTTTCCAGTGCCGTTGCTGAAGGGACGCACAGCCCATCTGCTGGTTCCCATGGATACACCACCGTGGTACTTCCGCTGGTTCTATCGCATGCCAGCCATCCACCAGATGCGCAGGACCACCCTGGAGTTTTGTGGCATCCAGGTCCGCAAGACCCTGTTGATGGGCCCGGTGATCAGCTCCACCCCGGAGCGCCGCAAGCATTGGCTGGGCCAAGCACAGGCACTGGCGGGGCGTATCTAACCTGGGTTTGACCTGCGAGGGAGAGAGATTACTCTTCCAGAAAATCGCCTGCAGTAGGCGTCTCGCTCGGGTCGCGCGCCTTGCGCACACCGTGTTTGGCCAATATTTCTACATAAAACTGCGTGCCGCCGCTCTGGACCACGGCATCAATCAGCTTGGTAAGTTCGGCCAAGTGGGCGGTGTGTGCCGCCTCTTTAGTGGCGCCAAAGCGGCAGTCAAAGTCCCAAAAATCCACACCTTCTGGCAGGGCGCGGCGGCGTTCGCGCTTCACGTATTTGCGGATCTCGTGCTTGGTAGCTTCGAGCAAACGCTCAGGGTGTTTGCCTTCGACGGCGAGGGTAAATGTCTTTTTCATGCGGTTCCTGGGCCTTTTGCGGCGGGTGGGCGATGATACGCCCCATGCAGGAACGCCACCCCACCCCCGACAAAGACACCATTGCCTTGTTGCCGCCGTTTGAGCGCCTGGGGCTGGACCGTATCACCCTGGTAAGCACGGGTATACAGGCCCAAGAGGCCTTCGCAGCCCTTACCGACACGCCCGCCTGGGGGTTTGACACCGAATCCAAACCCACCTTCAAGGTGGGTGAAGTGTCCGATGGACCCCATATCTTGCAGCTGGCCACACCTGCGCGGGCCTGGGTTTTTCAGCTCATGGACCCAGCCTGCAGCGCCGTGGCGGCCGAATTGCTGGCGCAGGAAGGCATTGCCAAGGCCGGCTTTGGGCTGGGGGATGACAAAAAACGCATTGTGAGCAAGCTGGGGGTCGAGCCACGGGGCATTCTGGAGCTCAACACGGTGTTCCGTGAACGCGGCTACCGCAAAGACATGGGCGTGAAGGGCGCCGTGGCCGTGTTGTTTAACCAGCGCTTCATGAAGTCCAAAAAAGCAGCCACCAGCAACTGGGCCAATGCGCGGTTGACCGAGTCTCAATTGGTCTACGCCGCCAATGACGCCTATGCGGCCATTCGCGTGTTCCATGCGCTAGATCTGGCTTGAGGGGCAGGCCAAGGTGGCGCTCAATGCACCACAAACTCGTAGGCTACTTCCTCGCTCTCCACCATGTCCAGAATGTCATTGAGTTCGTCTTCGCTCTCGGTGCTGGACCAGGTTTCTTCCGGGTTGGTGGAAAACAAAGGTTCGATGGCCATGTCCAGGAACTGACCGTCGGGCATCTTGAGCACCGGCGTGCCCTCTGAGGTTTCGACCAGCTCCCAGTCATCGGGTACGGACATTTCGAGCTGGATGGTGACGAGGAGTTTTTTCATGAATTTCCTTGGTTGCTAAGGCGGTGAGGGTAACCGACCCTGCATTCAATCGCTCGGAATTTCAGCGGCCTGGGTTGCTGCCCCACACCAACAACAAGTTGTTGGCCGGCAGCGCATGGCGTGCCTGCAATTGCAGGCCGGCAAGGGCTGCTTCGTTTTGCACGTCATCCAGTTGGCGAATGCCAAAACTTGCATCGTGCGCGCGCAAGCTCTGGTCGAACTCGAGGTTGCTGGCAGTTGGCGGCACAGCAGTCTCAAAGTAGGGGCCGTAGGTCACCAGCACGCCGCTGGGCGTGAGGTGGCGAGCAGCTCCCCGCATGAGTGCACCGCAGGCGGCCCACGGGGCAATGTGGAGCATGTTGATACACAGCACCAGGTCGTAAGGCGTCGCTTCGGCAAACCACGGCTCTTTGCACACGTCCAGCGTTTGTGCTTCCAGCACATTGTCCAGTTCTGCTTCGGCTACCCGTACTTCAATGTTGTAAAGCGCACCGCGGTGCACTTCGGTGGGTTGCCAGGTCCAGCCCGGCAATTGCTGGGCAAACCATTGCACGTGTTGCCCTGTGCCAGAGGCAATTTCCAAAGCACGTCCTTGCACAGGCAGCAAGGTGCGCAGGGTGTCCAGAATCGGATGCTTGTTGCGATCTGCGGAAGGGCTAAAGTCGGGTTGCGACATGGTCAGAGTTTTCTACGGTGATGCAAGGGGGGGGTAAGGCAAAGCGCTTTGCCAGGACCCGCAGGTGGGCTTAATTGGCGCTGATGTCTGCCGCCACCACGTCGGAAGGGTAATGTTTTTCAAACGATGCACGCAAACTGCCATCCTTGGAAGCGCGAATCAGTTGGTTGCGCAGCAAATCGAGGTCTGGCTGGCTCAGGGTCCGGGACGACAAGTAGGCGCCCACCTTGGACCTGGGCAGGCCTTTTAAAGGGGTGTAGTTGAATTCGCCCGTCTGGACGCCCGCTGACACAACCTGCAATGCCGAATACAAGAGTGTGGGCGGCAAGATGGTGAAATCTACCCGCCCTATACGCAGCATGCGGCCTATGGTCTCCAAGTCGTTGACGAAGTCCACCCGGTTCTGGGTCAATAGTTCGCGCACCAGCGCATCGTATTCATCGCCCCAGCTGTAGCTGCGCACCAGTGCGGCACGCATGTCCGTGCGGCCCAGCAAAAGACGTACATCTTTTGGCACATTGGGCACGCTTTGCAAGGTAATGAGCGCTGGGGTCAGGTTTACCAGATGAACAAACTGGGCTTTTTGGTCCCGCTCGGCATTTTGGGAGGCTGGCAACAGCATGTCCGCTTGGTGGGTGGCAAAAACCATCGAGTCCGCACGGGCGCGGGGTACCACCGGAAATTGAAAAAAGCACCCGGCCTTGCGGCCCACCTCGCGCAGCCACTCGGGGTAAACGCCCAATACGAGGTCATCGACTACTTTGACATTGAAGCCGGTAGGAGCCGCTGGCACCACGATGACCCGAGAGCACTCTGCCCACACCGAGGTACCACTCAAACTTAGGAGTGCACACACCGCCCATGCCTTTCTACGCAAGCAGCGCCAAAAAAGTGATGTGAGTGCCATGCAGTGACTATACAGAGTTGCCCATCAAATACTAGCGGTATTGCACCGCACATCAGGCCAGCAGAAAAGGCGCAAGACGGGCGCTCACGGCCTGTGCATCGGGTGCCTCAAACTGCATGTTGTGTTGTTCTGTCAAAGGCCCGCCGCCGGGGACCACACCGCTGCTGTCTTCGTACCCCACCGCCTTGAATTTCCACACTGCGCCCACGCGTTTGAGGTTGCCCAGATGAGCGCCGGCGGGCGTGTGCACTCCGTGCACATCGGCGTTTACGGGAACGAGGTGGAGTTCAATCATGGGGAGTGGGCGCTTACCCGTATGCTTGTGCTTTTCTGAACGCCAGGATGAATGATGAAGCGAATTTTATGGGCATGTTGCCTGGTGCTGAGCAACGCTGTGGCTATGGCGCAGGCGCCCGTGCCCTTGCTGTGGAAAGTCAGCGATGCGGACAACAGCCTGTACCTGCTGGGCTCCTTTCACATGCTCAAAGCGAGCGACTATCCTCTGGAGCCCCGCGTGGAGGCTACCCTTGCCGATGTTCAGCAAGTCTTTTTTGAAGTGGCTCCCCAAGAAATGTCAGACCCCAGCTTGCCCGCCAAAATGATGCAAGCAGCCACCCGCACCGATGGCAAAACCCTGCAACAAGTCGTGTCGCCCAGCACCTGGCGAGCGCTGCAGCAATATGCGAACAAAAACCAAATGGACGTGTCCGTGCTTCAGGGCCTCAAGCCCTGGTTTGTGGGCGTGCTGCTCGCACTGTCAGAAGGTCAAAAGCTAGGCCTGGACCCCGCTTTGGGGCTGGACAAATACCTCATGGAGCGCGCCGCCAAAGCGGGCAAGCCCGCGCAGGGTTTGGAAACGGCGGATGCGCAAATCACCATGCTCGACAGCCTGGACGCCACCCTGCAAGATGACTTCTTGCAAGACACTCTGCGTGAAATGGGCGATTTCAAAGGCCAGTTTGAGGCGCTGCACGCCGCCTGGCGCCAGGGTAATGTCGCCGACCTGGAGCGTACGGCCTTGGCGCCTATGCGTGACCAATACCCCGTGCTCTACCAGCGTGTCAATGTGGACCGCAACAAGGCGTGGTTGCCGCAACTCGAGGCCCTGCTGCGCAACCCGAACCGCCACAATGTGTTGGTAGTGGTGGGTGCGCTGCACCTGGTGGGCAATGACGGCTTGGTGCGCATGCTGGCTGACAAGGGTTTGCGGGTGGAGCGCCTGCGCTAGGGAGCCCGGGCCGCCGCCGCATGAATGCGGTGCAACGATGCAATGGTTTTGGGCCTGTACCATCCTGCTCCTATGAACATTTCCCCTTTTTATCCCATCGGAACTCCCGGCCAGGCTTGGGCCTCCGCCGAACGCGCCTTGTGGCGCGCGCGCCAGATGCGCCAGCGCAGCTACGCCGAGGATGTATTGACGGCAGTCGAGCGGCTGGGCGACCGTTTTGATGTGGAGAGTTATGGCGAGGTGATATACGGAGACGAAAGCTTTGTGCTCCAGGCCATCCGCAGTCGCCACTGGAATGCCACCTTGCCTACCGTGCTGGTGACTGGCGGTGTGCACGGCTATGAGACCAGCGGTGTCCATGGTGCGCTGCACTTTCTGGATGCGCAGGCGGACGAGTACGCGGGCCGTGTGAACCTGCTGGTGGCGCCCTGTGTGAGCCCGTGGGCCTACGAACGCATCCAGCGCTGGAACCATGACGCGCTGGACCCCAACCGCAACTTCCGCCCCAACAGCCCGGCACAAGAGTCTGCCGCACTCATGCGCCTGGTGGCACCAATGTATGGCCAGTTTGCCGCCCATATTGATTTGCACGAAACCACCGATACCGACGAAAGTGAATACCGCCCTGCGGTGGCCGCACGCGACGGCGAGCCTTTTGAGCCTGGCACCATTCCCGACGGTTTTTATGTAGTGGATGACACCGCCAACCCCCAGCCTGAATTTCAGGCCGCCATTGTTGCGGCGGTTCAGCGTGTGACCCACATCGCCCCTTCGGATGCACAAGACTGCCTCATTGGGTCACCGCAGGTGGCGCATGGCGTAATTCACTACGCCATGGCCGAGCTGGGCCTGTGTGCCAGCATTACTGGCGCTCGTTACACCTGCACAACCGAGGCTTACCCTGACAGCCCGACTGCCACACCAGCCCAATGCATAGATGCGCAAGTAGCAGCGGTATGTGCAGCAGTAGAGTTTGTGGGGAATAAATGGCGGTAGGCCAATAAGCGTATGCGCTGGCAGCTATTCAATGTATAGCAATTCAGAGAAGTCAATTGGCACGGTGCAACACGACCCGGTTGCGCCCTTGGGCCTTGGCTTGGTACAGCGCCTTGTCCGCACGCTGCAAAACATTCCCATGGCCAACGTCCGATAGCAGCCAGCCCGACACCCCAAAACTCGCCGTTATCGGAATCAACTGGCCATCTGGTGCGGTAAGTGCCAAGGCAGCAACAGCGGCGCGCAGGCGCTCTGCGGTAGGTGCTCCATCCGCCTGCGCGTCTGCCTCGGGCATCAGGATCAAAAACTCCTCCCCGCCAAATCGACTGACCTGGTCGGTATCGCGCGCACTGGCTTGCAGCGCGCGGGCCACCGCTATCAGTGCCTGGTCACCTACGGCGTGGCCATACTGGTCATTGATGCGCTTAAAGTGGTCTACGTCTGCACACACGGCTACAAAAGCCTTGCCATAGCGCTGCGAACGGTCCCACTCCAGTTGCAGGCGTTGTTCCATTGCATGGCGGTTGGGCAGCCCCGTGAGGGCGTCATTGCTTGCTTGCCGCTGCAAAACCTTTTGCATCCGAAATCCGACCAAGAACAGGAACATGAAGTTGAAGGCGGCAGCGCTGACCAAGGTGACTACCCAGACCCCTGTGGGAACGGACCCCACACCCACAACGTCCAAGGTGCGCAGCATCAGCGACTGGGTCATGACCAAAACATTCATGACCAATAGCGCTGCCACGGGAACCGAGGCGATGCATGTCACACCCAAGCCAAACTCTGCAAAAAGTGCTTTGCGTGCAAGCAGGCTAATGGCTACCAAAAGGGCGATGTTCCACAGCGCAGCGGCTGCAAGGCGGGCAGGGGTGCTATAGGGGCCAATCCACACCAGGCTGATTGCGGCGGTCGCGGCAAAGGCCCACAGCACCCTGTCGTTAGGGCGCAGCCCTAAAAACAGCAACACACCACGGCCGGCCAGCAGCAAGCTCAGCAGTGTGGCTGCACTCGAACCCGTGTGGGTGAGCCACACCGGTCCATCCGGGCGCCAGGCCAAAAGTCCGGCCGATGCAGAGCTGGCTAGTGCATAGCCCATCCAGTGCAAGATGGCCGGGCGTTCTTTTTTGAGCGTCAGCCAGCCCAAGCCCCAGAGGAGGGCATACAAAGCGAGTTGCAGGCTGGCAAGAAGGGGCATGGTGCAAGGCAGTATCGCATTGGCCTACCGCCTTGGAGCCAAGGCGTTGCCCGCCGCGAGCCTTCAAATCAGGGGTTGCCGGGACTACACCCGCTGTAGGTCACGCACCAGGGTCTGAACCTTGGTGGTGATGATGTCCACTGCCGGGCCGTTGGCGCCGTGCGGCAAGATCACATCGGCATAGCGCTTGGTGGGCTCGATGAACTGCTTGTGCATGGGGCGCACCGTTTCCAGGTACTGGTTGATCACGCTATCGGCGCTACGCCCGCGCTCGGCAATGTCGCGCTGCAAGCGGCGAATAAAGCGCACGTCGGCCGCAGTGTCTACAAAAATCTTCAGCGACATCATTTTCCGCAAGTCGGCATCAAACAGCGCAAACAAACCTTCGATCACGATTACCGGCGCGGGCTTGACCGTGATGGTTTTGCTGGAGCGGTTGTCAGCCGAAAAATCGTAGGTCGGCATTTCTATGGATTCGCCCCGACGCAACGCCTGCAAATGCTGCACCATCAAAGGCCAGTCAAATGCTTGCGGGTGGTCGTAGTTCGTCTTGCGCCGCTCTTCGGGCGACAGGTGGGTTTGGTCGCAGTAGTAGTCGTCCTGAATCACCACCGTGGCCATTTCGGGTCCGATGGAGGCCAGCACCTCCCGCGTCACGGTTGACTTGCCACTGCCACTGCCGCCTGCGACACCGATCACGAAAGGTTTGTTGTTGGTTTTGGGCATGCTTGGTTCCGTGTCCAGACTGGCAAAAAGGGCGTGATCTTACAAGGCCACTTGGGAGGACCAACCCACATTTTACGGGGGCGTTCCTCTAGCTCACCCCGGGTTTTTCGTGTTTTGGAACAAAGAATGCGCACAAATCGCTAGTCCAGAGTAGCATCCTGCAATCTTCTGCCCAGTGAGGTTTTCAATGGATATTTTGAAACGAAACAATGTGCACGTTTTGGAGGGCCCCGGGGCCACTTTTGTGTATGCCCATGGTTTTGGTTGCAGCCAACACATGTGGGACCGGGTGACGCCGGCATTTGCGGGCGAGCACCGGCAAGTGTTGTTTGATTACGTAGGAAGTGGCCAGTCTGACATGGCCGCATTTGATCCAGAGCGTTATTCGTCCTTGGATGGTTATGCGCAAGACTTGATCGACGTTTGCGAGGCGCTCGACCTATCGGGCGAGGTCGTTTTTGTCGGGCACTCGGTGAGCTGCAGCATTGGCATGTTGGCGGCCATTGCCAAACCAGCCTTGTTTAGCACGTTGGTGCTGTTGGGGCCCAATCCGTGTTTTGTAAACGATGCATCCGTCGGGTATGTCGGCGGGTTTGCGCGTGAGGATCTGCAAGGCTTGTTGGACCTGATGGACCAGAACTATATTGGCTGGGCCAACTACCTTGCGCCCGTAGTGGCTTCGCAGGACGCGTCTGGTGCCGTTACCCGCGAACTGTCGGCCAGTTTTTGCTCGACCGATCCTGTAGCGGCAAAGGCGTTTGCCCAGGCCACCTTCTTTTCAGACAACCGTGCTGATGTGGAAAAAGTAAGCCCGGCTTGCCTGGTGCTGCAGCACCGCCAAGACACGCTGGCACCATTGGCGGTTGGCGAGTACCTGCAGGCGCATCTGCAAAAAAGTACCTTGAAAGTTTTGGATGTCTCGGGCCATTGCGCGCACATGAGTGATCCCGCTTTGGTCATTGGTGCAATCCGCAACTTCATCCAAACTGCTTAGCGAATGGGCTAGTTCCGGGTAGATTTCCAAGGAGGCGCATTGGACAGCCTGAACGATATTCCTTGCCCCCTAGTGGGTACCGACAGAAATGGATTGATCACCGACATCAATGCCAGCTTGCTGGATTTGGTGGGGCGCGATGCTGCATTCTGGCTGGGGCGCTCTATGGATGAAATGCTGCCCTTGCCTAGCCGCATTTTTCTGCAAACCCATGCGTGGCCCATGTTGCGCGCCGAAGGACAGTTGGCAGAGATCAAGCTAGAGGTGGTGGATGTCACAGGTACGCGAACGCCAGTGCTGGTCAACTGCAAGCAACTTGAAACACTGGGCGTCGAATCGTTCAAGTGGGTGCTTTTTGTATCGCGAGAACGCAGCCGCTTTGAATTGGAAATACTGGAGGCCAAAAAACGCGCAGAAGCGGATGCCAAGATGTTGTTGCAGCGTGAGCGCGCGTTGAAAAAATTGTCCAATGAACTGTTGGCTGCCCAAGACAAAGTCCGTCTCGCCAACGAAAGTGGTGGCATTGGTATTTGGGACTGGAACCTGGCGACAGGTGCGCTCGTGTGGGACGCGCAGAGCTACCGTTTGTACGGTCTCGAGCCTCGCACCGAGATAGATAGTTATGAGCTCTGGGCGCGTCACTTGCATCCGGACGACAAGCAATCTGCAGAGGCAGATTTCCAACGATCACTCGCTACCGGGGAAGATTTTTTTAGTGAATTCAGAGTCATTTGGCCCGATGGAAGCACGCATTACTTGCGTGGCTTTGGCCGGTGGCGCAAAGATGCAAGCGGCAAGTTGCTCAGCATTGTGGGAACAAACATAGACGTTACGCAGGCCGCGCTGCACGCGCAATCACTCCAGCTAGCCAGAGATGCTGCCGAGGCAGCCAGCCAAAGCAAAGGACAGTTTTTGGCCAATATGAGCCATGAGATCCGCACGCCCATGAATGCCATTTTGGGAATGCTGAACCTGGTTCAAAACACTGAACTGACAGCGCAGCAGCGCGATTACGCGGTGAAGGCAGAAGGCGCAGCCAAGTCACTTCTGGGACTACTCAACGATATCTTGGATTACTCAAAGGTCGATGCCGGCAAGATGGAGCTGGAATGTGTTCCCTTGCGACTCGAACACTTGCTGAGAGACCTCTCGGTCGTCTTGGCCTCCAACGCGGGGACTAAAAACATCGAGATATTGTTTGACATAGACCCGCAGTTGCCGGCGGTGGTGGTGGGGGACGTCCTTCGATTGAAGCAAGTCTTGATCAATTTGTGTGGCAATGCAGTCAAGTTCACGTCTCAAGGCCATGTCATATTGGCCGTGGTGGTGCAAAAGCAGGTTGGTACCCAAGTGTCCCTCCTGTTTTCGGTCCAGGACTCTGGGATAGGTATCGCACCCGAACACCAAGACCACATCTTCAGCGGATTCTCTCAAGCAGAGGCCTCTACCACACGCAGGTTTGGCGGCACCGGGTTGGGGCTTGCCATTTGCAAGCGGCTGGTCGAGCTCATGGGCGGGAACATTCAGCTTGTGAGCACTCCCGGTGTGGGCAGCACTTTTTCTTTTGTCATTACCGTGCCGTTGGGTGAAGATGCTCCCGACGCCCCGGTGCCCATCGTTCGCAATGCGCTGGTAGTGGACGATGATCCCATCGCTGGCTCCACCTTGTTGCGGATGGTGACATCACTAGGATGGAGTGCCGATCTGGCCACCAGTGGAGCGCAGGCCTTGGAGTTGGTGGAAAGCAAGTGGGGAGAGCAGCCGGGTAGCCGCCCATACGATGTGGTCTACATGGACTGGCATATGCCCGTGATGGACGGATGGCAAGCGACAAAACGCCTGCAAGAGTGGTCTGCCCGTCGTGGGGCACCCATGCCGCGGACGGTGATGGTGTCTGCACGGGGGCGCGAGAGCCTGGCCCAACGCTCGCCGCAAGAGCAGGACATGCTCTATGGTTTCTTGGTCAAACCTGTGACTGCACACATGTTGCGCGAGGCCGCAGCCGACGAAGCAAACGGAAGCAGCCGTGTGCGGGCCTTGGCCAAGGGGCGAACGACCAACCGACAACTCAGTGGCATGCGCATATTGGTGGTCGACGACAACCTCATCAACCAACAAGTGGCTCAGGAGTTGCTGAGCAATGAAGGCGCTGTAGTGACATTGGCAGGAGATGGGCAGCTCGGCGTCGATGCTGTGCGCGTTGCGACCCCTCCATTCGATGTGGTGTTGATGGATATCCAAATGCCGGTGCTAGACGGCTATGGTGCAACCCGGTGCATACGTGAAGAACTCGGCCTCACCAGCCTTCCCATCGTGGCCATGACCGCCAACGCCATGGCAAGTGACCGCGAAGACTGCCTTGCCCGAGGCATGAATGAGCACGTAGGCAAGCCATTTGATATGGCCAAACTGGTGTCGCTCTTGATTCGCACCACCGGGTATACGGGGCCTGTGTCAGAGGCGGGTGACACGGTTGCCCACCAATCCACCGGCACTTCATCTGCCTCGTCCAAGGGGGTCAACTTGGAGATTCCGGGGCTGGATGTTGCTGGGGCGATCACGCGTATGTCTGGCCTACAGTCGCTCTATGTGCGCACAGCACGTGACTTTGCCAAGACGCTACCCGCAACAGTGTCGGCGCTGGGCCGGCTTGTCCAAGCGGGGGACGCACCACAAACCCAGATGCAGCTGCACACACTCAAGGGCAATGCCGGTACGTTGGGGGCAACAGCGCTTTCCAGAGAGGCCGCGAGACTGGAGCTACTGTGTACCGCAAAGACTCCCGCCTTCGAACTGCAGAGCCTCCCATTGGAAACACTGGATGCACTGGCCCAAAGCACCTTGGTAGCGCTAGGTGCGGCAGTTCAAATGTTGAGTGTGGAGCAACCTGTCAAAGCGGCAACAGGGCCCCTTCAATCCGCAGAAGTGATAGAGGCACTAGAAGAGCTTTCCAGCCTTTTGGGTGCGTCTGACATGGCAGCGCTACAGCGGTTTGCAGAACTTGAAGAAACACTAAACAACCTGGCTCCTCCAGCCCTGGCAGCTATTGTTGAAGCGATGACCAATCTGGAGTTTGAGACAGCACTCGCTCACTGCGAGGACGCGCTGAAGAGTTTGCAGCGTCAGCAATAGGCCGCAGTCCCACATTCGTCGCAAACCGTGCCCGATCCATCCAGGCGAAGGACCCTTCTCGCCATTCACTTGGCTAGCGCTGCTCCCTCGTCATCAATCGTTTTTTGTACCTCGCGGTAAAAGGCCTCCCTGGCGTCATTGGCTACCTTGTCTCGGGCTCCACCTGCCCAGTTGGCGTTGGACACGATCACCAACTTGCGTTGGGGGTCGATAAAAATACCCTGGCCAAAAATGCCTCGGGCTGCATAGCTGCCGTCGTCATAGGTCCACCACTGGTAGCCATAGCCACGCCCGGGCTGACCAATGTCGGTGCGCTTGGTGGTGGCGTCAAGCGACCAGCCATCGGGCACGATGCTTTTTCCGTTGACCATAGCTCCATTCAAAATGAACTGGCCCATGCGGGCGAAGTCGCGTGGCGCTGCCTGCACGCAGCAGCCACCAATTTCCTTGCCCGTCTTGCTCAAAAGCCAGGTCGCTTGCTGCTCCATACCGGCGGGCCCCCATACCTTTTCTGCCAGGTAGGTTGCCAAAGGCTTTTGCGTGGCTTGTTGCACCAGCGTTCCTACCAAATTGGTTTCGCCGGTGCTGTACAGAAAGCGGGTTCCCGCAGGCACCTCACGCGGCAGCTTGCGCATATAGCTCACCAGCGCTTCCATGCCTTCTTCGGGCTTGTGTTTGTTGAACTTGGCTACATCCGAGTTGGGGTCGGCATAGTCTTCATTCCACTTCACGCCGGAGGTCATGGTGAGCAACTGGCGCACGCTCACCTCATCGTAGGCAGAGCCCTTGAGGTCGGGGATGTAGACGCTCACCTTGTCGTCCAGGCTCTTGATGAAGCCGTCCTTTACTGCCGCGCCCACCAGTGTGGATGTGAACGACTTGGCCACCGAAAAACTGGTCCAGCGCCCGGCCCCATCAAAGCCCAGGCCATACCGCTCCAGGCGCAACTTGCCGTCATGCAACACCAGCACCGCAGCACTGCGCTGGCCCGCCATGTAGGCATCGATATCACTCGGCAGTTTCAGGGCAGGGCCTGCGGGCAAGGCCGATGGCGTACCACTAGTGGCCACCACATTCGACTTGGTCACAATAGGCAGACGGTCCAGCGCACGGAACGCGGCATCGCGTTGCGGCTGCGTCCAGAACAACAAGTCGGTATTGGTAGGCACGGTGGCCAAAAGTCCGCGGGTCTCTTTGTCCAGGCTGAACCAGCCGCCCACTCCTGCAACACCCACAACAACCAGGGTGCCGAGCACCATTTTCTTAAAGGCCAATGTAAGTCTCCTTGTTGTAGCGAAAAACTTGCCCAGAAAATGAGCAACAAGTTATGCGTAGCAGTGTAGGCCGGCACACCGGGCGTGGGGTACCAGACAAATACCTAGAGCGACCCGACCTCGACTTTCAGCCCCGCCAGCTTGCCAAGCAACGCTGCACGCCGCTACTGGTTGCGGCCTATGATCCGAACGCACAAACCAGTGGAGCCCCAGGCCATGATCAACCGTGAACGACTGACCGCAAACATCGATGGAGACTTCGTGGTTTTTCTCATTGGCATGCGCATCAACACGTGGTGGAAGTTGCACAAGTGGTTTCCGGTATCGCAGGCCATGCCACGCATGCTGGCGGAATTGCACGCCAAGCCAGAGCTGGGCATGCTCCATGGAGAAATGTGGTTTGGCCGAACCACCATCCTGGTGCAGTATTGGCGCTCCATGGACCATTTGTTGGCCTACGCTACCAACCGGGAAGCCGCCCACCTGCCGGCCTGGAAGTCATTCAACCAATCGGTTGCCAACAGTGGTGATGTCGGCGTATGGCACGAAACCTATGCCGTATCGCCTGGCACCTACGAAAACATCTACGTCAACATGCCCCCCTTCGGCTTGGGGAAAGTTGGCACGCTGAGCCAGGCATCGGGCGCGCTGAGTAGCGCACGCGGCAGATTGCAGGCCAGCGGGCAATAAGTACCGACAGTGCCCCGTCTTGCATCAGGATGGCAAAGGGAACACGTTCGCTGAGTTACCCACCCATCCAGAACGGATAAATAAGGAAAATGGCCTGTTGACCCCGTAAAATATGCGCAAGCAGCTACAAAAAGCGTAGCAAGTTTATCTTTCAATCCCCCCACATGCGCGCCTTTGACCGACCAACCCCCACTGTGCTGGTATTGCTGGCTTCCTTGTATTGCGCGCAGGGCTTGCCCTCCGGGCTGGTGGCCCATGCCATGCCGGTACTACTGCGCCAGCATGGGGTGGATCTGGTGTGGATCGGGTTGCTCAAACTCTTGGCCCTGCCCTGGTTGCTCAAGGTGTTGTGGGCGCCGTGGGTAGACCGCGTGTCTTCTGACCGACTGGGGCACCACCGCGGTTGGATACTGCCAATGCAGGGTGCGGTAATTTTTTGCCTTGCCGGTTTGGCTCTTATGGCCCCGCAGGCGCTGTTTGGTTCTGGCATGTGGCTGTTGCTGGGCACCTTGCTGCTGATCAATCTGGCTGCGGCCACCCAGGATGTTGCCACCGACGGTTTGGCCGTGCGCTTGCTGCCGGAGCGTTGGCGCGGCCTGGGCAACAGCCTGCAAGTGGGGGGCTACAAGCTGGGCATGCTGGCCAGTGGCAGCGGCTTGTTGATGGTGGTGGGCTCCTTGGGTTGGAATATGTCCTTGGGCTTGCTGGCAGCGGGCTTGCTGGTGCTCACGCTACCTATTTGGTGGTTTCCCGAAAAGCAACGGCTGCCCCGCAACGCGGTGCAGGCCGAAACCGCAGGCGCAGGCCTGCTGCTGCGCCATTACAAGGGCCTGCTGACCCAACCCGGTATGGTGGCCTGGTTGGTGGTGGTGCTGACCTTCAAGTTGGGTGATGCCTTGGGCTCGCCCATGATCAAGCCCATGCTGGTGGACCAGGGATGGGATACCGCCGCGCTGGGGCAGTTGACCTTGATCAGCAGCCTGGCTGGCATTGGTGGTGCACTGCTGGGCGGCATGCTGTACGCCCGCTGGGGTGCCATGCGCTCGCTGCTCGTGTTTGGGGTGCTACAGGCTGCGGGGCTGGCTGCAATGGCGGTTTTGATAGGGCGGGGCAGTGACGTCGGGTTGGTGTACGCGGTGGCCATGTTTGAGCAAGTGGCGGACGGCATGTCGACCGTCGCCTTGTTCGCGGTGATGATGCGCATGTGTCGCCCCGAGCACGAGGGGGCCGACTTTACGCTGCAGGCCAGCGCGCAAATTCTGCTGTCGGGTCTGGTGGGCGCGTGCAGCGGGTTTGTGGCCAAAACGGTGGGGTATGGTGGTTTGTTTATCGGTGCGGCACTGCTGGGCCTAGCCATGCTGGTGTGGGTGCCACGCTACTTTGGGCGGCGCTGAAGAAGACATGGGTACGCCCTTGGGGATTTTCTTGGCAAGGCGATCAACGCTTGTTCCAAATCACCAGCCCGATGCCACCCAAGATCGCGCAGGCCGACAACGCCATGGGCCACGTGGCGGCTTCGCCCAATAACACGATGCCACCCACCGCCGCAATCACCGGCACGCTGAGTTGCACCGTGGCCGCGTGTGTTGCCTGCAGAGTGGGCAGCACGCGGTACCACACGGCATAGCCCACACCCGATGTGAGTGCGCCCGAGGCCACTGCGTACAACACGCCGATGCTGCTCAGGTGCGACTGGGATAGCGCGACCGCACTGAGCACCAGCGTCATAGGGACGGTGCGTACAAAGTTGCCAGCCGTCACCGCCGTGGGACTGGCGCTGATGGCGGTCTGCTTGCGCCTGCCGAGAAGCGAATAGGCGCCCCAGGCCACCCCTGCGCCCAGCATGGCCGCCGAGCTTCCAAGCCCCGGGGTTTGCAGGCCGGGCAACATCAGCGCCGTCAGCCCCGCAATGGCCAGTGCAAAACCGCCTAGCTGCAGCTTGCGCATGCGCTCTCCCTGGTACAGCCCCCAGGCAATCATGGTGGCCTGCACCGCGCCAAACAGCAGCAGCGCGCCGGTGGCGGCTGTCATGCCCAAGTAGGCAAATGAGAACCCGGCTGCATAGACAAACAAAGCCAAAGCCGACCAGCCATCGCCGGGGAGTGTTCTGGGCATTCGGGTCTGTGCACTTTGTTTCTGCTGTAGCCACACCAGGGCGCACAGGGTGATGGCGCCGGACACCAAGCGCACACTGGTAAAGCTTGCCGCGTCGATAGCGCCGCCCTTGAGCGCAACCCTGCACAGCAGGGAGTTGCCCGCGAATGTCAGCATGGCCAACGCGACCAACGAGAAATTGAGAAGGGAGCCCATGGCGGACCAGTTTACGCCTGACCTGGCGATGTGCGAAACGGGCCTCTGGCTCTCGTGCAAGAAGCGCAAGCAGCTACAAAAACCGTAGCAAACGCGCGGCAAAAACCTAGAACGAAGACCCCGGTTCGCTGAAAAAAGCCAGCTCTTCCGCGCGGGAGCGGCACCCCAAAATTGCGTTGCGGTGGGGGTAGCGGCCAAAGCGGTCAATGATGGCTTTGTGAAGCAGCGCAAAGTCCAAGTTGTTCTCAATTCCCGCCTGCGAAAACAGCGCAACCGCCTGCCGGTGCACAAGTGCTAGCGCGATGTACGATGGCGAGACAAAGACGGGAGTTCACTATGGCTACCAACACCAACCAAAAACTTGCCGTGCTCATTGATGCGGACAACGCGCAGGCATCCGTCATTCAGGAACTGCTGGCCGAAGTGTCGCGCTACGGCACCGCCACCATCAAGCGCGCGTATGGCGACTGGACGACCACCAACCTCAAAAGCTGGAAAGAGGTGCTGCACAAAATGGCCATCCAGCCGATACAGCAGTTCAGCTACACCAGCGGCAAGAACTCTACCGATGCGTCCTTGATCATCGACGCCATGGACGTGCTGCACGACGACACGGTAGACGGCTTCTGCCTGGTCAGCAGCGACAGCGACTTCACCCGCCTGGCCACCCGCATTCGCGAAGAAGGCAAAGTGGTCTATGGCTTTGGCGAACGCAAAACACCCGAACCCTTTGTGGCCGCGTGCGACAAGTTCATCTACACCGAAATTTTGCGCACCGAGCCCGAAGAGACCAAGCCAGGTGCTGAAACGGTGGCGGAGCTGCCCAAGCTCAAGCCCATCTTGCTCAACGCCCTGAACGCCACTGCCCGCGAAGACGGCTGGACCACGCTGTCTGCCCTGGGCAGCCAGATCAACCGCAGCCACCCCTCGTTTGACCCACGCAACTACGGCGTAGCCAAGCTGGGCGAGCTCATCCGCCAGCAGGCGGCGTATCTGGACGTGAAAGAAGTGAAGAGCGGCGAGGGCGACGCGGTGCAGACGCATTTGCATGTGCGGCGCAAGGCCGCTGGGGCGGCTAAGTCCTGACTGAGTTAGTCCAGCAGCCTTTGCACGGAGTCAAGGGTTGCGGCAGGTCTGGAATACATCCCGTTAAAAGGTGCGTGGGTCACGCTGCCTAAACAGCGTAGCGGTTGCCGTTGATGCTGACCATCGCGTATTTGCAGGCGTATATTGGGTCGATGCACACCAAGCCACACTCCCACCACCGCAGCGACCTGGTTCGCATTGCCATCCACGCCATGTCGGAGCGCGGGCTAGAACCTGAGTTCTCACCTGCGGTGGAGCGCCAGCTGGCTGGCATTTCCGCCACGGGTGCCAGTGCAGACCTTGCTGTCCACGACCTCACCACCTTGCTGTGGTGCTCCATCGACAACGACGACTCGATGGACCTGGACCAGCTCACCGTGTCTGAAGCCCTGCCCAACGGCAGTGTGCGCCTGTGGGTGGCCATTGCCGATGTGGACGCCCTGGTACCGCGCGACACGCCCATCGACCAGCACGCCAGCACCAACACCACCTCGGTCTACACGTCCGCACGCATCTTCCCCATGCTGCCCGAGCGTTTGTCTACCGACCTCACCTCGCTCAACCCCCACCAAAACCGCCTGGCCATGGTGACCGAGATGGTGTTCAACCCTGACGGCTCGCTGGCCGGCTCTACCGTGTACCGCGCCACGGTGCGCAACCAGGCCAAGCTGGCGTATGACGCTGTGAGCGCCTGGCTCGACGGGCAGGGCGACTTGCCCGCCGAAGCGGCCGCCGTGCCGGGCTTGGACGCCCTTCTGCGCATGCAAGACGCACTGGCCCAGCAGCTGCGCGCGCGCCGCCGCAGCGCGGGTGCGCTGGAGTTTGAAAGCTTTCAGCCTCGGGTTACGTTTGATGGCGAGCGCGTGGCCGACATCCACTTGCAAGAACACAACCGCGCCCGCCAGCTCATTGAAGAAGTGATGATTGCCACCAACACCTGCACCGCGCGCTACCTGGCGGCGCAGGGCGTGGCCTCGCTGCGCCGCGTGGTGCGCTCGCCCGAGCGTTGGCTGCGCATTGTGGCCGTGGCCAAAGAATATGGCGAGGTGCTACCGCCCGACCCGGACTCCAAGGCGCTGGAAGACTTTTTGGCCAAGCGGCGCCGGATGGACCCGCTGCGCTTTGCCGATTTGTCGCTGGTCATCGTCAAACTCATGGGGCGGGGCGAATACGTGCTGGAGGCCCCGGGCGGCCCGCCCGTGGGCCACTTTGGCCTGGCGGTGACGGACTACACCCACTCCACTGCGCCCAACCGCCGCTTCCCCGACCTCATCACCGCGCGCCTGCTCAAGTCCACGCTGGCGAAAGAGCCGCCGCCGTATTCCAACGCCGAGCTGGCCGCACTGGCCACCCACTGCACCCGCCAGGAAGACGCAGCGCAAAAGGTGGAGCGCCAAATGCGCAAGTCCGAAGCCGCGCTGCTGCTCGAATCCCGCATCGGCGAACGCTTTGACGCCATCGTCACCGGCAACGCGGCCGATGGCCTGTGGGTGCGCCTGCTCAACCCGCCCGCCGAAGGCAAGCTGCTGCGCAGCGCCACCGCGCTGCGGGTGGGCGACAAAGTGCGCGTGAAACTGCTAGCCACCAATGTGGAGCGCGGGTTTATTGACTTTGAGAGCGCGCAGTAAACGTTAGGCCAAGCCGGCCGCCTGCTTGGCGTGGAGCTTGGCGGCAATGTACTCGCCGTGGGTGACGTGCAGCAAGCCCGCTACCTTGCTGATGATGTGGTTTTCGTGGGCGTCCAGGTCGCCGTCTGCGTATGCCACCTGCCACATCAGTTCCACCACCATGATCTTTTGCGCCTGCGTGAAGTGCTCGTTCATGGTGCTGGTGTAGCGAAAGTAATCGTTGCTGTGTTTGGCGGCACTATCTGCTTGGCTTAGCAAATGCTGCGTTTCATCGTCGGTCAATGCAAACTTGCTGCGCAGTGCTTGTACCGTCGAAGCACGCTCTTGGTCGTCAACACCCGCGTCAGCCCGCATTACCTCGATCAACAGCACCGCCGTTGCCAGTTGCAAGCTATGGCTGTCACTCACAGACGATGCGCTTTCATCGCTCAGGTTAAAAAACTGGACCAACAGGTTTTTGAGTGGATGCAACATGCGCAAGATTGTGCCCGGCAGATGTGCCCCTTGCCTGACAGGTCCGAAACACCGCGTAAAAACGCAGGTTTGCCAAAAAAATTAGGTGGAAATTTGAGTGAAATTAGCCCCTAGACACCGTGGAATATGCGCAAGGAGCTACTAAAAGCGTAGCTAATCTAGCGCCGCAAGCCTAGAACGAAGACCCCGGCTCGGGAAAGCCAGCTCCTCGGGCGTGGAGGTGCGGCCTAAGAAGGTGTTCCGGTGGCGTCAGTTCAGCCGGTTGCGCCAGTAGCCGGGTTTGCGATGTTGGTGCGCAATGGCCAATACCAACAGATCCTCGCCATCTTGCGTATAGACCACGCTGTATGGGAAGCGCCGCAAGCGGCAGCGACGAATTTCTGGCGTCAGCGGATGCCACGCTTTTGGAAATTGTTCGACGAGTTGAATGGTCTTGAGCGTCTCGATAAGGAAGGCATCGCCCAGACCCGGCGCCTGCTTTGCATACCACGCGATGGCTTCGTCAAGCTCGGCCTGTGCCAGCTCCAGCAGACGGACGCTCATGCTCGCGGGGTGTTCACTTGGTATTTGGCAATCACATCAGACAAGGCTACAGCTTTGATCTCGCCACGCCGGTAAGCGGCAAGCCGGTCATCTGCCTCTTTAGCCCAAAGAGCGTCCAGCGCGGCGTCGGGCTGGTCCAGACTGTCCAGAATGCGCTCCACAACTTCCATGCGCTCCTCGGGGGGGAGCTTTGCAACTTGGGCGGTCAATGCTTCAGCGGCTTGGGACATGATGACTCCAGAGGTTGGAAACAGATACTGGCTGGGCTTCTTGGGCGACGATGTGGCGAAACTTGGCTGGCAAGTCTTTGAGCGTCAGCACGTCAACAGACAGGCCCAGCAACTCCTGCAGTTCGTCTCGCAGACCACCCAAGTCCAGCAGTGTGGTGCCGGGCAACGTGTCCACCAACAGATCCAGATCGCTACCGTCACGGTCATTGCCATGCAAGGCTGAACCGAAAACCCGCGGGTTTGCCACGCGATAGCGCGCCACAGCAAGGCAAACGGCATCGCGGTGTTGGTTGAGGGCTTGGGAAGGGCGCATGGGCAGGAGTTTACCGGAGCAAGCAATTTTTGTGTCAAATTGGCCTCTAGCGCATATGGAATATGCGCAAACTGCTACAAAAAGCGTAGCAAATAAGTTGCCGCAAACCTAGAACGAAGACCCCGGCTCGCTCAAAAAAGCCAGCTCCTCCGCGCTGGAGGTGCGCCCCAGAATAGCGTTGCGGTGGGGGTAGCGGCCGAAGCGGTCGATGATGGCTTTGTGGCGCAGCTCGAAGTCCAAGTTGTTCTCGTTGCCCAATTGTGTAAACAGCGCCACCGCCTGCGTATGCACCAGCGCGGACTCGCTGTGCATGGTGGGCATGTAGGCAAAGCTGCGCTGCGCTTCAGGCAGGCTGCCGTCTTGCCCGCTGGCCACCAGCTCTTGCGCCAACACCAGCGCCAGCGCGTCCTGCGCAAAGGCGCGCGGCGTGTCGCGGTACACATTGCGCGAGAACTGGTCCAACACAATGATCTCTGCCAGCCTTCCAGCGGCCGTGGCACGCCAGGCAAACAGCTCACATTTGGCCGCAGCTTCTAGCGTGTCGCCAAACCGCGCACGGATGGTTTCGTCCAGCGTAGCGTCTTTGACGTAGTGCTGCTTGGCGGTAAGTTCTTCGAACCAGAAGTAGAGTACGGATTGGGCTTGCATGGGAAAAAGGATACTGCAATCACCGCCATTGCGCATTCAACGCTTGGTGGCCACTATGTCTTGCCAAGCTTTGTCGGCCTGCTGGCGATAGGCCTTCCAATCGCCCGTGAGCCAGCGCTGGCGGCCGCGCTCGGCGTAAAACAAATGCAGCTTGTTGTCGAAAAACTCCCATACGGCGCCGCTCGTAGGAATCAAGCCCTCGCCGAGCGACAGCCCGTTGGAGCAATGCCCGTTGTACTTTGGCGTGTAAGCCGCAGGGTTGGCTGCAAACTTGTCGGCGCTGGCCTTGGATGCAAAGCGCCACGGCACGCCCAGGTACTGCACGGTAAACGTGCTATTGCCGTCCACCGCCTGGTGGTTGGCTTTGGCCTCGGGTGAGTAATACGACACCGCATCTTTGCCACCAATGGCGGCACCATTTATCCAGCCCGTGCTAACAGGCTCGGCGGCGTGAGCCATGGTGGCTAGGACGGCCAGCAGCAACGTGGCGCAGCGGATAAGTAGGGTGTGCATGGTGAGTTGGAAGTGCCGGTAGAAAGACATTGGTCCAGCCACCCCCCAAATTCTTACAAACCGTTGCGGAAAGCAGCACCGGTGGTCGCCACGCTCACGGCCGGGCCGCGCGCCCGCCCCAGTGCCCGCGATAGTGCGGACACATCTTTGTAGCCAGACGCGCGGGCTGCGCCTTTGAGGCCCTTGCCAGATTGCACCGCGCGCTGGGCGATCAGCAAGCGAAGTTGCGTCAGGTATTTGCCGGGTGTTGTACCCATGGCTTCTTTGAAACGGGTGGCAAAGGCGGTGCGCGACATGCCAGCCCGCTCGGCCAAAGTCTCCAGCACCCAGCCGTTGTGCGGCTGTTCATGCATGGCTACCAGCGCAACAGCAATGCGCGGATCGCCCAAACCTGCAAACAAACCCATGCGTGATTGCGGATGGGCTACCAGGTGGCGCAGCAGCCCGATAAACAGCATATTGCCAGCGCTAGCCAACATGGCAGATTGCCCGCAGCGCGGTGCTGCAAGCTCGCTGCACACCAGTTGCACGGCCAAGGTCAAGGCGCCGTCGGCACCACGGAGTGGAACCACCATGGGTTGTGCAAACTCGCGCAACAGCATGGGGGCGCCGGGCCCGTCGAGGTGAACCTGCAAGGCCACTGCTGGCGTGCCCATGGGTTCGTTGCAGTTGGCCGGTGCAACGACCAGGCTGTGCGGAGTGCTTGCGTCTTGCGCAACCAACCAACTGATTGACAAGCTGTTGGGCTGCCCTTCGGGCGTGCCCAGTTCTACACGGGGGGCGGCAGCCTGCAGCAGGGCAGAGAGCCGGTCCAGCCTGGCGTAAGTGGGCAACTGGGTTGCGGACATAAATGAACGAATTGCAATTGATATTGGACTAATCGTTGCTCAGCGTACCACACACTAACGGTTTTAACCTGTCCCTTGGAAGGAACCTCCATGCGCTCACAGTCCCTCATGCCCCGTTTTCCCGTGCCTGCCTTGAACGTCGCGCTGACCACTGGCAACCGCTTTGTGTTGGGCGCCAACCCTGGCGACAAGTTTGACCTGCTGGTTTTTTACCGTGGGCTGCACTGCCCCTTGTGCGCCAAATACTTGCTCGAACTCGAGCGCCTGTCCCCGGAATTTGCGAGCCGGGGTGTGCAGGTGGTAGCCATCAGCAGCGACGATGCAGACCGCGGCCAGCAAATGGCCACCAAGGTCAACGCCCAGGGAGTCAAGTTTGGCTACGGCCTGAGCCTCAAGTCTGCCCGCGAGTGGGGTTTGTACATCAGCACCTCGCGTGGGCAAACATCTATCGGCATCGAAGAGCCAGCCCTGTTCGCAGAACCCGGCGTGTTTATCGTACGACCCGACGGCACGCTGTATTACGGCGCAGTGCAAACCATGCCTTTTGCGCGCCCACAGTTTCAAGATCTGATTGGTGCCATTGACTTTGCCGTTGCCAAAGACTACCCGGCGCGCGGGGAGTTCACCGGCCCGGTGTGAGCCGAGCAGGCCTGGCGTGTCCACCACGCCAAGCCTCTCAGCACATAAGCTGCTTGCGCGCCCGGTGCAAGCCCACAAACAAGCTATTGGGTGATATCTGAAGCCGTTCGCACACCTCTTCAGAGCTGGCATCTCCCAGCAAACGCAGCTGCACAATATCTTGCAGCGTGCGCGGCAAAGTGGCGATACGACCTAGCGTGTGGCGTAGGCGTTCTCGTTGCTCTGCCACCTCGTCAGGTCGGGGTTGCTGGCACTCCAGGTAAGTGTGGACACTGTTTTCGTCATCGCCTTCGGCGGCTGCGTCCAGGGTAGTGTCACAGCGGGCGCTGGCGCGAATCAAGTCCACCACTTTGTTTCTCAGCACCGCGGTGAGCCAACTACGCAAAGCGCTGCGACCGGAAAAGCGGGCGTGGCCCGACATCACGGCCTCAAACACGTCGTGCACTAGGTCTTCGGCCTGCGTGGCGTCGCGCAGCTGGCGCCGGGCGTAGCGCACCAGGTAGTCACGGTGCGGCACCAAGTCGGCCCAGCCCAGCGACACGACCTCTTCACACGAGGTTGGCAGCGCTGAGAACGATGCCGAAGTAAACGCAGTGGTGGAGGAGTTCAATCGGGTAGTCATCATGGCGGGCTCGCAGTGGGCCTAACGAGGTGTGCTTAGGCAATGGGTAGACTGTGCGTACCCAAGCTCACACCCCGCTCACGGAATATCACAGCAAGATAACAAATGCGTAAGAATCTGCCCGCGCCTGCGACCATAGGTCCTATGGATAGCAAAAGAATCCTCGTGGCCGAGGACCAAACCGATATTCGCGATGTGCTGGTGATGAACCTGCAAAGCGCGGGCTACGCCGTATCCAGCGTGGCTGATGGGCGCACCGCCTTGCAGGAAGAAACCGACAAACCACACGACCTCCTGATCCTGGATTGGATGATGCCGGGACTTGATGGGCTCGAGCTTTGCAAAACCCTGCGTGCGCGTGGTAGCAGCACCCCCATCCTCATGCTCACCGCGAAGTCCACCGAGCTGGACCGCGTGCTGGGGCTGGAGCTGGGAGCCGATGACTACCTGACCAAACCTTTCTCGCTGGCCGAGTTGCTTGCGCGGGTCAAGGCGCTTTTGCGACGTTCTGACCTGATGCGCCAGGCAAAGGGCGCGCAGCCAACTGGCGGCGAAACCTTGCGCAATGGCGAATTGCATATCGTGCCCAGCAAGCGCCAAGTAGTGCTACGTGGCCAGGGGCTCGATTTCACCGCACTTGAGTTTGACCTGTTGCTGTACTTCACGCAGCACCCCGGACGGGTTTTTTCCCGCTCGCAGTTGCTCAACGCGGTGTGGGGCTACAGCCATGACGGCTACGAACACACGGTCACCACCCACATCAACCGCCTGCGCGCCAAGTTAGAACATGACCCGCTGCGCCCCGAATACATCCTGACCGTGCGCGGCGCAGGCTACAGAATGCGCGACACACAGTTGCACCAGGCCCCATGACAGTTCGCTTCAAGATCGCGCTCACCATTCTGCTCACAGGCCTGTTCACGGTGCTAGGTGTGCTGGTGGTGGTGGGCTTGGCGTTCAAACAGTTTGAGCACGAAAGCGCCTACTACCGCGCAAGTGTTTTTCTGGACCGGGTCATTGCCAAACACAATGACATGTTCGCCATGCAGGCCCGGTTTCAAGAGAGTTTTGACGGTTTTTTAAGCAACCTCGTTCTGTTCGAACCGGGCACCCAGATCTACCTGCTGGACAGCCAAGGCAGGGTCATAGCCTCTTCCACAGAAAACGCCGCCACCCATGGCGTGCGGGTTGCACTTGGCCCCGTTCAAGAGGCCGCTGGCGACAAGGCCATGCCCTATGTCATGGGCGACAACCCTGAAAGCGGCACTGCAGCAACCATCGTGGCCGCCCGCGCCCTGTACCGCAGCTCCATCGGGCAGCACTCCACGCCAGATGGCTATCTGTATGTCGTGTGCGACAAGCCTTTGCTCACAACAGGCAGCTGGATGGCTCTGCAAAGTGCGTTTGCACTGCCCACCGTGGTACTCATCTTCATCGTCGTAGGCCTGGGCACGCTGATGGCGGTGTGGGTTATCAGCCATGTGACACGCCCATTGGCCCGAATAACCACCGCTTTAGCCCATATCACCCAACATGGACTGCCCATCATGCCGCCCGGTGCGAAGCAAGATGGGCAGCCCAACGCGCCCCCCGCACTGCCAGATCAGCTTTGGGACGCCGCTGCCACCAGCAAAGATGAATTAGGCCAACTTCACAACGGCATTCGCGCCATGCTACTTGCCCTGCGCGCGCAATGGAGCCTTCTGGCCCGGCTGGACCACTTCCGCCGCGAGGCCGTGAGCAACCTGTCGCACGACCTGCGCTCGCCGCTCACCGCGACGGCGGCCTGCCTGGAGACGCTGGAGACGCGTTGGGCGCTGCAAGCCCAGCACGCCGAAGACCTGCCCTTGGTGCAAATGGCGCTGCGCAACACCCGCAACGCGGCGCGCCTGGTGCAGTCCATGGGCGATCTGGCGCATCTTGACGAACCCCAGTTTCAACTCAAGCTCCAAGTCATGGACCTTGGGGAGCTGCTGGACGACATCGCGCTGCGCTTTGGGCCGCGTTCCCAGCAGCAAGGCATAGCGCTGACGGTCTTGCCCACCCACCCGGCCGACCCTCCATGTGCTGCGGTGGATGTGGAACTGATTGAGCGAGCCCTTTCCAACCTGCTGGACAACGCGCTGAAGTTTTGCCGCACTGGCGACACCATCACCTTGGCTGCACAGCGCAACGGTGTGGAGTGGGTCACGCTGCAAGTGCGTGACACCGGGCCCGGCATTGCGCAGGCCGACCTGCCCCAACTGTTTGATCGCTACTACCAAAACAAAGCAAGCGTGGAGCCCGCAACCGGTGAAGGGGGCAAAGGTTTGGGGCTGGCGATTGTGAAACGCATTGCCGAGCTCCACGCCGGCCGCGCTGAGGTCCACAGCACCCAGCCAGGCGGCACGGCTGTAACACTGGTATTGCCGTTTTGTAGCGACCCCAATTCCATGGGTATTCACCCATAGCATCGTTAGCGCTCAAGCACCGCCTGAGCCCGGGCGCTCAGGCCTTCTTCCAAATCACCAGCCCAATGCCGCCCAAGATGGCGCAGCCCGAGAGCGCCATCGGCCAGGTAGCCGCCTCGCCCAGCAGCACTACGCCACCCACAGCCGCAATCACCGGCACGCTGAGCTGCACCGTGGCGGCGTGGGTCGCTTGCAGCGTGGGCAACACCCGGTACCACACGGCATAGCCGACACCCGATGTCAGCGCACCCGATGCCAACGCATACACCAAGCCACTGCTGGTGATGTGGAGCTGCGGCAGCGCTACCGCACTGAGCACCAGCGCCATGGGCACGGTGCGAATGAAGTTGCCTGCCGTTACCGCCGTAGGGTCCGCGCCACCTTGCGTGGGCTGGCGCCGGCCCAGTAGCGAGTAAGCGCCCCAGGCCACCCCGGCACCCAGCATGGCCGCAGAGCCTGCCAAGCCCGGCGTTGCTACGCCTGGCAACATCAGCACCACCAGCCCCGCAACCGCCAGCGCAAAGCCACCCAGCTGCTGCGGGCTCAAGCGCTCGCCCCGGTACAGGCCCCAGGCAATCATGGTGGCCTGCACCGCACCAAACAGCAGCAGCGCGCCCGTGGCCGCCGACATGCTGAGGTAAGCAAACGAGAACCCGGCCGCATACACAAACAAAGCCAAAGCCGACCAGCCATCACCCGGCAGCGCTGCGGTGCGTGCGCCCTGCGGGCTTGGTTTGCGCTGCAGCCACACCAGGGCGGCCAGGGTGATTGCGCCAGACACCAAACGCACAGTGGTGAAACTGGCCGCATCCATGGCGCCACCTTTAAGCGCGACGCGGCACAACAGCGAGTTGCCCGCAAAGGCCAGCATTGCCAGCGCCAGCAGCGATAGATTGAACAGAGAGCCCATGGCGCAGCAGTGTACGCCCGAGGAAACTTTGGTATAGAAAGTGCCGCTAGCGCTCGTTTTATATGCGCTAGAAGCTACTAAAAGCGTAGCAAACCTGCTGGCGAAAACCTAGAACGAAGCCCCCGGTTCGCTCGGACCAGCCAGATCCTCGGGTGTGGCTTTGGCGAGCGCCAGTGCCAAACTGAGATGCAGCAAAATATCTCCATGCTGTATTTGAAATGCACCGGCGCCGTGCAAAAAGTCTTGGGCCTGTCAAAAGCTTCGTTCATTGATGCGATGCCTAGCGCGGCTCCGCTGGGCAACTGGTACATCCATCGCTTTGACATTGGGCGGCGCAAGGCCTATGTCTTCATGAGCGAGGTGAGCTTGCTGTCGTTCATCTTGTTTCAGGGCAAGAAGCCTGTAACGGCAGAGTCGCTGCCCAACATGATGCTCGCGGGGCTGCAGCAGCTGCTCCAAATGCGCGGCATCAGCGAGGATGCCATTGACCGGGCGCTGGCTCCGTATCACGAAGGCCGGTTTGCCAAAACCGAGAACCGCTCAGACCTGGGCTCGCTCAACGACTTGGTGCAGCGCTACCAATGGATCATTGAAGACGATGGTGGGTTGGACCAGTGCGACCTCACGCAGATCATCATGGGCACCAACGCCATGCCACAGCGCAGGCTGGGTTGGTGTACTTCGTGGGAGATAACCGAAAGCAAAATTCAGTTGCTTAACTGAGTGAACTGCATCGGCAGGGTGGGGAATTGCATGCCAAAAAGGACCCTGGCGCCCGTAATACCTGCGCAAGTAGCTACTAAAAGCGTAGCAAACCAGCTGCCGCAAGCTTACAACGAACACCCCGGCTCGCTCAGATAAGCCACCTCATCTGCACTGGAGGTGCGGCCCAGGAGGGCGTTGCGGTGGGGGGATCGGTTTGAGGGGGCGCGTATGGCTTCGTCCTAGGAAGCGCCTTTGGCGAAGTACCGCATGGGGCACACTCACATTACGGTTTGATGTAAGTTGCGCCGCGTTTGGTCTGGCTGCCCCGCCAATAGACCGGCACTGCATCCCGCAGTTCACGAAGGGTAGCTCTTCGAACCAGAAGTGGAGGATGGATTGGGGTGTATTCACGCTGCGGAATGCACCACGGACAGTTCATGCACTTTGGCAGGGGAAATTTCCAGCCCATTGGGCCAGCACAGTGCGCCAGCGTCAATGAAAACACGGGCGAAGTAAGCGTCGTCGCGTAGCTTGTCCAGCAGTGGGCCGGAGCGTGTCGCAAGATAAGCCGCAGCGTCGAACATACCTTGCGTGTGATCACTGAAGTCCAGCTCCAGTTTGAAGTTGCTGATAGGGCGGGCGTTGAGAACTTTAATCACGGTCAGCTCCTTGAATGCGATCCAGCGGCTCAAAGCGTTGGGCGCGTTGCCAATTGTCTTGCAACTCGGCTTGATGCACCAGACATCATTCCGTTTATGTTCCCAATGGGCCGTTCAAGCCGTGGATACTGCGGGAGCAGCTACTAAAAACGTAGCGTCAGCAATGCCAGCCCTAAAAGGAGGACCCAGGCTCGCTCAAGAAAGCCAGCTCTTCCGCACTAGAGGCGCGCCCCAGAATCGCGTTGCGGTGGGGGTAGCGGCCAAAGCGGTCGATTATTGTCTTGTGGCGCAGCTCGAAGTTCAGGTTGTCTTGTATGCCCAACTGCGTAAACAGCGCCACCGCCTGCGTATGCACCAGCGCGGACTCGCTGTGCATGTAGGGCATGTAGGCAAACACGCGCTGCGCTTCAGGCAGGCTGCGGTCCTGCCCACTGGCCACCAGCTCTTGCGCCAACACCAGCGCCAGCGCGTCCTGCGCAAAGGCGCGCGGCGTGTCGCGGTAGACGTTGCGCGAGAACTGGTCCAACACGATGATCTCCGCCAGCCGTCCCTCAGCCGTTGTGCGCCACGCAAACAGCTCACACCGCGCCGCCGCCTCCAGCGTGTCGCCAAAGCGGGTGCGGATGGTTTCGTCCAGCGCGGCGTCTTTGACGAAGTGCTGCTTGGCGGTTAGTTCTTCGAACCAGAAGTGGAGGATGGGTTGGGGTTGCATGAATATCAGAACGCCTGTTTACAGCCGAACGTATTCCAGTGACAAGTTGGCAACGAGTCGGTGAAAGTCCTGCAATCCGCCGCTTGCATGCTGACTTGGCAATGTCCGTTCCAACGGATTCTGGGATCTTTTGTCCGCATCCTCGTAGGTTTCTGGTTCTGACCCGTAAATAAACACGTCACGCATGAACTCAACTATGCGATTCTTTCCGTGTCGAGCATTCCTGAGACGTTTCACTTCGAGTTCAAATGAAGAGAGCGTTCCATTGCGCAAGGCGGCTAGCTGCTCTGGGTGCGTCAATTTCAACAGCAAGGCATAGCCATACATGTGGGGATCAAAGGAGTCTTTGTTCGGAGCAATTTGCCAGAGTAACAGGGCGCTCTCAATGTCTCGAAAACTGGCATCGAATACTGGAGCCAATTCCGCTAAAGATGATCGAAACTCGTATTCAGTGGAGGAGTTTGTGCCTCCGTAAGTAGATTCGATGAATTTTGCGATGAGCCTGCTTTGATCGCGGTACTGATAGATGGGTCTATCTGCCACGGGTAATCCAACTGTGAGAGAGAAAAACTTTTTCAAATACTCCGATGGATTGATGTCGTGTCCGTATGTCTTTTTAATGGCGCTATGAAGCGCAGGACTATGGATGAAAAAAAGGAAAACTACGTTCGGAACGTCGAACAAGTGCTTAACTCGTTCAAGCATTTCCAGTGCATAACTAGGGCGGCAGCGGTCTAGTTCGTCGATAACAACGATCAGTGGTGCGTTCTTCGGGTTTGCAGTCGCCAGTTCCGAAAGTTTCTTTTTGAAAATTTCTGTTGTAGCGGTGGTTTGTGCGAAGGATTCAAGCATTTGAGCAATGGCTTTCTCGCTCGCCTCACCACTTGCATCAATCGCTGCTTCCATTAGCTCGTCGGCATCAACTCCAATAGCTCGTCCTCCAACCCGCACGAGCCCCTTTCCAATAGCGGGAAGTGTTACCTTTAGTACCTTAATTGCTGCATCTTTTAGATTCGATACTTCTACAGCGTGTTCTTGTGATGCTTCAAGGATTGCAGAGGTAACAACTGCAAATGGATCTTGGTGATAGTCAAATTGAAATGCATCTACATAGACACAACGTCCAACTCGCGAGTCGTTTCTGAAGTGTTCAGGAAGTCTTTTTGCAATCCACGACTTTCCTGTTCCCCAAGGTGCATCTACCGCTATTACGCGACCAGCCGGAGAAACGGCTGCAGACGCAAGGCTAGTCGCATAACCCAGCAGTAAATCTGCAAACTTCTGCCTACCAAGATCGTCTTTCGTGAAATCCATTTTGGCAGCCCTTGCTATTCGTCGAAAGTGGCTGTCATCATTTGCCCCAACTATCCTTCAACCCCACCGCCAAGTTAAACACCGGCTTGCTGCCCTGCACGTGATCCACCCGATCCGCCACAAAGTACCCATGCCGTTCAAACTGAAACTTCTGGTCTGGCGCAGCATTTGCCAATGAAGGCTCAACGATCGCGGTCACTACCTTCAGGCTGTTGGGGTTCAGGCTCTCGATGAAGTCCTTGCCGCCCGCGTCGGGCTGCGCGTCGCTGAACAGGCGGTCGTACATGCGTACTTCGGCGTTCACGCCATTGGCCACGCCCACCCAGGTGATGGCGGCTTTTACCTTCACCAAGTCACTGCCCGTTGTGCCGCTCTTGGTGTCGGGCACCACAGTGGCCAGCACTTCGGTGATGACGCCATTAGCATCTTTGGTGCAGCCGGTGCATTCGATCACGTAGCCGCCCTTCAGGCGCACCTTGTTGCCGGGGAACAAGCGCTTGTAGCCCTTGGGGGGCACTTCTTCAAAGTCTTCGCGCTCTATCCACACCTCTTTGCCGATGGTGAAGTGGCGTGTGGGCGATTCCACTCCCTCGGGCGGGTGGGGCAGGGCGGGCTGGGTGCAGGGCTCCAGATGGCCGGCACCCATCACGTCGTCCCAGTTGGTTAGCACCAGCTTCACGGGGTTCAGCACGGCCATGCCGCGGTGGGCCACAGTTTCCAAGTCTTCGCGCAGGCAGCCTTCCAGGGTGCTGTAGTCAATCCAGCTGTCGCTTTTGGTCACGCCAATGCGTTCGGCAAACAGTTGCAGGCTGGCGGGTGTGTAGCCACGGCGGCGCAGGCCGACGATCGTGGGCATGCGGGGGTCGTCCCAACCGTTGACCTTGTGGTCGTACACCAGTTGCGCCAGCTTGCGTTTGCTGGTGATCACATAGGTCAGGTTCAGGCGGGCAAACTCGTATTGCTTGGGCGCGGGGTGGGCCAGCAGGCCGCCTTCGCACAGGCGGTCCATCAGCCAGTCGTAAAACGGGCGCTGGTCTTCAAACTCCAGCGTGCACAGGCTGTGGGTGATTTGCTCCAGTGCGTCCTCAATGGGGTGCGCAAAGGTGTACATGGGGTAGATGCACCAGGTGTCGCCCGTGTTGTGGTGCGTGGCGCGGCGGATGCGGTAGATGGCCGGGTCGCGCATGTTGATGTTGGGGCTGGCCATGTCGATCTTGGCGCGCAGCACCATGCTGCCATCTTCATGCTTGCCGTCGCGCATTTCGCGAAAGCGGGCCAGGTTCTCGGCAGGCGTGCGGGCTCTGAAAGGGCTGTCCACACCGGGCTTGGAAAAGTCGCCACGGTTGATGCGGATTTGCTCCACGGTTTGCTCGTCCACATAGGCGTGGCCAGCACCTATCAGTGCTTCTGCAGCGCGGTACATGAAGCCAAAGTAGTCGCTGGCCTGGTAGGCGGCAGCGCCGGGGGCGCCGTTCCAGTCAAAGCCGAGCCACTTCACAGCGTCTATGATGCTGTTCACATATTCGGTGTCTTCTTTTTCGGGGTTGGTGTCGTCAAAGCGCAGGTGGCACACGCCACCGTAGTCGCGCGCCAGGCCAAAGTTGATGCAAATGCTCTTGGCGTGGCCAATGTGCAGGTAGCCATTGGGTTCGGGCGGAAAGCGGGTGCGGATTTTGGCGGGGTCGGGCTGGCCAGCGGCGTGGTGCGCGGCGTCGCCGGGGGTGCCGGCCCAGCGGCGGCTGGCGTAGGTGCCTTTTTCCAGGTCAGACTCAATAATCTGGCGCAAAAAGTTGCTGGGTTTGACGGTTTCGGTGCTGTTGGCGGGGGATGCAGGGGTATTGGCGCTCATACAACGATTCTAGACGGCGCTTTCCTTTGCAAAGCCTCCCCCGTACACTGTGTCGTAAGACTTCATCAATTCCTTTTCTAATTGACTACAGCTCTGTCCCACGCCGTACCCGCCGACCTGGTGCAGCACATGGCGCGTCTGTATGACCAGTCGCCTCTGCTGGTGGCCCTGTTTGACGTGCAAGACGTCATGCTCTACGCCAACGTGGCGTGGCGTGAGACCTTTGGCCTGACGGACCAGTTGCCCATTACCTGGTCCAACCTGATGCGGCATTGCCGCGCCACGGGCAAGGGTGTGAATATCCGCACCAATGATTTTGAGGCTTGGCTCACGTCCACCCGCTCGCGGCGCGGCAAGATGCCGTTTCGCACCTTTGAGGGCGATATGTGCGACGGCCGCTGGTTCAATGTGACCGAAACTATGGACGAGCAGGGCTGGATGCTGTGTGTTGCGTTTGACATCACCAGCATGCGTGTGGGGTCGCGCAACCTGCGGCTCGCCCGCGACGGCGCCTTGCGCGCCGCGCAGGTGGATGCGCTTACCGGTGTGAGCAACCGGGCCCATCTGTTGCAGCAGCTCGACACCCGCTTGCAGGAGCTGCGCCAACGCCAGCAGCCCTGCGGCCTAGTGATGCTGGACCTGGATAACTTCAAGCAGATCAACGACACCTACGGCCATAGCGCGGGCGACACGGTGCTGGTGCACTTTGCGCGCCTGGTAGAGGCCACATTGCGCCGGGGCGATGGCTTCGGGCGCATTGGCGGTGAAGAATTCATGCTGCTGTTGCCCAACATCACCCCCGAGGCGCTGACACATGCCGTGAGCCGCGTGCTGGAGTTGCTGCGCACCGCCCACCCCTTGTTGCAGGCACCGCAGTTCCACTACACCTGCTCCGCCGGGCTGGCCATGCTGGATTCGAGCCAGGAGCCTGCGGACAACATGCGCCGCGCCGATGCCGCGTTGTACAAAGCCAAGGCCGCGGGGCGCGACCGGCTGGAGTGGGGCTAGGCCCAAGGACCTAGGCGGTGCTGCCGTTGTGCCAGCCGGTGAGCTGCACCAGCCGCTCTAGCGCAAAGGCACCGAGCACGGAGTTGCCTTTGGCGTCCAGCTCCGGTGCCCACACCGCCACGGTGCCTATGCCCGGCGCCACTGCCACAATGCCGCCACCCACGCCGGTCTTCACCGGCAGGCCAATGCGATAGGCAAAGTCACCCGCCGCGTCATAGGCGCCGCAGGTGAGCAGCAGGGCGTTGACGCGGCGGGCGTCGTCAGCGCTCAAAAACTGTTCGTCAGGCCGGCCGTCGCGGCCCAGATCGCGCCCGGCATGGGCCAGGAACATGGTGGCCTGGGCCAGCTGGGCGCAGCTCATCTCGGTGGCGCACTGGCGGCAATAGTTGTCCAGCACCAGCTCGGGCGGGTTCACAAAGTTGCCGTGGCTTTTCATGAAATAGGCCATGGCCATGTTGCGGTGGGCGGTGTCGCGTTCGCTCTTGGCAACTGCGGCGTTCCAGCTCAGGTCGGGGTCGTCCGTCAGGCGGCGCAGGGCGCCTAACAGCGCATAGTCCAGGTGCGCGTAGCGGGTGGTCAGTATGTCGGTGATAACCAGGGCGCCCGCATTGATGAACGGGTTGCGCGGAATGCCTTTTTCTGTTTCCAGCTGCACCATGGAGTTGAACGCCGCGCCCGATGGCTCGCGGCCCACGCGCTTCCACACGTCGTCCCCAATGGCCTTGAGCGCCAGCACAAAGGTAAACAACTTGGTGATGCTTTGCAGCGAGAACGGGGTGTGCGCATCGCCCGCGGCGCAGGTGCTGCCATCTACCAGCGCCACCGCCATGCCGAACTGGCGCGGGTTGACCTGGGCCAGGGCAGGAATGTAGTCTGCCACCCGGCCCTGGCCAAACAGGGGCTGGGCTTCGGTGTGGATCTGGTCCAGGATGGCGGGCAGGGGCATAGGGGTTTGCATGGGCGGATTCTAGGAGCCCGGCTGTGGTACATATGCGTCCAAACCACAGCAGGTATGCACCATGCACATCAAGGACTTTACCGACACCGCCAATTTGGTCGTTGAGCTGCGTTTGCAGGACTTGAAAGACGCCGCGCGCGCGGGCTTGCTCACTGAAACCCAGGCCCAAACCCTGTGGCAGCGGTGGAGCCATGGCGGCTCAACGTCTACTCTGCCGCCGGGGCCTGTGGCGCGCACTGCGGGGCCGGCCTTTGGCTTTGTGAATGTGTTGTATTACTTTGGCGGCTTGGTGGCCATTGGTGCCATGAGCCTGTTTATGACGCTGGGGTTTCAGTCGCTTGGGGCGGGGGCTTTGTTGGGCATAGCGCTGGCGTACATGGTGGCCTGCCTCAAGGTGGCGGACTACTTCAAGCTGCAAGGCTTGCGCGTGCCTGCGGGGCTGCTGGCTACGTTGGCGGTGTTTTTGGTGCCGCTGGCAGTGTGGAGCGCGCAAAGCCTGGCCGGCTTGTGGCCACCGGGTGGCACGGTCTCGTTTTCCAGTTACCACACGCATATAGATTGGCGTTGGTTGACGTTAGAGTTTGCCACCCTGGCCGCAGGCGTGGTGATGTTGTGGCGCTATCGCTTGCCGTTTATGGTGATGCCGCTCGCGCTGACGCTGTGGTACATGAGCATGGATGTGGCCAATGCGTTGCTCAATGACCACCGGTGGGAATGGGAGTTCATGCGTGATATGTCGCTGGTGTTTGGCATTGGCACCGTGGCGGTGGCCCTGTGGGTGGATGTGCGTAGCCGCCTCTCCAAGACGGCGGCATGGCGGCAGGACTTTGCGTTTTGGCTGTACATCTTTGGCACCACCATGTTTTGGTTTGGCCTGAGCTTGAATAGTTCGGACTCTGAGCTGAGCAAGTTCATCTACGCCATGATCAACCTGACCTTGGTGTTGGTAGGCGCGGCCATTGGGCGGCGCGTGTTTACGGTCTACGGTGCGTTGGGCGTGGCGCTGTACCTGGGCCACTTGTCGCATGAGGTGTTTCGCGACAGTTTGTTGTTTCCGCTGGCGCTTACCCTGCTGGGCTTGGGCGTAGTGGCCTTGGGCGTGTGGTGGCAGCGGCACGAGGCTGCCATTGCGGCCAGGTTGGCGCAGTATGTGCCAGTGGGGTTGCAGCCGCGCGCATGAAGTGTTTGGGGCATAAAAAAAGCGCACTGCATGCAGTGCGCTTTTTTGTTGTTGACCACCGAAGTGGCCAACTGCGTGTGATGAATTAACGAATCACAGCCAGATCAGACAGCTTGCCGCCCTTGACGGTCTTCAGTGTCAAAGCGCCGTTCAGGATGTCGCCCTTGTTGTCAAAGGAGATGTTGCCTGTTACGCCCTTGTAGTCTTTGGTAGCTGCCAAAACAGGCAGGTACTTGGCTGGGTCGGAAGAACCGGCCTTGACCATCGCGGCAACCATCAGGTTCACGCCGTCGTACACGTAAGGTGCATACACTTGCACGTCGGTGCCGAACTTGGCCTTGAACTTGGTTTTGAACGCGTCCATGCCAACTTTGGCTTGGCCTTCAACACCACCAGCTTCAGCGCAGAAGACTTGGTTGTCAGCAATCGCGTCACCACCCAGCTTCACCAGTTCGGTGGAGCAGATGCCGTCGCCGCCCATGAACTTGGCATTGATGCCCAAGGCCTTCATCTGACGCAGCATGGGGCCTGCAACAGCGTCCATACCGCCGAAGAACACGACGTCAGCTTGCTTGCCCTTGATGGTGGTCAAGATGGCGTTGAAGTCGGTAGCCTTGTCAGTGGTGAATTCCTTCGCCACAACTTTGCCGCCAGCAGCTTCCACAGCCTTGGTGAACTCTTGTGCAACGCCTTGGCCGTAAGCAGTACGGTCATCGATCACGGCGATGGATTTGCCCTTCAGGGTGTTAACAGCGTAGCGTCCCAGTGTGCCACCCAGTTGTGCATCATCAGCCACCAAACGGAAGGCTGTCTTGAAGCCTTGGCGTGTGTACTTGGGGTTGGTAGCAGAAGGAGACACTTGAGGAATGCCGGCTTCAGAGTAGATGCTCGAAGCTGGGATGGTGGTGCCGGAGTTCAGGTGACCGATCACGCCGGAAACCTTGGCATCAACCAATTTCTGAGCGACTGCGGTGCCCTGCTTGGGGTCAGCAGCGTCGTCTTCAGTCATCAGGCGCAGGGTAACTTTTTTGCCACCGATGGTCACGCCAGCGGCGTTCAGTTCTTCAATGGCCAACTTGGCGCCATTTTCGTTGTCTTTACCCAGGTGGGCGATCGCGCCGCTGGTGGGGCCAACGTGAGCGATGGTGACAACAGCGTTTTGCGCAAATGCCATGCCGGTAGACAGAGCGATAGCTGCTGCTGCGACGATTTTCAACTTCATCAACATAAGAACTCCAGGTAAAAAAAACGTGAATTAATTTCCACAACTCGGACCATAGCGCAAGTCTCAGATGCTTGACATCAGGCTTCTACTTAGGTCGTTGCAGTATTCGAACTTCTAATGATGCATGAAATTCATTACTCCCAAAAGAGGGATTTATAGGTGTAAACCCGTATTCATTTGGTGCCTCAGATCGGTGTTTGCACGGTAGTGGTGCGCCTTCAATCGAGTAGGGTTTTGGCGAAGGCGTTGATGGCCTCCAAGTCGGGTTTGAGCGCCGTGTAGTGAAGCCCCTCGCGAACCAGCATGCCGCGCAACCCGCGGTCTACTTCGATGGCTTGGTCTTCGTCTTGAAAACGCCCGGTGTGCACGTATTTTTTGTCGCCGCGCTCAACAAACAGGTTGATGTTGTTGTGCTGTCGGTACCACTCCAGAATTTGCGCCCGGGTCTTGGCGATGTCGCAAATGTTTTCGGGGTAGGTTTCGTTGTAGTACAGCACTTGAGGCAGTGAGCACTCGGTGATGAGGAACTGCACTTGACCGTCGAGCAGGTTGAGCATCTCGTACTGCCGTTGTGCAATGAAGTACTGGTTCTTCAATACTTCAAAGTTCTGCTGCCACACCAGAGACTTGGCAAAGTCCGGGATGGTTTCCACCGTTTTGGAATGCAAGTGCAAGTACAGAATGACAGCGGAGGAAATGAGTGACTTGTCACACCCCGGCCCTCCAATGACGTTGATGACCTTGGTCGGGTACAAACGCATCTTGCTTTCTGGCAAGGTGTTGGGCACGGTGGTGTAACGCAGGGTCATGGCACGGCTCCTCTTGGCTGAAACTTACCAGTTGTCTGAGCGCATCTGCGATTCCCACAGACCGCCATTCGCACTGTACACCCCAATGACGCCATAACGCTGCTCGCCCTGGGCATCCCATTTCATGGAACCGGTTACTGGCGCATAGCCGTCGATCTTGCGCAAAGTTGCCACAATCTTTTCGGGCTTGGCTGATTCGGCACGACGAATCGCGGAGGCCAACACATACATGGCATCGTAGGTGTAGTGGCCGGCGTAGGCGGGTTCGATCTTGTATTTGGCGCGGTACTTCTCGAGAAAGGCGCCGCCCGCAGTGAATTCGCGCGGATCCAGGATGGGGGAGGTGCAATACAGGCCCTTCACAACGCCGCTGCCCTTGAGCATCTCGGTCGTCTTGATGGTGTCGGCGCCAAGAATAGTGATGTTGGTGTAGCTGATCTTCTTGAGCGATTCCAGCAGCGGTAGCACCTGGAAGTCGCTGACTGTGGTGACCAGCACTTGCACCCCTTCGGCTTTCAACTTTGCCGCAAAGTCGTCAAACTCAGTTGTCTTGTCGGTTACTGAGAGCTTGAGGACGATTTCCTTCTTGGCAGCTTTAAGCTGCTCCGCAGCGCCAGCGGCCAGGTCTTTGCCGTACACAGTGCCGTCATCCAGCAGGGCAAACTTGGACCCGGGAAACTGCGAGGCCGAAAAGCTGCCAATGGCCTTGGCCTGCAGCACGTCGTTACCCACCAGGCGGAAAGTGGTGGGTAGCCCCAGCTGTGTGAATTTTGGGTTGGTGGAAATGGCAAGCTGGGCAATGCTCTTTTCCGCATAAATGGGCGCGGCCGCAATGCTTTGGCCTGAGTTCAGGTGGCCGATGACTGCAACCACACCCGCGTCCACCAATTGTTGTGCAACTTCTTTGGCGGTTGCCTCGTCAGCCTTGTCGTCCACGGCGATCACCTCGAAGGTGACCACGCGGCCTTTGACCCTATAGCCTTCTTTGTTGAGTTCTTCCACGGCCAGGTTCACGCCGTTGAGCAAGTCCTGCCCCAGCGCTGCTAGGTCGCCGGACAGCGGCTGCGCAACACCGATTTTGATAACAGCGGGTACAGAGTCACAACCCTGAAGCAGGGCGCTGGAGAGAACGGCAGTCAAGACCATGAGGCGCACAGTCGTGCGGCGCGAGGGGTTCAGTTGCATCGTGGGTTCCTTCAAGGAGAAGGGGGCATTGTAGGGACGCTGTGCCGCAGCGCCACCCCCTGCACGACGCGTTTTGCTGCGGGTTTACCCCCGCATTGAAACAAGCTTTTGGGCGCGCCTATAGCTCACATCGCCTTGAAGCGATGGGCATAGAGCCGGCTGACCGGCAGCTTTTCTTTGCGGTGGTGTAGCGTCAAGCTAAGGCGCCCTGCCTCGTCGCGAATGACGCTGCGAATGCCTTGTACCCGCACCACGGTGCCGCGGTGGGTTTGCCAGAAAACGTTCGCGTCCAACTGCGGCAGCAGCTCCTTGAGAGGGGTGCGCAAAAGGTACTCTTGTGTTGCGGTGAGTACGCGCAAGTACTTGTCGGCGGCTTCGAGGTAGAGCACGTCGCCCACCGGGATGATGTGGATGCTGTTGCCGATACTGGCTTGCAGCACCTGCAAGGGCGCAACCCCCGGGGTCGCGATAGGCGCCAGCAGACCGCGCAGCTGCGCGAGGGTGGTCTCCAGTGCGTCGTTCGTGGGGCTGGTTGGGGGCGTTGTTGGCGCGGCTTTGTTGAGGGTGAGTTGCAGTTTGGATACTGTTTTCTGCAGGCGCTCGCGTTGCACGGGTTTGAGCAAGTAGTCCACGGCCTGGGCCTCGAAGGCTTCCAGGGCATATTGGTCGTAGGCGGTCACAAACACCAGCGCGGGGAAGGCTTTGGCCTGGGGGGAGTCGGCGGGCCAAGCGTCGCCCAAATCTGCCGCAGCTTCCAGGCCGCTCTGGCCAGGCATGCGGATGTCAAAAAACAGCACGTCGGGTTGCAGTGCCAGGGCTGCCGCCACGGCCGATGTGCCGTCGCCCACCGTGCGCAGTATGTGCAGCGCAGGCCACGCCAGAGCCAGCTCGGCTTGCAGGGCTTGGGCCAGCAAGGGTTCGTCTTCGGCAATCAGGGCGGTGGGGTGGTTCATGACTTTAAGGGAAAAGTGATGGTGGCCCTTGTTCCGTCTGCGGGACCAGCTCCTATTTTGATAGTTCCAAGGGCCCCAAATGTGGTGCTGAGGCGTTCGCGCACTTGTTGCAAACCAAAGCCTGTGCGGTGAGTCTCCAGGGATTCCAAGCCCATGCCGGTGTCGGCTACTTCCAGTTGTAGTAAATCGCCTTGTTCTGAAGCACTTACCCGGATGCTGCCTCCCTCCACCTTGGGTTCCAGGCCATGTTGGATGCTGTTTTCTACCAGCGGTTGTAGCAGCAGGGGTGGAACGGGGTGCAGGCGCAAGGCTTCAGGCAGGTCCAGGGTGTACTGCAAGCGTGGCCCCATCCGGATGGACATCAACTCCAGGTAATCCTTCAGGCGCGCGAATTCGTCCTCGAGCGTGTGCGGGCGGTTGGGCGCCGTGCGTGAGGCGCTGAGGGTGGCCCGCAAGTAGGCAATCATGTGGTCCAGCATGGTCTGGGCGCGGGCCGGGTCGATTGCAATGAGCACACGCAGGTTCGCCAGGGTATTGAACAGCATGTGGGGCTCTAACTGGGTTTCCAACAACCGCAGTTGGGCTTCGCTGGCCTGGCGGCGCGCGGCTTCCGCTTTTTCACGTTCAGCAGCCAATACTTCCCGGTTGACAAATTCGTTGGTCAGCACCGTACCTGCTACCAAACTCACAAACAGCATGCCCCATGCTTTTTGGGGCGAGGTCAGCCAGAATGTGAAGGCTTGGCCATCGAGCAGCAGGTCTGCAACATACATACCAAAGAAAAAACCCAGCACGACGCCTGCGGGAACAATGAACACCAAGCGGCGCGATTGGCTGAGCCAGTCTTTCAGGAAGAGGTAGCGTCCCGCATCAATGAACGCACCGATGCTCAAGCCGATGCAATGCGAATACACCAGGTTGTTCCAGAACGAGTCAAGGGAAAAAAGGGTGATGCCGATGGCAATCACGGTGTTGATCGCGAGGGTTTTCCACAGACCGTAGCCTTGTGTGGTGTAGCGCTTGGGAGTCATGCAGGGCGGGCCGGGCGACGAATCAGCTATTGAAGTAACAGCAACTTGAGGGCAGACCAGCTACGGCACTGGCTGTAGCGGCCTGGATGGATCGCCCCATCAGAATGCATAGGTTAAAGCCAGCACGGCTGCATTGGCATTGTTGCTGCGCGCTATGGGGCTGTTTTTGGCGCCATCGCCCAGCGTGCTTGAAGAGACGGCTGCAGTGACAAAAGTGCGTGGGTTCCAAGCGTAAGTGAGAGATAGGCCCAGCCGTGCATCGCGCAAGCCTGCGTCTGGTGTGTACAACGCGTACCCGCTGCGGGCAGCTTGTTGGGCATCTACACCAAAGTAGCTTTGCATGTGCGCGCGATCCACCAAGGTGACGCCAAGTCGGGTGCCCAGGCGCCATTGGGGCGCCAGCGCCACGGAGTAGCCTACTCCCAGGTCCACCACCGCGCCATTGCTGCTCTGGCCCGAGCCCCAGCGCACCGAGCCGGTGAGTGCCAGGCCCTCGGTGGTGGCGTAGGTCACAAAGCCCCCCAACTCTGGCTTGGCGTCAATATCGCCCATGCCGCGCAGGGCCGCAGCGTCACTGCTATTGCGGCCCATATCGGCTGTCAAACGGAGTCCGTATTGGACTGCTGGGTTTTGGGAGAAGTTGTAGCCAATGCCGTTGTCGAACCCGGCAAACCAGCCATTTGCCCATTGGTAGCTCAAGCTCGGGAAAACCAGCGTTTTGCGTTGGTCACCGCCCAGATACTCGGGTACCGATAGAGCCACCACGCCGACGCTTCCGCCGTCGGCGCCGGGCGGGGCGTTGCGCAACTGGACCGATTCAAAGGCCAGGGCCGCGGGCGAGGCAAAAGAAATCAGCGTGGCAAAGAGAGCAAGGGAAGTGAATGCAGTTTTCATGGGTATGCAACCAATGTTGGGGTAAGCGAAGTATCGGCGGCGAGGCTTCATTGACAACAAGGCGTTGCGACGAAATGAAGCCTGGGCACCGTGAAACGCCGTAAAGCGGGGGTATTGTGCCCCCCTTCACAAGCGCTTCACATGGACTTTCTAGAATCAGGGTATGAACAGAACATTGATAGGTGGCGCTGCGGTGCTGGTTGCGGTACTGGGTGGCGGTGCATGGTGGTGGCTGCAAACGGGGGCTGGCGCCAAGGTGGAATACCGCACGGCGGCCATCAGCCGTGGCAACCTGCAGGCCACAGTGGCAGCCAGTGGTGCGGTGAGTCCGGTTGCGCAGGTGAGTGTGGGTACCCAGGTGAGTGGGCAAATCCGCGAGGTGCTGGTGGACTTCAACAGCGAAGTGAAGGCGGGCCAACTGATTGCGCAGATTGACCCTGAAACGTTTGAGTACCGTGTGCGCTCGGCCCAGGCGGATGTAGATGCGGCCCGCGCTGCGGTGCTGACCGCGCAGGCCAATGTAGCGGCCGTGCAGGCCCAGGTGTCGCGTGCGCTGGTGGACTTGAACGAAGCGCAGCGTGATTGGGAGCGCAAACAAAGCCTGGTGGAAAAGCAGTTCATCACCCAAAGTGAGGCTGACAAAGCGCGCGCTTTGGTCAATACCAGTACCGAGGCCCTGAAGGCAGTACAGGCCCAAGTGGGGGTAGCCCAGGCGCAAGTAAAGACTGCGCAAGCCAATGTGGCCCAGCGCGACGCCGCATGGGCCCAGGCCAAAATTGACCTGGCCCGGACCCGCATTACCTCGCCAGTGAATGGCATCGTCATCAAACGTACGATTGAGCGGGGCCAGACGGTAGCCAGCAGTTTGCAGTCCCCAGAGCTGTTTGTGATCGCGCAAAACCTCTCCGATATGCAAGTAGACGCCGCTATTGACGAAAGTGACGTGGGGCGACTGCAGCCGGGACAAAAGGCAAGTTTCACCGTGGATGCATTTCCAGGGCAAACGTTTGAAGGCGAAATCAGGCAGGTGCGCAAGGCCGCCACCAATGTGGCGAATGTGGTGACCTATGTGGCCATCGTGCGTTTTGCCAATGTGCAGGGCAAGCTGTTGCCCGGCATGACGGCCAACGTACGCATCGTGACGGAGCAGCGTGAAAACGTGCTCAAACTACCCAATGCGGCGTTGCGCCTGCGCATTGAGGGTGTAGAGCCAGCACCCGCACCAGGGGCCGCAGCGTCGGCGCCTGGCGCGCGTGCGCAAGGTCCACGCCCCGATGGTGGGGCTGCGCGTTCTGCGAGTCGCAGCCGGGTGTATGTCATGGGGGCTGATGGCAAACCGCAGGCGGTTGCCGTGCGTGTGGGAATCTCGGACGGGAGCAGCAGTGAGCTGATTCTGTCGCCCAACTCTCCCGCCGCTGATGTGTTGCGCGAAGGCACGGAGGTACTCGTGGGCATCAAACAGCCGGGCAGTACCGCGACACCTCGCACCACTGGCCCGCGGCCCTTGTTTTAGGGCGTAGCTGCTGTGCTGCAAGCTACGTCCGCAACGCCTGCCCTGATTCAGGCGCGTAACCTGACCAAAACCTATGCCATGGGCGGACAAACCGTGCACGCGCTGCGCGGGGTGTCGCTGGACATTGCCGAGGGCGAGATGGTGGCCATCATGGGGGCTTCCGGGTCGGGCAAGTCCACCCTTATGAATATCCTGGGCTGCCTGGACCAACCCAGCGCAGGCAGCTACTTGCTGGCCGATGAGCCGGTGCAGGACATGGCGCCTGACGCATTGGCCAGTATCCGCAACCGGAGAATTGGGTTTGTGTTTCAGCAGTTCAATTTGCTGCCGCGCACCAGCGCGCTCGAAAACGTGGAGTTGCCCATGGTCTACGCCGGAGTGCCGGCAGCCCAACGCCACCAGCGGGCACAGGCGGCATTGGAGCAGGTGGGTCTGGGTCAACGCACGGGCCACACGCCAGCCGAGTTGTCTGGCGGGCAGCAGCAGCGTGTGGCCATTGCACGCGCACTGGTGAACCAGCCACAACTCATCTTGGCGGATGAACCCACCGGCGCACTGGATTCCCAAACCAGCGAAGACATCATGCAATTGCTGACCGAATTGAATCGCCAGGGCATGACGGTGGTGCTGGTGACCCATGAGGCTGACATTGCCGCGTGGGCGCGGCGCACCTTGGTTTTCAAGGATGGACTCATGGTGGAGGATACGGTGCGATGAATACCTTGGCGGCCCTGCGCAGTGCCTTGCGCGCACTTGCGGCGAACACGCTGCGCAGCATGCTCACCATGCTGGGCATCATCATTGGCGTGGCCGCCGTTATCACGATGGTGGCGGTCGGGCAAGGGGCGACCAACCGCGTGCAAGAACAAATGAAGGGTTTGGGCTCCAACATCATGCTGGTGCTGCCTGGCGGGGTGTCGCAGGCTGGCGTGCGCTTGGGTGCACAAACCCGCCAGCGCTTGACCGAAGAAGATGCCACTGCCATTGCACTGGAAATACCCGAGGTGCAAGTGGCGGCGCCCACGTCCCGTACCAATGGGCAGCTGGTGTTTGGCAATGTCAATTGGGGCAGCACCATCTTTGGTGTGAACAACGATTACCTGGAAGCGCGCGACTGGCCGTTGGCCAGCGGACGGATGTTTGATGCGGCCGAGCTTTCGGGGTCGGCCAAGGTGGCATGGATTGGCAGCACCGTGGCACGCGAGTTGTTTGGCGAGCAAGACCCCGTAGACCAGGTGATGCGTGTACGCAATATTCCCATCACTGTGGTGGGCGTGCTGGCCACCAAGGGTCAAAACTCCATGGGGCAAGACCAGGACGACGTGGTGATGGTCCCGCTGGGCACGTTGCGCAACCGTATTTGGGGGGGGGACGCCACCAGTCGCTTGAAGCGGGTGGGCGCCATCAGCGTGAAGGTGCGTGACGGTCAGGACATGAAGGTGGCGGAAGACTCCATCAAGGTCCTGCTGCGTCAGCGCTTCAAGGTGCAAGAGGGGGGCGACGATCCCTTTGTGGTACGTAACTTGACAGAAATTTTGCAGGCGCAGGAAGCGTCCAGCCACGTGATGACCTTGCTGCTGGCTGCAGTAGCAGGCATCAGTTTGGTGATTGGCGGCATCGGCATCATGAACATCATGCTGGTGAGTGTGACCGAGCGCACACGCGAGATTGGTTTGCGTATGGCGGTAGGGGCCCGCGGGCGGGACATCCTGGCGCAGTTCTTGATCGAAGCGGTGACCCTGAGTGTGCTGGGCGGCGCCATTGGCGTGGCGCTGGGCGCACTGGCAACCTGGGGGGTGGGGTACTTTGCCGGTTGGCAGGTGTCGCTGAGTTCAGGGGCGGTGCTGCTTGCGGTGTGCTTTTCGGGCATCGTGGGCGTATTTTTTGGCTATTACCCGGCACGCCGAGCTTCCAAATTGCTGCCCATCCAGGCGCTTCGCTATGAATAAGTGAGCTGCTTGCGCAGATAAAATAAGGGCACTGGCTATTTTTCGCTTGTTTGAGGGAGAGTTTTTTGGACATTTCATTACTGATCAAAGCGGCCATCATGGGTGTGGTGGAGGGCCTGACCGAGTTTTTGCCGATATCGAGCACCGGCCATTTGATACTGGCGGGCGCCTTGCTCGATTTTTTGGACCACGACAAGCGCCAGGTGTTTGAGATCTCCATTCAGACGGGGGCCATCTTTGCCGTGATCCTTGTGTATTGGCAAAAAATCCGTGACACGCTGGTAGCCCTGCCCACCGAAAAAAAGGCCCAGCAGTTTGCGCTGAATGTGGTCATCGCGTTTGTGCCGGCGGTGCTGCTGGGCCTCTTGTTTGGCAAGCTCATCAAGGCCCATTTGTTTACGCCCACCATTGTGGCCACCACGTTCATCGTCGGTGGGTTCATCATTCTGTGGGCCGAGCGCCGTCAGAGCCAGAACCCGAATACGGTGCGTGTCTCCAGCGTGGACGACATGACGACCCTGGATGCGCTGAAAGTGGGTCTGGTGCAGTGCCTGGCCATGGTGCCCGGGACCAGCCGCAGTGGCGCCACCATCATTGGCGGCATGTTGCTGGGCCTGTCACGCAAGGCGGCTACGGATTTCTCTTTCTTTTTGGCGATCCCTACGTTGATTGGGGCGGGGATCTATAGCCTGTACAAAGAGCGTGCATTGCTGTCAATGACCGACGTGCCCTTGTTTGGCGTGGGCCTGGTGTTTTCTTTCATCAGCGCCTGGTTGTGCGTGCGTTGGTTGCTGCGCTTTATTTCTACACACAGTTTCGTGGGGTTTGCGTATTACCGCATCGTGTTTGGGCTGGTGGTGCTGGTGACCGCATGGACTGGGGTGGTGAACTGGACGGCTTGATAGCCGTTAGCCCCGAAATCCCGCAAAACACTTCACTGCCTCGTCTGCAGGCACGGGCTTGCTGAACAGGTAGCCTTGAAACTCCTCGCAGTGCAGTCCGCGCAGAAAGTCCAGCTGCTCGGCTGTCTCCACTCCTTCGGCTATGACCGTCAGGCCAAAGCTGTGTGCCATGGCCACAATGGCCCTGGTGATAGCGGCATCTCCGACGTCTTGCGTGATATTGCGCGTGAACGCTTGGTCAATCTTCAGGGCATCCAGCGGGTACTGCTTCAGGTAGGCGAGGCTGGAGTAGCCGGTGCCAAAGTCGTCCATTGCCAGCTTTACCCCTAGCGCTTTGCACGCATGCAGCGTGGCCAACGTGGACGCCACACTTTGCAGGGCCATGCTTTCGGTCACTTCCAGCTCCAACATCGCCGGGGGGAGACCGGTACTGTTCAGTACTTGTGCTACCAACGCCGGAAGTTCTTTGCCTGCGAATTGGCGCACCGATAAATTGACTGCCATGCGGAAGTTGCGGTGCCCTTGGGTTAGCCATTGCGCCGCTTGGGCGGCCGCCGTATGCATGACCCACTGGCCAAGTTGCACGATGATGCCGCTTTGCTCGGCAATCGGGATGAACTCCGTGGGTGAGATCCACCCTAGCGTGGCATGGTGCCAGCGCAGCAGGGCCTCGAAGCCGACGACGTTTCCGCTTTGGATGTTGACTTGCGGTTGGTAGAAAACCTGCAAATCCCCCTGGGCCAGGGCGTGGTGCAGTTCGTTGTGTATTTGCAGCGAGCGCGCCACCCGGCGGTTCATGGCTGCATCAAAGTGGACCAAGGAGCCCGGACCGGCAGGTTTGGCGTGGTGCAGCGCCGATTCGGCATTGAGCAGCAGCGCATGCGCACTGTCGGCCTGCGCGGGGTAGAGGCTGCTGCCAGCACTGGCGGTGAGAAACAACGTGTGGCCATTCACCACGTAAGGCTGGGCCAGCCGTCGCAAAACCTCTGTGGCACGGTGGTGCAACGTGTCTTCATGGTCCAGCCCTGCCATGCAGACTGCAAACTGGTCGCCACCAATGCGGCCCACCGCATCGTGTGCGGTGGGCTGAATCCATTGCGCGGAGTACAAGTTCAGGCGCTTGCCCACCTCGCGCAGCACCAGGTCGCCAACGCCGGTGCCCAGCGATTCGTTGATCTTCGCAAATCCGTCCAGGCCCAGGCATAGCAGTGCGACGCCAGAGTGGTGCTCGATTGCAGATTCCAACTGCTGCTCAAACAGGTCACGTCCCGGCAGGGCTGTGAGCGTATCGATCTGCATGGCGTAGCGGGTTTCGTTCTGCAGGCGTTGGGCAGCCTGCTCCAGGCTGCTGCTGCGTTGCAGGCGGGCCTGCACGGCTTCGAGTAGTTCCTCGCGGCGGCAGGGTTTGGTGAGGTAGTCGTCTGCACCCAGATTCATGCCCGCACGCACATCGGCGCGGTCAGCCTTGGCGGTCAGCATGATGATGGGTACGGTGCTGGTGCCCGCGTTTGCACGCAGCGCACGGATCAGTCCGTAACCGTCCAACAAAGGCATCATCACGTCCGTTAACACCAGGTCCGGTTTTTGGATTTTTGCCTTGGCGTAGGCGTCTTGTCCATCGCAGGCTGCCACCACCTCATAGCCTTCAAGTTCCAGCATCCATTGCAGGTTTTCGCGCAGCGACGGTTCGTCTTCAGCAATCAGGATTCGCATGGTTTCAATCCCCGGCGGTGCAATGGCGGGTGGGAACGGTCACCGTGAACGTGCTGCCTTGCCCCACGGTGCTTGACACATGAATCTCCCCGGAATGGCAGGAAACAGCTTCTTTCACGATGGACAAGCCCAGGCCCGTGCCGGAGATTGTGCCCACATTGCTGGCGCGGTGAAAGCTCGCAAACAGCTGGGCTTGGTCGGCCTCCGGGATGCCAATGCCTTGGTCTGAAACGGTGAAAACCAGTGTGTTGCCCTGATCCTGTACAGACAAAAGTACGGTTCCGCCGTGAGGGGAGTATTTGATGGCGTTGGACAGCAGGTTGCCCACAATGTTGCGTATCAGGGTGTCGTCCAGCCAATATTGCTGTTCTACGGGAGGTAATTCCACGTTCAGCTGAATACGTGTCAACTGACGCGCCATGGCGCTGCGCATTTCGTCGACCAGTCCATTGCAAAAGGCAGCTAGCAACAGGGCACGGGGTTTGAATTCCAGGCGACCCGCATCCGTTCGGCCGATGACCAATACGTTCTCCAGCATGTGGGTCATCCGCTCGACGGCATCGTCGATCTTCAGAAGGGTCTGGTGTTTCTTGTCGGCCGACATACGGTCTTCGTAGTGCTTGAGCAGCTCCACCGAGCCATGGATGGTGGCCAGAGGTGTCCGAAATTCGTGCGATGCCATGGTGATAAAGCGTGCCTTCAAGTCATTGAGTGCTGTTTGCTGATGCAAAGCGATGAGTCGGTCTTTCTCGGCCTGGATTCTTGCGGTACCGTCCATCACGAACAGCAGTGTTGCGTCCCTGTGTCCCCAAGGGATCAGCACGGCAGAGAGCTCCAGCGTCCGCACCTGCCCAGTTTGGGTAATGACGCGGAAGTGGTAGTTCATCTCCACCTCTTCGCCCCGCAACCGGCGCTGGTGGCGCTCCAGCACCGTTGGAACATCCTCTGGGTGGATCGTGGCAGTAAAAGGGTGCGAGAGCAGGTACTCCAGCGAATGTCCGACGATGCGGACCATGCTCGGGTTGGCAAACACCATGCGACCGTCCTGCACGACCACCACGCCGACCCCCACGTTTTCAATCACCGAGCGGTAGCGTGCTTCGGACTCGCGCATGGCCTCAATGGCTTGCTGCCGCTCAAGAGCGGCTCCCACATGGTTGGCCACGAACACCAAAACATGGGCATCGTCGTCGGAGTAGTGCACGCCCGGTTCGTAGCCCTGTACCACCAATACACCACGCACCTGCCCATGCATTTGCATGGGCACGCCCAGCCAACTGGTGAAAGTCAGGTCCCCGGTGGCTTCGGTGATGTCACCACTGATTTGCAATGCTTGGAATCGTTCGGCGTCAATACGTTGGGGTTGCGCCGTGCGCAGCACAAATTCGGTCATGCTGCGAGAGCGCTGTACACCATAGCGCTGCATGGTCTCACCATCTTTTTCGTCTTCGTAATAGGGGAAGTCCACCGTATTTTGGGAAGGATGACTCAGGCAGACAAAGAAGTTCTTCGCATACAGCAGCTCACCCAGCAATTGGTGCACGGCCTTTAAAAAATCGTACAACGAAAGACCCGCAGTGGAGCGCTCGGCTATTCGGTAGAAGACGTTCTGCAGGGCTTCAGACTTCTTCTGTTCCATGGCCTCCGCATCGAGTTCACGGGTGCGTCGTTCCACCCACTGCGAGGCCAAAACCTGCTGCTCGTCGAGTGCCGCCTGCAAATGCCGATTCTTGGACTGCAAGGACTGAACCTGTTCTTGCAGGAGACTCAGCTGGGCTTGCAGGTGGTTCGTCATGGGGCGTCAGCGCACCATGTTGCGCAAAGCGGCTTCAATGGCCGCGGCAGTGGCCAAAGGCTTTTCCATGGGGAAAAGGTGGCTGCCGCTGAGCATCATGATGCGGCCCTTGGCGACTTTTTCGGTCATTGCCATGCCCACCTGTTTCATTTCTTCGGACTGGTCGCCCCCAATAAAGGCCACGGGGCATTTGACTGGGTGGCGGGCCAGCAGGCGGTCCAGGTTGTCGGGGAGGGTGTTGTAAAAAGCGGTCTCAATGGCCCGGTCAAAGGCCAGCACGCGCTTGCCTTCCTCATCCTCGTCGAATGCATCGACATAGTCCTGAAGCACCTGGGCATCCCATTTGGCAAACGCTTTTTTGTGCTGAAAGTGCGCATAGGCAGCCTCTGCGCTCGGCCAACTGTTGCGGCGCTGGCGACTGACTGCGCCGGGCGAGATGGAGCCCACCAGCTGCGTGGTCTTGGCTAGCCCCAACGCCTTGGAGCGCCAGCCTCCCAAGATGGGCGAGTCGATCAACAGCACGCCTTGGGCCAGCTCTGGCTGGCGCGCTGCCGCCATCAGGCTCAAGAACCCTCCCAGCGAATGGCCAACCAGCCACACCGGCGTACCGGTTTTGTCCACGACCTGGGTGGCGTACTCCACCAACTGCTTCACCACCAGCGGCCAGTTGTCGGTCACTGGAAAGCGTGGGTCGTGGCCGTATTTGTCGATGGCTTTTACCGCGTAGCCGCGGGCACGCAGACTTTTGAACAACACCTTGTAGGTGCTGGCGGGAAAACTGTTGGCGTGAGAGAAAACGATAGTGGACATGGGCACTGTGTCAAATGAGCTTTTCGTCCGGGGTGGTGATTTTTTTCAGCGGAAGGCTGCGCGCCGACGGGACCAGCAGTGGCACCTCAGTCTGGCCGCCATCCCACATGGGGTCTTCAATGCTGTCAAAGACTTGGCGCAGCTTTTGGCCCCAGTTGTTGTGCAGCATGGCGAAGTAGGGGTTGTTTTCGTCGATGCAGACCACCTTGTCCGTGTGGTAACTGTTGGCTTCGTACACCACCATGTCGAGCGGCAGGCCCACTGACAGATTGGACTTGAGGGTGGAGTCCATGGACACCAGTGCGCACTTGGCCGCCTCGTCCAAGGGAGTGTGGGGCGTAATCACGCGGTCCAGCACAGGTTTGCCGTATTTGGACTCACCGACTTGAAAGTACGGCGTTTCCGGTGTGGCTTCAATAAAGTTGCCGGCGGAGTAGACCTGAAACAGGCGCATGCCTTCGCCCTGAATCTGGCCGCCGAAAATCAGTGACACATTGAAGTCAACCCCGGCATTTTTTAGCGCAGCGCCATCGCGCTCCTGCACCTTGCGGATGGCCGAGCCCAGCACGCGGGCGGCGTCGAACATGCTCTTGGCATTCCAGATGGTGATGCCTTCGTCGTCCTCGTGGTCCTTGAGCTTTTCGATCTGCAATATTTCGCGGACAGACTGGGAGATGCTGAGGTTGCCGGCCGAGAGCAGGACCATGAAGCGGTCGTTGGGCTTCTCGTACACGATCATCTTCCGAAAGGTGCTGATCTGGTCGAGTCCGGCGTTGGTGCGGGAGTCCGATAGGAACACCAGCCCGGCGTTCAGTTTGATGGCGACGCAATAGGTCATGAAAAATGGCGACGAAGCGCTGCAAAGAGGCAAACCGCAAGTGTATCGGCTGGGTGAGGGCGCAACGGCCCTAGCGGGGTGAATGCGCGAACATATCTAAAATGTCGGTGTGACATATTCGCCTATCTTCTACCTGTACTACTGCGCGGCAGCCAGCTATTGCTGACGGTGCTGCCGCATCCCTGGCCGCAACGGCATCACTCTGCGGCGCGTCATTTTTCGGTAGTTTCACAGGAGTTCATGTCATGAACCACGTCTTTTTTTTGTGCGGCGCTATTGCCGCAGAAATCGTTGCAACCACATCGCTCAAACTCTCCGAGGGGTTTACCAAGCCACTGCCTGCCGTGGCCACGGTGTTGGGCTATGCGGTTTCTTTCTATCTGCTGTCGCTCGCACTCAAACGCATGGAGCTGGGGGTGGCTTACGCCATCTGGTCAGGCGTAGGAACAGCGGCCATGGCGGTGGTGGGCTATTGCTTGTTTGCCGAGAGCCTTACCCTGACCAAGCTCGTCTCGATCGCTTGTATCGTAGTCGGCGTCGTGGGCCTGAATTTGACCGACGGCGGAGGTCACACAGGGTAAATTACGAGCGGATCGCTTTAAGGCGATATAGCGCCTCAAGGGCCTCTCGCGGACTTAAAGCATCAGGGTTTATGGCCGAAAGCGCCGATTCCAGTGCGCTAGCCGCTACTACTTCTGTAGCGATGGGTGCAGCGAACAGGTCAACCTGTGCTTGGGATTCAGTGGCCTGTGCCTCCAAGGCGTCCAGCGTGTGGCGGGCGTGGTTGAGCACCGCAGCGGGCATGCCAGCCAGCCGGGCGACTTGCACGCCGTAGCTTTTGCTGGCAGGTCCGGGTTCGATGGCATGCAAGAACACAATGTCGCGGCCCGCCTCGGCGGCACTCACGTGCACATTGATCGCCGCGTGGTGGGTTGCCGGGAACTCGGTGAGCTCAAAGTAGTGGGTGGCAAATAGCGTGAACGCCTGGGTTTTGTTGTGCAACTGGGTGGCGATGGCACTAGCCAGCGCCAAGCCATCAAAGGTACTGGTACCGCGGCCTATTTCGTCCATCAGCACCAGGCTGTGCGGGCTGGCGCTATGCAAAATCTGCGCGGCTTCGGTCATCTCCAGCATGAACGTGGACTGGGCGTTGGCCAAATCATCTGCTGCACCGATGCGGGTGTGGATGGCGTCAATCGGCCCGAGGCGGCAGGCTTGTGCGGGTACATAACTGCCTATGCTGGCCAGCAGCACGATGAGTGCGACCTGGCGCATGTACGTGGATTTGCCGCCCATGTTGGGGCCGGTGATGACCTGCATGCGCTGTTTGAGCCCCAGTCGCGTGTCGTTGGCGATGAAGTTGCCACTGGACAGTTCCGCCAAGCGCGCCTGCACGACCGGGTGGCGGCCCTGGGTGATCTCAATACACGGCTCGGCCAGGAACTGCGGGACATTCCAGTCCAGCGTGAGGGAGCGCTCCGTCAGCGCGCACAGGGTGTCCAGCGCGGCGAGCGACTGGGCCACGGCGGTGAGCGCGGGGATGTGCGCCTGCAACTGGTCCAATACCTGTTCAAACAGCCATTTTTCACGGGCCAAGGCCCTCTCTTGTGCGCTCAGGGCCTTGTCTTCAAAGGCTTTGAGCTCGGGGGTGATGAAGCGCTCGGCGTTTTTCAGCGTCTGGCGGCGGCGGTAGTCGTCGGGCACCTTGTCGACTTGGCCGGTGGTGACTTCGATGTAGAAGCCATGCACCTTGTTGAACTGCACCCGCAGGTTGGCAATGCCGGTGCGGGCTTTTTCGCGGACTTCCAGGTCCAACAGAAAGGCGTCGCAGTTGGTCTGGATCGCACGCAGCTCGTCCAGCTCGGCGTCAAAGCCGTCGGCCATCACGCCGCCATCACGGACCAGCGCGGCGGGCTCGGGCGCGATGGCTCGACCCAGCAGGGCGATGGCGTCTCCGGGGGGCTGCAATCGAGTGTAAATATGAGCCAAATAGCCCTCTAGTCCACGTAGATTCTGCGCAAGCAGCTCTGTTTTCTGTAGCGTTTGTACCAGCGCTACCAATTCCCGGGGGCGCACTTGGCGCAGGGCGATGCGGGCTGTGATGCGTTCCACGTCCGCACAACCCTTGAGCCCGCCACGCAGGATTTGCCACAGATTGCTTCGAAGGGTACCGATGGCCAGCAGGCGGTGCTGCGCCTCGGTGCGGTCGCGTTGGGGCTCCAGCAGCCAGCGTTTGAGCAGGCGGCTGCCCATGCCGGTCATGCAGGTATCCAGCAAGCTGAAAAGGGTAGGGCTGTCTTCCCCGCGCAGGGTTTGCACCAGTTCCAGGTTGCGGCGGGTGGTAGCGGGCAGGTCGATGAGGGCATCGTTCCGCTGCACCTGCACGCTGTGGATGTGGGTGAGCGCACGGCCCTGGGTGTGTTCGGCATAGCCGATCAGGGCGCCCGCTGCGGCATGGGCCAGGGCCAGCTCCTGTGCGTTCCAGCTAGAGAGGCTCGCGGCTTGCAGCGCGTCCAGCAGTTTGCGCTGGCCCAGGGCGCTGTCGAACTGCCACTCCGGGCGGGCGGTCAAGTAGACCGCTGTGCCATGGCGCAGGCGCTTGAGGCGGTCTTCAAAGGTGGTGGTGCAACCGGCGCTGTAGGTCAGTTCGCTGGGGGCGATGCGGCTGACCCAGTCGGGCACTTCGTCGGGCGTGCACTCGGCCAGAAACACCACGCCCTGGGTGACCGAGAGCCACGCCAGGCCGCAGCGGTTGCGCGGCCCCTGGTGCACGGCCATGAGCATGGATTCGGTTTTCTCGGACAGCAACTCTGCGTCCGTCAGCGTGCCGGGGGTGACTACGCGCACCACTTTGCGCTCCACCGGGCCTTTGGTGGCACCCACTTCACCAGTCTGTTCGCAGATGGCGACGGACTCGCCATGCCGGATCAGTTTGGCCAAATAGCCTTCCATGGCGTGGAAGGGCACACCTGCCATCACAACCGGTTGCCCGGCCGATTGGCCGCGCTGGGTCAGCGTAATGTCCAGCAGCCGCGCGGCCTTTTCGGCGTCGGCATAAAACATCTCGTAAAAATCACCCATGCGGTAGAACAGCAGCGTGCCGGGGTACTGGGCTTTGAGGCCCAGGTACTGCTGCATCATGGGGGTGTGTGGAGAGGCCGTTTCTGTCATCCAAGGAAGTCTATCAACTTCGCCATGCCGTTCCGGTGGCTTGCCGTACCAGGTATAGCCCTGCGTGACGGTAGCTGCATGCAGGCTCTATGATGGTGCAACTTTCTTCAGCCCAGGTAGTTTCACCCGTGTTGTCCCCGATTTCCCCGTCTTTGCCTGCATCGCCTCGTGAACAGTATGGGGCGGGTGTGGCCGACGGGATTTTCAAAACCATTTTTGATTGCAGTCCCGAAGCGATGGTTTTGTCGCGCTTGCGGGATGGTGTGTTGGTCGAGGTCAACGCCGAATGGCAGCAACTCACCGGATTTACGCGCGAAGAAGCCTTGGGGCGCACGGCTGCAGATTTGGGTCATTGGTTGGATCCCGAAGAGCGGGGGCGCGTGTTCGCCCCGCTGCGTGAGGGTGGGCGCGTGGTTGATGCCGATGTCACGCTGGTCATGAAGAACCGCAACACGCGCTTGGTGCGCTTGAATGCCGCATTGATGCATGAACGCGACGAGGCTTACATCCTGCTCTACCTGCGGGACGTCACGGCGGAACGCTTGGCGCATGAGGCGCTGCGGGCCGGTGAGCGGGCGTTGGAGATAGCGAATGACCAGCTCACCCGCCAGGTCACACTGTATGAGCTGACGGAGTCACTCGCCAAGGTGGGGCATTGGGTGCTCTACCCCGGTGCGTCGTTGCTGCAGCTTTCGCGGGGTGCGGCACACATTGGTGGCATGGCGGGGCAGACGCAGTTGTCGGCGAACCTCATGATGGAACGCGTGGTTGCACAAGACCGGGAACTGGTGGAGCGGGCTTGGCAGCGCATGGATGGTGAAGTGGTCGAGTACCGTTGGTGCAGGCCGGATGGAGCGGTCATTTGGGTCCGGGCCCGTTTTTACCGACAGATGAAGGATGGTGTGATCCAGGCAGAAATGGGGGTGATTCAGGAATTCACGGCCGAGCACCAAGTGCGGCAGAGCCTGGAAAACCAGTTGGCCTTTATTCACAAAATTACCAGCCGTGCACCAGGATTGGTGTACGAGTACCAGATGTGGCCAGATGGTCGCTTTGTGTTTCCGTTTGTGAGCGCGGGAGTCGAGCAAATCTACGGTGTGACGGCCGAGCAGGCCTATGCAGATCCAACGTCGGTGTTTGACTCTGTCCATCCTGATGACAGGCGCCATGTCGTCAAAGGCATCTGGAAGGCCAAAGTCGCCTTGAAACCCTGGCGCTGCGAATTTCGCGTGTGCACAGAGGGCGAGCCGGTGCGCTGGATGCTGGGCAATTCCTTGCCCGAAGCGCAACCCGATGGTTCTGTGCTGTTTTGTGGGTCCATCACCGACATCACCGCGCAAAGAGAGGCGCTGGCCCAGCTGCAGGCCAGTGAAGAGCGGTTTCGGAGTTTGTCGTCACTCTCGTCGGATTGGTATTGGGAGCAAGATGCAGAGTTCCGATTTGTACGTATTGATGCCGGCCTATCGAATAGCGCACGACTGGCATCTGACGCGGCCATTGGAAGTACCCGCTGGGATTCTGGGGCGCAAGGCGTAAGCCCCGCGCAATGGGAATTGCACAAGGCGCAATTGCTGGCCCATGAGACGTTTCACGACTTTGAAATCCAACGCCGCCTTACCGATGGGACGTTCATGTGGGCAGCGATCAGTGGCGTTCCCATCTTTGACGCAGCGGGCGTGTTTCGGGGCTACCGTGGCACAGGCCGCGACATCACGGCACGCAAGCAGGCTGAGGCGGACATTGAGCGCCTGGCGTTCTTTGATGCGTTGACAGGCCTGCCCAATCGACGCTTGTTGATGGATCGTCTGCAGCGCGCCGTGGCTTCCAGTGCGCGCAGCAGCAGCCACGGTGCCTTGCTGTTCATCGATCTGGACAATTTCAAGATGCTCAACGACACCCTGGGTCACCACATGGGAGATCTGTTGTTGGAGCAAGTGGCTCAGCGGTTGCAGGCCTGTGTGCGTGATGTGGATACGGTCGCCCGGTTAGGGGGGGATGAGTTTGTGGTCATGCTGGAAGATTTGGGTGCGGTTGCTGCCGAAGCGGCCAGTCAAACGGAGGTGGTCGCCAAAAAGGTCTTGCAGGCACTCAACCAGCAGTTTTTGTTGGGCAGCCACCCATTGCACAGCTCGCCCAGCATCGGAGTAACCCTGTTTTTTCAACATACCCATACGGTCGAAGAGCTGCTCCAGCGGGCTGATTTGGCGATGTACCAAGCCAAAGGTGCCGGGCGCAATACCTTGCGATTTTTCGATCCCGAGATGCAGGCCGCAGCGTCAGCGCGTGCGGCCATAGAGGCCGATTTGCGCCAAGGGTTGCTGCGCAATGAGTTCTTGTTGTACTACCAGCCCGTGGTTGACGAAGCGGGCCAGCCTACCGGCGTGGAGGCGCTGCTGCGATGGCAACACCCGGAACGGGGGCTCGTACCGCCGGCTGAATTTATTCCCGTGGCAGAGCAGTCTGGGTTGATATTGCCGTTGGGGCAATGGGTGCTGGAGGCGGCTTGCGCGCAACTCGTGGCCTGGAGCGCCAAACCCCACACCCAACGCTTGACCATGGCGGTGAATGTGAGCGCCCGCCAATTCAAGCATCCCGAGTTTTCTGACCACATTTTGCGATTGCTGCGCCTGTCGGGCGCCAATCCGTACCGGCTGAAGCTGGAGTTAACCGAAAGCTTGTTGCTCTCCGACTTTGACGAAGTTATTGTCAAGATGAGCGAGCTGCGGTCTATTGGTGTGGGTTTTTCGCTGGATGATTTTGGTACCGGCTACTCGTCGCTGGCTTATCTCAAGCGTCTGCCACTGGATCAACTCAAAATCGACAAGTCTTTTGTCCGTGATGTACTGACTGATAGCAATGACGCGGCCATCGCCCGTACCATTCTCAACTTGGCGCGCAGCTTGGACTTGGGTGTGGTGGCCGAGGGCGTAGAGACCGCCGGCCAGCGGGACTTTTTGCTTCGCAATGGCTGCAAGGCATTTCAGGGCTACTTCTTTGGCCGCCCTGTACCCTTGGAGCAGTTGCAGTTGCTTTCCGATTGATTACAGCAGCGCGTCACCCACGGACCCTGCATCGGCCGCTTTCTCGCTGTCGGTTTCGGCCGCTTGGCGCAACGCGGCTTTTTCACCTGCAGGGGCGAACTTGCTGTATTTGCCCAGAATGCTGACCATCTGCCCATAGATGCGGGGGCTTCCCGCCAAGACTTCGTTTTGTTCCAAAAACTCGGCTTCGCCAGTGAAGTTGCCGACCAGCCCACCCGCTTCGGTCACCAAGAGTGAGCCCGCGGCTACGTCCCAAGGTTGCAGGCCCAACTCAAAAAAGCCATCGGTGTAGCCGGCAGCCACATAGGCCAAGTCCAGTGCAGCAGACCCCGGGCGGCGCAGCCCGGCGGTGCGTTGCATGACATCGCCCATCATGGTCAGATACTGCTTGAAGTTGTCACCGGGACGGAACGGGAAACCGGTTGAAATCAGAGAGTCGCTGAGTTGGGTGCGCTTGGAGACGCGGATGCGGCGGTCATTCAAGTAGGCGCCACGTCCCTTGGTCGCGGTGAACAGGTCATTGCGGCTGGGGTCGTACACCACAGCCTGTTCAATCTTGCCTTTGACGGCCAATGCGATGCTGACGCAGTACACCGGCAGGCCATGGATGAAGTTGGTGGTGCCATCCAAGGGATCGATGATCCAGACAAATTCAGAATCTTTTGCGCCGTGTTCCCTGCCAGATTCCTCGGCCCAAATGCCATGGCCGGGGTAGGCCGCCAGCAGGGTTTCAATGATCGCTTGCTCTGCCGCATGGTCTACTTCGGTAACAAAGTCGTTGGCCTTCTTTTGCGAAACACGGACTGATTCGATATCCAGCGCAGCGCGGTTGATGATGTTTCCGGCGGAACGAGCGGCCTTGATGGCCACATTGATCATGGGGTGCAGATTGAGCGTCATAGATTGTTGGGGGAAGAACTCGGAGGACCGGCTGGCGATGCAGGCGGCGACAATGATGGTATTTTACCGGTTAGGCCTTGGTTGTACACCCTAGCGCTTGGCCGGGTCGCCCATCGGCTCCTTTTGCCACCATTTTTCGCATGCGAACCCGCTTTATCTTGATCAATACCAGCCACGCTGGCAATGTCGGTGCCGCCGCCCGCGCCATGAAAACCATGGGTTTCGATGACCTGGTGCTGGTGGCACCGCGTTGGGCCAATGTGCTGCGCCGGGAGGAAACAATCCAGCGTGCCAGCGGTGCCTTGGATGTTCTCGACAAATGCCGCATTGTCGATACTCTGGATGAGGCGCTGGAGGGGATCAGCCATTTGTGCGCCACGGCCATGACGCCGCGCGACTTTGGCCCACCTACCACCACGCCACGCGAGCACTTTACGGCGCTATCAAAATTGGAGCTGTTTGCGCATATTTCACAAGGGCTAGAGGCCAATTCGACTCATGGTTCGCGACATGCACCTGTCACCCAGCAAGGGGTCGGTTTCCTGTTCGGCTCAGAGCGCTTTGGCATGCGCAATGAAGATGTGTACCGTTGCCATGTGTGCCTCTCCATTCCCAGTAACCCGCAGTTTGGGTCGCTCAACATTGGTGCGGCTTTGCAGGTGATTGCCTATGAGTGGCGCCTGGCGCTAGGGGGCTTCGGTGTGGACAACATGAGCCCCCCCAGTGTGCTGGCGGATGCGGCGCAAGTGAGCGGTATGCTGACGCATCTGGAGCAGTCACTGGTAGCGCTTGGCTTTCTGGACCCGGCGGCTCCGAAAAAGCTGATGCCGCGCCTGAATGCGCTGTTCAACCGCGCCGGGGTCACGCAAGAAGAGATCCATATTCTTCGGGGTATCGCCAAGGCTATCCTGCAACAAAGTGCGCAAGCACCTGCCAACGCTGCGGGTTTCGCACCTTTGGACAGCAAAGCCGGTTTGAACGGGTAGACTCTTTTGCATGTTTTCCCGTATCCGTTCCGACATCCAGTGCATTCTTGACCGCGACCCTGCTGCGCGCAGTACCTGGGAGGTCATCACTTGTTATCCCGGCTTGCACGCGGTGGTGTTGCATCGTCTGGCGCACTGGTTGTGGAATCATGGCTTCAAATGGCTGGGGCGCTTTGTCTCGCACCTGTCGCGGTTTTTTACAGGCATCGAAATTCACCCCGGAGCCAAACTGGGTGAGCGCGTTTTTTTTGACCACGCCATGGGTACCGTGGTGGGCGAAACCGCTGAAATCGGCGATGGTTGCACGATTTACCAAGGTGTGACCTTGGGCGGAACCAGTCTGTACAAGGGCTCCAAACGCCATCCCACGCTGGGTAAGGATGTGGTGGTGAGTGCGGGCGCCAAGGTGTTGGGTGGTTTTGATGTGGGGGATGGCGCCAAGATCGGCAGCAATGCGGTGGTGGTCAAGCCGGTGCCAGCGGGGGCCACGGCCGTGGGCATCCCCGCGCGCATTTTGCCCAGCAAAGCCGGGGTAAGTGCCGATGTCACCACGGTAGACCGAAAGTTCACTGCCTACGGGATCACCCAGGAAGACGATCCGGTGAGCCAAGCGCTGCGTGGTCTGGTGGACAGCGCTTCCGGGCAGGATCACCAGATTGCGATGTTGTGGAAAGCGGTAGAGCAACTGTCTGGGCGTCTGGCTGACAGTGACTGCGTGCCCCAAGACGCCGCGCGCAAAGAATGCTTTGAAGCGGAGAAGCTCAACGCGTTGATTGGCAAGTAAAAAAAGACCCTTGGGGGCCTTTTTTACTTGGGTGAGGTTTATCAGCGCGCGGGACGCACAGCGTTCTTGGGTCGAAACCCTTTGCAAACCGCATCCACGGTTTTCAGGTAGGGGCCACCAATCAGGTCCACACAGTACGGCACGGCAGCAAAAATGCCGGGCACCAACGGCTGGCCTTCTGCGTCTTTGAGGCCTTCTAGGGTCTCGGCAATCGCTTTGGGCTGGCCGGGCAGGTTGATGATCAGGGTTTGCTTGCGGATTACCGCTACCTGGCGCGACAGAATCGCCGTGGGTACAAAGTGCAGGCTGATGGCTCGCATTTGTTCCCCAAAGCCCGGCATCACCTTGTCAGCCACGGCCAAGGTGGCTTCCGGTGTGACATCGCGTAGCGCGGGGCCGGTGCCGCCGGTGGTCAACACCAACGCGCATTGGGCATCCACCAGCGCGATGAGCGTTTCTTCGATAGTGGGTTGGTCATCGGCAATCAGCCGCGCTTCAAACTCGATGGGGTTATGCAGGGCACGGCTTAACCAGTCTTGCAGGGCTGGGAGGCCTTTGTCTTCGTAGACGCCGCTGGAAGCGCGGTCGCTGATGGAAACAATGCCGATCTTGACCGTCTCACACCCAGACACACTCACGCTTCGTCTCCGTCATAGTCAGGCGCATCGTCGGTGTCATCGGGCGTGGCGCCCTCTTGGTTGGCCAGTAGCGCTTCGCGGACCAGTTGAAAGATGTCGCGGTAGGCGCGGCCATGGCGAAGGGCTTCGCCGGGTTTTTCTGGCTTGGCGTCTTTGCGGGCTTGGCGCACCAACGCCCGCAGTTGCTGGCTGTCGGTGGTTGGACTCAGGGTGATCCACTGGCCCACCGCATCGTCGTCGGCAATCAGGCGGTCGCGCCATTGTTCAGATTGGTGCAGCACCAAGGTTTCTTGGGCCGAGGGCATATGTTGTTCTTCCAGCATGGCACGAATTTCGTCCCATTTGGATGGCTCCAGCTTGCGCATCAGCTTGCCGATGAACTGCATCTGCCGGCGTTTGCCTTCGAAGTTGGTGATACGTTTGGCTTCCGCCACGCCTTCCACCAGTTTGTCGGGCAGGTCCAACTTGGTGATGAGGTCGGTTCGCAGCGTCAAAAGATCTTCACCCAGCTTTTGCAGCTCGGTGCTCTCCTTTTTGAGGTCGGTGCGGGTTGGCTCATCCGTGCCTTTGAGTTCGCGCTTGTACTCCAAGTCCAGTGCGCTGCCTTCGGCAACGAACTGTCCCTTGACGTAATAGCCTTTTTTTAGTTTGCGTGACATAGCCAAGTATCATAGCCGTCGCCATGAAGAAACCCACCTCTGCCTCTGGGCACACCTCCCCATCCCCTTCCTCAAAGGCCAAACCCGCAGACAGCGGCTTTGCCTACAGCCGCGATTTTTTCGAGTCGCGGGTGGACACTGCACTCGCGCAAGCCAAAAAACTCGGAGCGACTGACGCTGGTGCCGAAGTGTCAGAGGGCTGCGGTTTAAGCGTCTCTGTGCGCAATGGCGAGCTGGAAAACGTCGAGCGCAACCGTGACAAATCACTGGGGGTAACCGTTTATGTGGGCAACCGCCGCGGCAACGCCAGTACGTCCGACTTCTCCGACGCCGCCATCGCGCAAACCGTGCGTGCGGCCTATGACATTGCGCGTTTCACGGCCGAAGACCCTTTTGCCAGCTTGCCCGATGCAGATGACATCGTGCCCGTGGCCGATCGCGACCGCAACCTTGACTTGTTTTTTCCTTGGGCAGTAACCAGCGAAGAGGCGGCTGCGCTGGCCCTGGAGTGCGAGGCGGCTGCCTTGGGGGTGAGCAAACGCATCACCAACAGCGAGGGCGCAGCCGTATCGGCCCAGCAGTCACACTTTTTCAGTGCCCATACGCGGGGGTTTCGTGGGGGCTATGCGTCTTCGCGCCATTCGCTTTCGGTATCTCCCATTGCCGGCAAGGGCCGCGACATGCAGCGCGATGCCTGGTACAGCTCCATGCGCTCGGCCGACGAGCTCGCCTCGCCCCAAGCCGTGGGGCGTTACGCTGCCGAGCGTGCGCTGAGTCGATTGAAGGCACGCAAAATTGCCACGGTCGAATGTCCCGTATTGTTTGAGTCCCCGTTGGCGGCTGGGCTCCTTGGGGCGTTTGTGCAGGCTGTGAGCGGTGGTGCTTTGTACCGAAAGAGTACATTTTTGCTGGATTCACTGGGCAAGCAAGTGTTGCCCAAGCACATTGATATTCAGGAAGACCCGTTTGTATTGCGCGGCAAGGGCAGCTCCCCGTTCGACGACGAAGGGGTACGTGTGCAGGCCCGCAAAGTGGTGGATGCTGGTCGGGTTCAGGGCTATTTTCTGAGCAGTTATTCGGCCCGCAAGCTGGGTATGCGCACAACCGGGAACTCGGGGGGATCGCACAATTTGACCTTCACGTCTCGGTTGACGAAGTCCAGTGATGATCTGGATGCGATGCTGCAGAAGCTGGGTACGGGCTTGCTGGTGACCGAGCTGATGGGGCAGGGCGTGAACTATGTAACGGGTGACTACTCGCGTGGGGCCAGCGGGTTTTGGGTCGAGAAGGGCCGCATCGCCTTCCCGGTGCATGAAATTACCATCGCCGGAAATATGAAAGACATGCTCCGCGGCATTGATGCCGTGGGTGCCGACACTTACAACTACGGCGCCAAGACCGTGGGTTCTGTGTTGATCAACCGCATGAAGGTGGCGGGAAGCTAAAAAGGGGGGGCGGGAATGCGTACGTTTGCAAGTTTTGTCGGGCTAATAGCGCTGGCACTGGGTGTCCATGCACAAACGGCAGCGACTGCTGTCGCCACCAAGTCATTTCATCCCTGGCAATCTGCTACGCCAGCCGGTACGGCTGAGGCCTACTTTACGAATTTGAAGTCGGGCGACACTATTGAGACGCCCTTTCTGTTGAAGTTTGGATTGTCCGGAGGCTGGGGATTGGCGCCAATTTCCAAGCCAATGGGCGGCAAAAGCGGACACCACCACTTGCTGGTGAACCGTGATCTGCCGTTGGATTTCAAGGCGGCCTTGCCGTTTAACGAGCAATACATCCACTTTGGCAAAGGACAAATGGAGACGGTGTTGACACTTGCGCCGGGCATCTACACCCTGCGCATGCTGCTGGCGGACGATAAACACTTGCCGCACTTTGTCTACAGCAAGCCCCTCAAAGTGACAGTCATCAAGAAAAACGAGACAGATCCGAACACGCTGGTCTCCAAGGGTATTGCGCTTCAAGTGGCGGGTGTGGAGGTGAAAACGCCTTTTCGCGTTCAGTTTCATGCCTCAGGTCTGAATGTGGCCCATGCGGTGCAGCAAGAGAAAGACACGGGCCACTTCAGGCTCACGGTGGTCAGCAAGGCCGGCCCAGTGGCTGAAATGGACTTTACAGAGGGCCAAACCGAGACATGGTTGGCTCCACCAGCGGGAGACTACACACTCAAGCTGGAGTTCCTGGACAACCTGAACCCCAAGCAAGCCTTGGCGGGCGCAGTGAGCACTGCTGTGCGAGTCCAGCCTTAGCCGGCCAGTGCAGCTTTCACGGCTGCCGACACGGTGCCCATTTCGGCTTTGCCGGCCAAGCGGGCTTTCACCACGCCCATGACCTTGCCCATGTCGCCGGGGCCGGCGGCGCCCAACTCAGTAACGATGAACTTCACTTCGGCCAGTACCTCATCGGCCGACATGCGCTGGGGCAAGTAGGTTTGCAGCACCTTCATTTCGGACTCTTCCTTGTCGGCCAGGTCCTGGCGCGCAGCCGTCACAAAGGCGGCGATGGAGTCCTTGCGCTGTTTGATCAGCTTGTCCACGATGGCCACCACCATCGCATCGTCCAGCTCTACCCGTTCATCCACTTCCTTTTGCTTGCAGGCGGCCAGCAGCAGGCGGATAGTGCCCAACCGTTCGCTGTCTTTGGCGCGCATGGCGGTTTTCATGTCTTCGGTGATCTGGTCTTTGAGTGACATAGTGGGTTTTTCAGAAAGTGAAATAAAAGTAGGGCGGAGAATGAAAAAAGCCCGCCGGAGCGTCCCCAGGCGAGCTTTTTTGTAGACCAGAAGCTGCGTGCAGCTTCATGGGCCAGAAACTTAGAACAGTTTCTTGGGGAGCTGCATGCTGCGAATGCGCTTGTAGTTGCGCTTGACGGCGGCGGCCTTCTTGCGCTTGCGCTCTGCAGTGGGCTTTTCGTAGAACTCGCGGGCGCGCAAGTCAGTCAGCAAACCCAATTTTTCGATAGTGCGCTTGAAGCGACGCAGGGCGACGTCAAAGGGCTCGTTTTCTTTTACACGGATCGTTGTCATTACGTAATGAATTCCAAAATGTGCTGATCAAGGGTCATGGGGGGAGATCGAGACCCACATGCCATGTTCAGCGGTATTTCCCCATCTATAACTAGTATTGGCCGATGAGGAGACTGCCAGATTAGCCTGCCATTATAACGCGTTAATCCGCGCTGCCAAGCCATGGGCGCATGCATAGCCGCTAGACCAGGCCCACTGGAAGTTGTAACCGCCCAGCCAGCCGGTCACATCCACAACTTCTCCAATGAAAAACAGCCCCGGTTGGCGGCTTTCCAAGGTCTGGCTGGACAGAACCTTGGTGTCCACCCCGCCCGCCGTCACCTCGGCCTTGCGGTAGCCCTCTGTACCGGTGGGAGTGAGCTCCCAGCGGGAAAGGTGCTCGGCCAGGGCGTGCAGTGCCTTGTCGCTGGCCTCGTTAACCGGGCGTTGCCAGTCGTGTCCCCGAGTTTTTCCTTGTTCCACCCAGGTGTCGGCCAAACGGCTGGGCACCAGGCCCGCCAGCTCGTTGGCAATGCGCTTACGCGAGGTGGCCTTGGCCTCGGCCAAGTGTTTGGCCAGATCGATGGTGGGCGCCAAATTCAGGCGAATCGGCGTGCCCTCGGCCCAATAGCTGGATATTTGCAACACCCCCGGCCCGCTGAGGCCACGGTGCGTGAACAGCAGGTCCTCTCGAAAGGCCATGCCTGCTTTTTTGGCCCCGGTGGCGATGTCCACAGGCAGCGAGAGACCCGAAAGCTGGGCAAACGGTGCCCAGGCGGCTTCGTCAAAGGTCAGCGGAACCAATGCGGGGCGGGGCGTTACCAGGGGAAGGTCAAACTGCTTGGCTATGCGGTAGCCAAAGTCAGTCGCGCCAATCTTTGGGATGGACAGGCCTCCTGTGGCGATGACCACTGCGCCACAGTGGATGGCACCGCGGTCGCTCTCAATTTCATAGCTGCTCCCGCAATTCCCATGAGGGCTGGAAGTCAAAAATCGTATGTTTTTAACGCTGCAGGGCTGCCAGCGTTCCACGCCACCTGCGGCGCACTCTGCCAGCAGCATGGCAATCAGGTCTTCGGCCGACCGGTCGCAAAACAGCTGCCCCTTGTGCTTTTCGTGAAAGGCGATGTTGTGTTTTTTCACCAGCGCGATGAAATCGGCGGGCGTGTAGCGTGACAGGGCGGACTTGGCAAAGCGCGGGTTCACGCTGAGGAAGTTGGCTGCTGTGACGTCCACATTGGTGAAGTTGCTGCGTCCGCCACCCGAGATACGGATTTTTTCGGCCACCTTCTCGCTGTGGTCGATCACCAGCACTTTGAGGCCCAGTTGGCCCGCCACCCCGGCGCAAAACAAACCGGCAGCCCCGGCACCCACGATTACGACATCAAAACTGTGCATGGGCGGCAGTGTAGAGGAGAGGGCTGCGCGCACCGGCGCACTGCTGCCTGGCCGTTGGAGAATCGACTCAAGCTTGCTGCCGGTTCCGTCCCCCCAATTCAAGGGCCCTGCGCGGCAGGTCCTCACTTTCGGTGCGATTTCCCGTCTGACCCAATGCCAACACTGCAGACTCGGGGTTCTGATGCCCCGCACCTGCTGCGTTCAAAGGGGCAGTTGCGCCAACGCTGGCGGCTTGTATACCTAAGACCACATCACCGACCACGATGACACTCGGGCTGGCCAATTGTTCATGGCGAATGGTGGCTTGCAATGCCTGCAGCGTACATACCGCCTGACGCTGGCTGGGCAAGCTCGCGTTTTGGATGATGGCCACGGGGGTGTCGGCGCGCAGACCTTGCAGTAGCCCGGTCTCAATCTCGCCGGCTCCAGTCACCCCCATGTAGATCACCAAGGTGAGCTTGGCTTGTTGGGACGCGCGGGCCAGCGCGGGCCAGTCGGTACCCGTGTCGCCCGGCTTGGCGTGGCCGGTGACAAACACCACGCCATGGGCATGCTCGCGGTGCGTGAGTGGCACATTCAGCGAAGTAACGGCGGCCAAGCCGGCCGTAATTCCGTTGACGACCGACACACGGATACCGGCCGCTTGCAAATGCTCAACCTCTTCGCCGCCGCGTCCAAATATAAAGGGGTCGCCACCCTTGAGGCGCACGACGTTTTCGCCCTCTTGGGCGGCGGTGATCATGAGGCGTTCGATGAAGGACTGCGGTGTGGACTTACAGCCCCCGCGTTTGCCGACATGCACCACACGTGCTCCAGGTTGTGCGTGTGCCACGATGGCCTCGTTCACCAGATCATCGACCAGAAGAACGGTGGCTTGCTGGATAGCCTTGAGTGCCTTGATGGTGAGCAATTCTGGGTCACCCGGGCCCGCACCTACCAAGGTGACATGGCCACTGGAAGGGACGCTGGAAAGATCGTGAGTCATAGGCTGCGATGCAATTGCACAATGTATGCCACTTGATGGGCAATGGGGGCCGGTACCGGCTGAGCGCCTGACATCACGGTTTGAATGTAGGCAGCGGTGCTGGCTGCGTCAATGGCGCTGGGTAGATCGGGCAGTTCGGACAACGAGCCCGTTTGGTAGGCCTGCAGGTCTGTAGCCTGGCCATGTAAAAAAGCCTGCATCTTGGGCGTGCGGCGCGGGTCGGCGACCGATTCGCCCTCGGTGCCACGTATGAGCAGGGCGTTGGCCTGCACGAGTGCAAAGGTTTCGGCCATGGAAATGGCGTACTCGGGGTGGGTATAGCTGCTCACGATGAGTGCGGGGCCGTTCACCGGATTCATGAGCTTGACCAGGCTGTGCGCCGGGTTGCGCAGGTTGACCACACGGCGCACATCCAGCAGGCGCTGCAAGCCGGGGCTGAGCAGCGCTGTCGGCATAAATGCAATGCTCCCAGATGTTATGGTTTTTATAGCTTTTTGCGCAGGTATACCAAGCACTTCAAGCACTTTTGACACAAAAACACGACGATCTTCGGTAGCCGCGCCGTGGATCAACACGGGCAGGCCTTCGCGCGCCAGCAGCAGAGCCAGCAGCGGTGTGAGCAAGGGCAATTTCCGTGCACCGTTGTAGCTGGGGATGACGATCGTGGGCTGGGTACTGCCGGGCACCAGCGCCATGCGCCGGCGCGTGGCGTCCAGAAAACCGGCCATCTCTTGGGCCGTTTCACCCTTGATGCGCATGGCCAGGCAGAAGGCGCCCACTTCCAGGTCGGTTACAGCGCCGTCCAGTACCTGGCCGAACAAATCGTCTGCCTGCTCGCGGCTAAGCGCACGGGCGCCATCTTTGCCGCGACCAATTTCCTTGATGTAATTGCCAATAGCCATGGGGCGATTGTCTTTGATGCCAGATAACTTGCGGCTATGTGCTTATGCACTGGCTGGATCGGCTGCCATGCTGGTGCGCACCATGCGTTGCAACTGGGGCAGGCAGGAACCACAGTGGGTCCCGCATTGGAGCGTGTTTTGCAGCGTTTCCAGGCGGTCGGCGGCAAAACCGGTGCAATTGGCCAGGGTGGATTCAATGGCGCTGTCGGTCACGTTGAAGCAATTGCATACCGTTTTGCCGCGAGACTGCACCGGAACGGGCGGAGTAGCACCTGGCGCCAGCAGCGCGCGGCCGTAGCTTTGTGTGGGCTGCTCGTCTTGCAGCAACGTGGTCATCCAGCTTTGCGCGCGCGTGTCTCCGGCGAGCAAGAAGCCTTCCAGTGTGGCGTCGGTTGTGGTGCGCTGCAAGCGGATGGCGCGGCGCTGGCCACGACCGCTGTCCGCATAGCGCACCACCTCCGGGCGGTCGAGCTGCAGCAAGGCTTCGATCTCTTGCAGGAGCGCATCGGGTGCGGCTTGCCTGTCGGCAGCGCGGAACAACACGCCGCTTCGGCCATAGTCATCGGCATTGCCGTAGCCAAAAGGCACACAACTGGCATACGCAAAACGCTCCATGAACGCCTGCAACTTCCCGCGCACCGCCAGTACCGTGTCTTCGGTCAACCAGGCAATGGCCAGCAGGCTCCAGGGCATGTCCGCCTTGAGAACCTTGACGGCCGCGTGTTTGAACTCGGGTTGCTTGGAGTCCGGGCAATAGGCCGAGGTCGTCAGGGCATTCACGCCGGCCAATCGGGTGCCGGTAGCGCTCATGCCACTCAAAAACTCCTCGCCCCAATGCATGGCCATAAAGACTTGGCTCAGACCCAGCTCCGGGCTGGACTGCACCGGCACCAGGATGGAGCCACGTTTGCTGGTGACGTGCACCAGGTCGTTCTCTGAGATCAGGCGGCGCGCCATGTCCTGCGGGTGCATTTGCAGCACGGGTTCGCGCACATGCCCAAACAAGCGGCCCAGCGTGCCGGTACGGCTCATGCCGTGCCACTGGTCACGCAGGCGGCCGGTGGTCAGCGAAAACGGGTAGCGTGCCTCGCGCGGCTCGGCTACGGGCTTGTAAGCCACGTTGGCGAAGCGGGCACGGCCGTCAGGCGTGGGGAAGACGCCGTCTTCGTACAAGCGCATCTTGCCAGTGCTGGCGCCTTCGGGCAGGGGCCATTGCTGGGGCGTGGCTTCCAACATAGCGTAGTCCATGCCGGTGATGTCGAGGTCGCGGCCACGGGTGGACTCGCGATGCTCGTTCCAGACCGACTCTGCCGTGGGGTAGGGGAACAGCGTGCAGGTGGTGGTCTGAAGGCTCAGCGCGCGCTCCAGGCGCTGCGCAAAGTCGGTGGCAATCGCCCAGTCGTGGCGCGGGGCGGTGTCGGCTGCGCCGGGGGGCGCCACAGCAGCCCGCACCCTTGAGATGCAGCGCTCGCTGTTGGTGACCGTTCCTTCTTTTTCGCCCCAGGTGGTGGCGGGCAGCAGCAGGTCGGCATACCGTGCGGTGGCGGTGGTGCTGAAGGCCTCTTGCACGACCACGAATTCGGCGCGCTCCAATGCGCGGCGCACGGTGGCCTGGTCGGGCATGCTTTGTGCGGGGTTGGTGCAGGCAATCCATAACGCCTTGATTTCCCCATCGGCGGCGGCCTGGAACATCTCCACGGCGGTCTTGCCTGGCGTCTCGGGCACGGAGGGAACGCCCCACAACGCCGCCACTTCGGCGCGGTGCGCGGGGTTAGCCAGGTCGCGGTGGGCGCTCAGCAAATTGGCCAAGCCTCCCACTTCGCGCCCGCCCATGGCGTTGGGTTGGCCGGTCAGCGAAAACGGGCCGGCGCCGGGCTTGCCAATCTGGCCGGTGGCCAGGTGCAGGTTGATGAGCGCAGTGTTTTTGGCGGTGCCGCTGCTGGACTGGTTCAAGCCTTGGCAATACAGGCTCAGCGTAGGGGCGCGGTGATGCAAAGTGTCGCTCTGGTGCGCTCCGGCAAACAGCCGCGCGGCTTCGAGCAGGTCCTCCTTGCGGATGCCGCAGGTCTGGGCCACGGCGTCGGGCGTGTAGTCGCGCACCGTGGACTTGAGGTCTTCAAAGCCCGTGGTGTGCGCAGCAATAAAAGCCGGGTTGGTCCAGCCCTCCCACAGCATCAGGTGCAACATGCCGTGGAACAGCATGACGTCGGTGCCGGGCTGGATTTGCAACGCCACCACAATCTTCATGCCGGAGTTCTTGCGCTTGGCATCTTCAATGCGGCGGAACAGGATGGGATGGGCAAACGCGGTGTTGGAGCCAACAATAAATATTGTTTGCGCGTGGTTCACGTCGTCGTAACAGGTCGGCGGGGCGTCGGCGCCCAGCGTCTTTTTATAGCCGGCCACGGCACTGCTCATGCACAGGCGTGAGTTGGTGTCGATATTGTTGGTGCCAATCAGGCCCTTGGCCAGCTTGTTGAAGACGTAGTAGTCCTCGGTCAGCAGCTGGCCGCTCACATAAAAACCCACTGCGTCGGGGCCGTGGTTTTGGATGATGCGGGCGAACTGGTCGGTGGCCAGTGTCAGTGCACTATCCCACGACATGGGCTGGGGCGCAGCGCTACGTTGCAGGCGCTGCAGCGGCTGCAGCAGGCGTGTTTGCAGGGTGACTTGGGCGCTGGCCGTGTGGTGCAGGGTAGCGCCTTTGGAGCAGAGGCGGCCGTAGTTGGCCGGGTGGTCCGGGTCGCCGCGCACCCCGGTGATTTGCGCACCCCGGGATTCGATGATGACGCCGCAGCCCACACCACAATACGGGCAGGTGGAGCGTGTTTCCTTCTGCATGCAAAGACTCCCTAACGGTTGATCTTCTTCAGGCGCTAGTGGTGCGGCGGGCAGGCCCGGCAATGGGTCGCACCAGGTCGGTGGCATGGCTTTGCAGTTCGGCCGACTTGAGGAATATCTGGGCGCCTTCGCGCTTGATTTCAAACTTGGGTGTGCAGCCCTCGTCGGGTGCAGAGGCCTGGCCGTCGCACAGGCCGATGGTCCAGTTGTGCAGCGGGCAGGCCACGCTGGTGCCAAATACGATGCCCTGGGACAGCGGGCCCCCTTTGTGCGGGCACCGGTCCAGCAGCGCAAACACCTCGTCTTGTGAGTTGCGGAACACCGCCACGTCAAGCCCGTGGGCGCGCTCCACACGGCGCGCGCCCAGCACCGGGATGTCGTCAATCTTGCAGATGTAGGTCCATTCGGTCATTTTCAACTTCCTTTTGCTATTGTTTTAGTAGCTGCTTGCGCATATTCGGAAAGGGCTGGATGCCTTTTTTGCGTGTATTGACACCTTGATGGCGGAATACAAGCCAGCCACCCGGTTCATGACCGCATGCAAATTTTCGCTGCTGACAAAGAGGTCATCCATCGGTTTGGGGTATTGCGCGCCCGCACAGGCCAATGGCATCAGGGTTCTGCATTGCACGGCGCGGGCCCTCAGGCTTTGACGGCTTCGAACTGGCGGGTGTCGACTCGCGCGTCCTTGAAGTCGAACCAGGGATCGGGTTCACCATCCAGCGCGAACTGCAGGCGTTCCCACAGCGCCTTTCGACCTTCATGGTCTTCCAGAATGCGTTTCTTCACATAGTCCAAGCCGACGCGGTTCACGTAGTGCACGGTGCGCTCCAGGTACCAGCCTTCCTGGCGGTACAACTCGCAAAAAGCGCCGGTGTACTCGAGCACTTCGGCTGCGGTTTTTACCTTTACCAAGAAGTGCGCGACCTCGGTCTTGATACCGCCGTTGCCGGCCACATACATTTCCCAGCCACTGTCCACGCCGATCACGCCCACGTCCTTGATGCCGGCCTCGGCGCAGTTGCGTGGGCAACCGCTGACGGCGAATTTGACCTTGTGCGGGGCGTACATGCGCCACATGGCACGCTCGAGGTCTTTGCCCATTTGCGTGCTGTCTTGGGTTCCCATGCGACACCATTCGCTGCCCACACAGGTCTTCACCGTGCGCAGCGCCTTGGCATAGGCGTGGCCGCTGGGCATGCCGATATCTTTCCAGATGCCGACCAGGTCTTCCTTCTTCACGCCCAGCAAGTCGATGCGCTGGCCGCCGGTCACTTTGATGGTGGGAACCTTGTACTTGTCGGCCGCATCGGCAATGCGGCGCAGCTCGGCGGCCGTGGTTTCGCCACCCCACATACGCGGGATGACGGAGTAGGTACCGTCCTTCTGGATGTTGGCGTGGCTGCGTTCGTTGATGAAGCGGCTTTGCGGGTCGTCCTTGGCCTCTTTGGGCCAGCTGCTGGTGACGTAGTAGTTCAGTGCCGGGCGGCAGGATGCACAGCCGTTGGGCGTTTTCCAGCCCAGTCCTTGTTGCACCTGGGCGATGGTGAGGTACTTGTGGGCCACGATGGCGTCGCGCACGGCTTGGTGGCCGTGGTCGGTGCAGCTGCACATGGCCTTGGTTTTGGGTGTAGCCGAGTAGTCGCCACCCGCGGTGAACATGATGATTTGTTCGACCAAACCGGTGCAGGAGCCACACGATGCACTGGCCTTGGTGTGTTTCTTGACTTCGTCCAGCGTGAACAAGCCCTTGTCGCGAATGGCTTTGCAAATGGTGCCCTTGGTCACGCCGTTGCAACCGCAGACCTCATCGCTGTCGGCCATGGCGGCGGCCTTGTTCTGACCCTGGTGGCCCACGTCGCCGATGTTGGAGCCGCTTTCGCCGAACATCAGTTTGTCGCGGATGTCGGCGATGCTGCGGCCGTCGCGCAGCAGCTTGAAGTACCAGCTGCCGTCCACGGTGTCGCCGTACATGCAGGCGCCCACCAGTTTGTCGTTCTTGATGACCAGCTTTTTGTAGACCCCACCAAAGGGATCGCTCATGACAATTTCTTCGGTGCCCTCACCACCCTGGAATTCGCCGGCCGAGAAAAGGTCGATGCCGGTGACCTTTAGTTTGGTGGAGGTCAGTGAGCCGGTGTAGCGGCCAATGCCGTACAGGGCCAAGTGGTTGGCGGCCACTTTGGCCTGCTCAAACAACGGGGCCACCAGGCCGTAGGCGATGCCACGGTGGGCTGCGCATTCACCCACGCTGTAGATGCGCGCGTCAGTCACGGTCTGCATGGTGTCGGTGACCACAATGCCGCGGTCCACATGCAGGCGCATGCTGGAGGCCAGCTCGGTGTTGGGGCGAATGCCCACGGCCATCACCACCAGATCTGCTGGAACCTCAGAACCGTCCTTGAACTTGATGCTTTTCACACGGCCGTCTTCGCCACCCACCAGCTCCTGGGTCTGCGCGCCCATCACGAACTGCAGGCCTCGCGCTTCCAGCGACTTGCGCAGCAGGCCACCGGCAACGGAATCCAGCTGACGCTCCATCAGCGTGGGCATTACGTGCACCACGCGCACCGTCATGCCGCGTAGCATCAGGCCGTTGGCCGCTTCCAGGCCCAGCAGCCCCCCACCGATGACCACGGCGTTTTTGTACTTGGTGGCCGCGTCAATCATGGCGTTGGTGTCGGCAATGTCACGGTAGGCGATGACACCTTCCAGGTCTTTGCCGGGGATGGGAAGCATGAAGGGGTTGGAGCCGGTGCAGATCAACAGGCGGTCGTATTCAGCCTCGGTGCCGTCGGATGCCTTGACCACGCGCTTGACGCGGTCCACTTCCACCACCTTTTTGCCGGCGTGCAGTGTGATGTTGTTTTCGGCATACCACGCAAACGAGTTCAGCACGATCTCGTCCAGCGTCTGCTCGCCGGCCAGCACCGGGCTTAGCAAGATGCGGTTGTAGTTGGGGTGCGGTTCGGCGCCAAAAACGGTGATGTCGTAAAGGTCCGGGGCCACCTTGAGCAGTTCCTCAAGGGTGCGTACGCCTGCCATGCCGTTGCCAATCATGACCAGTTTCGATTTTTTCATAGGGGCGACTCCTTAGAACGAGACAAACACGGATGCGGCGAAGCCACATGCCAGGAATAAGGGGTAGAAGAGATCCGCGCCTACTGCAAAGGCACACCAGCAAGCACTGGCTTTGGACAGCCCTGCGCTGCGCTACGTCGTTGTACGCAGAACCAAAGCGTCTGTCATCTCGGTTGGACGCGTCGTTGCGCCCGTGCAGTGCCACGCAAGAGCTGTGCCATATGATGGCGATCGCCCGCACTGTGTGTGCCTTGGCCTGCGATTTGCTGTCGTTGCGTTAGTGCACTAGGCGCATTGGGCACCTCCCCCCTTTTGACAACCGAAAACCATGACCTCTGTCTTGTATTGCCAGCTCCCCCAATCGACGGCTCCCGGCTTGTCCGCAGACCTGGTTGCTGCCGGGTTGGAGGTGATTGCCAAAGTCGAGGACTGCAACAAATTGGTGCAGTCGGTCGTGTTGTGTGCACCAGATGTGGTGATTTGTGATGTACCCCAGTTCTCCAATGTCTGGTTCCAGGCGCTCAAGAGGCTGGAGCAGGCGATGCCTTGTCCACTCATCGTCTTCACCCACGACACCGATGTTGGGCGCATGGAAAAAGCTGTGGCGTGTGGCGCGTTGGTGTATGTGGTGGACGGGTATGGTGCCCATCGCTTGCGTTCATTGGTGCACCTCGCCCAGGCCCGTTTTCGGCATTCGGAACAACAGAGGGAATCTTACGAAGCGATCGCCACCCGCTTGGAGGAGCGCAAGTCGGTAGACCGGGCCAAGGGCATTCTGATGCATGCCCAGCGACTGTCAGACGACGATGCCTTCAGTACTTTGCGATCTGCCGCCATGCGTTCCAAGCAACGGCTGGGTCAGTTGTCCCAGCACATCATCCAGTCTGCGAATTTGGCAGAAGCCGTGAACCGGTCCGGGCAATTGCGCATGTTGTCGCAGCGTGTGGTCAAGTTGCATCTGCTGCAAGCGGCTGGCGTGCAGGTCGCTCAGCACACCGCGTTGCTGCAAGAGTCGCTAGCGCGTGTGGATGCAAACCTTGCTTTTTTACGCAAGAACGTATCCCAATCCACCTATGGCGACCTGCTCGCGCAGGTGTCGCAAACCTGGGGCGAATTGAAGGCAGCGCTGGCGCACTCCCATGTGCCTGCCATGGAGCAGCAAGCCGAGGCTTTGTTGTCGGGAGCAGAGCGCCTCACCACTAGCCTGGAGCGCTCGGGTGCGGGTGCGGCCCTCAAGGTGCTGAACCTGGCAGGGCGCCAACGCATGTTGGCGCAGCGTTTTTGTAAATACGCGTTGCTGTGCCAAACGGTGGAGCCTGCGCAAGCCGAGCCAGTCTTGGCATGTATGCGTGCTGCGCAAAGCGAGTTTGAAGAGGCCTTGACGTACCTGAACGGCATTCCCCTCAGCACCCCGGATATTCATCACACATTGGCGGCGGCGGGTGTCGCGTGGCTGGAAATGGTGGCTGCTTCCCAGGCGTTGGCGCGTTTGGGGTCGGTGCAGGGGGCAACATCCATGGCCCTGCTTGCCGAACGCAGCGAAATTTTGCTGGGTCTTTTTGAGCAGCTCGCTACCCATTACGCCCACAGCATGCAGATGTTGTTGGACTAATTTCGTCTAGCCCAGAGGGGCTCTACCACGGCCGGTCGCTCCAAGCGGCTGTGTCAGCAGGGCAGATGGAATGATGGCGACTCCGTGGTAGGTGAAGTGAAACCGACATTTCTTTTCCGTTTTGAAAAATACTTGTGTTTCTTGGCTCTTTTTGTCATCACTAGCCGCTACGATGGTCTCACCACTCGAAGGGACACAGCCAATGAGAAAAGTTCGGCAGCCTGTGAAATCCTTGACGCTTCCGTTGCAGCAGCGGCAGCCGCGTCTGACGTCATTTCAACGAGATTTGCAACGGCAAATGAAGTGCAGCGCCCAAAGCGCAGCGTGGTTCGATGCCCTTCTCAGCAGAGAGAGTCCCTCCAAGATGGACCATTGATTTTTCGTTGTAATCGGGGCCAATCATTTGGCATGAGATAAAGTGCTTGCACGCACTTTGGAGACGATGCATGCACCCCGACACGATGAAACACAAAGCGAGCCTCTGGTTCGGTGAGTTTGGTACCTCCGTGCACATTACCGATGTGTACTGGGAAGGCGATATCAACCAACAAGAACTCATGGCTGTGGCAGACCAGATTTCTCCGGACTGGCAGACCATTGACTTGGAGCTCGACTCCCAGCATCCCTGCCATGGCCGCACCTACCGGTTATCGAAGTCAGGCCCCAGCCTGGCGGAAGAGGAAGATGCCTTGCGTGCCATCGAGATGGAGGATGCGCTGGAAGGCCACTACGTCTGGGTGCACTGTTGCCAAATCGTCATCGATCCAAACGGTGAGCTGTTGGATGAGGCCGGACGTTCCTACCGGCAGAGCTTCAGCACCGTGATGTTTTGTACCGAGTTCACTTCGTTTGATGACATTGCGCAGCAGTGTGATGAGCACTTTGGCAAAGGCGAGTGGGACGAGTATGAGCTGTACCTGGACGATGAATTGCCTGCGCCAGTGGCTTCGTTTGGATAAACCGCGCTCCATGCGCCCATGAAATTTTCTTGCGTGGGTTGTGGCGGCGTTCGCGGAGTAATGGATCGAGAAGAGCGATGTGGCGCAGCAGTGGTTGGTGCATCCACTTTTTAGAGGTTGCGCCGAGCTCCGATCCTGCTATGCGGCTTTTTCTACGTGGGCCTGGCGGGTGTACAAAAAGTCGATCACCGCTTTTCGGTACTGCAGGTACTGTGGGCTGTCTGCCAGCTCTACCCGGTTACGCGGGCGTGGCAGGTCCACGCGCAACACCTCGCCAATGGTCGCAGCGGGTCCATTGGTCATCATCACAATCTTGTCGGACAGCAGCACCGCTTCGTCCACATCGTGCGTCACCATGACGACGGTGCTGTGGGTGCGGGCCACGATTTCCAGCAGTTCGTCTTGCAGCTTGGCGCGGGTCAGCGCATCGAGTGCGCCAAAGGGCTCGTCCATCAGCAGCACTTTGGGCTCCATGGCCAGCGCGCGGGCAATGCCCACGCGCTGCTTCATGCCGCCAGAAATTTCGCCGGGTCGTTTTTGCGCCGCCGAAGTCAGGCCCACCAAGGCCAGGGCCGCGTCAGTGCGGGCCTTGAGCTGGGCCTTGTTTTCGGAAGCAGCACCGGTGCTTTTGGTGCCAGAACCAAATACGCGCTCCACGCCCAGGTACACATTCTCAAAGCAGGTGAGCCACGGTAGCAGTGAATGGTTTTGAAACACCACCGCACGTTCAGGGCCGGGGCCTGCGATTTCGCGGTTGGCGCACAGCAGGGTCCCGCCTGTGGGCATGGCCAGCCCTGCTATGAGGTTGAGCAGGGTGGACTTGCCGCAACCGCTGTGGCCGATGAGCGCAACAAACTCGCCCTTGGCCACGGTAAGGTTGATGTTGCGCAGGGCGGGAAAAGAACCCTTCTTGGTTTTAAAGGTTTGTTCAACGTTCTGGATTTCGATGTACTTTTGCATGGTTTTTTCCTCATCAGTTGAAAGCAGAACGAAAGTTCTGTCCCACAAAGTTGCTAGCTCTTCACCTCTTCAAACGTAAAGGCGGTGGCCAGTTTGATCAGGGCATATTCCAAAACCAGTCCCACGATACCGATCACGAAGATGGCGATGATGATGTTCTTGACGTTCAGGTTGTTCCATTCGTCCCACACCCAGAAGCCAATACCTACGCCACCGGTCAACATCTCGGCCGCCACAATCACCAGCCAAGCGGTGCCCACGGCCAAGCGCACACCTGTCAACATGTAGGGCAGCACGGAAGGGAAGAGAATTTTGGTAAAAATTTTCCATTCACTCAGGTTCAGCACGCGGGCCACGTTCATGTAGTCCTGCGGCACGCGCTGCACGCCCACCGCAGTGTTGATGATCATGGGCCAGATGGAGCAGATGAAGATGGTCCATATGGCAGCCGGGTTCGCACCTTTGAACACCAACAAGCCTATGGGCAACCAAGCCAGTGGTGACACAGGGCGCAGCAGGCTGATCAGCGGGTTGAACATGCGGCTCAAAAATTCAAAGCGTCCGATCATGAAACCCACAGGGATACCGACCACCGCCGCCAGCCCGAACCCCAGCGCAACACGCTGGAGTGAGAACAACACGTTCCAGCCCAGGCCTTGGTCATTGGGGCCTTTGCTATAGAACGGATCGCTGAACAATACAACGGCCTGCTTCCAGGTTTCCAGCGGGCCAGGGATGCTGGCCCCAGTGCCCACACTCACCAAGGCCCAAATGCCCAACAGCAGGGCGATGCCACATAGCGGCGGCACCACCTGCAGCAGCAAGCCGCGCCAGTCAAAGCCAGGTGTGCCCGGCTTGGAAGCCGCAGTATGCACAGGTTTTTTGGCTGCAGCCCTTGTGGAGTCTGCGTGAGTAGCTTCTGTTTTAATAGCAGTTCCTTCCGCCGCAGCGGCCAAAGGGGAGTGAAAAACGGCACTGACCATGATGGTCTCCTTGCAGTGGGTGGCTTAGGCCTTGATCTTGAAACTGTCGGCGTACTTCTTGGGATCTTTGCCGTCCCAGACCACGCCGTCGATGAACTTGCTGCTACGCATGTCGCTCTTGGGCAGTGGGGTTTTGCTGGCGGTGGCGGCTTGTTTGTAGATGTCGATCTGGTTGATCTGCTTGGCCACTGTCAGGTAGTCGGGGTGGTCTTTGAGCAAGCCCCAACGCTTGTGCTGGGTCAGGAACCACATGCCGTCCGACAGGTAGGGGAAGTTCACCGTGCCTTCGTTGAAGAACTTCATGTGGTTGGGGTCGTCCCAGGTCTTGCCCATGCCATTTTGGTAGCGGCCCAGGATGCGCTGGTTGATTGCGTCCACGCTGGTATTCACATAGCTCTTGTCGGCGATGGTTTCTGCCATCTTGTTCTTGTTGGATAGCCCCGCGTCAATCCACTGGCTGGCTTCCAGAATCGCGGCGGTCACTGCACGCGCGGTGTTGGGGTACTTCTTGACGAAGTCACCGGTGGTGCCCAGCACCTTTTCGGGGTGGTCTTTCCAGATGTCCTGCGTGGTGGCGGCTGTCACACCAATGCCGTCAATGATGGCGCGGTGGTTCCAGGGTTCGCCCACGCAGAATCCGTCCATATTGCCCACACGCATGTTGGCGACCATCTGCGGCGGCGGTACGGTGATGACCTTGGAGTCCTTCAAGGGGTTGATGCCGTGCGCGGCCATCCAGTAGTAGAGCCACATGGCGTGTGTGCCAGTGGGGAAGGTCTGGGCAAAGGTGTATTCACGCTTTTCGCTGGCCATCAATTTGGCCAAACCTGCGCCGTCTACCGCGCCTTTTTCTGCCATTTTTTTGGACAGGGTGATAGCCTGACCGTTGTGGTTCAGGTTCATCAGCACGGCCATGTCTTTCTTGGGGCCACCAATGCCCAAGTGCACGCCGTACACCAGACCGTACAACACGTGGGCAAAGTCGAGTTCACCATTGACCAGCTTGTCACGCACACCAGCCCAGCTCGCTTCTTTGCTGGGGATGATGGTGACGCCGTACTTCTTGTCAATGCCCAGCACCGAGGCCATCACCACGCTGGCGCAGTCGGTCAGCGGAATGAAGCCGATCTTGACTTCCGTTTTCTCCGGTGCATCGGAGCCTGCGGCGTAAACCACAGCGCGCAGCGCAGGGTCGATGCCAATGGCGCCCACGGCGGCGGTTTGCAAGATAGCGCGGCGGCTAAGTTTGGCTTTCAAAAAGTCAGTCATGGCTCGATCTCCTGAAGGGAAAAACACAAAACAAACAAAGAAAAGGCGTCCGCACTGGGTTTGCTGCGCGGCGCGCAAATGAACCCGTGGGGACGCCTTTGTCCTGTGGCATGGAGCCCACCCGTCGTTAGGAGGAGTCCAGTGCATGACCGTTGCCGGTCTTCTAAAGACTTAAGCAATGTATGTGCCAGGTTTTTCGAGCGTCTAACTCTGCTGTTCTGAGCAACGTGAGAATGCTGAATTGCTATGAAAAAAAGAGCTGCTCGGGCAATACCCGCGAGCACCAAAGCCACTTTTCATGCGCAACTTCCATGCGGGCGTGGCCATGGTGCATGGCGCCCTGCATTTGTGCGGCGCACCATTTCAGGCGGAATTCGGTGTTCCTTATCTTTGGTCGGGCACGCGCTTATGCCGATATACCCGCCACAAGGTCACAGGGTCAGGCCGATGTGCAGCACGTCGCCGAGCCAGTGAATGCCTGTGCTTTTCGCGCCAAAGGTCGGTTTTTGTGTGGTTGTCATGCGCGCCAGTAGTGGTAGTTCCAGGCGGTGGAAAAACCATGTCTGGCATACAACGCACGGGCGCCGGCATTTTCTTCTTCCACTTGCAAAAACGCGTCGCGTATACCCCGGCGCAATCCCTCCTGCGTCAGCGCCGCGAGGATGGCGCAGGCCATGCCTCGCTGGCGATAGGCCAGCACCGTGCGCATGCCGTGGATGCCGACCCATCCCCGGCTGAAACTGGCGGTGCCAGCGGCGCAGGCCTGGTCGCCTTCCATGACGGTGGCATACACAACGACCTTGCTGCGGCTCAAAGCCGCAATGCGCGCCGCACCATCCACCGGGTCAAAGCCCGTTGCGGTGTACACCGAGCGCCAGGCGGCGTCCGGCTCGGGCCGCAACACCACGGTATGGCGGGAAGGGGCACTGGCCAGCGTGCTTGTTTTTCCAGTTTGCACCAGCGTCGGCTGTTGCGGTGTGTATCCCCGTTGGCGCAAGGCTTCCTGCAAAGGGTGCAGCCCGGCTGTGTCCGCCATGCGCCATACCGGCTCCAGATTCTGCAGGCGGTAGCGCTCTGCAATTTGTCCAATGTCGTTGGCTGACAAGCCCTCGTGGCGCAGCGGGACGGCACTTTTGGCGCGACCTACCGGGGTTTTTTCGAATGGCAGCAACCAGCCAGGCAGGGTGTCGTCCACCATGCGCGGGGCCACGGCGTCCAGAGTTGCGTGTTCGATGTTCGCAATGTCGGCAGGGGAGACCAGATCGGGCATGGGAGAGATTGTGCCGCCAGAAAAACCTCATCCTCTACACTCGGCGCCTCTGAAGGGAACAAGCATGTTGGTGTTGGGGATCGAGTCGTCGTGTGATGAGACAGGTGTGGCCATCGTGCAGTCGGAGGGTGATGCCGTGCCCACGCTGCTGGCGCACGCCTTGCACAGCCAGATCGAGATGCACCAGGCTTTTGGGGGCGTGGTGCCCGAGCTGGCAAGCCGCGACCATATTCGCCGTGTGCTGCCGCTGACCCAACAAGTACTGAATGAGAGTGGTTGCAGCCTGCAAGATGTCGATGTCGTGGCCTACACGCGAGGGCCTGGCTTGGCGGGCGCTTTGCTGGTGGGGGCTGGTGTGGCCTGTGCTTTGGGAGCGGCATTGGACAAGCCCGTGCTGGGCGTACACCATCTTGAGGGCCATTTGCTCTCGCCGTTCTTGAGTGCAGACCCACCTGAGTTTCCGTTTGTGGCGCTGCTCGTGTCTGGTGGCCATACGCAGCTGATGCGCGTGGATGGTGTGGGGCGTTACGAGTTGCTGGGCGAAACAATAGACGATGCGGCGGGTGAGGCCTTTGACAAATCCGCCAAACTCATGGGGCTGGCCTATCCCGGTGGGCCGTTGTTGTCCAAAATGGCGGAGGAGGGTAGTCCTACTGCCTATGCATTACCGCGTCCGTTGTTGCACAGCGGTAACCTGGATTTTTCGTTTGCGGGTCTCAAAACTGCCGTGCTGGTGCAAAGCCAGCGCATGGTGGCGGCTGGCGGCGTAACCGCTTTCGACGCGTTGCCGCGGCAACTCCAGGCAGACTTGGCCGCATCAACCCAGGCGGCGATCGTCGACGTGCTACTCAAGAAATCGATGGCGGCAATCAAGCTAACGGGCTTGAAACGCTTGGTGGTGGCCGGTGGGGTGGGCGCCAATCGCAAGCTGCGTGAATTGCTCAATGCCGAGTGCGCAAAGCGCGCGGTGCGCGTGCACTACCCCGAGTTGCACCTGTGTACTGACAATGGCGCCATGATTGCCATGGCCGCAGCAATGCGCTTGCAAAGCGGCTTGCAGACTGCCAGCAAGACCTACGCTTTCGACGTAAAGCCCCGCTGGCCGCTGCACGCCCTTTAGGCGCAACCGCTCTGTTACTGGATTGTCAGCTCGGTAGCATGATTCACCGGCGCCTTCTTGGCTAGCTTCAGGGTGAGCACGCCGTTTTCCAGTTTCGCCTCACTGAGTGTGCTGTCCAATTCTTGCGGCAGTTCGTAGGCGGCGCGGTAGCGGCGGGGCGCTTCGTCCTTGCTCTGAATGCGAACGACCGCACCTTCTACCGCAATGCTTAGTTGATCTTTGGCGATGCCAGGCATGTCCAAGGTTAGCGTGAATGCGTTTTCATCTTCGGTGTAGGCGTTTTGACGCGCGGCGGACAGCGCTTCACCCAGAAAACGTTCGACAGAACGGCTCGTGGGTGCATATACCGGGCGGCGCACAGAGGACTGAAACACGGAAGGTGCAGAGGCAAAAAACATGGTGTGAACTCCTAGTACACTGCGCGGCTCTCACCGTGAGCGCCGCATGCTTCCAAGCTGTGCGCTTTCTCTCGCAATTCAAGAGAAATTCACCCATGTTTATTCTTTCTCGTCAGGCCTTGAAAACGGGCGCAGCAGCGCTATTTGCTGCCGCGTTATCGCTTGCCAGCGCCCACGCTCAAAATGCTCCGTCCTTGAAAATTGCCATGATCGAAGGCTTTAGTGGCGCCAACGCAAATGGCGGCGAGGCTGGGTTTCGCAACTTTGTTTGGGCGGTGGAGCGCGTCAATGCACGCGGCGGCGTGAAGCTTCCGGCTAGCGCCGGCGGTAACCAGTTGATGCAATTGGATCGCTTTGACAGCAAGGGCCAGACCGAAGAGGCCTTGTCTGCACTGCGCTCAGCCATTGACAGCGGCGCACGCATCATCATGCAGGGCAACTCATCGGGGGTTGCAGCTTCGCTGATCGATGCGATCAACAAACACAACGAACGCGACCCAGCGCGCCGTGTGCTGTTCCTGAACTATGCAGCGGTGCTGCCTGAGTTGACCAATGAAAAATGCAGCTTCTGGCACTTCCGCTTTGACGCGCACTCCGACATGCGCATGGCTGCACTCATGGATGTGCTCAAAGATGACAAAGCGCTCAAAAGCGTTTACATCATTGGACAGGATTACAGCTTTGGTCAGGCCGTGGGGCGCGAGGCCAAGCGGCAGTTGGGCGTGCTTCGCCCCGATGTGCAGGTGGTCGGTGATGAACTCCACCCCCTGGGTCGGGTGAAGGACTTTTTGCCCTACGCGACCAAAATCAAGGCAAGTGGAGCCGGTGCAGTTGTCACCGGTAACTTTGGCAACGACCTGAGCTTGCTCATCAAAGCAGCCAAGGATGTGGGTTTTGATGGCAAGTTCTACACCTTTTACGGCAATGCCTTGGGCGCCCCGGCCGCGATTGGTGACGCCGGCATTGGCAAGGTGATAGCCGTGGCCGACTGGCTGCCCAATGTGCAAACGGCCGCGAGCGAGGCGTTTTACAAGTCCTTTCGCGTGCGCTACCCCAAACCCGAGGACGACTATGTGCACATGCGAATGCAGCTGCTGATCGAGGCGCTGGCGCAAAGTGTGGAAGCTGCAGGTAAACAGGGTGGTGTTGGTTCCAATGGTGCTATGGATATTGCAGCAGTTGCCGCAGAGCTGGAAAGGGCTAGCGTCACTTTTAGTGGTCAAACTGGAAGCATGCGTGCGACCGACCACCAGTTTCAGCAACCGCTGGTGGTGGGCATGATGGATCGCCAGGGTACGCCAGGCGTCAAGTTCGACGTAGAAGGCTCGGGCTATGGATTCCGCGTAGTCAAAACTGTGCCTGCTGCTGCGGCAGAGCAGCCCACGAGCTGCAAGATGGTTCGTCCCTGACGCGAGCGGGTTATAATCGAGCGGCTTTGCATTCGGCAAGGCGCACGCCAAGCGCAGTTCCAGTGCTTGGCGCAAGTTGTAAAAACCGGGGTGGCGTCCAGCGCATGGCCCCAAATACAAGGAAAACACATGATTGCATCTAGCATCAAAGCCGCTGTTGTCAAAGACAACGCCCGTCAAGCTGGCGATACCGGCAGCCCTGAAGTCCAAGTGGCTTTGCTGACCGCCCGTATCAATGAGCTGACTCCCCATTTCAAGACCCACGCCAAAGACCACCACGGTCGCCGCGGTCTGCTGCGCATGGTAAGCCGTCGCCGCAAACTGTTGGACTACCTGAAGAGCAAAGACGCTGACCGTTACGTTGCTCTGATCGCCAAGCTGGGTCTGCGTAAGTAAGCGATTCGACGATTGTGAAGCGCCTGAGTTAGGTCACTAGCTCAGGCGTTTTTTACTTCGGAGACGGCAAAAACAGAGCGAAGCTGTGTCATTCCAAAGCAATTTCGGCAACGGCCGGAGTTGTTCTGGAATGGCATCGTGGACTGTGATGTTGGCTCCGGGCTCTGGTGAGGTGGCCAAAACCTCCCAAACATGACCCCTAACTCACAGGAGATAAGACATGAGTATTTTCAACAAAGTTACCAAGACATTCCAATGGGGCCAGCATACGGTCACCATGGAAACCGGCGAAATCGCTCGCCAATCCACCGGCGCTGTGCTGCTGGACATGGATGGCACCGTGGTGTTGGCTACAGTGGTTGCTAAGACTGAAGGCAAAGCTGGTCAAGACTTCTTCCCCCTGACCGTGGACTACCTGGAAAAGTCGTACGCCGCTGGCAAGATCCCCGGCAGCTTCTTCAAGCGCGAAGGCCGCCCCAGCGAGTTTGAAACCTTGACCAGCCGCCTGATCGATCGCCCGATCCGCCCCTTGTTCCCCGAGGGATTCTTCAACGAAGTGCACGTGGTGGTCCACACTGTATCGTTGAACCCCGAAGTCGACGCCGACATCGCCGCCATGATTGCCGTTAGCGCCGCGCTGTCCGTCTCTGGCGTGCCGTTCAATGGCCCCATTGGTGCTGCCCGCGTGGGGTACGTCAACGGTGAATACGTGTTGAACCCTGGCCAGACTGCACGCAAAGACTCCATCATGGATCTGGTTGTTGCCGGTACCGAAGCCGCTGTGCTGATGGTCGAATCCGAAGCGCAGCAATTGTCCGAAGAAATCATGCTCGGCGCCGTGGTGTTCGGTCATACGCAAGGCGCGATTGCCATCAACGCGATCCACGAACTGGTCCGTGACGCCGGTAAGCCGGTGTGGGACTGGAAAGCCCCTGCCAAGGACGAAGCCTTGATCGCCAAAATCGACGGCTTGGCCAAGGACAAGCTGGTTGCTGCGTACCAAATCCGCAACAAGCAAGCCCGTACCCAAGCCTGCCGTGCGGCCTACTCCGAAGTCATGGCCGCATTGAAAGCCGACGGCGCTGCATTTGACAGCGTGGCGGTGGAGGGCCTGCTGTTCGACATCGAAGCCAAGATCGTGCGTAGCCAGATTCTGGCCGGTGAGCCTCGTATCGACGGCCGTGACACACGTACCGTGCGTGCCATTGAAATTCGCAACGGCGTGCTGCCCCGCACCCATGGTTCCGCCCTGTTCACACGCGGTGAAACCCAAGCATTGGTGATTGCTACCCTGGGTACCGAGCGTGACGCACAGCGCATTGACGCCCTGAGCGGTGATTTTGAAGACCGCTTCATGCTGCACTACAACATGCCTCCGTTTGCTACCGGCGAAACCGGCCGCGTCGGCACACCCAAGCGCCGCGAAATCGGCCACGGCCGTCTGGCCAAGCGCGCTCTGGTTGCTGTTCTGCCTACCAAAGAAGAGTTCCCCTACACCATGCGTGTGGTGTCGGAAATCACCGAGTCCAACGGATCCTCGTCCATGGCATCGGTCTGCGGCGGCTGCTTGTCGTTGATGGACGCTGGTGTGCCTTTGAAGGCGCATGTGGCGGGTATCGCCATGGGCCTGATCAAAGACGACAACCGATTCGCCGTGTTGACCGACATTCTGGGTGACGAAGATCACCTCGGCGATATGGACTTCAAGGTGGCGGGTACCACCAACGGTATTACTGCGCTGCAGATGGACATCAAGATCCAAGGTATCACCAAGGAAATCATGCAAGTTGCATTGGCGCAGGCCAAGGAAGCACGTATGCACATCCTGGGTGTGATGCAAGAAGCCATGGCCGAAGCCAAGACCGAAGTGTCCAACTTCGCGCCTCGTCTGTTCACCATGAAGATCAACCCCGAGAAGATCCGTGACGTGATCGGCAAGGGCGGCGCCGTGATCCGTGCGCTGACCGAAGAAACCGGTACCCAAATCAATATCGACGAAGACGGCACCATCACGATCGCATCTGCCGATCCGGCCAAGGCGGAAGAAGCCAAGCGCCGTATCGAACAAATTACCGCTGAAGTGGAAATTGGCAAGGTCTACGAAGGCCCCATCACTAAGATTTTGGACTTCGGTGCTTTGGTCAATCTGTTGCCTGGCAAGGACGGTTTGTTGCACATCAGCCAGATCGCTCATGAGCGAGTCGAGAAGGTGTCGGACTACCTGTCCGAAGGCCAGATCGTCAAGGTCAAGGTCATGGAAACCGACGAAAAGGGCCGCATCAAGTTGTCCATGAAGGCACTTCTGGATCGCCCTGCTCAAAACGGCGAGCACGGCTAATTTGCTTTGCTATTGAATCAGTAGCTTCTTGCGCAATAGATACAAGGGCTACCGGTCAATTTAGCTATGAAGGCTGTCGAGATCTCTTCTTTCGGTCCACCCGACGTTCTGCGTCTGGTGGACCGTCCTGCGCCCGTTGCGGGGGTGGGGGAGGTGTGCATTCGCGTGGCTGCTAGCGGTATCAATCGGCCTGACGTGCTGCAGCGTGCCGGGCATTACCCGGCGCCTGCGGGTGCTTCCGACCTGCCGGGGCTGGAGGTTGCCGGCGTCATTGTGTCGGGCGACGCCGAGGCCATGCAGGCCGCCGGTTTCCAGCACGGTGACCGCGTCTGTGCGCTGGTTACTGGTGGTGGATATGCCGAATTTTGTGTGGCGCCCGTAGGCCAGTGCCTGCCGGTGCCAGCGGGTTTAAGTGACGTGGAAGCAGCAAGCCTGCCAGAGACTTTGTTTACTGTGTGGAGCAATGTGTTTGACCGGGGGCGCCTGCAGGCTGGAGAAACCCTGCTCGTTCAGGGTGGCACCAGCGGCATTGGCGTCACCGCTATTCAGCTGGCCAAAGCCATGGGTGCCACGGTCATTGCAACCGCTGGTAGCGACGACAAGTGTTCTGCATGCCTAGATCTGGGTGCAGACCATGCCATCAACTACAAGACACAGGATTTCCAGGCGGAGGCCTTACGCCTCACCCAGGGGCGTGGTGTGGATGTGGTGCTCGATATGGTGGCGGGGGCCTATGTGGCGAAAGAAGTGCAGTGTCTTGCAGAGGATGGCCGACTGGTCATCATCGCGGTCCAGGGCGGTGTGCAGAGCGAAATCAACGCCGGGCTGGTGCTGCGCAAGCGTTTGACGATTACCGGCTCGACCTTGCGTGCGCGGCCAGTGTGGTTTAAGGCGGCTATCGCCGCCTCATGTTTGCGCGTGGTGTGGCCTTTGTTGGTCGCGGGGCGCATCAGAGCGGTGATTCATGGCGTATTTGCTCCAGCCGATGCCGCGAAAGCCCATGCGCTGATGGAGAGCAATCAGCACGTTGGAAAAATTGTTTTGAAGTGGGATGCAGCATGAAAAAGAAACTGATTGCCGGCAACTGGAAGATGAACGGCTCTACTGTGGCAAATGCCGCACTGGTCCAGCAGCTGTTGGAAGGTGTAAACCAAGTGGCATGTGACATCGCCGTGTGCGTGCCTGCGCCGTATCTGGCAGGTGTAGGTGCATTGGTGAAGGGCACTGCCATTGCAGTGGGTGCACAAGACGTGTCTGCACACGAGGCGGGTGCGTACACTGGCGAGGTGTCAGCTGGCATGTTGCGGGACTTGGCTGTGCGCTATGTCATCGTGGGGCACTCGGAGCGTCGTCAGTACCACGGGGAGACTGATGCCGTCGTTGCCAATAAGGTTCAAAAAGCGTTGGCTGCTGGCATCGTTCCCATCGTATGTGTGGGCGAAACCTTAAGCGAGCGCGAAGCGGGTCAAACCGAAGAAGTTGTGAAACGTCAACTGGCGGCTGTCATTCACACCAATGGCCATTGCATCAGCGAAATTGTTGTTGCCTATGAACCTGTATGGGCTATTGGGACGGGTAAGACCGCGAGCCCAGAGCAGGCACAGCAGGTACATGCGGTGTTGCGCACCCAACTGCACGCAGCAACTGCGCATTCAGATCGTGTCAGAATTTTGTACGGCGGCAGCATGAATGCAGCCAATGCAGCCGAACTATTGGCGCAGACAGACATTGACGGTGGTTTGGTGGGTGGCGCCTCGCTGAAAGCACTGGACTTTTTGGCCATCATTGCAGCAGCGGCATAACGCGTTGCAGATTTTTTATATTTTGGAGTAGCTCATGAGTTTTATCGTCACCATCATTCTCACTGTACAAATGTTGTCTGCCTTGGCCATGATTGGTCTGATTCTGGTTCAGCATGGAAAAGGCGCTGACATGGGGGCAGCCTTTGGTAGCAGTGGTTCTGGCAGCCTCTTTGGCGCTAGCGGCAGTGCGAACTTTCTTTCTCGTACCACTGCGGTTCTGGCAACCGTGTTTTTTGTGTGCACCTTGGCGCTGGCCTATTTTGGCAATTTGCGTCCTGCCAGCTCTGGTTCTGTGCTTGAAGGTGCTGCAGTTGTGGCGCCTGCAGCGGCGCCCGCTGCAACTGAATCTGTACCGGCTGCGCCGGCCACTGGTGCAGCGCAAATTCCAGCCAAATAATTGCTTTTATAAATGCCTTGCCCCTGCAAGAGGCAGGGTAAATTCAGGGTAAACTCTATTGCTGGTGAATAAGCAAATGCCCCAAGGCACCTCACGCAAATTCACCAACTGAGAGCCGCCGTCGTGGTGAAATTGGTAGACACGCTATCTTGAGGTGGTAGTGGCGAAAGCTGTGCGAGTTCGAGTCTCGCCGACGGCACCAGAAAAAAATCCGTTCAGCCAAGGTATGCTTGGTTGGGCTGTAATGGTGATCAGAATCTCAAGATGAACCTCGAACAATATCTCCCTGTACTCTTGTTCATCCTGGTCGGTGTAGCTGTAGGCGTTGTGCCTCAAGTGCTCGGCTATGTTTTGGGGCCTAATCGCCCGGACCCCGCCAAAAATTCCCCTTACGAATGCGGCTTCGAGGCTTTCGAAGATGCTCGCATGAAGTTTGATGTGCGCTACTACTTGGTGGCCATCCTTTTCATATTGTTCGACCTTGAGACCGCATTTTTGTTTCCGTGGGCCGTATCCCTGAAGGAGACAGGAATGGTGGGGTTCCTCCTCGGTGCAGAGTTTGTGGTGGTGCTCGCCATTGGCTTTGTGTACATGTGGAAAAAAGGCGCGCTGGACTGGGAGTGATTCAATGATTGAAGGTGTTCTCAAAGAAGGGTTTGTCACTACGAGTTACGACTCGGTGATGAATTGGGCTAAAACCGGCTCCATTTGGCCGATGACCTTTGGTCTGGCGTGTTGTGCGGTTGAAATGATGCATGCGGCGGCGGCACGTTATGACTTGTCGCGATTTGGCTCCGAAGTCTTTCGCGCCAGTCCTCGCCAGTCCGACTTGATGATTGTGGCGGGCACGCTGTGCAACAAAATGGCACCCGCCTTGCGTAAGGTTTATGACCAGATGTCGGAGCCACGTTGGGTAATCAGCATGGGCTCATGCGCCAACGGTGGGGGCTACTACCATTACAGTTATTCAGTGGTACGCGGCTGCGATCGCATTGTTCCGGTAGATGTGTATGTACCGGGCTGCCCTCCGACTGCCGAGGCGCTGGTGTATGGCATTTTGCAGTTGCAGCAGAAAATCCGTCGTACTGAAACCATTGCCCGGGCCTGAGGACTTCTATGACTGTTTATTCCATTCGGCCTGAAGTGACGCTGGAAGCGGTGAAGCTTGTTGTGGGCGATAAGGTTGCGCGTTTGACTACAGCTCTGGGTGAGGTTGAGTTGGTGGTGCCTTCCTCCGATTTGCTGGCAGTGGCCAAGCTGCTGCGTGATGCACCTGGCTGTCAGTTCGAGCAATTGTTGGACCTGTGTGGTGTGGACTACTCTGAATACAAAGATGGGGTCTACGAAGGCCCGCGTTTTGCAGTAGTGATGCATTTGCTTTCGGTGAGCTTGAATCAGCGCCTGCGTCTCAAGGTCTTCGCGCCAGACGACGACATGCCGTATATGGCCTCCGTGAATGAAGTCTGGAATTCAGCGAATTGGTTTGAGCGGGAAGCTTTTGATTTGTTCGGCATTGTGTTTGAAGGCCACAATGACTTGCGCCGGATCCTGACTGATTATGGTTTTATCGGTCACCCTTTTCGCAAAGATTTCCCGACCACTGGCCATGTGGAAATGCGTTTCGACGCCGAACAGGGCCGCGTGGTCTACCAACCCGTCAGCATTGAAGTCCGAGAAATTACGCCCCGCATCATCCGCGAAGAAAATTACGGAGGCCTGCAATAAGCAGTGGAATGCATGGCTGAAATAAAAAACTACACCCTGAACTTTGGTCCGCAGCATCCGGCAGCCCATGGCGTACTGCGTCTGGTGCTTGAGCTCGATGGTGAAGTCATCCAGCGCGCAGATCCGCATATTGGGTTGTTGCACCGTGCCACTGAAAAGCTGGCCGAAAGCAAAACTTACATTCAGGCTCTGCCCTACATGGACAGACTGGACTATGTGTCCATGATGTGCAACGAGCATGCGTATTGCTTGGCCATTGAGAAGTTGCTGGGTATTGACGTACCCGTGCGTGCGCAGTACATCCGAGTGATGTTTTCGGAGATCACGCGTTTGCTGAACCACTTGATGTGGCTGGGGTCGCATGGAAACGATTGCGGAAGCTCCACCATCCTCATCTACACTTTCCGCGAACGTGAAGATCTGTTTGATATGTATGAAGCGGCCAGTGGTGCGCGCATGCATGCAGCTTACTTCCGGCCCGGTGGGGTTTACCGCGATCTACCTGACACCATGCCTCAGTTCAAGGCGAGTCGTGTGCGCAACGCCAAGGGTGTGGAGGAGCTCAACAAAAATCGCCGTGGCTCATTGCTTGATTTCATTGACGACTTCACCCAGCGTTTCCCCGTCTGTCTGGACGAGTACCACACACTGCTGACCGAGAACCGTATCTGGAAGCAACGAACCGTGAATATCGGTGTGGTTACGCCCCAACGTGCACTGAACTTGGGGTTTACGGGGCCCATGTTGCGTGGTTCTGGCGTCGCTTGGGACTTGCGCAAGAAGCAGCCTTACGAGGTCTACGACCGCCTGGACTTTGACATTCCTGTGGGTAAAACTGGTGACGTGTACGACCGTTATTTGGTTCGCATGGAAGAGATGAAGCAGTCCAATCGCATCATCAAGCAGTGTGTCGATTGGCTCAAGGCCAATCCGGGCCCAGTAATTACCGACAACCACAAAGTGGCACCACCGTCGCGCGAGTCCATGAAGACCAGCATGGAGGAGTTGATCCACCACTTCAAGTTGTTTACCGAAGGCTTTCATGTTCCTGAAGGGGAAGCCTACGCAGCAGTCGAGCACCCAAAAGGGGAGTTTGGTATTTACATCGTGAGTGATGGTGCAAATAAACCCTATCGCCTAAAGATTCGTCCGCCCGGTTTTGCTCATTTGGCAGGACTGAACGAAATGGCTTCTGGACACATGATTGCCGATGCGGTGTCTATTATTGGCACCATGGACATTGTTTTTGGAGAGATTGACCGATGATCTCTGACGCTACCAAAGCGCGTTTTGACCGCGAAGTGGCCAAGTACCCAGCAGACCAAAAGCAGTCTGCGGTAATGGCCTGTCTGTCCATTGTTCAGCAGGAGCTAGGTTTTGTCAGTGCTGAAAGTGAGAAGGTAGTTGCCCAGCATTTGGACATGGCACCAATGGCTGTACACGAAGTGACGACCTTCTACAACATGTACAACCAGCGTCCGGTGGGCAAGTTCAAGCTCAACGTTTGTACCAATTTGCCTTGCCAGTTACGCGACGGGCAGAAGGCTTTGCACCATCTGGAGAACAAGTTGGGTATCCATATGGGGGAAACTACCTCTGATGGCCTGTTTACCCTGCAGCAAAGCGAATGCTTGGGTGCTTGCGCGGACTCACCTGTGATGCTGGTCAATGACCGATCCATGTGCAGTTTTATGACCAACGACAAGCTCGATCAATTGGTGGATGGCCTTCGCGCCACGGAGGGCAAATGATGACGGTAGAGAATCTACTCTCCCAGTTTCGCGCCACCGGCGTGCAAACCTGTTTTCATAACCGTCACATTAATCCCCAGATTTATGCAGATTTGAATGGGGCCAATTGGCGTTTGAGGGATTACGAATCTCGCGGTGGTTACCAAGCGTTACGCAAAATTCTGGGCAAAGACGGTGGCGAGGGTCTGACGCAAGACCAAGTAATTGCGACTGTCAAAGAGTCTGCCCTGAGAGGGCGCGGAGGCGCCGGTTTCCCAACCGGCCTGAAGTGGAGTTTCATGCCGCGCCAATTCCCGGGCCAGAAGTACTTGGTGTGCAACTCTGATGAAGGCGAGCCCGGTACCTGCAAGGACCGGGACATCTTGGAGTTCAACCCCCATATCGTGATTGAAGGCATGGCCATCGCCGCGTATGCCATGGGCATTAGCGTCGGTTACAACTATATCCACGGTGAAATATTCTCCGCTTACGAGCGCTTTGAAGCGGCGCTGGAAGAAGCTCGCGCTGCGGGTCTTTTGGGTAAGGGTATTTTGGGTAGTTCTTTTGACTTCCAGTTGCACGCCGCCCATGGCTTTGGGGCCTATATTTGTGGTGAAGAAACTGCTTTGCTGGAGTCGCTGGAGGGCAAAAAAGGCCAACCCCGCTTCAAGCCACCGTTCCCGGCCAGTTTTGGCCTCTACGGAAAGCCCACCACCATCAACAATACGGAAACTTTTGCTGCCGTGCCTTGGATCATCCGCAATGGGGGGCAGGCCTACTTGGAGTGTGGCAAGCCCAACAATGGCGGTACCAAGATCTACTCCATCAGTGGTGATGTCGAGCGCCCAGGCAACTATGAAATTCCTATGGGAACCCCCTTTGCCAAACTGCTTGAGTTGGCCGGTGGTGTGCGTGGAGGTAAGGCGCTCAAGGCTGTAATTCCCGGCGGATCTTCGTCCCCGGTGTTGCCCGCGTCCATCATGATGGAGTGCACGATGGACTACGATTCCATCGCCAAGGCTGGATCCATGCTGGGTTCGGGAGCCGTCATCGTGATGGACGAAACGCGTTGCATGGTCAAGGCGCTGCAACGCCTCAGCTATTTCTATATGCACGAATCCTGCGGCCAATGCACGCCCTGCCGCGAGGGCACGGGGTGGCTATCGCGGATAGTGGATCGTGTTGTGGACGGCCATGGCCGCCCCACTGATATGGATTTGTTGGATAACGTGGCCGAGAATATTCAAGGACGCACCATTTGCGCGTTGGGCGATGCCGCTGCGATGCCTGTGCGTGCCATGATCAAGCACTTCCGAAGCGAATTTGAGCACCTTGTAGTGCATAAGACCAGCATGGTCGCGGCCCACGTTTAAGTAGAGCCCAAGATGATTGAAATCGAACTCGACGGCAAGAAGGTGGACATTGTTGAAGGCAGCATGATCATGCATGCCGCAGACAAAGCAGGCACCTACATCCCCCACTTTTGTTACCACAAGAAATTGAGCATTGCGGCCAATTGCCGTATGTGTTTGGTGGACGTTGAAAAAATGCCCAAGCCCATGCCGGCCTGTGCCACGCCGGTGACCCAAGGCATGATTGTCCGCACCAAGAGTGACAAGGCGATCAAGGCCCAAAAATCTGTGATGGAGTTCCTGCTGATCAACCATCCGCTGGATTGTCCGATTTGCGACCAGGGCGGTGAATGCCAATTGCAGGATTTGGCAGTCGGGTATGGCAGTTCTTCCTCGCGTTACGAGGAAGAAAAACGTGTGGTCTTCCACAAAGATGTTGGCCCGCTGATTTCCATGGAGGAGATGAGCCGTTGCATCCACTGCACCCGTTGTGTTCGTTTTGGCCAAGAGGTCGCCGGTGTGATGGAGTTGGGGATGTCGCACCGTGGTGAGCATGCCGAGATTGAGACTTTCATTGGCAATTCCGTGGACTCGGAGCTGTCGGGCAATATGATCGACATTTGCCCGGTGGGTGCATTGACCAGCAAGCCGTTTCGGTATAGCGCCCGTACATGGGAACTGTCTCGCCGCAAATCGGTGAGCCCGCACGACTCCACCGGTTCCAACTTGATCATCCAAGTGAAAAACCATAAGGTGTTGCGTGTCGTGCCGCTTGAGAACGACGCTGTCAATGAATGCTGGATAGCAGACCGCGATCGTTTCTCTTACGAATCGTTGAACTGCGAAGACCGTTTAACCGCCCCCATGCTCAAGCAGGGTGGGGAGTGGAAAACCGTGGATTGGCAAACCGCACTTGAGTATGTCGCCAATGGTTTGAAACAAATAAAGATGAACCATGGTGCAGCAAGTATTGGTGCTTTGGTTAGTCCGCACAGTACGCTGGAAGAGTTGTATCTAGCTGGCACCTTGGTGCGTGGTTTGGACAGTGACAACATCGATTACCGCCTGCGCAATAGCGAATTTTCACCCGCTGCCGGTGTTCGGTACCTAGGCACATCCATTGCTTCGTTGTCTGAGTTGCAGCGGGTCTTGGTGGTCGGTTCAAACTTGCGCAAAGACCATCCTTTGTTTGCTCAGCGCATACGCCAGGCTGTCAAGCATGGTTGCGTTGTCAGTGCCGTCATGTCCGAGTCCAATGATTGGGCGTTGCCGGTGGCTAATGTCGCTATAGCGCCAGCCGCTTCCTGGGTTCAGTCATTGGCCGACATTGCCGCGGCTATCGCCGCAGAGACCTCGGCTGTTGCGCCTGTAGTCGGCACCGTGACTCCTATGGCCCAAGCGATTGCCCGTTCGTTGTTGTCTGGAGACCGCAAGGCCGTTTTGCTGGGCAATGCCGCTGCACACCATGCTAGGGCTTCCAGCCTGTTGGCCTTGGCCAACTGGATTGCTGTGCAAACCGGTGCGATCGTCGGTTACCTCACTGAGGCAGCCAACACGGTCGGTGCGCAATTAGTTGGTGCGGTCCCTCAAGGTAACGGATTGAATGCGGCACTAATGCTATCTGGCGGCTTGAAGGCTGCATTACTGCTGAATACCGAGCCTGAGTTCGATAGTGCATTGGGACGCGATGCGTTGCTGGGCCTTGCCAAGGCCGAGATGGTAGTCACCCTGAGCCCCTTCAAGGCTAACCTTGACATCAGTGATGTCATTCTGCCAATTGCCCCGTTTACCGAAACGTCTGGCAGCTTTGTCAATGCAGAAGGGCGTGTGCAGAGCTTTCATGCGGTGGTCAAACCTGCAGGTGACGCACGACCTGCGTGGAAAGTGCTTCGTGTCTTGGCGAACCTACTGGATATTCGAGGCGCGGACTTCGATACATCGCAAGAGGTTCTCAAAGCAGTCAACTTGGAAGCCCGGGGTGAGGCCCTGTTTGCACCGGCCGCACGCTTGAACAATGCATGTGACGCAGAAATTGACACCCGGCTAGCAGAACTACTCCCCGTGGTCGCTTCCATTTATCAACTGGATGGCATGGTTCGCCGCGCGGGATCGCTCCAGTTGACGGCGGATGCTAGGCAGGCCGCGCAGCAGGAAGAAAGGGTAGTGTCATGATTGACATGATTTACAACACCGGTTTGGAGTTGAGCTCCAATGCGCTGTGGGTAGGTTTTCTGTGGCCTGTCATTTGGACCTTGCTGAAAATTGTAGTTGTGGTACTGCCCTTGATGGGCGCCGTGGCTTACCTTACTCTGTGGGAACGCAAATTCCTTGGCTGGATGCAGGTGCGGGTGGGGCCCAATCGGGTGGGGCCTTGGGGTTTGCTGCAACCCATTGCCGATGCCTTAAAGCTGCTTACCAAGGAAATATTGGTACCCACTCAAGCAAGCAAAGGCTTGTTTTTCATTGGACCAATTCTGACCATCATGCCTGCGATGGCGGCTTGGGCTGTTATTCCATTTGGACCAGAGATTGCCTTGGCGAATATCAATGCTGGCCTCTTGTTTGTGATGGCGATCACTTCCATGGAAGTCTATGGGGTGGTTATTGCCGGCTGGGCCTCTAATTCAAAGTATGCATTTCTGGGGGCTTTGCGTGCTTCAGCCCAGATGGTCAGCTACGAAATAGCAATGGGGTTTTGCTTGGTGATCGTCCTTATGGTTTCGGGAAGTATGAACCTTACCGAGATTGTGACGGGGCAGGGTAGGGGGCACTTCGCGGACATGGGCTTGGGTTTCCTGTCATGGAATTGGCTGCCTTTGCTGCCTATCTTTGTGGTGTATGTGATTTCCGGTATGGCAGAAACCAATCGCCATCCCTTCGACGTAGTTGAAGGCGAGGCCGAAATTGTTGCTGGCCACATGGTTGAGTATTCTGGGATGTCCTACGCCATGTTTTACTTGGCCGAATACGCCAACATGTGGCTCATTTCAATTTTGGCGGCCCTCATGTTCTTGGGCGGGTGGTTGTCGCCGTGGGCCGCATTGGATTTCATTCCCGGATGGATATGGCTTGGCATCAAGACATTTGCCGTGGTCAGTTTGTTTATTTGGGTGCGTGCGACTTTCCCCCGCTTCCGTTATGACCAGATCATGCGTCTGGGCTGGAAGGTGTTTATTCCTGTCACCTTGGTGTGGCTGCTGGTCGTGGGTGCCTGGATGCAAACTTCCTTCAACATTTGGCTTTGAAGGACCACGTTATGACAATGTCCGCCACTCCACGTACTCCTAGCCCCGCATTTTCTTTGAGGGACTTCCTCTCCAGCTTTTTGTTGATAGAGCTGTTTAAAGGCCTTGCGTTGACAGGGCGTTATCTCTTTCGCCGCAAGGTAACAGTTCAATTTCCAGAAGAGAAAACTCCTTTGTCACCGCGGTTTCGTGGTTTGCATGCTCTACGTCGATATGAAAACGGTGAAGAGCGTTGCATTGCTTGCAAATTGTGCGAGGCCGTATGTCCCGCCATGGCTATCACTATCGAATCCGATGTTCGCGATGACGGCTCCCGCCGCACTACTCGCTACGACATCGATCTCACCAAGTGCATTTTTTGCGGTTTTTGTGAAGAGAGCTGTCCAGTGGACTCCATTGTGGAAACCCATATTCTTGAATACCACGGTGAAAAGCGTGGCGATCTGTATTTCACTAAGGAAATGTTGTTGGCTGTGGGTGACCGTTATGAGCCAGAAATTGCCGCCAACAAACAAGCGGACGCGAAATACCGCTGATCTGTCGCAAGAAAGTGTTTGAATTATGAGTGTTACCACTGGTCTTTTTTACGCCTTCTCCGGGATATTGCTGTTTGCAGCGTTCCGTGTGATCACTGCGCGCAATCCCGTGCATGCAGCCCTTTACTTGGTATTGACCTTTTTTCAGGCAGCGTTGATTTGGATGCTGCTGAAGGCCGAGTTTTTGTCCATCGCTTTGGTGCTGGTGTACGTAGGGGCGGTCATGGTGTTGTTCTTGTTTGTCGTGATGATGATGGACGTGAATGTCGAGAACTTGCGACTCGGATTTTGGAAACACTTCCCCTTTGCGGCATTGGTGGGCGTCGTGATTGCGTTGGAAATGGCTGCGGTACTGATGGGGGGTTTTCGCATAGTTGAAGATCCTTCAGTGGTGGTGGCGCCCGGCGTCTCGAACACCAAGGAACTTGGAATTTTGTTGTTTACCCAGTATGTGGTTCCTTTGGAAGTGGCGGCTGCTATCTTGCTGGTTGCCATGATTGCTGCCATTTCTCTGACCCTACGCCCCCGCAAAGACAGCAAGTATGTGAGCCCGGGTGACCAAGTTAGGGTTAAGTCGCGTGATCGAATGACGGTGGTGAAAATGGCCGCCACGCAAACGGCCCCCACTGTGACAGCCGATGCAGATGCGGAGAAAAAACAATGACCTTAACTCTGGGCCATTTTTTGTCACTGGGAGCGATGCTTTTTGCTCTGTCGGTGGTGGGCATCTTTCTCAATCGTCGCAATTTAATTGTGCTGCTGATGGCTATTGAGCTCATGCTGCTGGCAGTAAATACCAATTTCGTGGCGTTCTCTTATTACCTGAATGACTTGCATGGCCAGGTTTTTGTGCTTTTCATCATGACCGTGGCTGCTGCTGAAGCGGCTATTGGATTGGCCATTTTGGTGCTTCTGTTCCGCAATAAGAACAGCATCAGCGTCGACGAACTCAATTCGCTCAAGGGTTAATCACAATGAGTCAAACCCTTTCTGCATCTACTTTATTGGCCATTCCGTTGGCACCCCTGGTCGGGGCTGTGCTGGCTGGCATTTTTGGCACCACTTTTGGTGGCAACTGGATCGGTCGCAAGCTGAGCCATTCCTTGACCATTCTTGGTGTGCTGGTGGCGTTCGTCCTGTCCGCTTCCACGCTCAAGTCCGTTGCGTTGGATGGTGCCCGTTTTAACGAGACCCTCTACACATGGATGGTGGTAGGTGGGCTCAAGATGGAAGTCGGGTTTCTCGTTGATGGACTGACTGCCATGATGATGTGCGTGGTGACCTTTGTGTCGCTGATGGTTCACATCTATACGGTGGGTTACATGGAAGAGGATGAAGGCTACAACCGCTTTTTTTCTTACATCTCCCTGTTTACTTTTTCCATGCTCATGTTGGTGATGAGCAATAACTTGTTGCAGCTGTTTTTTGGCTGGGAAGCTGTAGGGTTGGTGTCCTACCTGTTGATTGGCTTCTGGTACAAAAAGCCGACAGCTATTTTTGCGAACATGAAAGCCTTTTTGGTCAACCGGGTGGGTGATTTCGGCTTTATTCTGGGTATCGGCCTGATCGTGGCTTACACAGGCACGCTGAACTACAGCGAAATCTTTGCCAAGACCGGGGATTTGGCCCAACTCGGTTTTCCCGGGACTGAGTGGATGCTGGTCACGGTGATCTGTATTTGTTTGTTTATCGGCGCTATGGGCAAGTCGGCCCAGTTCCCTTTGCATGTCTGGTTGCCAGATTCCATGGAAGGCCCCACGCCCATTTCCGCATTGATTCACGCAGCAACGATGGTGACTGCGGGTATCTTTATGGTGGCTCGCATGTCACCCCTGTTTGAGCTCAGTGACACAGCCTTGAACTTCATCCTGGTCATTGGGTCCATCACAGCCTTGTTTATGGGGTTTCTGGGCATCATTCAAAACGACATCAAGCGTGTGGTGGCTTACTCCACGCTGTCGCAGCTGGGGTATATGACTGTGGCCCTGGGAGCCTCGGCTTATTCCGTTGCAGTGTTCCACCTGATGACGCACGCGTTTTTCAAGGCGCTGCTGTTTCTCGGGGCCGGCTCTGTGATCATGGGCGTTCACCATAATCAAGATATTCGCTGGATGGGGGGGCTGCGCAAATACATGCCCATTACCTGGATTACGTCTTTATTGGGTTCACTGGCTTTGATCGGAACTCCCTTGTTTGCGGGTTTCTACTCCAAAGACAGCATTATTGAAGCCGTGCACTTTAGCCAATTGCCTGCAGCGGGATTTGCCAATTTTGCGGTTTTGGCGGGTGTGTTTGTAACTGCGTTTTATTCGTTCCGAATGTATTTCTTGGTGTTTCACGGCAAGGAGCGCTTTGACCAGAACCCGGATGCACATCACGACGATCATCATGCACACGACGGACACGACCACCACCCGCACGAATCACCGTGGGTAGTAACGGTCCCCTTGGTGTTGTTGGCCATCCCATCGGTTCTCATTGGCTACCTGACCATTCAGCCGATGTTGTTTGGTGATTTTTTCAAGGACGTGATTTTTGTCAATGCCGAGAAACATGGTGCCATGGCCGGGTTGGCTGGAATTTTCCATGGCCCCTTGCAGATGGCAATTCATGCGTTTTCTACCGCTCCCTTCTGGCTGGCTTTAGCCGGTGTCGTGACTTCCTACCTCATGTACATGGTGTTTCCTGCGGTGCCTGCCGCTATTAAGCGCAATGTCATGCCGGTGTTCAACCTGTTGGAAAACAAGTACTACCTGGATTGGATTAACGAAAACATACTCGCCCGTGGCGCGCGCGCGCTTGGGGTTGGGCTCTGGAAAGTGGGCGATCAGGCTGTCATAGATGGCACAGTGGTCAATGGTTCCTGGAGGCTGGTGGGGTGGCTGTCCTCCATTGTTCGCAAGGGGCAGTCCGGTTATCTGTACCACTACGCCTTGGTCATGATTCTCGGGGTGTTCGTTTTGATGACGTACTTCGTTTGGCTCAAGTAGGAGAAAAATAAAATGGGTTTGTTGAGCCTCGCTATTTGGATTCCCATCGCTTTCGGTGTTGTACTGCTGGCGCTGGGTCGCGACGAGCATGCGAAGGTTGTCCGATGGATCGCCTTGATAGGAGCTGTGGTCAGCTTACTGGTGACCATTCCTTTGTACATGCAGTTTGATGCCAGCACGGCGGCCATGCAGTTTGTCGAAAAAGCCGGTTGGATCAGTCGGTTCAACGTTCATTACCACCTCGGGCTGGATGGCATCTCATTTTGGTTCGTTCCGCTTACGGCGTTCATCACAGTAGTGGTGGTTATCGCAGGGTGGGAAACCATTACTCAGCGCGTCAACCAATACATGGGTGCCTTCCTGATTTTGAGTGGGCTCATGATCGGTGTGTTCAGTGCACTGGACGGCCTGTTGTTTTACGTTTTCTTTGAAGCCACGCTGATCCCGATGTACCTCATCATCGGTATCTGGGGTGGGCCCAACAAAATTTATGCTGCGTTCAAGTTCTTTCTCTACACCTTGCTTGGCTCGCTGTTGATGTTGGTTGCTTTGATCTACCTGTACACCAAGTCAGGCGGAAGTTTTGATCTGGCCACATGGCATGCGATGCCTTTGGGAAGCTCAGCGCAGACCTTGCTGTTTTTTGCGTTCTTTGCAGCATTCGCCGTGAAGGTGCCCATGTGGCCTGTGCACACCTGGTTGCCTGATGTGCACGTGGAAGCACCTACTGGCGGGTCTGCCGTACTGGCAGCCATCATGCTGAAGCTCGGTGCGTATGGTTTCTTGCGCTTCTCCATGCCGATTGCCCCCGATGCTGCACACGAGTGGGGGGGCTTCATGGTCGCCTTGTCACTGATTGCGGTGGTCTATGTGGGCCTGGTGGCCATGGTGCAGCAGGACATGAAGAAACTCGTGGCGTATTCATCGGTTGCCCATATGGGCTTTGTAACGCTGGGCTTTTTTATCTTTAATGACTTGGGTGTATCCGGTGGCTTGGTCCAAATGATTGCCCACGGGTTTGTCTCGGGCGCCATGTTCTTGTCAATTGGCGTGCTGTATGACCGGGTCCATTCGCGTGAAATTTCCAGCTACGGTGGTGTGGTGAACACTATGCCCAAGTTTGCAGCATTTGCGTTGCTCTTTGCCATGGCCAATTGCGGTCTGCCAGGGACCGCTGGCTTTGTGGGGGAGTGGATGGTGATTTTGGGCGCCGTGAAGTTCAATTTTTGGATTGGATTTGCCGCCGCAACTGCCCTGATCTTCGGCGCTGCCTATACGTTGTGGATGTTCAAGCGGGTCTACCTCGGCCCGGTGACCAATGACGACGTGAAAGGCCTCTCAGATATCAATGCCCGAGAGTTCTTCATGCTTGCACTTTTGGCTATTGCAATTTTGTACATGGGCTTGTATCCAAAACCCTTCACTGATGTGATGGACGTTTCTGTGGCCGAGTTGCTCAAGCACGTGGCAGTGTCCAAATTGAACTGATCTTACTGAATTGCGAGACGAACGATGATAGACAAACTCAGTTTGATCACAGTACTGCCAGAGATTATTCTTCTGGTCATGGCATGTGTTATTGCCTTGGTGGATCTGCGTGTCACTTCACCACTGCGAAGTGTCACCCACGTCCTTACCCTTCTCACGCTAGGTGTAGTCGCCCTGATGAATGCCGCGACGGCTTCTTCCGGCGTCACCCAATACGCCTTCAGTAATATGGTGGTCAGCGATGCCATGGGCAGCTGGCTCAAGTGCTTTGCCGCATTGGCCATGATGGTGACGTTGGTGTATGGGCGGTCCTATGCCGGACAGCGCGACATGTTGCGCGGCGGCGAGTTGTTTACGTTGAGCATTTTTGCGTTGCTGGGCATGTTTGTCATGATTTCCGGCAACAACTTTCTGGTCATCTACATGGGCTTGGAGCTATTGACCTTATCCAGCTACGCCTTGGTGGCATTGCGGCGGGATCATGTTGCCGCAACCGAAGCTGCCATGAAGTATTTTGTTTTGGGCGCCATGGCATCTGGTTTTCTTTTGTATGGCATGTCCATGCTCTATGGCGCTACCGGATCGCTGGATGTGAACGAAGTTTTCAAAGCCATAGCCTCTGGCCAAATTCGCCACATGGTGTTGGTGTTCGGTCTAGTATTCCTGGTCGCGGGCTTGGCTTTCAAGCTTGGCGTTGTTCCCTTTCACATGTGGATTCCCGATGTATACCAAGGTGCGCCCACCGCCGTCACCCTGATGATTGGTGGCGCGCCCAAGTTGGCTGCGTTTGCCATCATCATGCGTTTATTGGTAGAGGGAATGTTGCCGATGGCGGCGGACTGGCAGCAGATGCTGATGGTCTTGTCGATCGGCTCCTTGTTGATCGGTAACTTGGCTGCTATCGCGCAGACGAACATCAAGCGTATGCTCGCTTTTTCGACCATCGCCCAGATGGGTTTTGTGTTGATCGGTTTGATGTCCGGCGTGGTGAACGGAAGCACTATTTCGGGTGCCAATGCCTACAGTTCTTCCATGTTCTACGTGGTCAGCTACGTGCTCACTACCTTGGCTAGCTTCGGGGTAATCTTGCTCTTGTCGCGGGATGGATTTGAGAGTGAAGAAATCGCAGACTTTGCGGGTCTGAATCAGCGCAGCCCACTCTACGCAGCCATCATGGCGATCTGCCTATTCTCCCTGGCAGGCATTCCGCCTATGGTGGGTTTCTACGCGAAGCTGTCGGTGCTTCAGGCTTTGGTAGCGTCGGGTGATAGCTTGTACATAGCCTTGGCGGTTTTTGCGGTCATGATGTCCTTGGTCGGAGCTTTCTACTACCTGCGTCTCATCAAGGTCATGTATTTTGATGAGCCGATTACCGCTACCCATGTAGTCGCATCTGTCGAGGTTCGTTTGGTATTGTGTGTAAACGGTGGTTTGGTGCTGTTGTTGGGTATCTTCCCCAACGGCTTGATGGCGATTTGCGCCAATTCCGTGCGCCAAATGTTGGGTAGCTGAGTGCTATCGCACTTGGCATTTGCACTTTCCTTAGGCATTGACAATGATGGATTCATTTGCGGCCGGTCTGGTCGTGGTGTTGGCTTTGGTTTTTGCGAACCTCCCGTTTTTCACCGAAAGACTATTGGGTCTGTATCGCTTGGCGGCTGACAAGTCGCTTGGTTTGCGCCTGCTGGAGTTGTTGTTTTTCTACATGCTCACGGGTGCCGCAGGCTTGGGTCTTGAGCACCGTGCAGGGCAGATCAGCCCGCAAGGCTGGGAGTTCTATGCCATCACCTTCGCTCTGTTCGTGACCTTTGCCTTTCCAGGTTTCGTATATCGCTACCTGCTCAAGCGCGTAGGTTAGGTACGGATCGCCATGGAAGACGACGGCCACCTCATTGAACGCAAGACGTCGAGTGAGGAAGTCTACAAGGGAAAGTTTCTTCACGCCTTTCGTGACCAAGTCTTGCTCCCCAATGGGAGTCAGGCCACGCGTGAATACGTCTTGCATCCCGGTGCAGTCATGGTTATCCCTTTACTGGACGACGGTAGCGGTCAGATTCAACTAGTGTTGGAGCGCCAGTACCGCTATCCCGTAGGGCGCGTGATGATTGAGTTCCCGGCTGGGAAGCTGGATCCGGGCGAATCTGTACAAGCTTGCGCGGAGCGAGAGCTGCTGGAGGAGACGGGTTACACCGCACGGGCGTGGGCTCGCGCGGGTGTAATGCATCCGGTGATTTCCTACTCTACCGAATTCATTGACATATGGTTTGCACGCGATTTGCACCTCGGGAAGCGCAAGCTCGATGAGGGTGAATTTCTTGACGTGTTCACCGCAAGTCCAGTTGAGTTTTTGCAATGGTGCCGGGAAGGTTTGGTCACCGATGCCAAAACTCTGGCCGGTGCTCTTTGGGTGCAACATGTTTTGCACGGTGATTGGTCCCTGGAGTGGACGCCTCCAGTAACTGGATGAGTATCTTTCTGCCATGAAAGTCTTGGATCTCCAATGTAGCAATCAGCATCTGTTTGAAGGCTGGTTCGCTTCTGAAGATGACTATTCCTCACAGTGCCTGCGTGGCATAGTGCTGTGCCCTGTGTGTGCTGACCCTGGCATTGTGAAGAAACTCAGCGCGCCGCGCCTCAACCTGTCGAGTACTCGCGAGCCCAAGGTTGCAACTGCGGAAAAGCCCACTCCAGCCAACACGACTGTTCCGCCAGCAGGCGGCAGGGATATGGAGACTGCCTTAGCCACCGCCTGGATGGCAATGACACGCCAGGTGTTGGCGAACACCGTTGATGTTGGAGGTGAGTTTGCCGAAGAGGCCCGAAAAATGCACTATGGAGAAGCCGAAGCTCGGGGCATTCGCGGTAAGACTACCCTGGAGCAAGCGCAGGAGTTGATGGACGAGGGAATCGCGGTTGTGCCTTTGCTGCTGCCAGAATCCTTGAAGGGGCCGCTTCAGTAGAAGGCGACCCCAGGCAGTAAGATCCGGCTTAAGGGTACAAACCGCGCAACTCGCGCGCATGCAAAATGCGTTTACACGCCACAATGAACGTGGCTGTGCGCAGGCTGACCTTGTGGTCTTGCGCCACATTCCAGACGCCAGCAAAGGCCTCTTTCATGATGCGCACCAGGCGGGCGTTGATCTCGTCCTCGCTCCAGAAGAAGCTGGAGAAATCCTGGACCCATTCAAAGTAACTCACGGTCACGCCGCCCGCGTTGGCAATCACATCCGGCAAGACCAATACATTGCGCTCTTGTAAAATGTCGTCGGCTTCCGGTGTGGTGGGCCCGTTGGCGCCTTCGATCACTAATTTGGCCTTGATGCGCCCTGCATTGGCCGCAGTAATTTGTTGTTCCAGCGCAGCGGGAATCAGAATGTCGCATTCCACGTCCCAAAAGGAGTCGTTGGTAATCACTTCGGCCGGTACAAATCCTGCCACTGATCCATGGGCCGCCACGTGCGCAAGCAGGGCGGGCACGTCCAACCCAGATTCTTTGTAGATCGTGCCGCCATGGTCCTGCACTGCTACTATGCGGGCACCCGCTTGGGCGAACAACTTGCCAGCAATCCCACCCACATTGCCAAAGCCCTGTACAGCTACGCGCGCCGTTGCAATGTCCAAGCCGATGTGTTGTGCTGCTTCTACGCCAACGGTGTAAACGCCACGGCCAGTCGCTTCGCGACGACCCAACGATCCGCCTAAGTCAATCGGTTTGCCCGTCACCACGCCAGTAGCAGTGGCGCCTTCGTTCATGGAATACGTATCCATCATCCAGGCCATGATTTGCTCGTTGGTGTTCACATCGGGCGCCGGGATGTCTTTGGTAGGGCCAATGATGATGCCAATCTCGCTGGTGTAGCGGCGCGTCAGGCGCTCAAGTTCACCGCGAGACAGATTTTTGGGATTTACACGGATACCGCCTTTGGCACCGCCGTAGGGCACATTCACAGCAGCATTTTTGATGGACATCCAGGCTGACAGAGCCATGACTTCGGACAGTGTCACGTCTTGGTGAAACCGTACCCCACCCTTGCCGGGCCCGCGTGAGGTGTTGTGCTGCACCCGGTAGCCTTCAAAGTGCGCAACGGTGCCGTTGTCCAGCTGGATGGGGACATCCACGATGAGCGCACGCTTGGGTCGCTTCAAGGTTTCAGCCCAGCGCGCCAAGTGCCCTAAGTAGGGCGTGACGCGGTCAACTTGTTGCAGGTAGATGCCCCAAGGGCCCAAGTGGTCGGCTTGGAGATAGGACGGAAGCGCATGCAATGTGGATGCGGGGTGAGCGGACGACGCCGGATTAGCGTTGGTTTGCGACATGAAGACTCCTTGTGGTTGTTGTCATGGCCCGAAATGTAGGCTTGCCATGCCGAACTGTCCAAGGCCACTTCATTTGCAAATTATGCAAAAAAATAATAATGTCAGGCGCTAACGTCCAGGATGCGTCCGGTCGCCTGTCCCTGGCTGTTCACCACGGGAGCGGCGTCACTATCGGTTTTCAGCGCATTTCCACTCGCGGCAAATTTGGGGCTGACCGCGGTATACATGCGCTCGAGAAAATCTTGCGTGGCAGGTGGTACTTTGCTGTTTTGTTGGCGCAAGGCGCTTGCGTAAGTGCTGTCCCCGCGCTGGTTGCGAGCAGTGAGTGCGCGCACGTTTTGGTTGCGCGCTTGGGCTTCTCGCTCGGCTTCATTGGCCTGGGCACGCAGGTCGCTGGCCCGCGCTTCGGCAGAATCGGCTTCGCGCCGAGCTTGCTCAATGCGCACCTTGCTCAGAGTCGCCTGTAAAGAAGGCGATGCTGCGTTAGTGGCCGTGATGGCGACCATGGTCGCGGCTCCTGGGGGGGTCTAGGCCGTCACGTTGAGCAGGCGGCCGGTGGTTTGGCCCTGGCTGTTCACAGTCGGTTTGGGTTTTGGCTCTTCGGCCTTTTGGGGTTCTGCCGCCTTGGCCTGCAATTCGCGCTGGACCGATTCCCGCGCTTCCTGGGTGCGCTTGGCTGCCTGGGCCTGTTGCACGGGCTGTGACTTGGCTTTGCTGACTTCCATACGATTCTCCCAAGGGTTGAATGCGTTGATTTTAGGCACTTAACCCGCGCTTTTCAATGCTTTACATGGGTGCGCTTGTGGTAGTCAGGCGTTGAATTGCAGCGCAGCCAGCCCGGCATACACCCCTGCGCGTGCCACCAGCTCGGCATGGGTGCCTTGTTCCACCAGTTTGCCGTGGTCCAAGACCACAATGAGGTCGGCTTTTTGCACGGTGGCCAGCCGGTGGGCGATGACCAGCGTGGTGCGATCGCGCATGGCCGATTCGAGTGCCGCCTGCACCATACGTTCACTCTCGGCGTCCAAAGCGCTGGTGGCCTCGTCCAGCAACAGCAACGGCGGGTTTTTCAGCATGGCGCGTGCAATGGCGATGCGCTGGCGCTGCCCGCCCGACAGGCGCACACCGCGCTCCCCGAGGAAGGTGTCGTAGCCCTGCGGCAAGGCACTGATGAACTCATGGGCAAAAGCGGCCTGCGCCGCAGCCTTCACTTCTGCATCCGTTGCATCGGGCTTGCCGTAGCGGATGTTTTCGAGCGCGCTGCTCGAAAAAATCACGGCGTCTTGCGGCACGATGCCCACACGCTGGCGCAGCGCGTCCAGAGCCATGCCACGCGTGGCAACGCCGTCCAGCACAATCTGGCCACTTTGCGGGTCGTAGTAACGCAGCAGCAACTGAAACACCGTGCTCTTGCCCGCACCGCTGGGGCCGACAATCGCCACCGTTTGACCAGGCTGCACATCGAGGCTGAAATTCTGCAGCGCGGGCTGCAAGGGGCGTGACGGATAGTGGAAATCAACCGCTTCGAATTTAATTGCGCTTCCCGCAGATGGCATGGGTGCTAGCAATGGTTTTGATGGTGACGTGATGGGCGATTGGGTGCCCAGCAACTCCATCAGCCGCTCTGTCGCGCCGGCGGCCCGCAGCAAGTCACCATAGACCTCTCCGAGCACCGCAAACGCGCTGGCCAAAATGATCACATAGACCACCGTTTGGCCCAAGTGGCCGGCCGAGATGCGGCCCTCTGCCACGGCTTGAGTTCCTTGGTAGAGGCCCCACAGGAGAGCAGCGGATGTCGTGATGATGATGAAGGCCACCAAGGCCGAGCGCATCAAGCTGCGTTTGGTGGCGGTCAGAAACGCGTTGTCGGTGGACGCGACAAACCGCGCGGTTTCGCGCCCTTCCGCGGTGTAGCTCTGCACCACAGGAATGGCATTCAGTACTTCCGCCGCAATGGCACTGGAATCCGCAATTCGGTCCTGCGACGCCCGTGAAAGCTTGCGCACACGTCGTCCAAACCACAGGCTGGGCAGCACCACCAGCAAGAGAACCACCAATACCTGCAGCATCACCACCGGATTGGTCCACACCAGTACACCCAGCGCGCCAATGCCCATTACCGTATTGCGCAGCCCCATGGAGAGTGACGAGCCCACCACCGTTTGCACCAGCGTAGTGTCTGCCGACAGGCGCGACAGCACTTCGCCGGTTTGGGTGGTTTCAAAAAACTCTGGACTCTGCTTGAGGACATGGCTGTATACGGCGTTGCGCAAATCCGCCGTCACGCGCTCACCCAGCCAGCTCACCATGTAAAAGCGGCATGCAGAAAACAGGCCCAACGCCACGGCCACGGCAAACAGCGCCGCAAAGTGTTCGCGCAACGCCATCAGCTGGGCCCCCTTGTCGGTTTGCACCAGCCCGCCATCAATCAGGCTGCGCAGCGCAAGCGGGAAGGCCAGTGTGGCACCCGCCGCCAAAACCAGAAACAACAGTGCCAAGCCGATACGACCCCGGTACGGCCGCAGAAACGGCAGCAGGCCCGAGAGCGATTTGGGGTTTGCGGCTTTGGGGCGGTCGGAAGAGGTCATGGCAGGCTAAATGGGGATGAAGGCGTTGCAGGCAAGGTGGATTAAGAAATATAGACAAATAGGCCTCTAGCCCTTTCCATTATTGCGCAAGCAGCTACTGAATTTATAGCGTTTTTGTTGGTTGGGCGTGCCTGTAGCACTGTTAGAGCCTCAGCGCGCCGGCGTATCCCGTCATCTCCAGGTAGCCACGGCCCACCAGTACCCCTTGGTTGTCCCACACCTCGCTCAAGCCTTCCCAGTAGATGGCGCCGGTGGAGCTGCGGCTGTCGAGCTCCTGGTTGTCAACCACGGCTCTGACTGTGTAGGTATTCGCCGGTGTACGCACCATCCACTCCACCGGATAGATTGCCTGGCTCAGGGGGCTGCGCCAGAAGCGCACGGGTGAGAACATGACGTCACCGCGCGAGAACGCAGTTCGCACCCCTGCGGCGCTGCGAAACGAGCCGCCGTCCCACAGCGCCTGGCCTTCGCGGGTGCGCAGTTGAAAGGCGGTTAGTGCGCTGCCATCCAGTAAGTTGATTCCAATCCAGTCCCAGCCTACCGCCAGCGGATGCATGACCTCTTGGCTCCACTCATGGTCCAGCCAAGCAGTGCTACCCGCTTCCAATGCATGGGCTTTGCCCTGTAGCGCAATGCTGCCGCGCACCTGCATCTGGGGCAGGCTGTAGTAGTAGCTGGCCTGTTTTTCTTCAGGCCCTTTGCGCGACAGGCCATTGTTCCCCTGCAAGAGCACGGGCTGGGTTGCCTTGAAGATGAGGCTGAGCGAAAAATCTCCCGCAGGAATCAGCGCCTGCAGATCCGACCCCTGCCGTTGCAACGACCAGTCGCGCAACTGCACCCCTGTGTCGGCCTGACTGGCGGATGCCGTATCTGCCGGGTTGCTGCCTGCCGGCTCGCCAGACCAGCGGGCGATACGCTGGTCATGCCACAACGTGTTGCCCGCCACATCGGTAACGGCGGCGTGTGCAAACAGCAAGTGCTTGGCCGCCAAGCGGGATGACAGGCCTTGGGTGCTGGCTACGCGTCTGCGAAAAAAAGTGACCTGAAACCCCAGTGCCGCAGTGCGCAGTCCTTGGGCTGCGGCTACGTTGGCGTACCCCGTGAGGTACCACCACTCGGTGGCAAAGTCGTTGTGGCTACCGGCATCGCGCGGAAAGATAAGCCGCTTGGCAGGCAGGGCCCAAGCGCTGGGCAGCAAGCCAGCCAGAAAAGGCACCACCAAAGCGGTGCGCCGTTGGATCATGGCCGCGCGATCTGCACTCAGCGGTTGCCGGCGCGCGCCAGGCGCTGGGGCACGCTGGGCGAGGCCTTGCCGGACAGCGCGTCCAGCCGCTGGCCCATTGCGGCTTCCAGTTGGTCCAGCCGCACCTGAGTGGCCGGGTGGGTTCTCAGCGCCAGGGTGAACACGGGGTTATCTGGCCTGGCGGTGCGCAGCTGTTGCAGCACGGCCACCAGGCCATAGGGGTCGAAGCCCGCTCGCGCCGCCAGTGCCACACCGTTGCGGTCGGCATCAAATTCGTCCCCTTGGTCCAGGCCTTTGGAATACACCTCGCGCCCCAATGCCAGGAGCTGTTCCGACATTGCGCCTTGGGCGTTGCCGCTCAATTGCGTCGCCAGCACGCGCGTCAGCAATCCGGTTTGTGCGGACTTTCGCAGCGCGGCCAAATGGTGCTTGGCCACCACGTGGTGAATCTCGTGCGCCAGGATGCCGGCCAGTTCGGACTCATCAGCCACCGAGTCCACCAAACCCTTGGTCACAAACACATAGCCGCCGGGCGCGGCAAAGGCGTTGTAGCCCGCGTCGTCCAGCACGGCAAAGGTCCAGGGCAGGTTGGGGCGCTCAGACTGCAGACTGATCCAGCGGCCCAGACGGTTCACATAACGTTGCAACGCCACATCTTTGTGCAGCGGTTTGGCACCCAACAAAACGGCGGCCAGCTGGCGACCCATTTCAATTTCCTTGGGCTCGTCAATCTGCTCCATCGATTGCGATAGCAGCCCTACCAAGTCGTTGGTACTGGTAGCGGCGGCAGGTGCACTGTTGTTGCTGGCCTGTGGGGGCTTGAGTAAGTTTTGCAACAGGCCCCCCAACACCTTGCCGGCGTCTTGTGCGAAAACCAAGGGGGGCAAAGTGGCGAAGCAAGCCGCCACGCACAGCGTGATAAATGTGCGTTTCATGGGGTGTTGTTGGAGTTGGTTGCGTTGACGGGGGCGGGCGGTGGCGGCACGGGTAAGGGCGCAACGGCCTGCGGTCGCAGATTGGCATCCACGGCGAAACGCTTGGCTTGGGCCGCGTCTTGGCGCATGCCTTCGGCCTGGGCCAGTTCTGCCATGTTGGGTCTGGCGTTGGCAAGGTCTTCGGCCCCCAGACCACGAATACCTACGGTTGCGGTACTGGTGGTGTTCTGGGTTGGCGTGCTTCCCCGGTTGAACAGGTTGGTGAGCCCGCGCAGCGCGCCAGTTGCGGCACTGGCCACGCTGCCTTGCTCGGTCGCATTGCCCACATCAAACAGGTGGATCCAGCCGCTGACACCGGTAGCAGTTTTGACCTGCACCCAAGGCCCTTGGCGCGTGGGCTGGCGGGTAAGGGCCGTTTGTGCAGGCAAGGTGGCAATCGCTGCGGCGCCTTCGGCGGGGCTTTCGCGCAGGGTGGTCTGGCGCTTGGTGACCAGCGCGTCTTGGGCCTGTGCCGCCAGGTTGCCCAAGAGGACCAGCGTCAACAGTGTGAGGGTGAAGGGTTTACGCATGTGAGCCATTGTCGGGGAAGGTCAGATACACGGCAATGTTTTAGTCTGGATGGGCGAGTGTTTCAGGGTTGGGGACCTCACCGATGGCGGTGCGGGTGATGGCAGCTTGCGCCATCAGCCACTCGCAAAATGCCTGGATCTCCGGTCTGGCCACGCTGCGTGGACCCACCAGCAGCCAATACACCATGGGCGTGTCGATACGGCCGTTGGGTAGCACTTCTACCAGGTCGCCACTAGCCAGGCTGTCGGCTACCAGCGGCATGCGCGCCAGCGCGATACCTTGGCCGGTGAGCGCAGCCTGCACGATCTGGTGCGCGTAGTTGAAATACATCCAGCGCTTGGGTTCCAGCTTGGGGAGCTGGTTTTCCTCCAGCCAGCGCCGCCAGGTCAGCCATTCGAGATTTTGTGTGCGGTGGCTGTCACTGGCCTCCAGCAGGGCAAAACGGTTCAGGTCGGAGGCTTTGCGCAGCGGCGCGCCACTCTTGAGCAGCCAAGGGCTTGCAACTGGGGTGAGTTGCTCGCCAAACAGGCGCACCGCGCTGGCTCCGGCGTTGTGGGGGCGGGTGTAGCGAATGGCGACGTCCACATCGCTGGTATCGAGGTCCACCGGGCTGTCGGTGGCGTCAAGGCGGATATCAATGTCGGGGTACTCGGCCTGAAAGGCTTCTAGCCGTGGTATCAACCACATGGTGGCAAACGAAGCCCAGGTGGAAATGGCCACACTTTTGCGCCCTGCGGTGCGGCGAATCAGGCGCACCGCGCTGTCCACACGCTCCAGCGATGGCACCACGGCGCGCAACAATTGGTTTCCGGCACTGGTGAGCTCGACGGCGCGGGTGTGCCGCAAAAACAGGGGCACCCCCACTTCTTCCTCCAGTGCCTGTACTTGGCGGCTCACGGCACTTTGGGTTAATGACAACTCCTCCGCTGCCGCTCTAAAGTTCAAGTGACGGGCCACTGCCTCCAAAGCGCGCAAGTGGCCCATGGCAATGGGGCGCGTCCGCAGGCGGACCTCGGTACTGGAGGGGGCAGAGTGGGCCATGGCAAAACCTGATTGATGCGTGAATGGAATGAATAGCATAGCCCGATTTCATTGGACGACAAGCGCGCGCTGGCAGATCATTTATTGCCCAACCACTTTCCAGGAGCCCATCATGTCCGTCCACCGTCTGACCCCGCAACCGTTGCTATCCCGCCCCGATTTGTCTGCGCCCCAAGAACACCGTGCAGTACCAAAGCGCGAGGCGGCCGTTGCTTTTGATGCGCCTTGGTTTCTTCCCAAGGGCCATGCCGTGACCGTGCGGCCGCGCCGCGACGCTGTCTTGCGCGCAGTGTCAGGCCGTGCATGGGCCACGCTGGACGCGTTGGGTCACAACCCGCTGGCTGAGCGCAGTGACCATTTTGTGGCGCAGGGGCACGACCTGCCGGTGCACGCCGGGCAACGGGTGGTGGTGGAGGCTTGGCCTGGCAAGGGGCAAGACGGTATTCAGTTGCAATGGGTGGCGCAACCGCAGACCAGCATGGCGACGCGCTGGCAAACCAGCGTGCGGGAGCCACTGCGTGACATGGGGCACGGCCTGGCTTTGGTGGCGCGGGCGCTTGGGCGCCTGTTGGGCGGTATTGCGGGGTACGCAGACGTTCTGGCCGCAGGCCGTGGACGGGTGTTGCGCGGGCTGGAGTCCAATGCGCCGTGAGTGATGGAGCGATCGATGTTGCCCTACTCCCCAACTGCACAAGCCCTGGGCTCCAAGCCAGCATCTCACTTCTTAAGCCATTGAGGCACCCAACGCCCTAAAAATATGCGCAGTGTGCTATTAAAATAATAGTAATGAGCATTCTTGCCCCTGACTCCCGCGCTGCCTTCTTCGATGGTGCGCGCGAGGTGGCCATCGTTGCACCGTCCTATATGCCATTTGCCTTGGTGTGCGGCGTCGCGGCGGTGAACGCGGGGCTGGTACTGCCAGCGGCCCTTGCCTTGCCGGGGCTTGTGTATGGGGGTAGCTCGCAAGCCGTGCTTACGCAGTTTTTGCAAGGGGCCTCCGCGCTGTGGGTGGCGGTTCTTTCGGGCTTGGTCGTCAATCTGCGCATGGTGGTCTACAGTGCCGCAATGGCGCCTCGTCTTAGGCACTTGAGCCTGCCGCGTCGCCTGCTCGGCGCTGCGTTCCTGGTCGACAACGTGTTTGCTTTCATGGAGCAACGAAAGATCGACAAGCCCACCGAGAGCAACAACCAACTATTGGCCTACTACGCTGGCATGACCTGCGTGCTGTGGCCCGCCTGGATGGTCTTTTGCATCATTGGCTCTTTGGCTGGCAGCGTGATTCCGCCAAGCTGGCAGCTTGACTTTGCGATTCCACTGGCCTTCATCGCCACCTTGGCCACCACGGTGCGTAGTCTGCCGCTGTTGGCCGCTGCGGTGGGGGGCGGAGTCGCAAGCGTGGTGTTGTTTGCGTTGCCTTTGAAATTGGGCCTGATTGCAGCCTGCTTGTTGGGTTTGTTGGCAGGCTTGGTGGTGGAGCGCGTGCTTTTGGCCACCGCAGTGAAGGGCGATGACGAATGACCAACTTGAGCGCATGGGAGAGCTGGGGCGTGGTGCTTGGCTTGGGGCTGGGCACATTTTTGATTCGCTATTCGTTTATCGGCCTGTTTGCCAATCGCGACATGCCAACTTGGCTCTCGCATGGTTTGAGACTCATCGTTCCAGCGATCTTTGCCGCGATTGTGGCCAGCGGCGTTGCGATTCAAGCAGGGGCTTTTGCAGGGTGGGACTATTGGCCGCGCTATGCGGCTGCCCTGGTAGCGCTGGCCGTGGCGCTGCGCTTCAAGGGGAACATCTGGTTCACCGTGATCAGCGGCATGGCGTCTTTGCATGGCTTTTTGGCATTGCAGCGTTGGCTGTAATGAGTCCCATGCTTCGCATGCTGCCTGGGGTCGAACCCCATGTGCCTTGGCCTGCTCAGGCACTGTCCCGCAGCTGCAGGGAGTAACCCAAATTGATGCAAGGCGTGTCGATGGCTTGGCCTTGCATAAGTGCTACCAGCATTTTTCCTGCGGCTTGGCCTATTTCGGCGCGTGGTGTGCGCACAGTGGTTAGCGGGGGCACCATCTGGTCACTGCCGGTCAGGTCGTTGAAACCTGCAATGGCAACGCGTTGCGGTACCGCAATGCCCAAACGCAGCGCGGCCAGCAGTGCGCCCTGGGCCAAGTCGTCATTGCAAAAAAAGATGGCGTCCACGGCGGGTTGCTGCCCCATGATTTGTTCGAACATCCGGGCCCCAAGCGACAGCGAGGAGGGTGCTGGGTTCAGCCACTCCAGCGTGGCCTCGTAACGGCCCGCTGCATGCAAGGCCTGGCGCCAACCTTCCAGGCGCTGCAACGTTCGCGGGTCCAACTGGGCTGCAGCAAATGCGATGCGCTGGTGGCCTTTGTTCAATAGGTGGCGTGTGAGATCCCGGCCCGCATCGCGCTGGGAAAAACCCACGCAGTAGGCCCCCACTGGCGCCTCGTCGGTCATCAAGTGCACGCAAGGTACGCCACTTTGGGCCATGAGGCTACGCGTGGCTTCGCTGCGCTCCAAGCCGGTGACCACCAGACCCGCGGGGCGGTGTAGCAATTGCTCGCGTAGCAGGCTTTCCTCTTCGCTCGCGTCGTAATGGGTGATCCCGATCAGGGTCTGGTATCCGGCCTGGCGCAGCGTTAGCTGGAGGGCCTCCAGCAAATCAACAAACAACGCGTTGGACAACATCGGGATAAGCACCGCCACATGGCTGCTCTGGCCAGAGGCCAGTGCACGCGCAGCCGGGTTGGGGGAGTAGCCTAGTTTTGTGGCAGCCTGCTTTACTCGTGCTACGAGTTCAGGAGCTACCGCACGTTCTCCACGTAGCGCCCGCGACACCGTAATAGGACTTACGCCCGCAAGTTGTGCAACGTCAGAAAGGGTTACGTGGCCTGTAGCGCGAGGACTCGTTGGCACAGAACTGCGCTTTTGAATCATTTTCAAAACTCTTCCCCAATCGTAGCGACCGATGCACTTGAATTGAGGCCCCAGACGACATGAAGTAAAAGGACCTTGGCCTTTATCTCAGCAAGCGGCGCAGGCGTAAGCAAGTCCTTTTCTATGCAATGGAGCAAGTCACGCCCCACGCAGCGGTGGCGAAGACGGGACTTCCGTCGTTTGATCTGGCACTGATGTTGCGCATTCACTGCCTGCGACAGTGGGTTGGCCCGTCCGACCTGAGAGTCGCAGGAGCTTTGTCCAAGATTAACTTCAACTGTGACTGTGTGGGCATCCGTGGCACCCAGCTTACGTCGGACCGGGTCAGCACCCAGCGCCTTCGTCACTTGCTCGACCAGCACGACGAGAGCCCGAAGTTCCTTTAAGTCATCCATTCCGAGTTGAGCGCCCGTGACTTGTTGCTCAAGAGCGGCACCGTGGTGGATGCCATCTTGATTGCCGCCCTGATCACTGCCAAGAACAATGACAGGGAGCGCCACTCCGAGATGCACCAAGTCAAGAAGGGCAAGCAGCGGCACTTTGGCATTACGGTACATATTGGGGTAGATGTTGATTCTGGCCTGTCGCACACCGTCGTCGGCACCGCGGGCATGGAGCGGGGAGTAGAGCTTTAGGCCAGGGTACGAGTCAAAGTAGAACATTGCGCTGGCTTTTCAACAAACGGAACCTATCCTCTTTTGATCTCTTCTTAATCTGAATTTTGGACATGATACTTAGTCTTGCAACTCTAGGGTTTCCCCTGATGGAAGATGCGCCTCATCAAACTAAGATAGCGCTATCCAATTGCAAATCTTAGTTGATTTGCGTCGTCGTCACTTTATTCCAGTGTTTATGTCTGTATCTGACTTAGTTTTATCCAAATGGGATAGCGCAATCCAAATATGAACTCAATTGTCGTCATGGGTGTTGCCGGTTGCGGGAAATCGAGTGTTGGGCATGTTTTGGCCCAAGCCCTTGGGTTGCCTTTGATCGAGGGCGATGAATTCCACCCCGAAAGGAACATCGTGAAAATGCGCCTTGGATTGCCTTTGACCGATGTCGATCGAACTGATTGGTTGGCCGCCTTGGCACGAGAGTTGACTCGGTACTCAAGTGGCGCGGTGCTGACATGCTCTGCTTTGCGCCGCGAATACCGTGACCTCTTGCGCAACTCCACGACAGGCTTGCGGTTCGTATTTCTAGACATCAGCCCGCAGCAGGCCCTGGATAGGGTGACCGCGCGCGCAGGGGAACACATGTTTCCCCCTAGCTTGGTTGAGAGTCAGTTTGCCACGCTGGAATCACCAGTCGGTGAAGCAGGAGTTCTTCGAATGGATGCTGCATTGCAAGTAGCCCAAATATCCGAGCTAGTTTGTGCATGGCTGCGCAGTGAAGTACGTAAGGAGTCCGTATGAACGACCGGTATCAAAAAATATCCAACACCTTGATGGCTGTTTGTTTGGCTGTTATGGCCAGCGCAGTATTTGTCAATGTGGTACTCCGCTACGGCTTCGGAAGCGGTATTGCCGCTAGTGAAGAGTTGTCGCGCCTCCTCTTTGTTTGGATGGTGTTTATAGGTGCCACGGCAGCCTACCCGATGGGTGAACACATGGCATTCACCAGCTTGTTGAGGCCACTCTACAAGCCGGGTCGGTTAGTTCTCCTACAGGTGGTAACCGTTGCCATCCGAGCGTTGGTCGTTCTGAGTTGCGCTCTTATGGGGTGGGGCGCATGGCAGCAAGTGATAGTTGGCATGGGTAGTCATAGCGTCGTAATGGGTTACCCGCAAGCGCTACTGCCATTGCCTGCACTTTTGTGTAGTGGCGCCATTGGTTTGATGGCGTTGTACCAGCTGGTCACCAGGACGCCGCTAGACATCGGCCATGTTCAAGACGTCGAATGAAAAGAATGAATAAAAAATTGGAGTCTTTATGAATCAAAGCTGGGTTGTCTTCGTCTTCATTGCGGGCATGTTCGTGTTTATGGGTATTGGGATGCCAATGGCATTTGCCCTGCTGCTAACGGGCGCGTCAATGGCCTGGGTGCTTGGGTTTTTTGACACACAGCTTCTGGCGCAGAACATGGTGGCAGGCGTCGACAGCTTTGCTTTGCTCGCGGTACCCTTTTTCATCCTGGCAGGTGAACTGATGAATTCGGGTGGTATCAGCCGTCGCATCATCACCATGGCCCAGGCCTGGGTAGGACACATTCCGGGTGGACTTGGTTATGTCACGATTGGTGCAGCCATATTAATGGCCAGCATGAGTGGATCTGCACTAGCGGACACTGCCGCTTTGGCGACCATATTGCTGCCTATGATGCGCGCACATGGATACCCCATGTCCACATCAGCGGGGCTTATTGCTTCGGGTGGCATCATCGCGCCCATCATTCCGCCATCGATGCCATTTGTAATCTACGGCGTTACCACCAACACCTCGATTTCAGCGCTTTTCCTCTCTGGTATTGTTCCCGGCCTGATGATGGGCTTGTGCTTAATCTTCACTTGGCGCTACCTGTTGCGCAAGCTAGACTTGCCAGCAGGTACCAAGCTGCCTCTTGGGGCCCGCATGCGTGAAACGGGCAAGGCATTTTGGGCGCTTCTCATGCCAGTGATCATTATTGGGGGCATGAAAACCGGTGTGTTCACACCAACCGAAGCTGCGGTTGTGGCAGTCGTATATGCACTGTTCATCGGTTTCTTCATTCACCGAGAAATGCGCCTCTCCGATTTGCATGCCGTTCTTGTGCGCGCAGCAAAAACAACATCCGTAGTGATGCTGCTTTGTGCAGGTGCTCAAGTCGCCAGCTACATGATCAGTTTGGCTGACTTGCCAGCAACCATCACTGAATGGTTGGGGCCACTGGTTGAGCACCCAATTGCCCTGATGGCGGTAATGCAAATACTTTTGGTGCTCATTGGAACTGCGTTAGATCTGACCCCCACCATTTTGATCTTCGCACCTGTGATGCTGCCCATTGCAGTAGCAGCCGGAATTGATCCGATCTACTTCGGACTGATGTTCATTCTCAACGGTTCTATTGGCCTCATAACCCCCCCGGTTGGCACTGTGCTCAACGTTGTTGCCGGCGTCGGGCGAATGAGGCTAGATGAAGTCATTAAAGGTGTTAACCCGTTTTTGGCGGTGTATTGCATGTTGCTGGTGCTATTCACTCTGTTCCCCGAGTTGGTTACCACACCGTTGAAATGGATGCGTTAGTAAAAACTAGTTGCATTCCCAACTTCCCCCCCCCCGTCGTTTCGACTTTTCTAACTAGGAGATTCTCATGAAAACATTTCGTCGTTCACTCATAACTTGCGCCGTCGGTGTCAGTCTAGTGGTTGCAGGTCTTGCCAATGCTCAGGACATTAAGCCGCGTTTGATTCGCTTTGGCTATGGTCTTAATGAGCAGTCCAACCAGGGCCGTGCGACCAAGGTTTTGGCCGATGAAATAGAAAAACTTTCGGGTGGAAAAATGAAATTGCGGGCAGTGGGTGCAGCCGCTCTTGGATCCGATGTGCAGATGCAGCAGGCTTTGATTGGCGGCGCGCAAGAAATGATGGTTGGATCAACGGCCACTCTGGTGGGAATTACCAAAGAAATGGCGCTTTGGGATACACCGTTCTTGTTCAACAACGTGCAAGAGGCTGATGCCGTTTTAGATGGACCAGTTGGGGACAAAGTACGTGCAAAGCTGGAAGAGAAAGGCTTAGTAGGCCTAGTTTATTGGGAGAACGGCTTCCGCAACTTGACAAACAGCAAGCGGTCGGTGGCTAAGCTTGAAGACATGGATGGAATCAAGCTTCGGGTAATGCAAAACCCAGTCTTTCTGGAGACCTTCAAAACTTTGGGTGCAAACGCTGTTCCTCTGCCGTTCTCTGAACTTTTTAGCGCATTGGAAACCAAGGCAGTAGACGGGCAAGAAAACCCTTTCAACACCATTCTTTCGAGCCGTTTCTATGAGATTCAAAAATATCTGACTGTCTCAAACCATGTGTATAGCCCCTGGATCGTTCTGGTTAGCAAAAAGTACTGGGACGGTTTGAGCGCTGATGAAAAAGGCGTGTTGATGGCTGCAGCAAAAACCAGCCGCGACTTTATGCGAAAGGACACCCGAGCAGAGGCTGCCAAAGCGCTTGCAGACCTCAAGGAAAAGGGTATGGAAATCACTGTCCTGCGTGCAACGGAAGCCGGCCGAATGCGCGACAAGTTGACGACTATCAATGGCGGTATTGCAGCGAGTGTTGGCATGGACTTATGGAAAGAAACCCAGGCTGAGTTAGCTCGACTGAGGAAGTAGCAGCAGTTCAGAGTCACCCCAAGGGTGACTCTTTATGAAAGAAAAGGTGACTTGTATGGCAATGAGCGACGTCAAAATTGCTACCCGTCTGACCCTTCTGATCGGTTTTTTATCGATCATTTTGCTGACCATTGGCGGTGTAGGCTTGTACGGGATATCGGCATCTACATCAGCGTTGCGCTCTGTCTACCAAGACCGCACCGTGGCGCTTGGACGGCTAGCCGATGTACAGCAAGGCATGCTGCACAACCAAATCAGCATTGGCACCATGCTGCTGGAGCCCTTGCCTGAGCTGATCACAAAGCTGAAAACAAGGATTGATGAGGAAAACAATCGAATCGACAAGGTTTGGGAGGCCTACCTATCAAATTCCCTCGATCCAGAGGAGGCGCGTATTGCCAAGGAATTTGTTGAGTCCCGATCCAAATTCGAAGAGTTGGGTGTCAATCCGACAATCAAAGCCTTGCGCATCAACGACCCTGCCAAGGCTGTTGACTATGGCCTCAACAAAATGCCATCGTTGTATGAACCTACCCGCGAGAGACTGGCCGCACTTGTCAAAATTCAGATAGACGGGGCAGCCAGTGCATATGCGGCAGCCGAGCAGCGTTCTAAAACCATTTACTGGAGTTCAATTGGGGCAGTTATTGCGGGACTGTTCTTTGCTTCGCTTGGGGGCTTTTTCTTGGTACGAAGTATTTCCGGTTCGTTACGAGAGGCAGTTGGTGTATCCAAGCGCATCGGTGCAGGCGACTTGACACACCCGGTATCTGATGCAGGACGCAATGAAATAGGGGTGCTCCTCGACGCCTTGCGAACGATGCAGGACGATTTGGTTGGTGTGGTTTCAGCTGTGCGCTCAGGCTCAGAAGGAGTTGCGAGTGCCAGTACTGAAATTGCCCAAGGCAATCACGACCTCAGCACACGAACCGAACAACAGGCCTCTGCTTTGCAAGAAACTGCCGCCTCTATGGAAGAACTCAGCAACGCAATCAAGCAAAACGCCGGCAACGCCAACCAGGCCAATCAACTGGCCCAAAGCGCAAGTGCTGTTGCGATACAGGGTGGCAATGTAGTGAACCAAGTGGTGGAGACCATGAAGGGGATCAATGAGTCTTCTATCCACATTTCTGAAATTATCAGTGTGATAGACGGGATTGCGTTTCAGACCAACATTCTGGCGCTCAACGCGGCGGTAGAAGCAGCGCGAGCCGGAGAGCAAGGGCGAGGCTTTGCGGTTGTCGCTTCAGAGGTCCGGAGCCTCGCCGGCCGCTCGGCAGATGCAGCAAAGCAAATCAAACAACTCATCAACGCAAGCGTGGAGCGGGTTGAATACGGTACTCGTTTGGTTGATCAAGCGGGCACCACAATGATTGAAGTGGTGAGTGCTATCCGGAAGGTCACCGCAATAATGGCGGAAATCAACGCTGCAAGCAGCAACCAAGCACTAGGCGTGCAGCAAGTTGGTGCCGCTGTAAGGCAAATGGATCAATCCACTCAACAAAATGCTGCTTTGGTTGAGCAGATGGCGGCCGCTGCGTCAACTTTGCAGCTTTTGGCCAATGCGCAAGTACAAGCAGTTTCTGCTTTCACCTTGCCGGCCAAGCTCGCTATGGAAAGCGGCGCAACACAACATAAATTCCCTTTCAGCTCCTTAGTCGAGGAAACCACACCATTGAAGCCAAGTTCACTTCAGCTATCGCAGGTTTGAAGGAGCTCCATGGAACCACTTTTCTTCGCGCTCGGGTCGCTTCTTCTGTGCAAGTCTGTATGCCCATCAAGTCTTCAGTTGCGATCCTGCGGAACCACTGACCACCTGCACGAGATTAGCCAAGGCTTTTGTTTTCCTTTTCGAAGCACCCCGCATGCGCATTTGCTACTTCTTTGAACAAGCAGCAGGCGTTGAGTCGGGTGAACTGGTTGCATGAGTGATGGCAGCCTGGTCGAATTGCTAG
>REAW01000013.1 GCA_004293725.1 Curvibacter sp.
GCGGAGTTGAAGCCGCTTTCCAGCGCGCTTTCCAGCATGTAGCCTGAAATTCGGGTGTCTTTCCCGATCAGCACCGTGGGGCGCGTCTCGGTTTCCTTGAGCACATGGCCCACGGCGTGCGCCAAACGCAGCACAAAGTCGGGGGTGATGGGCGCTTGACCCACAGTGCCGCGAATGCCGTCGGTACCAAAATACTGTCGTCCCATGGGTGTTTTCCTGTTGGTTTTGTTGAATTTAAAAGAGGGGTATCAGCACTATTGCGCAGCCTGCATGGCTGCTAACACCTTGAGGGCGCTCACCGTGTCGCGGACATCGTGCACGCGCACCACGTGAGCACCGTTTTGCACGGCCAGCACAGCCGCGGTGACACTGGGAGCACGGCGCTGGTCAACGTCCATGCTGGCGGCCTGGCTCAGCGATGTTTGTGTCACTGCGGCCAGCGATGACTTGCGGGACCAGCCCGCAAGCACCGGGTACCCGGCCGGAACCGCCTGGGCCTGGCGGGCCAACAGTGCAAAGTTCTGCGCAACGGTTTTGCCGAACCCGATTCCGGGGTCCAAACAAATGCGGGATGAATCGACCCCTAGCCCCTGCAAACGCTGCGCGAATAGCTCTAAAAAAGATAGCACCTGCGGCACGACATCACCCGCCATGGGCGCCACCTGCATGGTCTGTGGGTCGCGGTGCATGTGCATCAGACAGACGCCGCAGCGAGGGTGCGACGCCACCACCGACTCACCCGACGGGCCACCGATGCCGTCACGCCAACGCAAGGCCCAAACGTCGTTCACGATGTCCGCGCCCAGGTCCAGCGCTGCCTGCATAACGGCAGGCTTGTAGGTATCCACTGACACCGGCACCGCCAGGGTCACGGCATGGCGAATGACAGGCAGTACCCGGGCTAACTCTTCTTCCAACGAAACCGGCGGCGCGCCGGGCCGGGTGGACTCTCCACCAATGTCCAACAGGTCGGCACCTTCCTGAATCAGGCGTTCGCAATGCGCAATAGCATCGCGGTGCAAGGCGTGCTGACCGCCATCGGAAAAGGAATCTGGCGTGACGTTGACTATGCCCATCACCCGAGGGGCAGAGAGATCAATCGTGAAACGTGAAGTTTGCCAATGCATGGGCTGGATTATCGGTGTTGGCCAACCAACGACTGGGGCGACACGACCCTAAAAAGCCCACAGGGCCCGAAGGCCCTGTGAATTGCTGCGCCGAGAACGCGTATCAGGCGGTTGTCGGTGCGGGGTCCGCTGCCACCGTAGGTGCACCGCCGCTTCCACCGCTTCCATTATTGGGAACGCGGGGCGTCCAGTCTTTGGGTGGGCGAGGTTCACGACCCGCCATGATGTCGTCAAGCTGGTCGCTGTCGATGGTTTCCCACTCCAGCAAAGCCTTGGCCATCGCGTGCATTTTGTCCTGGTTGTCCTCGATCATCTTGCGTGCCTGACCATATTGCTGGTCAATGATGCGGCGCACTTCGGAATCCACCTTTTGCATGGTCTGCTCGCTCATGTTGGTGGTCTTGGTCACGCTGCGACCCAAAAACACCTCACCTTCGTTTTCGGCATAGACCATGGGGCCCAACGCATCCGTCATGCCGTAACGCGTCACCATGTCGCGGGCGATGGAAGTGGCACGCTCGAAGTCATTGCTGGCGCCGGTGGTCATCTGTTTCATGAACACTTCTTCGGCAATACGACCACCAAACAGCATGCTAATTTGGCTCAACATGAATTCGCTGTCGTAGCTGTAGCGGTCTTGCACGGGCATGCTCATGGTCACGCCCAAGGCACGCCCGCGGGGAATGATGGTCACTTTGTGCACCGGATCGCACTTGGGCAGCAGCTTGCCGATGAGCGCATGGCCTGCCTCATGGTAGGCCGTGTTTTTGCGCTCTTCCTCGGGCATAACCATGCTCTTGCGCTCAGGGCCCATCAGGATTTTGTCCTTGGCCTTCTCGAAGTCCTGCATCTCCACCAAGCGCGCGTTGCGGCGCGCGGCCATCAAGGCGGCTTCGTTGCAAAGGTTTGCCAAATCGGCACCACTCATGCCGGGCGTACCGCGGGCGATGGTCATGGGGCTTACATCTTGGCCCACAGGCACTTTGCGCATGTGAACGTTCAGAATTTGTTCGCGGCCACGAATGTCGGGCAACGTGACGTACACCTGGCGGTCAAACCGGCCTGGGCGCAACAAGGCGGCATCCAGAATGTCAGGGCGGTTGGTCGCTGCGACCACGATGACACCGACATTGGTCTCAAAACCATCCATCTCGACCAGCATCTGGTTCAGGGTTTGTTCGCGCTCGTCGTTACCGCCGCCCAAGCCCGCACCACGTTGGCGACCCACGGCATCAATTTCATCAATGAAGATGATGCAAGGTGCGTTTTTCTTGGCGTTGTCGAACATGTCGCGCACACGGGATGCGCCCACACCCACAAACATTTCAACAAAATCGGAACCCGAGATACTGAAGAACGGGACTTTGGCTTCGCCGGCAATGGACTTGGCCAGCAGCGTCTTACCGGTACCAGGAGGGCCGACCAACAACAGTCCGCGCGGAATGCGGCCCCCAAGTTTCTGGAACTTGCTGGGGTCTTTGAGGAAGTCGACCACCTCCTTCACTTCTTCCTTGGCCTCGTCGCAACCGGCCACATCGGCGAAGGTCACGGTATTGGTGTTTTCGTCCAACAAGCGCGCCTTGCTCTTGCCGAAGCTGAATGCACCACCCTTGCCGCCACCTTGCATTTGCCGCATGAAGTACACCCACACGCCAATCAGCAGGAGCATGGGGCCCCAGCTAACCAACAAGGTCATGAGAAGGGAGCTTTCTTCGCGGGGCTTGACGTCAAACTTGACGTTGTTGGCAATCAGATCGCCCACCAAGCCACGATCCAGGTAGGTTGCTGTCGTGCGTACCTTGCGGTCATCCGACGTAATAGCCAGAATTTCGGTGCCGCCCTGCCCCTCTTGGATGAGGACGCTCTTGATCTGGTTGTTGCGCACCTGCTCCAGGAAGTCAGAATACCCGACCATACCCGCCGTAGCACTTCGTGAATCAAATTGCTTGAACACGGTAAAGAGCACCAAGCCCACTACCAACCATACTGCTACTTTAGAAAACCACTGATTATTCAAGCGAAGCTCCAATACTGGCGCAAGTAAACGAACCTTGCGTACTTAGGACCCATTTTAGGCGTTTCAAGTCATGAAAGCAGACTTTTCAAGGTTTACGGCCACAGAAACCGCATGGGAATACGAAAAACACCCATCACACCTTCTTGAGACCCATGCCCACCAAGAAAGTTTCAGATGACCGGTCCCGAGAGGCCTTGGGCTTCAACGGCTTGACCGTTACAAAGGCCGCCTTGAAGCGCTTCACCACATCGTTATAGCTCCCGCCGTGAAATACCTTTGCCACCAAGGCACCCTGAGGTTTCATGTGGTTTTGGGCAAACTCAATGGCCAGTTCTACCAGGTACTCGATGCGCGCCGCGTCGGCCGACGAGATGCCCGACAGGTTTGGCGCCATGTCAGACACCACCAAATCGGCCTGTTTGCCGCCCAAAGCCGTCTCAAGCAATGCCAAGGTGTCCGCCTCGCGGAAGTCGCCCTGGATAAAGGTGACGCCCTCTATGGGATCCATGGGCAAAAGGTCCAGCCCGATGATGGTGCCGTTCACTTCCCCCACTGCTGCGCCGTTGGGCGACATGCGGCGCCGCAAGTACTGGCTCCATGCACCCGGCGTGCAGCCCAAGTCCACCACCAGTTGACCTGGCTTTACCAAGTGCAGGGTTTCGTCAATTTCCTTGAGTTTGTAAGCAGCGCGGGCCCGGTAGCCCTCTTTGTTGGCCAACTTCACGTAGGGATCGTTGATGTGTTCGTGCAACCAGGCTTTGTTGACCTTTTTGTTGCCGGCCCTGTTGTCCGGCTTGCTACTTTTGCTCTGCGTATTCATTGCGTCGATAATACCCATATGCCTCAAATACAACTAACTCCCGCCCAGCGCAAGGATCATCGCGCTGAAGCCCACCACCTGGACCCCGTGGTCATGGTGGGCGGCGATGGCCTGACTGCCAACGTCAAAAAAGAAATCGATGCGGCCCTCAACGCCCACGGACTCATCAAAGTGCGCGTCTTTTCAGATGACCGCGCAGCCCGCGAAGAGATGTTCAAAACGCTGGCTGACGAGCTCAATGCCGCGCCGATTCAGCACATCGGCAAGCTGCTGGTGCTATGGCGCCCCCAGCCCGAAAAAGAAAAAGTCGTGGACGAGGACCGCAAACCGGGTCCACGCGACTTCAAGGTGCTGAAGTTCGGCCGCCCTGGCACCCGGCCTGAAGTCAAAACGCTCCGCGTCCTGGGCAACCAGCGCCTCACGCCCGGCGGCAACGTGAAGCGCGCAAAACCCAAGCCAAAAACCAGCTTGAAGAAGCGCAGCCAGACGTAAGGTCTAGCAACATGCAAAGAATAGCCGGAGCAAAGTGCTCCGGTTTTTTTATGCCGGATCGGAAACTTCGTTTGGAGTCTTTGCTGAACCTGAAGCCAGTTTTCCAAACACCACCAGCGCACATACCCACTGACCAAAATACATGGCCGTGCCCACCCGGTGCCAGAGTACAAGGTTATCGCGGGCTACGATGCGAGGTGCCACAGCCAGCTCTACCAAGAGCGCCAGCAATACGCCAGCCACTACGAAAAGAGTAGCTGCCCGCGCAATGCCCATGGGCACCAAGGCACGATTTGACCTAAAACTCACCATCAGCAAAGCGCCGCAGGCCACGGACAACCACGTTTGCGCAGCAAACAACTGGGCAGCCATTTGCCCCGCCAAAGCGGGCGTGGGCAGGTGGAGAAACAACAGTGGCACCACCATGAAGCCAAGTACTGTCAGACTCATGGCCCAAGCCGCAGCCAGCCAAACCGGAAGCTGGCGCATCAGATGTAGTGCACTGCCACCACTTCGTAAGCGCGCTCGCCACCGGGGGCTTGCACCACGGCGGTGTCGCCTTCAACTTTGCCGATCAGGGCACGGGCAATCGGACTACCGATGTTGATGAGCCCTTGCTTGAGATCCGCTTCGTCTTCGCCCACGATCTGGTACTTGACCTTTTGACCGCTGTCTTCGTCTTCCAGTTCCACCGTAGCACCGAACACTACACGACCATCGGCCTGGATGCTGGACGGGTCAATCACCTGGGCGGCAGACAATTTGCCCTCCACTTCCTGGATGCGGCCTTCAATGAAGCCTTGACGCTCTTTGGCAGCGTCATAGTCAGCGTTTTCGCTGAGGTCGCCTTGTGCACGGGCTTCAGCAATCGCCTGGATCACCCAGGGACGCTCGACGGTCTTGAGTTTGTGCAGCTCAGCCTTGAGCATTTCTGCGCCGCGCTTGGTAATGGGATAGGTTGCCATGGTGTCTCTAGCTAGGTATTTTGGGGGCCTCAAAGTACAAGGACAGTGCGGCGCTTGCGCGCGGCACTGTCCTCTGCAGTTGGCCTAATTATGCCAACGATTGCGACCGTTTAGGCACCAAGTTCAGCGTGCATCTCCTGCACTGAAATCACACCCAGGTTGTCGAGGTACTTCATGCCCTCTACAGCCGCTTCAGCACCTGCGATGGTGGTGTAGGTGGTAACGCGAGCCAACAAGGCCGAAGTGCGGATCAAGCGGGAGTCTGCAATCGCATTGCGACGCTCTTCCACAGTGTTGACCACCATGGAGATCTCCTCGTTCTTGATGGTGTCAACGATGTGCGGGCGGCCTTCGGTGACCTTGTTTACCACGGCGCACGCCACGCCAGCGGCGTTGATGGAGGCTGCTGTGCCTTTGGTCGCCACAATTTCAAAACCCATCGCTGCCAACTTGCGGGCCACTTCAATCGCGCGGGGTTTGTCCGACTGCTTGACGGAGATAAACGCCTTGCCGCCGCGCGGCAGCTTGGCGCCAGCGCCCAACTGACTCTTTACAAAAGCCTCGCCAAATGTCTTGCCCACGCCCATCACTTCGCCGGTGGACTTCATCTCCGGTCCGAGAATGGTGTCCACACCAGGGAACTTGACAAAGGGGAACACGGCTTCTTTGACGCTGAAGTAAGGCGGCGTCACTTCCTTGCTGATCCCCTGACTGGCCAGCGACTGGCCAGCCATGCAGCGTGCGGCGACCTTGGCGAGCTGAATGCCGGTCGCCTTCGAGACGAACGGCACGGTGCGGCTGGCTCGGGGATTCACTTCGAGCACGTAGATCACATCCTTGCCGTCCACGTTTTGGATGGCGAACTGCACATTCATCAGACCTACCACGTTGAGCGCGCCGGCCATGGCCTTGGTCTGGCGTTTAATCTCGGCCACGGTGTCCGCGCCCAGACTGTAAGGTGGCAGCGAGCAGGCCGAGTCGCCGCTATGCACACCGGCTTGCTCGATGTGCTCCATCACGCCACCGATGAAGGTGTCGCCGGTAGCGTCGCGGATGCAGTCCACATCACATTCAATCGCATCATTCAAGAAGCGGTCCAGCAACACAGGACTGTCATTGCTCACCTTCACTGCTTCGCGCATGTAGCGCTCCAAGTCGCGCTGCTCGTGCACGATTTCCATGGCACGCCCCCCCAGAACATAGCTGGGGCGCACCACCAACGGGTACCCCAAGGCGGCGGCTTTTTCCAGCGCTTCGGGCTCGGTGCGCGCTGTTGCGTTGGGTGGCTGGCGCAGCTTCAACGCATGCAACAGCTTCTGGAAGCGCTCGCGGTCTTCGGCCGCATCGATCATGTCCGGCGCGGTGCCGATGATGGGTACACCGTTGGCTTCCAGATCAAGTGCGAGTTTCAAAGGCGTTTGACCACCGTATTGCACGATCACACCAACCGGCTTTTCTTTGTCCACGATTTCCAACACGTCTTCGAGCGTCAGGGGCTCGAAATACAGGCGGTCAGACGTATCGTAGTCGGTCGACACGGTCTCGGGGTTGCAGTTGACCATGATGGTCTCGTACCCGTCTTCGCGCAGGGCCAAGGCGGCGTGCACGCAGCAATAGTCAAACTCGATACCCTGGCCGATGCGGTTGGGGCCGCCACCCAGCACCATAATTTTCTTGTTGTCGGTGGGAGCTGCTTCGCACTCGGAGCCGTCTGCCTCGTAGGTGGAGTAAAGGTAAGCCGTGTTCGTTGCAAACTCAGCCGCGCAGGTGTCCACACGTTTGTACACAGGGCGCACACCCAAGGCGCGGCGCTTTTCGCGCACAGCCTTGTCGGTAGTCTTGAATTGGCGCGCCAAGCGACGGTCTGAGAAGCCCTTTTGCTTCAGGCCGCGTAACGTAACAGCATCAATTTTGTCCAGAGTCGATCCGCTGGCAGGCTGGGGCAGGCGCTCGATTTCGAGCTCGAGCTTCACAATCTGTTCGATTTGCACCAGGAACCAAGGGTCGATCTTGGTAAGGGCAAACACTTCGTCAACGGACATACCCTGGGCGAAGGCGTCACCCACGTACCAGATGCGCTCGGGGCCAGGCTCGCCCAGTTCCTTTTCCAGCACTTCGCGGTCTTGCGTTTTTTCGTTCATACCGTCCACGCCAACTTCCAGGCCGCGCAGGGCTTTCTGGAAGGACTCCTGGAAGGTGCGACCCATCGCCATCACCTCGCCCACCGATTTCATTTGGGTGGTCAGGCGGCTATCGGCCGTGGGGAATTTCTCGAAAGCAAAGCGCGGAATTTTGGTGACCACGTAATCGATGCTCGGCTCGAAAGAAGCTGGAGTGGCGCCCCCAGTAATGTCGTTGCGCAACTCATCCAGTGTGAAGCCCACCGCCAGCTTGGCAGCGACTTTGGCAATGGGAAAACCTGTGGCTTTGGAGGCCAGCGCGGAAGAGCGCGATACGCGGGGGTTCATCTCAATGACCACCATACGGCCATCCACCGGGTTGATGGAAAATTGCACGTTGGAACCGCCGGTATCCACACCGATTTCACGCAATACCGCCAGCGACGCATTGCGCAGAATCTGGTATTCCTTGTCGGTCAGCGTTTGCGCGGGGGCTACGGTAATGGAGTCACCGGTATGCACGCCCATAGGGTCCAAGTTTTCGATAGAGCAAACAATGATGCAGTTGTCCGCCTTGTCGCGCACCACTTCCATCTCGTACTCTTTCCAGCCTAGCAAGGACTCTTCGATTAACAACTCTTTGGTGGGCGATGCCTCCAGGCCGCGCTTACAAATGGTCTCAAATTCTTCAGAGTTGTAGGCAATGCCGCCGCCGGTGCCGCCGAGCGTGAAACTGGGGCGGATGACCGTGGGGAAACCCAACGTCTTTTGCACGACCCATGCGTCCTCCATGCTGTGGGCAATACCGGAACGCGCGGAACCCAGACCGATTTTGGTCATGGCGTCCTTGAACTTCAAGCGATCTTCGGCCTTGTCGATGGCTTCGGGTGTGGCGCCTATCAACTCGACCTTGTATTTGTCCAGCACGCCGTGGTGCCAGAGGTCCAGCGCGCAGTTCAGCGCGGTCTGACCACCCATCGTGGGCAGGATGGCATCGGGCTTTTCTTTGGAGATGATCTTTTCGACCGTTTGCCAAGTGATGGGCTCAATGTAGGTGACGTCGGCGGTGGCCGGGTCGGTCATGATCGTGGCGGGGTTGCTGTTGATCAGGATGACTTTGTAGCCCTCTTCCCGCAACGCCTTGCATGCTTGCACGCCAGAATAGTCGAACTCACAGGCCTGCCCGATGATGATGGGGCCAGCGCCAATGATGAGAATGCTTTTGATGTCGGTACGTTTTGGCATGGTGGACTCTTAGCCTCAGGGCTTTTTACTTTTTAATCAAATCAATCGGGTTCAGTTCAGGCTGGCGGTAGCGAGTTTGGCGCCGAACCAGACAAACAGGCCGCCGACGGCACTGGACAAGGTGGCACTCAAGCGCTTGCGGCGGCGAAAACCTTGCGCCAGACGGGCGCCTGCAAAAATCAGGGCTGACAGGTACAAAGCGCTGAATATCATGATGATGGCGCTCAGAATCAGGAATGGCACGGCAGGCGTTTCGTAGCTCGGATCAATGAACTGCACGAAGAAGGACAGCAGAAACAAAATCGCCTTGGGGTTCAGCAAACTGATCACCAGCGCCCGCTTGAAGGGCTGCTGTAAATTGCTGGCAGCCTCCATGACAACGGTGTCAGGGTCCGAATGCACGGGCACATCACTGCGCCACTTGCGTATTGCCGCCAAGACCAAGCCGATACCAACCCAAGTCAAGTAAGCAGCACCTGCATACTTCACCACCATGAACAGTGCGGGATAGGTGCGCAACAAACTGGCGGCACCGAGCGCAGTGAGCAACAGCAAAATGGTGTCCCCCACAAATACACCCATGGCGCCTTGGTAGCCGGCCTTGACCCCGCGCACGGTGGCCACCGAGAGGACGAATAACGAATTGGGCCCAGGCAACAAAATGATGCCCAAAGCGCCCACCACGTAGGTCCAGAGGTCGGTGACACCATAGAAGTTCATGCCGTTGTGCCCGCCTTCTTTTCCATCTCGCGGATGAAACGGTCGAACAGGTAGCCGATATCGTGGGGCCCTGGAGATGCCTCAGGGTGACCCTGGAAGCAGAAGGCCGGCTTGTCGGTGCGTTCTAGCCCCTGGAGCGTGTTGTCAAACAGGCTGATGTGTGTGGGGCGCAGATTCGCCGGCAGAGACTTCTCATCCACCGCAAATCCATGGTTCTGGCTGGTGATAGATACACGGCCGCTGTCGAGGTCTTTGACGGGGTGGTTGGCGCCGTGGTGGCCGAACTTCATCTTGAAGGTTTTTGCGCCACTGGCCAAGGCCATGATCTGGTGGCCTAGGCAGATGCCGAACGTGGGCGTACCGGTCTCAATCAACTCCTTGGCCGCAGTAATCGCGTAATCGCAAGGTTCAGGGTCGCCGGGGCCGTTGGACAAGAAGATGCCGTTGGGGTTGAGCTTGAGCACATCCGCAGCAGAGGTTTGCGCAGGCACCACAGTGACCTTGCAGCCCCGCTCTGCCAACATGCGCAAGATGTTTCTCTTCACGCCGAAGTCATACGCCACCACATGGAACTTAGGAGCAGATTGCTCGCCGTAGCCCTTGCCCAGGGTCCATTCGGCTTCCGTCCACGCGTAGCTGGTAGAGCTGGAAACCACCTTGGCCAAGTCCAAGCCGGCCATGCTAGGCGCACCTTTTGCGGCAGCCACGGCCTTTTCGATGGCTTCTTTGGTAACGGCCTCGCCGGCAGCCAAGGCCAGGATGCACCCGTTTTGTGCGCCTTGGGTACGCAACTGACGAGTCAGCTGACGGGTGTCGATATTGGCAATTGCTACCGTGCCTTCAGCGACCAGGTATTCGGTCAGCGTCTGGGTCTTGCGGAAGTTGCTGGCCACTAGCGGCAAGTCTTTGATGATCAAGCCTGCGGCATGGACCTTGCTGGACTCCACGTCTTCAGGGTTGACACCGTAGTTGCCGATGTGGGGGTATGTCAGGGTGACGATCTGCTGGCAATAACTGGGATCGGTCAGGATCTCCTGGTAGCCGGTCATGGAGGTGTTGAACACGACTTCACCGACGGTGGAGCCTGCGGCTCCAATGGAATTGCCAATGTAGACCGTGCCGTCTGCGAGCGCCAAGATGGCGGGTGGGGTAGTTCCCTTGAGAGACAAAAGCACTGGTTTCTCCGGATGGGTTACGGGTACGCCCAAACGCGCTCAAGAATGGCTCTTGGCGGGTGCTGCTGTGAGGGAATGTTCAGAGGTGCGCTTGGGACGGCTGTTTTCTGGATAGCCTCTCATTATAGCTTAGGGCTACTTTGTCTAGGCGCACTAGCAGGGTCTCAAACTGCTCGCATGCAGGCAGATCGCCGCTGCTGCTGCCACGTTGAGCGACTCTTCCCCGCCCGGCTGTCCGATGCGGGCGAAGAATTTGGCGCGCGCGAACAGCTCGGCACTAACGCCCTGCCCTTCATGGCCCATCGCCCAGGCGCTGGGCTGGGGGAGCGTGAGGTTATGCACCAGCTCACCCTGGTGGGAACTGGTGACGACGATGGGCACTGCCAGCCCATCCAGTGCCGACAGCTCCACGCCTTCTATAAGATGCAGGCCAAAATGCGCCCCCATTCCGGCGCGCAGAACTTTGGGACTCCAGAGTGCGGCGGTGCCTTTGAGCGCCAACACCTGGCGAAAACCAAAGGCGCCTGCACTGCGCAGGATGGAGCCGACGTTGCCCGCGTCCTGGACACGATCCAGAATCACGGTGGCGGCATTGGGCTGGAGCACAGTGTCCAACGGCATGTCCAATACAAAGCCCACCTTGGCGGGCGACTCCAAGCCACTCAATTCACTGAACAACCCATCTGGAACCACTATGGTTTTTATAGCTGCTTGCGCATATTCCACGGGTGCCAGGGGCCAAAATGAATCTGAAACCACGAACACAGCCGGACGCAGGCCACGTTGCAAAGCTGCGCCGCACAGATGGTCGCCCTCGACCCAAAAGCGACCTTCCTTGCGGTAAACGGTGTTGTCGGAGCTCAGCTTGCGCAATTGCTTGAGCAACGGGTTCTCACGGGAGGTGATGACGACAGGTTCGCTCATCGTGCAGACGCCAGCACTTGGGTGACTGGCGCAAAGGTTTTGCGATGCTCGGGGCAGGCGCCATGGACCTTGAGGGCTGCCAAATGCTCTGCCGTGCCATACCCTTTGTGGCCGGAAAAACCGTACTGCGGGTATTGCTGGTCTAGCGTGGCGCACCAGCGGTCGCGCGTAACTTTCGCCAAAATGGACGCGGCGGAGATAGCGGGCACTGTGGCGTCGCCCCGCACAATGGCCTCAGCCAGCACCTCCAACACGGGCAGCCGGTTTCCGTCCACCAACACCTTGGCTGGTTTCAGCCGCAAGCCCTCTACCGCGCGCCGCATGGCCAGCATCGTGGCCTGCAGAATGTTGATCTCATCGATTTCTTCCACACTGGCCTGTGCAATCGAGCAGCACAAGGCCTTGGCCCGGATTTCATCGAACAGCTTTTCGCGCCGTAGCGCGGTGAGCTTTTTGGAATCGTTCAGCCCAGCAATGGGGTTGAGGTCATCCAGAATGACCGCCGCAGCTACCACAGGCCCAGCCAAAGGACCGCGGCCCGCTTCGTCCACACCGGCGATCAGCCCGGGCAGATCCCAGACAAAGGCAGCTTGCTTGACGGACTCAGGTTTGAAGGACTTTTTCGATGGCATCGGCGGCAAGGGTGGCAGTGTCGCGCTGCAGCATGGCATGCAGCGCGGTGAAGGTGGTGTGCAAGGCCGCTATTTTCGCAGGATCAGCGTCTGGCGCATCCAACCAAGCCAATACTTCGTGCGCCAGCGCCTCGGGCGTGGCCGCGTCTTGCAGCAGCTCTGGCACTACAAAACGCTGGCACAGGATATTGGGCAGGCCCACCCAAGGCTGCAGACGCTTGCGCCGCATGATCTGCCAAGACAGCCAGGCCATGTGGTAACCGATGACCATGGGGCGCTTGAAGAGCGCGGCCTCCAGTGTGGCAGTGCCGCTGGCAATCAACGTCACATCACAGGCCGCCAGTGCGGTGTGCGACTGCCCACTGAGCAACTGCAGGCTGCCTTGCATGCCACTCTTTTGCGCCAGCGCTTCGATTTCTGGCAACAGACCCGGTACGCAAGGCACTATGAATTTGGTAGCTGGTCGCGCAGACTGGATAAGCGCTGCAGCCTGAAAGAAGCGTAAAGCCAAGTGTCGAATTTCGGACTGGCGGCTTCCCGGGAGGATAGCTACCACTGCGTCATCGTCTGTCAGGCCCAGGCTGCGGCGAGCGGCAGCCTTGTCAGGCTCCAAAGGGATGACGTTGGCCAAAGGGTGGCCCACGTAGGTCGCTGCAATGCCGTGAGCGGCCAGCAGCTCTGGCTCGAATGGAAAAATGCAGAGCACATGGTCGGTACTGCGGCGGATTTTATCCACACGCTCGGGTCGCCATGCCCAAATGGAAGGGCAAACAAAGTGCACGGTCTTGACTCCCTGCTCTTTGAGCCGCGCCTCTAGATGGAGGTTGAAGTCGGGTGCGTCCACGCCAATAAATACATCGGGTTTGTTCGCCAGCAACCGTTCGCACAGCTGCCGGCGGATACCCACGATCTCGCGGTAGCGCTTCAACAGCTCCCAGCTAAAGCCATGCACGGCCAGCTTGTGGTGCGGCCACCAAGCCTGGAAACCCTGCTTCGCCATGTGCGGGCCACCAATGCCGTGTGCCACCGCAGCCGGCCAGCGTTGGCGCATAGCACCGAGTAGCAAGCCCGCCAGCAGGTCGCCCGATGCCTCCCCCGCCACCATGGCGACCGTGGGGGCGCCAGCGCGGGCGTGAGACGGATTCATTACGATTCGAAGTGCCGGATGCTTAGCGAACGATTCCGCGCTGGGCGGACACAGCCCCCAGAAAGCCATTCATCATGGCCACATCGGGCGCCGTTTCGGGGTGCGCCGCTTCCAGCTCGGCAATGCGCTGCTTGGCCTGCTCCAGCGTCAAGTCGTCCCGATACAGCGCTTTGTGCATCGCCTTGACACCCGAAATTCGCTCCGGCGAGAAGCCGCGGCGACGCAAACCTTCGAAGTTCATGGAACGGGCCGCAGCAGGCTGTCCTTGGCACATGACAAAGGGGGGCAGATCCGCAAACAGCAACGAACACATGGCTGTCATGCTGTGCGCGCCCAGGCGCACAAACTGGTGCACCACAGTGAAGCCACCCAAGATCACCCAGTCGTCCACATGCACATGGCCGGCCAGCTGCGAGTTGTTGGCAAAAATCACGTTGTTGCCCACGAGACAGTCGTGCGCCAAATGCACATAGGCCATGATCCAGTTGTCATTGCCCAGCACAGTCTTGCCCACATCTCCGGGCGATCCAATGTTAAAGGTACAAAACTCGCGGATGGTGTTGCGGTCGCCAATAATCAGTTCACAAGGTTCCCCTGCATACTTCTTGTCTTGCGGAATCGCACCCAGCGAGTTGAACTGGAAAATGCGGTTGTCTTGGCCAATGGTCGTATGGCCTTCAATCACACAGTGCGGGCCGACTGTGGTGCCGGCACCGATGCGCACATGCGGGCCGATGACGGAGTAAGGCCCGACGGTCACCGAGCTGTCAAGCTCGGCCTTGGTGTCAATGATGGCAGTGGCGTGGATAGCAGACACGCGAACCTCTTATGCAATTGCGCGCATGGCGCACGTGAGTTCGGCTTCGCAGGCCAAATCATCACCCACGGTCGCGCTGGTCTTGAACTTGAAAATGCCAGCCTTCATGCGCAGCAACTCCACATTCAGGATCAATTGGTCGCCCGGCTCCACAGGGCGCTTGAAGCGCGCGCCGTCGATGCCAGCAAAGTAGTACACCATCTGGTCGTTGGGCGAGGTGTCCAGCGCGTCAAAGGCCAACAGGGCCGCAGCCTGGGCCAGTGCTTCCAGCATCAGCACGCCCGGCATCACAGGGCGATGCGGAAAGTGGCCTTCAAAAAAAGGCTCATTGATAGTCACGTTCTTGAGGGCCTTGATGGTCTTGCCCTTGTCCAGCTCCAGCACCCGATCTACCAAGAGAAAGGGGTAACGGTGCGGCAGTTGTTTCAGGATTTTGTGGATGTCCATCATTTGGGTAACTCTTTTTCCAGGGTTTTGATACGGTCACGCAGGCCGTGCAACTGCTTCAGCGTTGCGGCATTGCGCTCCCACGAGGCGTTCTCGTCAATCGGGAACATGCCGGTGTAGTGACCGGGCTTCACAATCGATTTGCTGACCACCGTAGCGGCCGATATGTGCACATTGGCACCCAAAGTTAAATGCCCCAGGACAATGGCGCCGCCGCCAACGGTGCAGTTGGGCCCGATGGTCGCAGACCCCGCCACGCCGACACAACCCGCCATGGCTGTGTTGCGCCCCACACGCACGTTGTGGCCAATCTGGATAAGGTTGTCCAGCTTGACGCCATCTTCGATCACGGTGTCTTGCAAAGCGCCACGGTCAATACAGGTATTGGCCCCTATTTCCACGTCATCGCCAATTTGAACTGCACCCAGTTGTTCAATTTTTTCCCACCGCTCTCCATCAGGAGCAAAACCAAAGCCATCGGCGCCGATGACGACACCGGCATGCAGAATACAACGTGCCCCAACCACACAGTCCTCACCAACAGTGACACGTGACTTGAGGACTGTGTGTGCACCAATCTTTGCACCGGCCTCCACTACGCACAGCGGGCCAATCTGGGCAGTAGGGTCTACCACAGCGGTGGTATCCACGACTGCGCTAGGGTGCACCACCGTCGAGGCGGTAACCATGCCAGCATGCCTGATTTGGTCTCGCTGCCGTTTCCACAACTGGGTAACTTTGGCGAAGTACAAATAAGGTTGATCAGCGACGATACATGCGCCACGCGCTAACGCAAACTCTCGGAGGCTCGGAGCCACAATCACGCAAGCTGCTCGAGAAGAAGCCAACTGCTGTTGGTACTTGGGGTTGCTGAGAAAACTCAAGTCTCGCGAGGTGGCACTTTCCAGTGGCGCTAACCCTTCGACCACGATCGACGAGTCACCATGCAATTCGCCACCCAACTCCCGCACAATTGAAGCGAGGTCCATACCTTCCCCCCGCACTCGGCAATCCAAGGCTTACTTGGTGCCAGAATTAAGAATTTTGAGAACCTTCTCGGTGATATCGTGGCGAGCATTGCTGTACACCACTTCCTGAATCACCAGATCGTATTTCTCGGCCTCGGCCACTTGTTTGACAGCCTTGTTGGCTTTGTCCAAAACTTGTTGCAACTCTTCATTGCGACGGCCATTCAGGTCTTCCTGGAACTCTCGTTGCTTACGTTGAAAGTCTCGGTTTTGTTCCGTAAATTCCTTCTGCCGGGTCGCACGCTGCGATTCTGTCAGCGTAGGCGCATCACGCTCAAACCTGTCGCTCATAGTCTTCAAGGCTGTTTGCAGATCGCCCAATTCTTTCTGGCGCTTGGAGAACTCGAGCTCCAGTTTCGCCTGGGCGGCCTTGGCAGGCCCGGACTCAGCGGTGATGCGCTGGGTATTGATATAACCGATCTTGGAGTCTTGGGCATGCGCACATACTGCAGCCAGTGCAAACACCACGGCCACGCTCCACATTGCTTTAGCTTGTTTCATTAGAAAGTTGTTCCGATCTGGAATTGGAGACCTTGGATTTTATCGCCTTCAAATTTTGTAATAGGCCGGGCAAATGCCAAGCGCAGTGGCCCAACAGGTGAGATCCAGCTGAGGCCTACCCCGAAGGACGAGCGCATATCTCCAAGTTGAATGGATTCGTTGGGCCCATACACGCCCCCGACATCAACGAAGCCAAAGACCCGTAAGGTGCGATCGTTTCCGCCGCCCGGCAAAGGCGTCAGGATCTCACCGTTAAAAGTGACCCGCTTTGCGCCACCAGTGGCCACCAGTGATCCGGCACGTTGCGCTGCCGTGGTGAGGCTGCCCTGTTCAAAGCCGCGAACCGACCCTAAACCACCAGCGTAGTAATTTTTGAACACCGGGTAAGAGGCACTAGTAGTAGCAGCTCCCAAGGCGATCTCTGAGTTGAAAGCGGCCGTGACCTTGCGAGAAAGAGGAAAAAATTGCTGGTATTGTGCGGTGCCGCGAACATAACGCAATTCGCCGCCCACACTCCATTCGGCATTGGTACGCAGAACCTTGCCAGAGCTTGGAACCAACGCACTATCGCGCGTATCACGCGCCCAGCCCAAAGTGAGAGGAACGGCTGTGCTACTTGACCCAAATTCTTTCACATGGTCTTCGTAGACCACAGGCAAAAGTGTACCGGGAATGATGCGGGTGCGATCAGCCCCCACACCGAGGAAAACCGTATCCGAATCTGTAAACGGTATCCCAAAACGCACCGCTGCTCCTGTCGTTTCGACCGCATAAGTATTGACATCCTCGAAAGGCCGATTGGTTCGCTGAAAGAAATCGATAGAGCGTGAAACACCATCTTCTGTGAAATAAGGGTTAGTGGTGCTCAACACAACAGTACGGTTGGTCTTGCTGGTATTTAATTCAATGCCCAAGGAATTGCCGGAACCGAAGGCATTATCCTGCCTGAACCCAAACGACAACCCAAGGCCATCTGCGCTAGAAACACCGGCGCCCACGCTGAGACTACCCGTGGATTTTTCGGCCACATTTACTGTCAAATCAACTTGATCTGGCGCCCCCGAAACCTCTTGGGTTTCAATGTTGACTTGCGTGAAGAACCCCAAGCGATCCACCCGATTGCGGGATTGTCGAATTTTCTCGCCGTCGTACCAAGCAGCCTCAAGTTGGCGAAACTCGCGGCGAATCACTTCGTCACGTGTACGGTCATTTCCCGCAACGTTGATACGACGAACGTAGACTCGACGAGAAGGCTCAGCAACTAGTGTGATCGCAACACGGTTCGTGCTGCGATCAATTTCAGTACTTGATTCAGTTCGAGCAAAAGCGTAGCCGAAATTAGCAAAGTAGTCATTGAAAGCTTTGGTAGTTTGTGACACCTCACTCGCGTTATAGGGCTCCCCTGCCCTAATCGCTATCAATGATTGAAATTCGTCGTCTTTTGCCAAGAAATTGCCAGCCAGCTTGATACTGGAGACCACAAAACGCTCCCCCTCCGTCACGTTGATCGTGATATCGATATCTTGTTTGTTAGGTGAAATGGCAACCTGGGTTGAATCCACTTTGAATTCCAGGTATCCACGCGACAGGTAGTAAGAGCGCAAGGACTCGATATCGGCATTGAGCTTGGTTCTGGAATAGCGGTTCGACTTGGTATACCAGCTCAACCAAGTTCCAGAGTCTGAATCAAACAGGCCAAGCAAAGTGCCTTGTGAAAAAGCACTCGCTCCAGAAATGTTGATGCTCTTGATTTTTGCGACATCACCTTCCACCACAGCAAAGCTCAAATTCACCCGATTGCGCTCAATAGGGGTAACTGTCGTGACCACCTCTGTGCCGTACATGCTCTTGTTGATGTACTGACGTTTGAGCTCCTGCTCTGCACGATCTACCAAGGCTTTGTCAAACGGACGCCCATCACCAAGCCCAATTTCACGCAACGCCTTTTTCAACACATCTTTGTCGAATTCCAGGGTACCTGTGAAATTGACATCAGCGATAGTCGGACGTTCCTCCACAATGACGACCAACACCCCATTGCTGGTCTCAATTCGAACGTCCTTGAACAATCCCAACGCAAACAGTGCTCGAATGGAAGCTGCAGCTTTGTCATCGGTATATGTATCGCCGACGCGTACAGGCAATGACGCAAAAATGGTTCCTGCTTCAACCCGTTGCAACCCTTCCACCCGTATATCGCGCACGGAGAATGGCTCCAATGCCATGGCAGCCTGTGCAGCCAACCCAAGTACCAAGGAACATGCCGCAGCATGCAAAGATCGTTTGAAATACATAGTTGCCAGTTCTATTTGTGTGGGCAACGCGGCCAAGCAGCTCGCATTCAACTCAACAGTTGCACCACATCGTTGAATATCGCAATCGACATCATTGCCAAGAGCACGCCCAATCCTGCACGCTGCAGATAGCCCATCCATGCGTCAGATACCGGGCGCCCTGTCAACGATTCCCAAAGATAATACATCAGGTGCCCTCCATCGAGGACGGGTATGGGCAGCAAATTGAGTACGCCCAAGCTGATGCTGATGAGTGCCAAAAACACCAAGTATTGAGACCACCCCACTGCCGCAGACTTACCAGCATAGTCCGCAATTGTCAGCGGGCCACTCAGATTCTTGAGGGAAGCCTCCCCAACCACCATCTTGCCCATCATCTTCAGTGTCAATAACGACACCTCCCAGGTGCGGTCCAATGAGCGCGTAAACCCCTCCCAAAAGCCGTAGCGCACAACAACTGTCGCAGGCACCGCACCCACCATGGCGTTTACGCGGCCAATTGCTTGTCCCGCCACCAATTCACGGGTGGGGGTAATGGCCAGCGCCAGCAAGTGTCCACCCCTATTCAATTGCCAAGTCTGGACTGCAATGGGATTCTGTTCGCCTGAAGACCGAATCAACTCCCGCAACTGTGCCGCATCAGAAATGGCCACACCATTGACATGAGTTACCAAGTCACCTGCTCGTAGGCCTGCCATCGCAGCGGCGCCACCAGGCAAGACATCACCAATCTGCGCAACAGACAGGGGACCTTGCCACCCGATGGCCCGAAAAAGACTGGCATCCGCAAAACGGGTGTCAAGGTCCCCAAGACTGAGTGTTTTGCGTGCAACTGAATCTGTTTCGGCTTGGGCTGTAACAGATTCATGGTACTCAACAAACAAATTGGTTTTTGCTAACGCCGCCTGCGTCAACCACCAGCGAAAATCTTCAAACGAGCGCACAGGCTCCATTGAATCCGCATCGGTCCCTGCAGCCAACACGCGTTCACCTCCGGCAAAACCCGCTTGGGCCGCCAAGGAATTCTCCAGTGGCTGAGATAACACTGGGTCCATCTGTATCGAACCTGCCCAATAAACGACACTATAGAGCAAGACCGCCAAAACCAAGTTCGCTATGGGGCCAGCCGCGACAATGGCCGCCCGAGTCCTGACGCTCTTGGTCTCAAAAGCCCTGTGCAGTTCTGACGGGTCGACAGGGCCTTCGCGCCCATCAAGCATCTTGACGTACCCACCCAAGGGCAAGGCGCAAAGCACAAACTCTGTCCCCGTACGCGAAGAAGTCCTGCCCCACAATTTGGGACCAAAACCTATGGAAAACCTCAGCACTTTCACACCAGTGGCCACGGCCATCCGGTAGTGACCCCATTCATGCACGGCAATCAGAACAGCGATTGCAAAAATGAATGCGGCAACGGTTAGCATGGCGGCGATCCTTGGAGTTCAGTGCGCAAGTCGGCGGGCCGCTTGCTCTGCAATACGTCGAGCAGAGTGGTCTATTTCCAATAGATCGCCAATAGACACAGGGGCCGCAAACTGTGATGCAGCCATTGTCTCCTGGTTCACCTGATGAATATGGTCGAAACGGATCTGACGGCTCAAAAAGGCAGCAACCGCAATCTCGTTGGCTGCATTCAGCACTGCCGTAGTCCCCTGCGGGCCTGCCATCGCATCCCATGCCAACTGCAGGCCGGGAAAGCGTGCTTGGTGGTTATTCGACTGAATCGATTCAAAACTAAGTCCCGCCAATTGGGAAAAATCAATGGCAGCAGCACCCGAGACAACACGCTGAGGCCAAGACAAACCATAAGCGATAGGGCCACGCATGTCGGGTGTGCCAAGTTGCGCAACCACCGAATGATCGACAAACTGCACCATGGAATGGATCACGCTCTGGGGGTGAATCACCACATCGATGCGGTCGGGAGCCATTCCGAACAGGTAGCGCGCCTCAATGACTTCAAGGGCCTTGTTCATCATGGTGGCCGAATCCACCGAAATTTTTCGACCCATCACCCAATTGGGATGGGCGCACGCTTCTTCAGGGGAAACGTCACACAACGTCGATGGCGAACGGGTTCGGAATGGCCCACCAGAGGCCGTCAGGATGATCTTATCCACCGAGCTAGCCCACAAGGCACGGCTCTCGGGCAAAGATTGAAAAATCGCAGAGTGCTCGCTGTCGATGGGCAATAGAGTGGCACCGCCGTCATGCACGGCATCCATAAACAACTGCCCCCCCACCACCAATGCTTCTTTGTTTGCCAATAGCAAGCGTTTACCTGCACCAGCAGCGGCCATGCAGGAAGGCAACCCGGCCGCGCCCACTATGGCAGCCATAACTGTATCGGCGTCGGGGTGAGCTGCCATCGTTTCAAGAGCTGCAGCACCGCTCAATACCTGGGTAGATACATCGGCTGTCCGCAAGCGCATTTGCAACTCCAGCGCATGTGACTCGCTCACCATCACGGCAAACTTGGGGCGGTGGCGCAAGCACTGCTCCAACATCACCGCTACATTGGTGGAAGCCGTGAGTGCAAAGACCCCAAAATTGGCGGGATGCCGTCCAATGACATCCAGGGTGTTCACACCAATGGATCCGGTCGAGCCCAGTACGACCACCTGACGAAATGGGGCGTTCATAGCGAATGCAACATCATGGCCATGGGGAGCACGGGCAACAAGGCATCCAGGCGATCCAACACGCCGCCATGACCTGGCAACAGGTTGCTGCTGTCTTTAGCGCCTGCGCTGCGTTTGAATAGCGATTCGACCAAATCCCCAACCACACTCCATGCAACCAGCCACACTACAGCAACGGCCATCACGAGCACACCGTGCGAGAGTAGCTTACTGAATATGCTAACGCTGTCTAACACTACCCTCTGTTCCAACTGAATCCATAGCACCGCACAGAGCGCCACACCAAGCAAGCCGCCGAAAACGCCTTCCCAAGTTTTTCCAGGGCTGATGGAAGGCGCTAGTTTTCTGGCAAACAGCTTTCCCCCCAGCATGCGACCCGCAAAGTACGCGCCGATGTCAGCAACCCACACCAGGACCATGACAGAAAAAAGGAAGTTGATGCCAATGACCCGGGCCTGCGTGACTGCAAGCCAGGCCGCACACAAACAAGCCACGCCGACCAGCCATCGCATGGGTTTGGGCACTGACGCCCAACGCGCGGCACCACTGGCCAGCAACCAACTACCACCCAAAATCCAGATGGCGGTTACGGTAAGCCAGAGAACTCCAGCATGCCCGCCGTCCCCGCCGTAAACCATGGATGCAATACAGACAACACCACAGAAGGCTCCGGTGGCCCAGGCACCCATGGCGCCTATTTGGTTCAAGCGGGCCCACTCCCAACCACCGGCTGCGATGAGCAAAGCCGCGACCGCAGCAAACACAGCAGGTTGAGGGTAAAACACAGCGGGAAGCAGAACTGCCAAAAGCAGCACTGCGGTGATCACTCGTTGCCGCAGCATGGGCAGTCCTTTTTATGATGGGGAAACGTTAGATGGCGTCAATTGCGCGGAAGTTTTCCCAAACCTGCGCTCCCGCGCATGGTATTCGGCAATCGCTTGGTCCAGTGCCTGATCGTCAAAGTCCGGCCATAAGGCTGGGCTGAAGTACAGTTCGGTATAGGCGGACTGCCAAAGGAGGAAGTTGCTTAAGCGGAACTCCCCGCCGGTGCGAATCAATAAATCGGGATCAGAGGCACTTAGCGCCATAGCCTGGGACAAAGAGTCAACTGTAATCGGTACGCCACGTTGCGCCAATTGAGCTGCCGCGTGGGCGATCTCCCAGCGGCCGCCGTAGTTAAAACACACGTTCAATGTTAGCAAGCGGTTATCGGCAGTTTCGAGTTCTGCGCGTGCCAGACCCGCCTGCACCCGCTCCGAAAGGCCGGACCGATCGCCCACGAAGTGCAGGCGCACCCCATCTTGCTTAAGCTGAGATACCTCGCGAGCCAGTGCACCTGCGAGCAAATCCATCAACCCAGAAACCTCATCTTCAGGTCGGCTCCAATTTTCTGAAGAAAAAGCGAAAACCGTCAAGACGGCGATTTTCCGCTGGGCACAAGCGCGCACAATCCTCTTGAGGGTATCAACGCCTTGCTTGTGCCCGGCAATGCGCGGCAAGAAACGCTTGGATGCCCAACGTCCGTTGCCATCCATAACTATGGCTACATGGTGTAGCCCGGCATCGGGGTGCGCCATAAAGTGACGGATTCAAACCGCCATGATGTCTTGCTCTTTGGACGCGACGAGCTTATCCACCTCTGCAATATGCCGGTCGGTGAGTTTTTGTACATCTGCTTCCGAGCGCTTTTGGTCATCTTCAGAGGCCAATTTGTCTTTCACGAGCTTTTTTACGGCCTCGTTCGCATCACGGCGCAGGTTGCGTACTGCAATCTTGGCCGCCTCGCCTTCTGAACGAACTACTTTGGTCAATTCGCGTCGCCGCTCTTCCGTCATCGCTGGCATGGGCACCCGAATCAAATCACCCATGCTGGAAGGATTTAAACCGAGGTCACTTTCACGGATGGCTTTCTCGATCTTGGCGCCCATGCCTTTTTCCCAAGGCTGCACACTGATCGTACGTGCATCGATCAAGGACAGGTTCGCAACTTGACTCAGGGGCAACATCGACCCGTAGTAATCAACTTGCACTGTATCCAGCAGCGCTGGGTTGGCACGCCCGGTACGAACTTTTGTCAAGTTGTTCTTAAACGCCGCGATGGATTGATCCATCTTGTTTTCAAGGGTGGTTTTGATATCGGTTAGTGACATGATGACTTCCTTGGGTGCAGGCGAATGGATCTGCTAGATAAATCAAACGTAGACCAATGTGCCTTCGTCCTCACCCATCACGACGCGCTTCAATGCACCGTGTTTAAAAATTGAAAAGACCTTGATAGGCAATTTTTGGTCACGGCAAAGTGCAAATGCAGCGGCATCCATAATGCCAAGGTTCTGGCTCATGGCCGCATCGAAAGTGATTTTCGAATAACGCGTGGCTGATGGATCCTTCTTTGGGTCTGCACTATAGACTCCATCCACTTTGGTGGCTTTAAGGACAATCTCAGCCCCAATTTCCGCACCACGCAGGGCCGCGGCAGTATCGGTCGTGAAGAAAGGATTGCCGGTTCCAGCAGCAAAAATCACAACTTTGCCTTCTTCCAAATATTGCAAAGCTTTGGGGCGCACATAAGGCTCAACGACCTGCTCAATACCAATAGCAGACATGACCCGGGCAATGAGTCCTGCCTTGTTCATGGTGTCACCCAAGGCAAGAGCATTCATCACCGTCGCCAGCATGCCCATGTAATCGGCAGTGGCTCGGTCCATGCCAACAGAGCCGCCAGCAACGCCTCTAAAGATATTGCCACCACCAATTACCACCGCAACCTCGACACCCATTCGGGTGACTTCGGCAATTTCATCCACCATCCGAACAATAGTGTCGCGGTTGATGCCGAACTGGTCATCACCCATAAGCGCCTCGCCCGACAGCTTGAGCAAAATACGCTTATAGGCAGGGCGGTCTTGGCTCATTGGCAACTCCGAAAGATAGGCGGTGGAAATTGAAGACGTCAAAAACTAGGCAGCTTGCTTGGCAGCGGCAACTTGTGCAGCAACTTCGGCAGCGAAGTCGTCTACTTTCTTCTCAATGCCTTCACCAACCACGTACAAGGTAAAACCCTTGACGGTGGTGCCGACGCCCTTGAGCATTTGCTCCACTGTTTGCTTGTCGTTCTTCACAAAAGGCTGGTTGAACAAGGACACTTCTTTGAGGAATTTCTGCACACCACCGTCAATTCGCTTAGCCACGATTTCGGGTGACTGTACGGGCTTGCCAGCCGCTGTTGCCACAGCAGCATCTTCTGCAGCTTTGGCCGCTGCAACAGAACGCTCACGCTCCACCAACTCGGCAGGCACTTGGTCCGACGACAGGGACACGGGCTTCATCGCGGCTACGTGCATGGCTACATCCTTGGCGGCCATTTCTTCGCCTTCAAACTCGACAACCACGCCTATCCGCGTACCGTGAAGGTAAGAAGCCAATTTGGTGGAGCCGTCAAAATACTTGAAGCGGCGGAACGTCATGTTTTCACCGATTTTTCCAATCAGCCCCTTGCGCACATCTTCCAATGTGGGGCCAAAACCGTCTTGCTCATAAGCCAGAGCGCAGAGCGCCGCAACATCGGCAGGGTTATGCTTGGCAACCAGGGCTGCGGCAGCGTTGGCTAAAGCCAAGAAGCTGTCGTTCTTGGTCACAAAGTCGGTTTCGCAATTCACCTCGATCAACGCGCCAGTGGCTCCGTTCATGCTGGTAGCGACCACGCCTTCAGCTGTGACACGGGCTGCAGCTTTTCCAGCCTTGCTACCCAACTTGACTCGCAGCAGCTCCTCCGCTTTTGCCATATCGCCTTCAGCCTCAGTCAGTGCCTTTTTACACTCCATCATGGGCGCATCAGTTTTGCCACGCAGTTCCGCCACCATGCTTGCTGTAATTGCTGCCATTTCAATTCTCCGTAATTCAATAGTTTAATTAAAAGCTAAAAAAAAGGGGCAACAAAGCCCCCTTTTGAAGGGTGACCCGGCGCTTAGGCGGCGGCTTCACTCACTTCAACGAATTCATCTTCGCTTTCAGCAGAGACTGCCTTGACCACGTCGTCAACTGCATTGGCACGTCCTTCCAAAATCGCGTCGGCAATACCACGGGCGTACAGTGCAACTGCCTTCGAGGAGTCGTCATTGCCAGGGATCACGTAGTCGATACCTTCGGGGGAATGGTTGGAGTCCACCACACCAATCAAAGGAATACCTAGTTTGCGGGCTTCTGCAATAGCAATCTTGTGGTAGCCCACGTCGATCACAAAAATTGCATCTGGCAAGGTGTTCATATCCTGAATACCGCCTATGTCTTTTTCCAGCTTCTCCAGCTCACGGGCAAACATCAACTGTTCTTTTTTGCTCATACTGTCCAGACCAGCTTCTTGCTGAACTTTCATGTCCTTCAGACGCTTGATGGAAGTCTTTACAGTTTTGAAGTTGGTCAGCATGCCACCCAACCAGCGCTGGTCTACAAAGGGCACGCCGGCACGCTGAGCTTCAGCAGAGACAATTTCTCGAGCTTGGCGCTTAGTTCCCACCATGAGAATAGTGCCGCGCTTAGCAGACAGTTGGCGGACAAACTTGGCTGCATCCTGGAACATCGGCAAAGACTTTTCCAGGTTGATGATGTGAATTTTGTTGCGGTGACCAAAGATGAACGGGGCCATCTTGGGATTCCAGAAACGGGTTTGGTGTCCAAAGTGAACGCCTGCTTCCAGCATTTCTCGCATAGTAACTGCCATAATTAACTCCAAAGGTTAGGTCTTAAATCCGATCCGCTCATCGCTCCTGCGTTCACAGTTGCAACACCTTGGCTGGACCGGTTTGTGATTGCTAATGCTAGGCGCGGATGCAATCCCAGCAAAGCCGTTCGATTCTATCACGCAGGCTTCGCGAGAAAAACCCATCTATTGCGGAATTTTTCGCACACAAACACAGACTTGGCCGCGAATTGCCAATGCGCTTGTGAAAAAATCATGACCTTCAGAAGCGCATAATTCTTGACAGAGTCCCAGAAAGTAACGATGAGAATAATAGTAGTAGGCGCCGGTGTCATTGGTATTGCCACGGCCTATGAGCTGGCTGTGGATGGCCATGCCGTCACCGTTTTGGACAAGTCTGCAGCGGCTTGCGAGGAAGCCAGCTTTGCAAACGGCGGTCTGGTAGCACCTAGCATGCTTCTTCCATTTGCATTTCCCGTTGAAACGGGAAATGTCATAAAGCGGTTTTTGGGTACTGGACTTAGGTTGACCCGAAGACCATGGCGCTCGTTGCATGAAATAAAGTCTCTGTGGCGTTGGACAAGAGCCAACGGTCACGACAAACGCGAAGGGCGAATCATCAGCGGGCAGGCTTTGGGCCGTTTTAGCGCAGAACGCTTGCAGCATATCGTTGAAATCTTCCAGATGGAGATAGAGCGCAGTGAAGGGCAACTGGTACTTTTGCGCACCGAACAAGCGCTGCAACACTTAGAACTGACTTTAGAGGCCCTGAAAAGCCAGGGCATCGCTTGCAAAACATTGAGCCCCGAAGAGGCGCGCAAACAGGAACCTTCCTTGCACGCTGAGCCCCCCTTTCACGCCGCCCTGTGGCTTCCCGGCGACCAAGTTGCCAACTGCCGGCAATTCGCTTTGGAACTGAAAGCCATTACCCAGAAAATGGGGGTCAAATTCCAGTTCGGAGCGGAGGTTCAAGAACTTAGCTTGCAACCACGACCATCCCTCACAGTCGCAAACGCCCAAGGAACCGAAGTCATATCGGCTGACCATGTTGTGCTGTGCACTGGCCAGGCACCACTGCATTTGTTGGTTAAGCATCCTTTGCACATCCCCATGGTGGCGCTGCATGGGTATGCCTTGAGTGTGGCTGTGCGCGAGCCATTGAATGCACCGCGGAGTGCAGTGCACGACATACATGATGACCTGACCATCAACCGCTTAGGTAACCGTATCCGCGTTAGTGCCGGAGCGGAGCTAGGCCATAAGCCGACAATGAAGGATGAAAAAGTGGTCAACGCCATGTACCGCGCCTTGGATCGGTATTTCCCTGGAGCGGCCAATTACCCTGCCGGAACCCAAGTCTGGCACGGTACGCGCCACACCATCGTCGATGGACTACCCGCCATTGGAGAAAGCGGACTAACCCATTTATCCCTCAATATCGGTCACGGCGCCTGCGGCTGGACGTGGGCCTGCGGTTCGGCCCGGATGTTGGCCGATCAAGTTTCCGGGCAGCCTTCAGCATTGACAACCACACCCTTTTTGCCGACCCGTTTTCTCCGTTAAAAAAATTTGTGGGCGCCGCCAGTGCTGACACAATGCGCTAAAAGGGTGTTTATCCATGAGTCCTGAGCTTTCGCAAAAACTGACGGCCGCGGTTGATGGCATGCCCGCTTTCCCAAAAAGCGTGCAACGCATTTTGGAACTCACTCGCGACGTCAACAGTACCCCGAAAGACCTGGTTGACGTTATCGACAAAGACCCCGTGGTCACCGTCAAGATACTCAAGGTTGTTAACTCGGCTTACTACAGTCTGCCCAAGCAAATTACGTCGATTGGGCACGCCGTCGTGTATTTGGGCTTCAACACCGTCAAAAACCTCGCGTTGAGCATTGCCGCTATCGGCATGATGCCAAAAGACAACGCAGCAGGGTTTGATGTGCAGCAGTACTTGTTGCATTCACTGGCCACTGCGGGCATAGCCAAGCAGCTGGCGCTCAAAGTGGACGATGCAGAACCCATGGATTGCTTTATTGCGGGATTGCTCCACGATTTTGGCAAAGTGGTGTTTGCCCAGTTCATGCCCACCGAGTTTCGGGCTGCGTTGCTAATCAGCGCGCAGAATCAAACATCGCTCCACGCGGCACTGCAAATCACCGTCGGTACAGACCACGCTGTCGTTGGCGCTATGCTGGCCGAGAAATGGCGGTTTGCGCCCCATTTGATTAATACCATATTGCACCAGCGCGTGGAGGACCTCAAGGACACAGACATGATTGCCTGTGTGTTTGCAGCAAATCAGATCAGCAAAAAGTTGCAGTACGGCTTTGCGGGCAACCACAAAGTGGAAGAGCTGCCCGATACAGTACAGAAACGCCTAGGCGGCGATCTGAACGCGGTGATTGCATCCATGGGCGACCTGGACACCCTGTTTGCAGAAGCTCAGGTTTTTGCCAAACTGTGAAGGAGACAACATGAAGGTGAAGTTTTGGGGTGTTCGTGGATCCATTGCTTCGCCGGGTCCCAAAACCGTCCGTTATGGTGGCAACACCACATGCATTGAAATACGCACCGACAACAACGAACTCATCATTTTGGACGCAGGCACCGGCATTTTCCCGTTGTCGCAAACCCTGCTGGCCGAGTTGCCCGTCACCGCCAACGTGTTGATCACTCACTCCCATTGGGATCACATCCAAGGCTTACCCTTTTTCATCCCCAACTTCATTCCAGGCAACACCTTACGCCTGCATGGTTGCTTTGACCCGGTCTCGGGCAAAGGAATAGAACAAGTGATGGCAGTTCAGTTGCAGTACAGCTACTTTCCAGTGCGAGAAGCCGAGATGAAAGCGAAGATTGAATATGTCACCCTGATGCCGGAACAACCCATTCAGATTGGTTCCGCCACCGTGACACCCTACTTGCTGAATCACCCGGTTATCAATTTTGGCTACCGCATCGAATGCAACGGCAAATCGGTTTTTTTCACTGGCGACCACGAGCCGCCCTACAACATCTATGCACCCAGTGATGAGGCGCATGCCGAGTACCAGGTGTTCGTGGATGAGAAACAAAGGTCCATCCAGCAGGCCATCCTTGGTGTGGACGTCTATATCGCGGACAGCTCCTACACCGATACAGAATACCCTGCAAAACAAGGATGGGGACACGGCACGTTCAGCACCAGCATTGTCAGCGCGCATCACGCGGGAGCTAAGGTTCTGTACTGCACCCACCACGAACCGACGCGCAGCGACGATACACTCGAACAGGTATTCGCCGATGCGCTAGCCACCAATGCCGCGTTGGCAACTGGCATGGACATACGATTGGCCCGAGAAGGCGATGCCTACGAATTCTGAGTGGGTACTGGGTCCCCAGGGACCCCTTAGCAACACACCCTACCCGCTGCTGTGCACAGCAGCGTTACGCGCAGTTGAGGTCCAGTTCGCCAGTACCCTCCCCGCCCATACCCTGATGCGGCGTGCAGGACTGGCCTTGGCGCAACTCACATTAGCTTACGCTCCGCATGCCCAGAGCGTGTGGGTTGCCTGCGGTCGCGGCAATAATGGAGGGGACGGTTTCGAAGCCGCCATCCACCTACAACACTGGGGCAAAAAGGTATGGCTGTCCTTGCCAGACTCTCCCCAGCCACTGCCAACCGATGCAGCGGCATCGCTCCAACGAGCTCAAGCCTCAGGAGTCGCCATCCACCATGGGCCGCCAACTCAGTGGGACGTGTGTATTGATGCACTCTTGGGCATCGGCCTGCGTGAAGCGCCCACTGGCGCTCCACTAGCGGCTATACAGACAATGCTAAGTGGCAACGGGCACATAATTGCCGCAGATGTGCCCAGTGGCTTGATCGCGGAAACTGGCCACGCCCCGGGGGCATGCGTACGGGCGCGTGCCACACTTTCGTTTCTGGCCCTAAAACCCGGCCTCTTCACCGCCCATGGTCGCGATGTTTGCGGCGATATTTGGCTAAATGAACTAGAGCACACCTTCTTTGCGTCGCCTGATGCCTGGCTAAACACAGGCCTACGCGAATTGCCGCGCCTGCATGCGTCTCACAAAGGCAACTTTGGCGATGTAGCCGTTATAGGAGGCGCTACTGGCATGGTAGGGGCCGCCCTACTAGCAGGCACAGCTGCCCTGCACAGTGGTGCAGGACGTGTCTATCTATCGTTATTGGCCCCCGGTGATCACGATGCTGTTTTCGCAACCTACCCTGGGCTCATGCAAAGCAGTGTGGAAAACCTCGCCATAGCCCAGATGGCTGTGGTGGCGGGGTGCGGTGGCGGCAGTGCCATTGGCATCCATATCCCCCGCCTTCTTGCTGAGGCCAGGCAATTGGTACTCGATGCTGACGCGTTGAACGCACTGGCACAATTTCCCGACTGGCGCCCAGCGCTGGCTGCACGCCCGATGGGAACCACTGCACTAACACCCCACCCGTTGGAGGCTGCGCGACTGCTGGGCTGCAGCACCGCTGATGTGCAAAAAAACCGTCTTGTCAGCGCACAAGAACTGGCCCACACCTTCCAATGCACGGTCGTTCTCAAGGGATCTGGAACCATCATCGCCAACCCCAAAGAGGTGCCCCACATCAACCCGACGGGCAATGCCAGACTGGCCACGGCTGGCACGGGCGATGTACTGGCCGGCCTGCTTGGAAGCCTGATGGCTCAGGGGCAAAACAGTTTCGAGGCCGCCAGCAACGCTTGCTACCGACAAGGACAAGTGGCGGACCAATGGCCTGCGGGAACATCACTGACATCACCTAGTCTGGCTGCAAGAATCCAAGCCAAATAAGCACCTAGCCCAAGTCCAGCATGCGCAAGCAGCTATCTTTTATATAGCACCGCAGACTTCATCGCCATCTATGGGTTACAACGGGCGGCCACTGGCACTTATCGCCGTTGTTTCTTGGTCATTTTCTTCGAAGTGCCAGTGGCTTTGTCATTCGTCCGTGCGCTGCGCGAGGCTTTGGACGCAGCTCGCTGTAGCGCTTTACCCTTGAACGCAGCACCGACATCCGAGTCCACCCGGTCAGCGAACTCTGGCCGCCCCTTGACTTCCCGCATGCTCTTGTCAGCCACAGCACGCGGCTGCAAGCTTTGGCCTTCTTGTACCAATCGGAAGTCAATCTTTCTGCCATCCAGGTCAACACGACTTACTTGAATGCGCACCCGCGTCCCAATGGCATAGCGAATACCTGTGCGTTCTCCACGCAATTCTTGGCGCAATTCGTCGAAGCGAAAATACTCCCCGCCTAACTCCGTGATGTGCACCAAACCCTCAACATACATCGCGTCCAGTGTCACAAACAGGCCAAAAGTGGTGGCCGAGCTGACCACTCCAGAGTACTCCTCGCCCAAGTGCTCGCGCATGTATTTGCACTTAAGCCAAGCCTCCACGTCACGGCTTGCCTCATCAGCTCGGCGCTCGTTGGCACTGCAGTGCAAGCCGGCAGCCTGCCAAGCCATGCCCTCGGCATTCATTTTCTTGGGCTTGGTACCCGGCTCTACCACGCGGCTGGCCAGGTTTTTCTCTAAACGGCGTGCCAACTTGGCGTGCGCCTCGCCAGGTGTCGGCAACGTCGGCAACTGATACTTGGCCTTGGCCAAAATCGCCTTAATTACCCTGTGCACCAGCAGATCGGGGTAACGACGGATCGGACTGGTGAAGTGGGTATAGGCATCAAACGCTAACCCGAAATGACCACTGTTGATTGGCGTGTAAATCGCCTGCGACATGGAACGCAACAACATCGAGTGGATTTGTTGCGCGTCCGGCCGATCTTTGGTGGCCATGGCAATGGCTTGGAACTCGCCTGGCGAAGGCTTGTCACTAATACTCAAGCCTATGCCGCTGGCTTTGAGGTAATTGCGCAGGGTTTCCTGCTTTTCCGGCGTGGGGCCTTCGTGCACTCGGAATAAACCGGAATGCTTGTTTTGCGCAATGAAATCCGCGCTACACACGTTAGCGGCCAACATAGCCTCTTCAATCAACCGGTGGGCGGTGTTGCGGGTGCGCGGTACGATTTTTTCGATGCGTCCGTTTTCGTCGCATACGATTTGCGTTTCGGTGGTTTCAAAGTCAACCGCACCGCGCTTGTGACGCGACTTCAGAAGCGCTTGATACACACCATGCAAGTCTAGTAACTGCGGCACAAGATCCCGCCGCTTGCTTGCCTCTGGCCCACGTGTGTTACCCAAAATTGCAGCCACTTCGGTATACGTAAAGCGCGCGTGGCTCCACATCACTGCAGGATAAAACTGATAAGCATCGACCTCACCCTCTTCGGTGACGAACATATCGCACACCATGCATAAACGCTCAACTTCAGGGTTCAAGGAACACAAGCCGTTAGAGAGTTTCTCGGGCAGCATGGGAATTACCCGGCGCGGAAAATACACGCTGGTGGCGCGATCGTAGGCGTCCACGTCAATCGTTGAACCTGTCTCCACATAGTGGCTTACATCTGCAATGGCCACCAACAGACGCCAGCCCTTTAGAGCAGTTTTTCCGCGCCCTTTGGTTGCTGGTTCACAGTACACCGCATCATCAAAGTCGCGCGCATCTTCGCCATCGATAGTGACCAGTGGAATATCGGTAAGGTCGACGCGCTGCAACTTGTCTTGGGGGCGCACTTTGTCAGGTAGCGTTCGGGCTAACGCAATACACGCATCTGAAAACTCGTGGGGCACGCTGTACTTGCGCACGGCAATTTCAATCTCCATGCCGGGATCGTCTACCTCACCCAACACCTCTTTGATGCGCCCAACAGGTTGACCGAATAATGCAGGAGGCTCAACCAATTCGACGACAACAACTTGCCCCGGTTTAGCCGCACTGGTCGCCCCTTTGGGGATTAGAACATCCTGGCCGTAACGCTTGTCTTCAGGCGCGACCAACCATACACCGCTCTCTTGCAAGAGACGGCCAATGATGGGCTGGGTAGAACGCTCCACGATCTCTACGACACGCCCCTCAGGGCGTCCCTTCCGATCACTCCGAACGATGCGTACCTTGACGCGATCCTTGTGGAGCACGGCACGCATTTCATTGGGGGGAAGATAAATGTCAGAGGCCCCATCATCACGGGAAACAAAACCGTGCCCGTCGCGATGCCCCTGCACCACTCCCTCAACTTCTTCCAGCAAGCTGCTGTTGGCGCTTAAATTTTTGATATACTTCTCTCTTTCCTGAGATGCCCAGATGGCGGAATTGGTAGACGCACTAGTTTCAGGTACTAGCGAGTAACTTCGTGGAGGTTCGAGTCCTCTTCTGGGCACCAACAATGGTAATGTAGATATGTAAAAGCCGCTGTGAAAACAGCGGCTTTTTTTTGCCTGTTTGATTCATGCCACTGACCTGTTGTTGCTTGGGTCGGTGGCATAGAAATCAAATGGGCAAGGCCACCAGATCGTGTCCTTGTGCACTTACTATGCGCGCCTTGGTGAACTCACCGACCTTCAATGTCTTGCTGATTTTTTCGGGTGGAAGTAAACGCACCACACCATCAATCTCAGGCGCATCCGCGTAGCTGCGGCCTACACCACCTTTACGCCCCATCGCAGGAGCAGAATCCACCAAGACCTGCATCACCGAGCCCACGCGGCGCTGCAGTCGCGCAGCAGATACTTCCTCCGCCACAGCCATGAAACGCACACGTCGCTCTTCACGCAGTTCAATTGGCAGCATGCCAGGCAAGTCATTGGCGGTTGCGCCATTCACGGCGCTATAGGCAAAGCAGCCTGCGCGGTCAATCTGAGCTTCCCGAATGAAGTCCAGCAGATGCTCAAACTCGGCTTCGGTTTCACCGGGGAAGCCCGCAATGAATGTGCTACGCACCACAAGCTCGGGACAGGCTTCACGCCATTGTTGCAAACGATCCAGATTCTTCTCGCCGCTGGCGGGGCGCTTCATGCGGCGCAGCACATCAGGATGGCTATGTTGCAGCGGTACATCCAGGTACGGAAGTACACGGCCCGTGGCCATTAAAGGAACAATGTCATCTACGCTGGGATAGGGGTACACATAATGCAAACGCACCCAAGCACCATAGGGCTCGGCAATGTCACCCAGCGACTGGACCAGCTCCAACATACGGGTTTTTACCGGCTTTCCATCCCAGAAACCAGTACGGTATTTCACATCCACGCCATACGCCGAGGTGTCCTGACTTATCACCAGCAGCTCTTTCACCCCGCCTTCGAACAGTGCTTTCGCCTCCATCAAGACATCACCAATCGGTCGAGAAACCAAGTCACCGCGCATGCTGGGAATGATGCAGAAAGTGCAGCGGTGGTTGCAGCCCTCGCTGATTTTCAAATACGCGTAGTGACGCGGCGTGAGCTTAATTCCTGCCACGCCAAAGGACTGCGGCACTAGATCCAGAAACGGATCATGAGGTTTGGGGAGGTTCAGATGCACCGCATCCATGACTTCTTGCGTAGCGTGCGGGCCAGTGACCGCCAACACTTTGGGATGCATCTGGCGCACCATGTTTTCACCACCGTCAGTGGTCTTGGCACCGAGGCATCCAGTAACGATGACGCGGCCGTTTTCAGCCAGTGCCTCGCCGATGGTATCCAGGCTTTCCTTGACGGCATCATCAATAAAGCCACAGGTATTCACGATTACCAGATCCGCACCCTTAAAGGTCTTGGATGTTTGATAACCCTCTGCGCTCAGTTGCGTGAGGATCAGTTCGGAGTCGGTCAGCGCTTTTGGGCATCCCAAGCTTACGAAGCCGACTTTAGGCGCAACCTGCACCGGATGGATGGGAGTCAATACGTCTGTCATATCTGTGTATCAATAAGACCAGCCCCGCCCACCGAAAAGACCTGAATGCGCCTAGCGCTTCAGGCCAAAGGTGCCGAGGAACTGCTCGGTTTGTTTTTGCATTTGTTCCTGCATTTGCTGGAACACATTGTTGCTCATGACACCCTGCACCATGGGTACCTGCATATCCATCAGTGCCTGCATGTTCTTCTCTAGATACCCCCCCATCATTCCTTGCATGGCATGGCCATAAAAACGAATGATGTGTGAGAGAACGGGCGTGGTAAACATGGGCGAACCATTCGCCTCTTCTTCCAGAATGATCTGCAACAAAATGCTGCGCGTAATGTCATCACCCGACTTTGCATCCACTACAGAAAACACTTCACTGTCCATCACCAATTGCTTGATCTCAGCCAATGTGATGTAGGTGGAGGTATCGGTATCGTACAGACGACGGTTCGGGTACTTCTTGATAACCCGTTGGGACTTTTTCGAATCTTTGGAAGCAGTTTTTTGCATTGCGATCGCTCAACACTAGTAGTGGGAGCCAAATGGTGTTGCACTGCAGCACATTCTAGGGAGTGACCGCCCGGCATTGACCTAGGATAACCCTAGGAGCAGGAGATGCTGAAAAATTGGTAGGCGCAATTGGACTCGAACCAACGACCCCCACCATGTCAAGGTGGTGCTCTAACCAGCTGAGCTATGCGCCTACATTATTCGAGAGGCCGAAGTATAGCAGCATAAATTCTAGCCATGGCCCACTTACAAAGAAGTCGCGTGGCCCTGCGTCATAATTGACGTTTACGTAAACGTCAAACTACTTAACCAACCAAGGAGTCTTCAATGGAAATCGCAGGCAAAGTTTTCATCGTCACAGGTGGCGCATCCGGATTGGGCGAAGGCACTGCCCGCATGCTGGCCGCGAAAGGCGGCAAGGTAGTGATTGCTGACATGCAAGTCGAAAAAGGTGAAGTGATCGCCAAAGACATTGGCGGTGCATTTGTGAAATGTGACGTAAGCAATGAGGCTGATGGCCAGGCAGTGGTTGCCAAGGCCGTCTCGATGGGTAAGCTCATGGGCTTGGTCAACTGCGCAGGCATCGCCCCTGCCGAGAAAACCGTTGGCAAGAATGGCGCGCATGCGCTGTCCACCTTTAGCAAGACCATCACGGTCAACCTGATTGGCAGCTTCAACATGATTCGTATATCCGCAGATGCCATGAGCAAAAATGAACCTGAAGCGACGGGTGAGCGGGGTGCGATGATTTCCACTGCATCAGTTGCGGCCTATGACGGACAAATTGGTCAAGCGGCTTATAGCGCCTCCAAGGGCGGCGTGGTCGGTATGACCCTGCCGATTGCCCGCGACCTGGCACGCAACGGCATCCGTAACATGACAATTGCACCCGGAATTTTTGGCACTCCCATGCTGTTCAGCATGCCCCAAGAAGTGCAGGACGCACTGGCTGCTGGTGTGCCATTCCCATCGCGTTTGGGCACGCCTCAGGATTACGCCAAGCTGGCTGTGCACATCTTTGAAAACGACATGCTCAATGGCGAAGTCATCCGACTGGACGGAGCCATTCGCTTGGCGCCAAAGTAATTGGTCTGCCCCGTCCTGGCGCCCAGCCTTCTAGCGATGCGCCCGGATGGAGGCAACAATGCCCAGCACAAATACCAAGCTGGCCACCAGTTGCAGCCATTGGGGCCACGCGCCATATAGCACAAACGCATAGAACAAAGCAAATAGCGTTTCGCTCACTATTAATTGGCCGCACAAACTAGCACTCAGGTGGCGGCTGGCAATGTTCCAAAGCACCGTGGCAAGCCAAGCCGACCCAATACCGGTTGCTACACAAACCATAGCTGAATGCGCAATATCTGCTTGAGCTAGCAGTACCTTTGACTCCGTTCCGAACATCAACCAAACGGCGATGGCGCCAAGACCGGACGCCACACCCAGCCAGTTGGCCCAATCAGTCACTTTCACCTCTCGGTGGTGCCTGAGCCAAGCGGAATTCATCACCGCAAAAGCAGTCCAGCAGGCCATCGACAAAAGCGCGAAACCAATACCCCGCCAATACACCCAGCCTTGCGTGGCATGCGCCGATACTCCCGCCGTCTCTGAGACCATCATCAACAACACGCCCAACACGGTGAGGACCAGCCCAGGCAACAAGCTGCGCCACAACAGATGCTCCGGCTTACCCAACAACATCACCCAAATAGGGATGGTGCCAATGATCAGTGTGGGAACCTCCACTCCCGCATCGCGGATCGACAACACCAGAAGCAAGTAATAGCCCGAAAAGCCCAGCACGCTGAGGCCCAGCGCGGCTGCTGCCTGACTAGCGGTGGGCCAGTGATGCTTGCCGGGCGCAAGCAACATGACCAAGAGGGCAACAACACCAAAACTGACAAAGCGCCCGGCAGCCAAATCCACTGCTGCCAAACCGGGAGCAAGTGCCGGAGCAACAAACACCAAGCCCCACAAAGCACCTGCTGCCAGGCCCGCCAGGATGCCAACTAACACCCTGGCTCCAAATTGCTCAAACCAGCATACTCAAACGCCAAAACCATCATCAGCGGCAATCACAGCTCCATTGATAAAGTGGCTTTGGTCTGAGCACAGGGTGATCAAAATGGCATCCAGGTCTTGAGGATGGCCGATGCGCTTTCGGGGCAACATGTGGACTAGCTTTTGACCCGCATCTGTTTGCCAGTGGTGGTGGTTGATTTCGGTATCGATGTATCCCGGGCAAAGGGCGTTCACGTTGATTCCGAACTTGCCCCATTCCAATGCTTGCACCTTGGTCATCTGAATGACAGCAGCTTTGCTCATGCAGTAGACCCCGATTTGAGGCAAGACCCGAATACCCGCCATCGACGCAATATTCACAATACGCCCGCCGGTATAACTTCCAGGAGCCGAACCCTTGGCACGAGCCAACATACGTTTGCCTACTTCCTGCGCCACAAAAAAAGCACCCTTCACATTCGTGTTGAACATGAAGTCGTAATCATCGGGTGAAACATCCTGCAGGCGCTGCGTTGTGCTCACGCCCGAGTTGTTAATCAGGATGTCGATGGACCCCACCTCTGTCTCCGCATGCGCCACAGCAGACTTGATGGAGTCATGGTCGGTCACGTCCAACTCCACCACATGAGCGTCCCCACCGCCCCCGATGATTTCAGCGCGCAGTTCTTTGAGCTTGTCCACTCTTCGGCTGGCCAGGACTACGGCGGCGCCAGCAGCGGCAATGGTTTTGGCAAACTGAGCCCCCAGTCCGCCCGAAGCGCCAGTAATAAAGGCAACACGCCCAGAAAGATCGATGCTGTAAGCCATTTAGAGTGCCTCCTCAAAATAAAAAGAACGGTCGTTCTTTTTTGTAAATTCAGCGAATAAAATTCCACCACTGTTCAGTGCACCGTTATGGTCGGGTACTGCACTGCAGACCACCCATTATTAAGCGAGACACCCCATGACAAACCAGGAAATTCTGGCTCAATTCGGCCCCCGTGAATCCATGGAATACGACGTGATCGTCGTTGGCGGTGGGCCCGGTGGTCTGGCGACGGCTATTCGAATCAAGCAGATGGCAGCTGACCAAGGGAAAGAAGTCTCTGTAGTGGTGCTGGAAAAAGGCTCGGAGCCAGGCGCACACATCCTGTCTGGCGCGATCATGGACCCCAAGGCCCTCACGGAGCTGATCCCCAACTGGAAAGAACTGGGCGCGCCACTGAACCAACCTGTTACGGACGATGCCTATGTTTTTCTTGGCGAAAAAACGGGTGTGCGCGTTCCGAATGCCGTCTTGCCGCCATTCGCCCACAACGACGGAAACTACATCGTCAGCTTGGGCGCGGTTACCAAATGGATGGCAGAACAGGCCGAAGCCCTTGGCGTTGAAATTTTCCCCGGCTTCACTGCGGCCGAAGTGCTCTACAACCAGGATGGATCCGTTAAAGGCGTAGCCACAGGCAATATGGGTGTGGGCAAAGACGGCGAACCCATGGAGAGCTTCCAACTCGGCATGGAACTGTTGGGCAAATACACCGTATTCGCTGAGGGCGCACGAGGCCATTTGGGCAAACAATTAATCGCCCGATTTCACCTCGATGAAGGCCGTGATCCCCAAAGTTTTGGCATTGGAATCAAGGAGTTGTGGGAAATTGACCCCAGCCGCCACAAACCTGGTTTTGTGATGCACACCGCCGGGTGGCCCATGGAGTCAGACACCTACGGGGGTGCATTTTTGTACCACCTCGAAGGCAACAAGGTTGCACTTGGCTTTGTCACGGGTCTTGGCTACGCCAACCCCTACCTCAGCCCGTTTGAAGAATTTCAGCGCTGGAAAACCCACCCCAACGTGCGCTACTACTTTGAGAACGACAAGGGTGAAGTCACCGCCAAGCGCTTGGGCTATGGCGCCCGTGCGATCAACGCCAGCGGCATCAACGCGTTGCCCAAGACCGTGTTCCCTGGCGGCTGTCTGATTGGCTGCAACGCAGGCTACCTGAATGTAGGCCGTATCAAGGGCAGCCACGCCGCTATCAAGACCGGCATGCAAGCGGCCGAAGCGGCATTTGAAGCAGTTGTTGCCGGCCGGCAACACGATGAATTGAGCGCCTACCCGGAAGCTTTTGAGAAAAGCTGGTTGCACACCGAGCTCAACAAAGATCGAAACTTCAAAAACTGGTTCAAGTATGGCCTGACCGTGGCGACGATCATGAACGGATTTGAGCAGCTCGTGTTACGCGGCCACATCCCCTGGACTCTGCGCAGAGACAAGCCGGATCATGCCTATTTGAAGCCCGCTGCCGAATGCACGCCTATCGTTTACCCCAAACCTGATGGCAAGCTAACCTTTGACCGTCTGAGCAGCGTGTTTATCAGCAACACCAACCACGAAGAGCAGCAACCGGCCCACCTGACGCTGATAGACGCAACGGTGCCCGTGCGCATCAACCTGGCCAAATACGCAGGCCCTGAAGCCCGCTATTGCCCCGCTGGCGTATATGAGTATGTGAAAAACGAGGACAACACAGACCGATTGCAGATCAATGCGCAAAACTGCGTGCATTGCAAAACGTGCGACATCAAAGACCCAACACAAAATATCGTTTGGGTTACCCCCGAAGGAAGCGGCGGTCCCAACTACGCTGGGATGTAGAGCCCCAACCATCGACCGATCGGGTCGCTGCCCGCCGCTGGTGCGAAGCGCGCTACTTTGCCTTGGGCAGGGCCGGCAGCAAGACTGTGTTTAAACCGGTGCCACTACATTCCACTTTCGCGTCACCTCCCCCGCGTTGTTCACACTCTCGAGCGCGACACCAAAGCCCCACAACCGCGCGGTGTGTTTGAGCACCTCCAGTGTGCTGTCTCCTAAAGGCCGGTTTTGGTACTGCGAATGGCGCAAGGTAAGTGTCCGATCCCCGCGCAGGTTTACGTTCCACACCTGGATGTTCGGCTCCCGAGTGCCCAGGTCGTACTGCTGCGATAGCGATTGGCGCAATTCGCGGTAACCCAATTCATCATGGATGGCGGAGATATGCAATTCAGCCAATTTTTCGTCATCGTGAATCGCAAACAACCGCATGTCGCGCATCAACTTTGGCGACAAGTACTGCCCGATAAAGCTCTCGTCTTTGAAGTTGCGCATAGCGTGGTCCAGCGCGGGTAACCACGGGCTTCCAGCGATGTCTGGAAACCACGCCCGGTCTTCCTCTGTCGGGGCATCGCAGATGCGCTTGATGTCGGTGTACATGGCAAACCCCAGTGCATAGGGGTTGATACCGCTGTAAGCCCGATGGCCCACCGGGGGCTGAAATATCACATTGGCGTGCGATGCCAACCACTCCAGCATCATTCCATTGGAGAGAAATCCATCGTCATACATGGTGTTGAGCAGCCTGTGATGCCAAAAGGTAGCCCAGCCCTCGTTCATCACCTGGGTTTGCCGCTGAGGATAAAAATACTGTGCAATCTTGCGCACGAGTCGCACCACTTCACGCTGCCAGGGCTCCAACAATTGCGCATTTTTTTCTATGAAGTACAGCAGGTTTTCCTGCGGCTCTTGCGGAAAGCGCTGACTCTCTGTTACTTCATCGGGTTTGCTCTCTCCCTTCGGGACCGTACTCCACAACTCATTTACCTGCTGCTGAGCATAGGCTTCGCGGGACTTCCGCGCAGATAACTCTTGGGCCAAACTCTTTTTACTGGGCCTGCGATAGCGATCAACTCCAAAGTTGGCCAGCGCGTGGCAGGAGTCCAGAAACAGCTCAACGGTTTCCAATCCATAGCGCTCCTCGCACTCGCTGATGTAGCGGCGCGCAAACACGAGGTAGTCGATGATGCTGGACGCGTCGGTCCACATGCGGAACAAATAATTGCCCTTGAAGAAACTGTTGTGCCCATATGCAGCGTGGGCGATAACCAAGGCTTGCATGGCCGTGGTGTTTTCTTCCATCAAGTAGCTGATACACGGGTCGGAGTTGATCACGATTTCGTAAGCCAACCCCATGTGTCCGCGGCGGTAACGTTTGTCTGTTGCGATGAACTCCTTGCCGTAACTCCAATGCCGGTAATTGATTGGCATGCCCACACTGGCGTAGGCATCCATCATCTGCTCCGCCGTAATAATTTCCAATTGGTTGGCGTATGTGTCCAAACCGAATCGGGCAGCTGTGTCCCGAATCACACCGTGGTAGCGTTCAATCAACTCAAAGGTCCAGTCACTGCCATCCGGCAATGGCTCTTTGGCCCGTGGTGGCGCCGGCAGGGGCTGTTGCAGGACCGCACGCGTTCGGCGCTCGCCGCCAGAAGGTATGCGGGCCGGATCATCTAGATGCCGCTGCTCGATGGGGCGGGGCGCCAGGATGGGGAGTGGATCGCTCATGCGGCTTCGCCTTCCTTCTTGAACAAGTCACGAAACACCGGGTAAATATGCTCGGGCTCAGTGACCTTGCGAATCGCAAAGTTAGCGTGACCTTCCGCCAATTCGGAATATTCCCTCCACAAGTCTTGCTCGGTTTCTGCAACCTGCACATACGCAAAGTAGCGGCAAAACGGCAGCAGCGCGTCGTGAAGGATTTCGCGGCAGCGACCATTGTCATTGCTGAAGTTGTCGCCATCACTGGCCTGCGCACCGTAGATATTCCATTCGGCTGCTGGGTAGCGTTGCCCTAGAATTTTTTGCATCAATTCCAATGCACTGCTGACCACCGTGCCGCCACTCTCTGTGGCATGGAAGAAGGTATCCTCATCCACCTCTTGCGCTTGCGTGTGATGACGAATGAAGACGATATCAATTTTTTCGTAATGGCGGGTCAAAAACAGGTACAGCAAAATGAAGAACTGCTTGGCCAGCCCCTTGCGCCCTTCGTCCATGGAGCCAGATACATCCATCAGGCAAAACATGACCGCCTTGGAGGTCGGTATTGGGGTTTTGACACGCCCCCGGAAACGCAAATCGACCGGATCCAAAAACGGAATTTTCTTGATTCGGAGCTCCAATTCGAGAATCTCCTGACGCAAGTGGCGAATCTCACTCTCATGCTCCAGTGGCGCGCGTTCAAGTCGCGCCAGTAGCGACTTCTGGTGCACCAACTCGCGCCGTGTGCCGCTGCCCAGTGCCAGCCTTCGTCCCAGTGCTCCGCGCATGGAGCGAAGGATATGCAGATTGTTAGGCGTGCCGTCACGCGTATAGCCGGCTCGATGGGTTTTCCATTCAGGTGTTTCGCCAATCTGGCTGCGCATCAGATGCGGGAGAGCCAAGTTTTCGAAAAACACCTGCATAAACTCTTCTTTGCTCAGTGTGAAGACGAAATCATCTTCACCTTCTCCCGTATCGCTGGCCTGCCCACTTCCGCCATTCGCTCCGCCCTGTGGGCGTTTGATGCGGTCGCCGCGCAGGTGATCCGTGTTTCCAGGATGCACGGTGTCGCGAGAGCCCCCCTGCCCATGGTGAAAAACGGGCTCGCTGATGTCCTTTTTCGGGATGGTTACGCTCTCACCCTGCTCCATGTCGCGAATGCCGCGGCCCGTCACCGCCTTGCGTACGGCCTCACGGATCTGCTCCTGATGCCGACGCAAAAACCTTTCCCGATTGCCAATGGACTTGTTTTTTCCCGCCAATCGGCGGTCAACAATTTGCAGAGCCATTTTCAACCTTTCGCGACAAACTCCTTACGAACTCTTGCGTACCCTGAGGTACCACTCACACAGCAAGCGCACTTGCTTGGATGTGTACCCTTTTTCCACCATCCGCGTCACAAAGTCTTCGTGTTTTTTAGCCTCGTCCGCACTGGCTTTGGCGTTGAAGCTAATCACAGGCAGCAACTCCTCGGTGTTCGAGAACATTTTTTTCTCAATCACCTGGCGTAATTTCTCGTAACTAGTCCATGCCGGGTTCTTGCCTTGGTTATTGGCCCGCGCCCTCAGCACAAAGTTGACAATTTCATTGCGGAAATCCTTGGGATTTGCAATACCTGCTGGCTTCTCAATCTTCTCCAACTCCGCGTTCAGGGCACCTCGATCGAACACCTCGCCCGTGTCCGTATCGCGGTATTCGTTGTCCTGAATCCAGTAGTCTGCGTAAGTGACGTATCGGTCAAAAATGTTTTGCCCATACTCGCTGTAGCTTTCCAAATACGCTTTCTGAATTTCCTTGCCAATGAATTCCGCATAGCGTGGAGCAAGCAACTCCTTGATAAATCCGGTGTACTTCTGCTCCAGATCGGCCGGAAATTGTTCGCGCTCAATTTGCTGTTCCAGCACATACATCAGGTGAACCGGGTTGGCCGCAACCTCCGCACTGTCAAAATTGAACACCTTCGACAAAATTTTGAAAGCAAAACGGGTGGACACACCCGTCATACCCTCGTCCATTCCGGCGTAGTCCCGGTACTCGTGGTAGCTCTTGGCTCGCGGATCTGTGTCCTTCAGGCTCTCGCCATCGTAGACCTCCATCTTGCTGTACAGGCTGGAGTTTTCGGGCTCCTTGAGCCGGGTGAGAATCGCAAACTGGCTCATCATCTTTAGCGTGCCTGGTGCACACTTGGCCTTGCCCAATGACGAATCGCGGATCAATTTTTCGTAGATCTTGATTTCTTCGCTTACCCGCAAACAGTACGGCACTTTGACGATGTAGATGCGATCCAAAAACGCTTCATTGTGTTTGTTGTTGCGAAAAGCCTTCCACTCGCTTTCATTGCTGTGCGCCAGCACCACGCCATCAAATGGAATGGCTCCAAACCCTTCGGTGCCTTTGAAATTTCCTTCTTGGGTTGCCGTCAGCAAGGGGTGGAGAACCTTGATGGGCGCTTTGAACATTTCCACAAATTCCAGCAGCCCCTGATTGGCCAAGCATAGCCCCCCAGAGAAGCTGTAGGCATCCGGGTCATCCTGTGAAAAGCTCTCTAACTTCCGAATGTCGACCTTGCCCACCAACGACGAAATGTCCTGGTTGTTCTCGTCGCCCGGCTCTGTCTTGGCCACACCAATCTGGCGCAACGTATTGGGGTAGCGCTTGACCACCTTAAACTGGCGAATGTCGCCACCGTACTCATCAAGCCGCTTCACAGCCCATGGCGACAGAATGCGCTGCAAGTAGCGTGGCGGAATGCCATAGTTTTCCTGCAGCACGGGCCCATCCTCCAAGGCATCAAACAGGCCCAAGGGGCTTTCATTGACCGGGGAGCCCTTGATGGCATAGAACGGCACCTGCTGCATCAGATGTTTGAGCCGCTCGGCAAGCGAACTTTTTCCACCGCCAACAGGGCCGAGCAAGTACAAAATTTGTTTGCGCTCCTCCAGCCCCTGAGCCGCATGTCGAAAGTAACTCACCACTTGTTCAACGGCGTCTTCCATGCCGTAAAACTCAGAGAATGCGGGGTAGACCTTGATCAGTTTGTTGGCGAAGATGCGCGAGAGCTGCGGGTTGTTCCGCGTGTCCAACAGCTCTGGCTCGCCAATTGCTGCAAGCATGCGCTCCGCCGCTGTGGCATAGGTGAGAGGACTGCGCTTGCATTCGGCAAGATACTCATCCAGAGTCATCTCTTCTTCGCGATTGCGGGCGTGGCGGGCTACGTGGTTTCCAATGGCGTCCATAAGACCTCCGGGAACTAACAACAAACCTGAATCCCTAGCAGCAGATTCTCGAATTCAGTATATGCCTACGTCCGCCACGCAGTCCAGTTGTTTCCCCCTTTGTGGCGCATGGGAAAAGGGAAACCAAAGGGCTTTTACCCCTCTATTGCATCGAACAGGCCACCACTAAATTGACTGTGAATCCAGCGTCTCCAGACAGGCCAGCATTTGTTCGCGGCAACGCTCCATGAGGGCAGGCATATCGTCTAACGTCATACCCGCTGTAGAGATAGGTTCCAACGCCCTGATCACCACAGAGCCACTGTGCCATCGGTTGAGCTGCATGGTGTTTTTGTAATTGCTACAGCACACGGGGATGATGGGAACACCGGCATTGATAGCCATCTGAAACGCCCCCTTTTTGAAGGGAAGCAGGCCGCGGCCCAAATTGCGCGTTCCTTCGACAAAAACCCAGATAGAGGTGTCTTGGTGAAGCATCACATCGGTGGTTTTTATCATGGCCTGCTTGGCTTGCAGTGCATTGCCCCGGTCGATCAAAATATTTCCAGAAAGCCAGTAAATCTGACCAAAGAAGGGAATCCACTTCAGGCTCTTCTTTCCCAGAGAGACCGTACGCCGAGGCACCGAACACCCCAACACAAACAGGTCCCAGTTTGACTGATGATTGGCTACAACGACGAAAGGATTGGGGTGCGCCAGCATGCCTGCAGTATCCAAGCGCACTTTGAGCCCGAGAAAGCGCAAGGCGGGCACCGAATAGACCCAGCCAACCAAGCGCGAGTTGTCTGGATTGAAGGGTCGGGCAAAGCAGATTACAAAATTAACAGCAGAAGCCACTAAAAAGTAAAGACCCATCATGGCGAGGCGGAAAATTTTGAGCATGCAAGAATGGCCTGTAAAGACGTTGAAAGGCCCCAAACAGGGCGCAGGCCTTAAGTTGTGGGATTTTAGGCGAGCCCATGCCAGCTGCCGTTATTGAAGATAGCTTCCCGCAGAAGGCTGGATTAGAATCCAGCCTTGTCAGGAGAGAGCCTTCCTCGAAAAGGCCGCCGAAGGCGCAGGACGGCTGATTGCAGCGGTCTGAACGCTCAGGCAAAAGGACTGACACCCGTTGGAATGTGTTTACATGTTTCGACGATACCCCACTGGAGAGAGGCTGCAGCACTTGGTGCACAGTCCACCGAAGGAGCAACCCGCAGTCTGCGCACCCCGTGCACGCAGGCCCGGCGAATCTCTCAGGTAAAGCGGACAGCGGGGGCAGCACCGGGCGGGCGCAGCTATGCACTCGCCCCGGGTTTTGACTTGCCCCTACCTGGATTGCCGCCATGTCCTCCACCGACACCGCTTTGTTGACCACACCGCTCAATGCCTTGCACTTTGAGCTGGGCGCCCGCATGGTGCCGTTTGCCGGCTACTCCATGCCCGTGCAGTACCCCGCCGGCCTGATGGCCGAACACCACCACACTCGTAACGCGGCTGGCCTGTTTGACGTATCCCACATGGGCCAACTGCGCTTGGTCGGCCCTGAGGCAGCGGCGGCTTTTGAAACGCTCATCCCCGTGGACGTGATCGACCTGGCCGTCGGCAAGCAGCGCTATGGCCTGCTGCTCACCGACGAAGGCACCATCATTGACGACCTGATGTTTTTCAATAAAGGTAACAACGAAATTTTCGTGATCGTCAACGGCGCCTGCAAGGTAGGGGATATTGCGCACATCCAACAGCGCATTGGCACCCGCTGCGATGTGATCACGATGCCCGAGTACGCGCTGCTGGCACTCCAGGGCCCCCAGGCAGTCACCGCCCTCTCCCGTCTGGCCCCAGGCGTGGAAAAATTGGTATTCATGACTGGCGGCAACTTCACGGTGGACACCGGCACACAAAAGATCGACGTGTTTTTGACCCGCAGCGGCTACACCGGCGAAGACGGGTTTGAAATCTCCGTGCATAACGACCACGCCGAGGCGCTGGCCCGCGCGCTGCTAGCGCAGCCCGAAGTGAAGCCGATTGGCCTGGGTGCGCGCAACTCCTTGCGTTTAGAAGCCGGTCTGTGCCTGTACGGCAATGACATTGACACGACCACCACACCGGTCGAAGCCAACCTGCTGTGGGCCATGCAGAAGGTACGCCGTGCTGGTGGTGCACGCGAAGGCGGCTTCCCAGGCGCTACAAAAATACTAGCTGCTCTCGCAGATTCCACGGGCGCTACAGCACCAAAAGGCACGCGAAAGCGTGTAGGACTGATTGCGCTGGAGCGCATCCCCGTACGCGACCACACTGAGCTGCAGGACGGCGCTGGCAACAAGATTGGTGAAGTGACCAGTGGCCTGCTCGGCCCCACCATCGACAAACCCGTGGCCATGGGTTACGTGGATGCCGCATGGGCGGCTGTAGGCAGCAAGGTGGTGGCCATCGTCCGCGGTAAACCCGTACCCATGGAGGTCAGCGCCATGCCCTTTGTGCCCACACGCTACTACCGCGGCTAAACCACCGTGCCGGGGCGGCTAAAGTCTGTCCTGGCAGGTTCGTTTTTATTGTTAGATTCTTTTCTTAATACCCGTTTTCAGGAGTTCTCCATGACCATCAAGTACACCCCCGACCACGAATGGCTCAACGTTGAAGCTGGCATCGCCACGGTGGGCATCACCCACCATGCGCAAGACGCGCTGGGCGACGTGGTGTTTGTGGATTTGCCCGAAGTGGGCGCCTCCATTGACGCCAAGGCCGTGGCCGGCGTGGTGGAGTCCGTCAAAGCCGCTGCCGACGTCTACATGCCCGTGACCGGCGAGATCACCGAAGTGAACGAAGCCCTGCGCGCCGACCCCGCACTGGCCAACACCGACCCATTGGGCGCCGGCTGGTTCTTCAAAGTCAAGCTGTCCAACCCCGCCGAACTCGACGGCCTGATGGACGAAACCAGCTACACCGCCTTCTCCGCCAGCTAAACACCTGCCCCTGCCTGCCATGCCAACGACCTCTGCCCCCACCCTCGCTCAGCTGGAGAACGCCAGCGAATTTCACGCCCGCCACATTGGCATTGATGCTGCTGACGAAGCGCTCATGCTGCAGGCCATTGGCGAGACATCGCGCCGCGCACTGATCGACAGCATCGTGCCGCGCTCCATTGCGCGCTCCAGCACCATGGCAATACCAGACGCCATCACCGAGGCAGCGGCCTTGGCAGAGCTCAAGGCATTGGCGGGCAAAAACAAGGTGCTCAAAAGTTTTATTGGCCAAGGCTATTACGCCAACCACACCCCCGGCGTGATCCTGCGCAACATCTTGGAAAACCCCGCTTGGTACACCGCCTACACGCCCTACCAAGCCGAAATTTCGCAAGGCCGCATGGAAGCGCTGGTGAACTTCCAGACCATGGTGTGCGACCTGACCGGCATGCCGATTGCCAACGCCTCCATGCTCGACGAGGCCACTGCCGCGGCTGAAGCGATGACGCTGGCCAAACGCTCGGTCAAGGCCAAAGGCAATGTCTTCATCGTGGCGGGCGACGCGCATCCACAAACCATCGAAGTCATTGAGACCCGCGCTGCACCGCTGGGCATCGTGGTCAAGCTGGCCAACTCCAAGGAAGAATGGGACGCACTGATTGCCGGCGACGACTACTTCGCCGTGCTGGAGCAGTACCCCTCCACCAGCGGCCGCCTGGGCGAGGAAGGTGACGATGTCAAAACCGTGCACCGCAAGGGCGGCGCCTACATCGTGGCAGCCGACCTGCTGGCCCTCACCCTGCTGGTTCCCCCAGGCCAATGGGGCGCTGGTGACCCCGCAGGCGCGGCCGACATTGTGGTCGGCACCACCCAGCGCTTTGGCATGCCGCTGTGCAACGGCGGCCCGCACGCCGCCTACATGGCCTGCCGTGACGAGTTCAAACGTTCCATGCCGGGCCGACTGGTGGGCGTGAGCATCGATACCCATGGCAACCCCGCCTACCGCCTGGCCCTGCAAACCCGCGAGCAACACATCCGCCGCGAAAAAGCGACGTCCAACATCTGTACAGCCCAAGTGTTGCCCGCCGTGGTGGCCAGCATGTACGCCGTGTACCACGGGCCAGAGGGCCTCAAGCGCATTGCCACTCGCGTTGCCACCCTCACGGCCATTCTGGCCAAAGGCCTGCAGCAACTGGGCGTCAACAACAGTAGCCCTGAAACCTTTGATACGCTATGCCTCAAGACGGATGGCGCTACTAAATCAATAGCTGCACGCGCAGTATCTGCGGGCGTTAACGTGCGAATTGCTTGGGATGACTACATCTGCATCTCGCTGGATGAGACCACCACCCGCGACGATGTGGAACGGCTGTGGAGCCTTTTCGCCCAACCGGGTCAGACACTGCCAACGGTCGAAGCGCTGCAAGCCGGCGCACAACCTATGATCCCCGCTGCCCTGCGCCGCACCAGTGCCTTCTTGACCCACCCGGTGTTCAACACCCACCACTCCGAGACCGGCATGCTGCGCTATATCCGCATGCTGTCCGACAAAGATTTGGCGCTGGACCGCAGCATGATTCCGCTGGGCTCTTGCACCATGAAGCTCAACGCCACCAGCGAGATGATCCCCATCACCTGGCCCGAGTTTGCCAACATCCACCCCTTCTGCCCCGCAGACCAACGCACCGGCTACGCCGAGTTGGACGAACAACTGCGCGCCTGGTTGTGTGCAGCCACTGGCTACGCAGGCATCAGTTTGCAGCCCAACGCGGGCAGCCAAGGCGAATACGCAGGCTTGCTGGTCATCAAGGCCTACCACGAGGCCAAGGGCCAAGGCCACCGCAACATCTGCCTGATCCCCAGCAGCGCGCACGGCACCAACCCTGCCAGCGCCATGATGGTGGGCATGACCGTGGTCGTCACCAAGTGCGATGACAACGGCAACGTCGACATGGACGACCTCAAGGCCAAGTGCGAACAGCACAGCGCCAACCTGGCCGCCATCATGATCACCTACCCCAGCACCCATGGCGTATTCGAGACCTCGGTCAAAGAACTGTGCGCCTTGGTGCACAGCCACGGTGGCCGTGTGTACGTCGACGGCGCCAACATGAATGCGCTGGTAGGCACCGCAGCCCCTGGCGAGTTTGGCGGTGACGTGAGCCACCTGAACCTGCACAAGACCTTCTGCATCCCCCACGGCGGTGGCGGCCCCGGTGTAGGCCCCGTGTGCGTAGTGGCCGACTTGGTGCCCTACTTGCCCGGCCACGCCACTGGCGGCGTTGCTGGCACAGGCGCAGTCAGCGCAGCCCCCTTGGGCAATGCTGCTGTGCTGCCCATCAGCTGGATGTACTGCCGCATGATGGGCGCTGCAGGCCTGCAGCTGGCCACAGAAACCGCCATCTTGAGCGCCAACTACATCAGCGCCCGTTTGGCCGACCACTACCCCACGCTGTACGCATCGCAAAACGGGCATGTGGCGCACGAATGCATCTTGGACCTGCGCCACTTCAAAGATACCTGCGGCGTGATGGCAGAAGACGTGGCCAAGCGCTTGATGGACTACGGTTTCCACGCGCCCACGCTCTCCTTTCCCGTGCCCAATACGTTGATGGTGGAGCCTACCGAGAGCGAAACCCTGGCGGAGCTGGACCGGTTTATCAACGCCATGATCGCCATCCGTCGCGAAATCGCCCGGGTTGAAAAAGGCGAATGGCCGCAGGACAACAACCCGCTGAAACACGCCCCCCACACGGCGGCCAGCTTGTTGGGCGCGGAATGGGAACGTCCGTACACCCGCGAGGTCGGCGCATTCCCGCTGGCAACGCTGAAGGCTGTGAAGTACTGGCCTTCGGTGGGCCGGGTGGACAACGTTTATGGCGACCGCAACCTGTTTTGCAGCTGCGTGCCACTCACCGAGTACGCAGAAAACTGATGTAGAAATACAGGGCGGCACTGCATTGCATGCAGCCGCACTGGCCAGGCGTGACCTGGCATCGCAGCGGGAGAGCCTGGTGCCCTGAAAAGCACCAGCGCCGAAGGAGCAACCACCCCGGAAACTCTCAGGCAAAAGGACCGCTTCGATAGGGATGTTGAATCCCAGAGCACTCTGAAGAGCTGCCGTGGACTAGTCACCCGGCACACCGCAGGAGCAAGCTGTTGGCTACTTGGCCGGCGGTGAATCTCTCAGGTCTCAAACAGAGGGGGTCGTCACCTGCACATGGTGTGCGGGTTGGCGACATCCTTGTTTGCGACTGTTCCTTGAGAGAAACTGCGTTATGAAACACCTAGCCATCATTGGCGGCGGCATCACCGGCGTCACCAGTGCTTACACCCTGGCCCAAGCGGGTTACCAGGTCACCTTGATCGAAAAAAACCGCTACGCGGGCATGGAAACGTCCTATGCCAACGGGGGACAACTGTCGGCATCCAATGCTGAAGTCTGGACGCACCCCAGCACCCTTGTTAAAGGGCTGAAATGGATGTTCACCAAAGACGCCCCGCTCCTGATGAACCCCGCGCCCACCTGGCACAAGCTGAGCTGGATGGCCGAGTTTGTAGCCGCCATACCCAAGTACCGCGACAACACCGAGGCCACGACCCGCCTGGCCATTGCCGCGCGCGAGCACCTGTTTGGCTGGGCCGAAAAAGAAGGTATTGACTTCGACCACAAGCGCAAAGGCATCCTGCATATTTATCGCAACAAGGCGGGGTTTGACCACGCGGGCACGGTGTCCACCATGCTTGCCGCTGGTGGCTTGCCACGCCGTGCCGTCACCCCCGACGAAATGCGCGCGCTGGAGCCCACGCTGCAGGGCCAGTACTACGGGGGTTACTTCACCGAGAGCGACTCCACGGGCGACATCCACAAATACACCCATGGTTTATCGCAGGCCTGCGCCCGACTGGGGGTGAAATTTCTTTATGGCCACCAGGTGCGCAGCGCCTCTGCCAACGGCCACCATGCGGAGCTTTCGCTCGCGCACGAAGGGGGAAGTGAAACCCACACCTTTGACGGTGTCGTGGTCTGTGCGGGTGTACATGGCCGCAACATTGCGGCACAGTTGGGCGACCGGCTCAATATCTACCCGGTGAAAGGGTATTCCATCACCGTGCATCTGAATGACGAGACCAGCCAGCAGGCCGCACCCCACATCAGCCTGTTGGATGACGAAACCAAACTGGTCACCAGCCGTTTGGGGCAAGACCGCTTCCGCGTCGCCGGCACCGCAGAATTCAACGGCATGAACCAGGACATCCGCGCCGACCGCATCCGCCCGCTTATCCAATGGGTGAACCAATGCTTCCCCGGTGTGAGCACACGCCGCGCCGAGCCTTGGGCGGGTCTGCGCCCCATGTTGCCGAACATGCTGCCGCGCGTGGGCCGAGGCAAGCGCGCCAACGTGTTCTACAACACCGGTCACGGCCATTTGGGCTGGACGCTGTCCGCAATTACCGCGCACCAATTGGCAGGCCATGTGCAGCAGCACTTGGCAGCCTGACCCAAACGTTCCACACTAGCCCCAACCAGGAGCCCCCATGGCAGTCTCTGTTTTCGACCTGTTCAAGATCGGTATCGGCCCCAGCAGCTCACACACCGTGGGCCCTATGCGGGCGGCACGGCAGTTTGTGGCGCGGCTGCAGCACAGCGGGGTATTGGTGCAGACCGCCCGGGTGCGCTGTTGGTTGCATGGCTCTCTGGGCGCCACTGGAAAGGGGCACGCCAGCGATGTGGCGGTACTGCTGGGCCTGTGCGGCCATGAGCCTGACACCGTAGAGGTGGACGTGATCCCTGCTTTGCTGCATGAAGTGCGATCGAGCCAACGCCTCGTGCTGGCGGGCACCCACCACATTGCCTTCCACGAGAAGGAGGACCTGCTCTTCATGCGCGCGCCGCTCCCTTTTCACGCCAACGGCATGCGCTTTGTGGCACTGGATGCGGCGGGCAACCAACTTGCTGAGCGCATCTATTACTCGGTAGGGGGTGGCTTTATCGTGAGCGATGAGGTGGCCGCCGACGGCACGCGGCAAAAAGTGATTGCACCCGATGCCACCGTGCTGCCCCTGCCCTTTACCAGCGGCGACGCATTGCTGGTCTTGGCGCAGCAACACGGCCTGAGTATTGCGCAAATCATGCGGCGCAATGAGCAACACTGGCGCAGTGACGCAGAGATTGACGCAGGGCTGCTGCGCATCTGGCAAGCGATGCAAGACTGTGTGAAGCGCGGTTGCGCGACCGACGGAGTGCTACCCGGAGGCTTCAAGGTCAAGCGCCGCGCCAAGGCCCTGCTTCAAGCCCTGACCGCCAACCCTGAACACGCACTCCGCGACCCACTGCAGGTGATGGACTGGGTCAACCTCTACGCACTCGCTGTCAACGAAGAAAATGCAGCGGGTGGCCGCGTTGTCACCGCCCCCACCAACGGCGCGGCCGGCATCATCCCCGCCGTACTCCACTACTACACACGCTTTGTGGCCGGTACTACCGATGCAGGTGTTATCGACTTTTTACTCACCGCTGCCGCCGTTGGCATTCTGTACAAAGAGAACGCCTCCATCAGCGGGGCGGAGGTCGGCTGCCAAGGGGAAGTGGGTGTGGCCTGCAGCATGGCCGCAGCCGCCCTGTGCGCGGTCATGGGTGGGACACCAGCCCAAGTGGAAAACGCCGCCGAGATTGGAATGGAGCATCACCTGGGCTTGACTTGTGACCCCGTGGGCGGCTTGGTACAAATCCCCTGCATCGAACGCAACGCCATTGCTTCCGTCAAGGCCATCAACGCGGCCCGCATGGCGCTGCGCGGTGACGGCAGCCACTTCGTGAGCCTGGACAAAGTCATCAAAACCATGCGCGAAACCGGCGCGGACATGAAAACCAAGTACAAGGAAACCGCGCGGGGCGGTTTGGCCGTGAATATTGTGGAGTGTTAGACGGCACGGAGAGGCTGGCTGGCGGGAACACACCATTGCGTCCCCCTTGGTCAAATCTGGCAATACCCCCCAAGCGGCCCTAGCTTTTGCGTCCTTCCTACAATGATCTCCACTTGAACCACAAGCTCCGATCACTCGTGAGGTTTTACCCATGACGCAACAACTGACCCTGACCTATTTCGATTTTCACGGTGGCCGGGGCGAACCCGCCCGATTGGCATTCGCTGTGGGCGGTATCCCATTTGACGACAAACGCTTTGCCTACCCGGAATTTGCCGAAATCCGCAAGACGACCCCGTTCGGCCAGGTCCCCACTTTGCATGTGGACGGACAGTTGGTCACCCAAAGCGATGCCATCACCCGTTACGTGGGCAAGCTTGCCGGCCTCTACCCGGCAGACCCCTACCAGGCCCTGCTATGTGATGAAGTGCTGGGTGTTGTGGAAGATGCCAACAACTGCCTGCAACCTACCTTCGGCTTGAAAGGTGATGCGCTCAAGACCGCGCGCTCCGCCTTGGCCGAGGGACCGCTCCCGATGTACCTGCGCTGGATGCAGGCCGCTTTGGACGCACGGGGCGGACAGTTTTTTGCCGATGGCCGGCTCACGGTCGCCGACCTGAAGGTGTTTGTGTATGTACGCGGCCTCAACTCGGGTCGCTTGGACCACATTCCTAGTGATTTGGTGCAAACCGTCGCTCCGCGACTCAATGACCACGCCCTGCACATAGCCCAAACACCGGCCATTGCGGCCTACTACGCACGCCTCACCCAGTAGTTTCATCCCTTCCCGCGTGCCCTAACACGCCAGCCGTCAATCCCATGGACTCTTTATCGCAATTGGCACTTGGTGCCAGCATTGGCGTTGCCCTTATGGGGCGCCGAACCGCTGTTTGGAAAGCGGCCCTGTGGGGCGGCATCGTCGGCACGCTGCCAGACCTGGATGTGTTGTTGGACCATGGAGATGCGGTCCTCAACATGGTCTTGCACCGGGGACACTCCCACGCGCTGCTGTGGACCTCGCTGGGCGGCGCGCTAATAGGGCTGCTCGCAGCACGAGTGCACAACGAATGGCACCTTCGAGGGCGCTGGGCGCTGGCCCTGTTCGCGGCCATGGCGACGCACCCGCTGCTCGATGCCCTGACCATATACGGCACGCAACTGTTGCAGCCATTTACCGACGAGGCCTATGGCGTAGGCAGCATGTTCATCATAGACCCGCTGTACACCCTGCCCTTGCTCGCCGGTGTGGTCATTGCGTTGTGCCGCTCTGCCTATGCGGGCCTGCGTTGGAACGGCTCTATGCTGGCGTTGAGTACCGCCTACCTGGCTTGGAGCATGGTGGCACAAGCTTGGGCGACCGTACATGTACAGCGTTCGCTCGTGGCCCAGGGCTTGCAGCCTGAGGCGTTGTTGGTAACTCCGGCGCCCCTGAACACCCTGCTGTGGCGCGCGGTAGCGGTCCAAGGTGATCACTACTACGAGGGCTATTACGCACTTCTGGATGGAAACCGTCCAGTGCGCTGGGTACAGCACGCCCGGGGGCAAGACTTGATGAAAGCCCATGGTGACCACCCCCATGTGCAACGCATGCTGCGATTCACCGACGGGCTGATGCGCTTGCAGACGAAGGATGGCCACCTGTGGGTGACCGACCTGCGCATGGGGCAAGAGGGTGCCTATGTGTTTGACTTTGACTTGGGGCAGCCAGTGACTCAGGGTCAGACTCCCCCCCCAGCGGTGCAATACTCAGCCCGTCCCGCCCTGGGAGAAAGCTTGCGCTGGTTGTGGGCCCGGATGTGGGGGGCCGACTTGCCCGCGCTGGGTGGCCCTACTCCGCAAAGCTAAGCCCGAAAGCGGGCCAGCGCCTCACTGGTTTTTTGTCGCGCCTTTTGCTTTGCGTTCTTGGGCCAAATCGTCCCAAAGGGCTCGATCTTGTAGCGGCGTCTCTGCAGACAGCGTAGGGTTGGGGATTCTGAACAATCGGCGCCCCGAAAGATCCAAGCCTTGCAAAGTCTCCCGCTTGAAGGCCCGATACCGTTTATCGAAGTCTCCATTCTTACGCAGCATGTCTAATCCTTCTTCAACCCGTTGGGCATAGCGCTCACCTTCAGGAGTGCGTGCAAAGAAGAAATAACGGGGCAATGGGTAGTACAGCAACAGAGACTTCTCCACCACCATGCTGGGGTACTTCTCTTTGTACTCTTGGTGCTCCTTGCTTATTTCGTTGACCCCACGGGAGAACAACTCAAAACGCCCCAAAGCCAGCATCTGAAAGAGCCCCTCGTAGGTGCTGCCACTCTCTACGGTCAACCCCGCATTGCGCAAAATTTGCGCATCAATCCATGCGGCTCCCTGGCCAATGCGGTACTGCTTGAGATCATCCAGAGTACGCACGGTACGCAACTGCTCTTGCAAGTATTCCTGAGTCAAAAACAAGCGGTAACCCGTCAACCCTTTGTCCAGCGGAATGCGCACGGGCAGCAATACCCGCTCGCGCTCGGCACTGGTGGTGCGAACAATCAGCGTGATTTCGGACTCACTGGCCAGCAGTATTTGGGACCGGTCAGCATTCATCAGAACTGGACTGGTCCCCAAGCTGTAGGGCCCCCACTTACGTGAAGTCACCTTTAGCGCTGCATCCAACAAATCCCAGTAGTAAGCGAGCCGCTTGTCGGAGCCACCTTCTGGCGGCGGGTAGACGTAACGCATGGGCTCCACTGCCCCCGCGATCGTGCCCAGAAAAATCAGGATGAAACCCACAATCCAACGGCGCAGCATGCCTTGTCACTCCTCGTTGTACTGCCAAAAACTCCATGGCATTTGTCTAATGTCATGAGCATAGCGCAGTGATGTGTCGATTTGACTGACAGATCCTTGCCCAAAACCCCGAGAGGTGATTTGCGCAGACTCAACGCGTCGGCTATTTCAGGTACTTGCTGCGGATTTTTTCGAAGGTGCCGTCTTTTTTGATTTCCGCCAGTGCCAGCCTGCACTTGCGCACGATGTCGTCCGAGGTCTTAAGGCTGAACGCCATGTACAAGCCGGCGGACAAAGACTCCAGTTTGAAGACCTTGACAACACTCTCCGGGTCCAGCCCTTCCCGCTTGTAGAGGGCAACCATCGCCAGTTCGTCGATGGGAAACATATCTATGCGCCGCAAAGCGAGCTTATTGGCATTGGTGCCGTCTGAAACGACCAAGTCCAATGGCACCTGCGCCTTTTCCAGATACTGTGCACGCACATCGTCGCGCACCGCACCCACACGGTAACGCTGGATATCTGCAACTTGGGCGACTTCGATGTCAGGCCGACTCTTGAGCCGGTACAAATACACGTCGTACGGCGCAATTGCATCCACCCACTTGAAAAGCGTTTCGCGCTGCTCATTGCGGCCTATGGAGTAGATCAGGACATTGGGGGCGTCTTGTGCAATCTGGTAGGCACGAGCCCAAGGGTAGATACCCAATGTGTAAGGCAAGTTGGCGCGCTTGAGCACTTCCTGCACTACCTCAGTGGCCATGCCAGAAATCTTCTTGCTGGCGGCATCCTGGAAGTTGTAAGGCGGGTACTCTTCCGTGACCACATTCAGTGTCTGGCACCACGAACAGGCACTCGCTGCCACCATCCACCAACCGACGAACCACTCTCTTGTTGAATGAGGCATTTCGCGTTCCATTTTTTTGATGGATGCTACCCCCACAATTTGCATTTGTACAGGCAGTGGTTTGCTCCCCTACACCCAGCGTTGCTTTGGCTACCCATACGGGCGACCGGAGCATGGACAACCCGAGTTCCAACGCCATGGCAGGAAGTCACAGGCGGGCTATTGCCCAGACTGCACTGTGCAGTCAAGGACACTACTGAAGCTCGGGGACTGCCCACCACGGCGGGCTGCCCAGCAATGGTCCAAAAGATCACGCTGCACCAGATGCACATCGCGCGGCAAGGCGCCTGAGCGGCAGGCCTCTTTCGGCAGGCTGCGTGACATACTACGCGCCATGCAGTGGAAAATTCACTCTATCTTGCAGGGCAATGGTTTACTGATTGCGGCACAGTTGGGCGTCGCGACGGTTGGTTTGGCGTCGCTGCTATGGTTTGGCATGGCTTGGGCTCCGCTGGCGGGAGCGCTGCTTCTATGCCTGCTGGTTTTGAATGCCGGTTTGGTAGTGCATTTACGGCGCCTCAAGGCCTTGCAAGAGTCTTCGCGGCGCCTGCGCTTGCTGGCCGAGATGAATGTGGAGGTCAACCGCGAGATCCTCTTGAACGAGGACATCGAGCTGATTTATCGGACGATTTTGGACTATTTGTTCCGTATCTTTAACAAAGCCAGCGGCGGCTCTGTTCAGGTTTTGGAAGAAAACGGTTACTTCACCATTGCCGCATGCAGGGGCTTTACAGAAAAATTTGTCAATAAATTCCACTTGAAGCTGGAAGATTGTTTTCTATACCAGGCTACCGGCGGCAACATCCAAGAAACCTGCCTATTTAATACCAAAGACTTTCAGCGCATCGCCACCGTTTTCCAGCCTGGTAAATGGGAATTTAGGTCGGTTATCAACGCGCCACTGTTCATTGGGGACCGCCTGTTTGGCGTATTGAGCCTGGACTCTGCTGTTGCCGATACCTACAACATGGACGACGTCCAGATCGTGGAGCAATTTCGCCTGCAGATCGAAATTGGCCTGCTGGCGCGCGAGCGCTACACCAACAACATCAAACGCTACCAAGTGGATGCGCTCACTGGCCTGCTCACACGGCGCTATTTTGAGGACTTGCTCAAGGTCTCGATGGATCGGGCCTTGCGGCAACAGGAGACCTTTGTGCTGGCACTGTTTGACGTAGACGACCTTAAAGTGACCAATGACACGCTAGGCCATTTGGCTGGAGACCAAACACTCCTGGCCATCGCCAATGCCTTGCGCGACTCTTGCCGCTCCTCGGACATCATGGGCCGGCTGGGGGGCGACGAGTTTATTGCGTGCTACCACCTCAGCGAGATGGGCGCGATGCATAAAAACATTGCCGAGATTCGCACCCGGCTTCTCACCCAACCCACGTGGCTGGGCGATCGGGAAGGCACGCTCTCCTTCAGCTACGGGTTGGCCACCTTCCCACAAGACGGGACCACCCAGGACGCCCTGATTGCCGTTGCGGACCAACGCCTTTACGCCATGAAGAACTCCACCCCTTAACCATTGCGCCATGAAAAAAGCCCTCATCACCATCGTCACCCTCATCCTGTTGCTCATCGTCGGCAGCGCTTTCTGGTTGCGGGGCAATCTGGACGGCCTGGTGCAGTCCGCCATGGCCAAATACGGCAGCGCAATGACCGGGGCCACAGTCAAGGTGGCAGGGGTCAACATCAAAACGACTGATGGACAAGGCACCCTCACCGGGCTTTTGGTAGGCAATCCAGCGGGCTTTAAGACGCCCTTTGCGGTGAAGGTGGACACCATTGAACTGGAGGTAGATGTCGCTTCACTGACCAAGGAGGTTGTGTTGGTCAAAAAAATTGCCGTCGTCGCACCGGAGGTGATTTACGAAAAGGGCGATGCGATGACGAACTTTGACGCCATCCAGGCCAACATCGCCACCTATCTGGGTCCCAGCACCAATAGCGGCCCTGGCAAAAAACTGATCGTGCAAGAGCTCACCATTCGTAGCGCCAAGGCCCAAGCCAGTGCAGCCTTTATGGACGGCAAAACCGTCAGCGTGCCCTTGCCCGATATCACGTTGCGCGACCTGGGCAAGGCCAAGGGCGGCATCACCCCCGGAGAACTGGGCCTGGAAATCACCAACGCGCTGGAGAAGCGCCTGACCAGCGCCGTGAGCTTTGACAAGCTCTTGAATTCCATGGGCAATGCGCTGGACAAGGCAGGCGATGCGATCAAAGGCATTTTTAAGTAAATTTGGCCTTTAACGCTTATGGCTATTGCGCATATAGCTACATAATTGATAGCAATAAGTGATACATACGGCAGCGCAATTAGCGCGCACATCAAAGCTGCCATTGCCCAGGCCACCCCCAGAGCCGCCAGCCCCGGCCGGCTCGGGCGCATCCAAACAGTGAGAGCCTTCCAGCCAATACAACCACCCGTTCCAATGCAAGTAGGCCAACGGCGTTTGCGTGTGGTATCGAACAGATTCCGCTGAAATTGGCACTCTGAATGAAGGTCAGTAATTGAGAGAATCTTCGACCCGCAATGCAGCGTTTCCAGTCGGTCTCCAACAGCCGGTTAGTGGAAGTCCAGCGTGTCGCCAGTTAGCGGTCATTCGTGACCTTCGCGTTTGCCGCGATGGCGGGTGCTCGTTGAACTCGACGGAAGGTCAAGTCTGGGCCAGTTGCAGTCACTCAACAACGTCTGGTTCGAGGGCATAGATAGGGAGCCATTACCGCAGTCGGCATCCTAAAGATGCGATAACGCCAATCCCAAATGCGAATCAAAGACTGGATAAGGTCGTATAACTGTTTTCCCATCCGAGTGGTTATCAGTTTGAAGCCCCTCCGAGGTTTGCTCGAAACGCCAAAAAACAAGAATTTGCGAAATCTTTTTTTGAGCTTGTCGATTGATGCTCTTCTCGGGCATCTCTAGCTAGGTCATGCAATTCCGCATCGACTTCAAACGATAAGCACCCGAAAGGTTTCCTATGGCTTCAACCACCCTTGTAATCAAAAGCAGCCCCTCCGGCGAACGCAGTGTGTCGCGCCTGCTTCTGGACGACCTCTTGAGACAACGCTCTACAACTCATCCAGGCGAGCATGTCGTAACTCGTGACCTCGTAGCCATGGGAGCGGCACTGCCTCACGTCGACAGCGTGTTCGCACAGGCCATATTTATCCCACCTTCCGAACGTTCTGCTGAACAACAGCGCGGTCTAAAGCTCTCGGACGAGCTCGCCGACGAGTTGTTGGCCGCCCAAACGATCATCATTGCGACCCCCATGTACAACCGAACAGTCCCTTCTTCCCTGAAGGCCTGGATCGATCACATCGTGCGCCCCGGGCTAACCTTTACTTACGACGAAGAGGGGCGCAAAGGGTTGCTGGCCGGCAAAAAAGCCATCCTCTTGTGCGCGACAGGTGGCGTGTATTCGACAGGAGCTGGGACTGCCGAGGACTTTCTTGTTCCCTATCTGCAATGTATCCTTGAGTTCATGGGCATCACGGACGTAGAGGTGTACCGGGCTGAAGGGTTGGTTCAAGACTATGAAGGCGCCGTGAAGAACGCGAGGGGAATCCTTGCTGCTGCGAATGGAAAAGCCTGAAGTTCAACATCTGAATCAGCGTGTTCCCCAGGATCCAAGTTAAAGAAACTGACAAAATGTTTTCCTGTTTGTCGATTGATGTCTATGTCGGGCATCTACTGTCAGGTCCAGCAATTTCGCGTGACCACATTAAAGGAAGCTAGTGCTTCCACGAACCCTTTTTCAATCTCATAGTTCCAGGAGAAATCATGCAATACATGCTCGTTTACAAAGAAACAACCGCAGACCATGAACAACGCGCCAATCCGGCTACAGCGCCGGCCTATTGGGGTGCTTGGAATGCCTACATGGGAGCAATGGCGCAATCTGGCATCATGGTGCAAGGTAACGTCTTACAACCCCCAGAGAACGGTACTCAAGTGCAAATCCGCAATGGCAAGCGTGTTTTTCACGACGGCCCGTATGCCGATACCAAAGAGCATCTTGGCGGGTATGTTGTCATTGAAGTAGCGAGTCTAGATGATGCACTCGAATGGGCCGCACGCAGTCCTTGCGCTGCAACAGGAACGACAGAAGTGCGGCCTGTGCTCGTGATGGACCGCAAGCAATAAGCGGTGAAAGAACTGGATTCATCGCATCGCGCCGCGGAGGCCGCCGCTCGGGAATCTTATGGGCGGCTGGTTTCCTACCTGGCCTGGCAATGGCGGGACATTGCCGCCGCCCAGGATGCGATGGGGGATGCATTGCTCAAGGCGCTGGAGATATGGCCGGTTTCTGGCATTCCGGATTCCCCCGATGCTTGGCTACTATCTGTCGCCAAGCGAGAGCTTCTTCAAGTGGCCAGACACAACAAGGTTCGATCGGATCCTGCAGTTTCTGCGGTGCTGGCCCAGGAGACGCTGGTAGAAGATGTGCCGTCCATTCCCGATGCGCGGCTCAAACTCATGTTCGTCTGTGCCCACCCCGCCATTGACGAAAGGATCCGCATTCCCCTGATGCTGCAAACTGTTTTGGGCTTGCAAGTAGCGGAAATGGCGCCCGCACTGATGCTCACGCCGACAACTCTCGCTCAACGGCTGGTGCGAGCCAAGCAAAAAATCCGAGATACGGGCATCCGGTTTGAGGAACCTGAGTTGCGTGAAATCCCCGGACGACTGGCGTTTGTCCTGGAGAGTATTTACGGGGCTTTCGGTCTTAGTATGGACGCTGTCGACGGCGCCGAATCACGCATTACAGATTTGCAGGAAGAAGCCCTTTATCTCTGTGACATTGTCTGTCACCTACTACCTGAAGATCCAGAGGCGCTTGGTTTGTCGGCACTGATGAGATTCATTCATGCGCGGCGCAATGCCCAAATTGACGATTCAGGGAAGTTTGTTCCCTTGGCAGAGCAAGACGCACTACTTTGGGACCGAGATGCAATCGTCAGCGCAGATCAAACTCTTTGGAAAGCAGCGCAGCAGCGCCGACCTGGCCCGTTCCAGCTTGAGGCTGCAATCCAATCTGCGCACTGCCATCGTTTGTTCACTGGCATAACTCCGTGGAATGGGATTGCCGCACTTTACGCGCAGATCAACAGCTACTTTCCAACGCAAGGCTCACTGGTAGCGGGGGCGGTAGCAATTACCGAAGCTGGCGATTTGCGGGCAGGGCTTCGTCAGCTTGAAGCAATGGAACAGTCGCTGGTAAAGTCATTTCAGCCGTGGTGGGTTGCCAAAGGCTACTTGCTTAGCAAAGGTAATGCCCGCGACAGGCAAGAAGCCGACAAGGCGTTTCAGATCGCAATAGGTCTAACGATGCAGAGCAGACTGAGAGCGCATTTGCAGTTGTTGCGTGAAGGTCTGAAAGATAACTAGTATGTCCGCATTCCAAAGACTTCCGACGAATGACCGCTTCGGCGCATTCCAACCGAGACATTCAGCTACTGCCTTGTCTCGAGAACAGCCAGTCAAGGCGGCGACCCGAAAGTCAAGTTCCAGCCCATGGCGAGTGCTCGCCTTGACGAAGTGCTTGCCTCAAAGCTACCCGTTGATCCCCTGTTGCCACCGACCGCTGTGGAGCAGGCAGATCGCAAACGGGTAGACCTGCTATGTGCCTGCAAGAGCAGGTCACGGGTATGCCTCAGCTAGCTACTTTGAATGTTCTTGTCGCCGAATAACCTTGACGATCTTCAACCGGCAGGGTTGGATTGGAACGCTGACAAAAAATGCAATAGAACAGGTGGCTGAATTGACTGGAAGACGCATATAGTGCCCAGCAAACAAGCTGCATTCATACCGGCCGGCTAAAGCAGCGCACGCCCTGCCGCGTTCACCACACTGTGGGTCAGCCGCTCCAGTGCGGGCAAGGGTTGTTGGGCCACCTGCCAATACAGCGGCACATCCAGCCCGCGGCCCGGCACCAACTCCACCAGGCGGCGCTTGTCCAGGTGCTCTTGCACCGAGAGCAGCGGATTCATGCCCCAGCCCACATCGGCCAGCGCCGCATCCACAAACGCCTGCGACGATGGCAGCCGATGCGCAGGCAGCGCCACATCGCGACGTAGTTGTCGCCGCACCCAGCGCTCCTGAAGCCGGTCGTTGCGGTCAAACACAATGCTGGGCGCGCGGGCCAGCGACTCTGCATTCACACCGTTTGCAAAGTGCTGCAACATGAAGGCTGGTGACGCCGTAGCGCAATAGCGCAAAGTACCCAGTTTGCGCACCTTGCAGCCCTGCACCGCTTTGGCATGCGAAGTCACCGCCGCCAACACATGACCGCGCCGCAACCATTCATTGGTTTGGTCTTGGTCATCCACGGATACATCCAGCATCACCTTGCTTTGGGCGCAGAAGTCGCGCATGGCTGTCACAAACCAGGTGCTCAGGCTGTCAGCGTTGATGGCGATGCGGATGGTGGTGTGCAGCGCTTGTGCGTCCTCCGGGGCCAGGGCCGGCAGGTCGCGCCGCAGGTCGTGCTCCAGCATGGCCACTGAATCCGCATGGCGGCAGATGCGCGCGCCGGCCTCTGTGGCGGTGCAAGGTTGCCCGCGCACGATCAGCACGGCACCCACCCGCTCCTCGGTTTGGCGAATTCGCTGCGATACGGCGGAAGGCGTGATGTGCAGCACCCGCGCGGCACGTTCGAAGCTGCCTTCGCGCACGACTGCAGCCACGGTGGCAAGTAAGCTGGATTCCAACATGGAGGCTTAGTAGTAAGTTTTACTTATCCAAGAGTAGCATTTTTCATGTCGTTTTTTAAATGTTGAACGGATACTTGCCACCATGCAAGACACCTCTTCACTCTTCGCCGCTCTCAACGCCGGCCTGCCCAGCATCATGACCGGGCTCACACTGAGCCTTTCGCTCATCGTGGCCATTGGCGCGCAAAACACCTTTGTATTGCGCCAAGGGCTGCGGCGTGAGCATGTGGCCGCCGTGGTAGCCGTGTGTGCGCTACTGGACATGGGCCTGATGACGCTGGGGGTAAGTGGCTTGGCCGCCACCCTGGGTGACTATCCCCGGGCTTTGAACGCCCTGGGCCTGGCGGGCGCCGCTGTCGTGGGTTGGTACGGCCTCTCTGCGCTTCGTAGGGCATTTGCCCCCCACGCCATGCAGGCCCAGTTGCAAGGCGAACCGCAGCCCCTGGGCAAAACGGTGCTGCACACCCTGGGCATTAGTCTGTTGAACCCCCATGTGTATCTGGACACGGTAGTGTTGGTGGGCGCCGTGGGTGCCAAGCAGCCAGAAGGTACGCAAGGCTGGTTTCTGGTGGGTGCTGGTGGCGCCAGCTTGCTGTGGTTTATAGCCCTGGGGTTCGGTGCCCGCTTGCTCAGCCCTGTGTTTGCGCGACCGTCGGCATGGCGGGTACTGGACTTGCTGGTTGCGGCCATGATGGGCCACATTGCCTACCGCTTGTGGGCCCAGTCGACGGTTTTTTAGACCTGCACGTGGTTGATGGAACCGCCGTCCACATACCAATTCGCACCCGCCACAAAGCTGGCGGCCGGGCTCGAGAGGAAGACGACGACCCGCGCAATTTCTTCGGGTGTGGCCAAGCGCCCCAAAGGATTTCTGGCCACTACCTTGGCGTAGGCGTCCGGGTCATTGATGCGCACTTTGTCCCAGAGGCCGTTTTCTGCCAGCGTGTCACCGGGAGAAACCGTGTTCACGCGCACCGCCGGCAGCAATCGGGCAGAAAGTGACTTCATATAGTGGGCCATGGCTGCCTTGGCTGCGCCGTAGGCCGGTGACCCGGGGGCTGCCAGCGAACCGGCCTTGGAGCCAATATAAGTAATGGCCGCTTGTTTTGACTTCATCAAAATTGGCACTGCGGCCTCGGTGGCGTTGACGGTGGCTTGCACGTCGGTCTCCATGGCCTTGCGCCAGTCCACAGACAGCGCACTCACGTTGGGGATGAAGATATCAAACGGTGGCAACTGGTGTAGCCACGCTGCAAAAGCATCGTGATCGTTGACATCTACGGCATCGGCAGAGACCCGCCCCGGCAAACCCTGCGTCGACTCCAGCATCGCGTCAATACGCGATTGGTCTCGTGCGCAAAAGACTACATGGCAGCCTTCGGCCGCAAACGCTTTGGTAATGGCCGCGCCAATGCCTGAAGAGCCGCCGGTGACGACTGCAGTAAGTCCGGTAAGACCGAGGTTCATGGTGTGAAAGAGGTGACAGGGGTGAACCCAGGCGCATGACCTGGATGTGCATCAAATTGCCTTGGCTACAAGGGTGTAGCACAGCGGCAACTGGGCTGGTTGGTTTTCGTAGATCGCGTAATCTTCTTCGCGGTTCAAATGGGGATGCTCTTCCAGTCGTTGCAAATGAAAACCACTTTGCACACATGCGGTCACGATGTCCCCCAGCGTGTGCAAAAACCAGTACCCCGTTTCGCCCTCCCCTGCGTCTGTGCCATCGTACGTAATGGCTTCGTCAATACGCACCGGGGTTTTCTCAAAGTAGCTGGTTTCGGGCACCAAGGGGGTGGCGCTGTCGGGGTTGAACATCTCCAGTATGGGATGCGTCTCATTGATGACGAGGTGAGCACCCGGATGCAGGAGCCCACGCACCACTTGAAAGAAACGCGGAAGATCGGGCATCCAATTGAGCACACCTATGGTGATCAATGCCAAGTCGTGCTGGCCCAGGCCATCTGGCAGTTCATACACATCGGCCGCAAGCAGACGAGGACTGAGGCGCGCTGCGGCAGCTAGTTGGGCGCCCTGGGCCAAAAAAGCAGCGGATTGATCAATGCCCAATACCGGGCGGGCCCCCAACGCCGCCAAAGACAATAGCTCACGCGCATTGTTGCAGCCAATCTGCACCGCACTGCAGCCTTCAACCCCCAGATCAGACAAGGTAGCGTTCAGGCAATCGTCCAGCACGTTAAAGCCGGGCTGGCCGGCCGCGAGCAAAAGCGCATCCCACGACGCGCCTTGACCATGCAGGTGCGCAGACGCATTCCAAGCCGCCTTGTTGGCTTGGGTATAGGTGAGGACGGAGTCTGGATCCATGGGTGGCTAAATCAAATCTATGGGTGCAAGTGCTGACCGACTTGACCGCTTTGCGCCGTCACTCCACCCGTGTAATCCGGTTCGGCTTGAAGCCCAGGTCCGCCGCCTTGCCCTTGCGGCCGCGCGCGGCGCGGGCGTTGTTGAGGCTGCGGATTTCCAGGGTTTCATCGCGTTCTTTGCCACCGCGGCCTATGCCGTCAATGCGGATGCTGCGGGTATAGGCGGCAGCACCGGCCAGGGTGTCTTTGGCTTCAAGGTCGATCAGCATCAGGCCACGCCCGCCCTTCTCCATGGTCTTGAGCTCAGTGATCTCAAACGTAAGGATGCGCCCGCCAGTGGACGCGCAGGCCACGTGGGTTGCAGCGGCCACCACGCTGGCAGGCGTGCCCGCCACCGCAACCTTGCCATGCGCACCGGCCACCACGGAAGGCGCACAAAGGGTTTCACCTTCGGCCACACCCACAAAGGCCTTGCCCGCTTTTTGGCGCGACACCATGTTCTCCACGCTGGCAATAAAGCCATACCCGCCCGAACCGGACAGAAGCAGCGTAGCGGTGGCGGGCCCGGCAAAGTAATAGAGCAGTTGGGTTCCGGTTTCCAGTTCGATCAGCGTGGTCACTGGCTGGCCATCGCCCCGGCCACCGGGCAACAGCGATACAGCCACAGAATAGATGCGCCCGTTGGAGCCGAACACTAACAGCGTGTCCACCGTGCGGCACTCAAACGTGCCATACAGGCCGTCACCCGCCTTGAAGGCGAAGGTGGACGCCTCGTGGCCATGGCCGGTGCGTGCGCGCACCCAGCCTTTTTCAGACACCACCACGGTCACGGGCTCGTCCACGACCTTGACTTCGGCAATGGCTTTCTTCTCGGTCTGGATGAGTGTGCGGCGCGGGTCGGCAAATACCTTGGCGTCAGCCTCGATCTCCTTGACCATGAGGCGGCGCAGCGCGGCGGGGCTACCCAAAATTTCTTCGAGCTTGCCTTGCTCGGTGCGCAACTCGGCCAACTCTTGTTCGATCTTGATAGCTTCCAGACGTGCCAGTTGGCGCAGGCGGATTTCGAGAATGTCTTCTGCTTGGCGGTCCGAGAGACGGAAGCGTTCAATCAGCGCGGCCTTGGGTTCGTCCGACTGGCGAATGATGGCAATTACTTCGTCGATGTTCAACAGAACGGTCTGCCGGCCCTCCAAGATATGGATGCGGTCCAGCACCTTGTTCAGGCGGTGACGGCTTCGCTTCTCGATCGTGGTCTGGCGAAACGCAATCCACTCGGTCAGCATCTGGCGCAGCGACTTCTGCGTCGGCCGGCCATCCAGCCCCACCATGGTGAGGTTGATGGGTGAAGACGTTTCCAGACTTGTGTGGGCCAGCAGCGCCGTGATCAGTTCCTGCTGCAGGGTGCGGCTGGTCTTGGGCTCGAACACGAGGCGCACCATGGCGTCTTTGTTCGACTCATCGCGCACCACATCCAGCACGCTGAGGATGATGGCCTTGAGCTGCGTCTGTTCTTGCGACAAGGCCTTCTTGCCGGCCTTGACCTTGGGGTTGGTCAGTTCTTCAATTTCTTCCAGCACACGTTGGCTGCTTACGCCCGGCGGCAGCTCGGTAACGACCAGCTGCCACTGGCCGCGGGCCAGGTCTTCGATCTTCCAGCGGGCACGCACCTTTAGGCTGCCACGGCCGGTGCGGTAAGCATCGGCGATGTCACTGGCCGGGCTGATGATCTGGCCGCCGCCGGGGAAGTCGGGGCCGGGCACCAGAGCGTAGAGCTCGGCATCTGCCAACGCAGGCGTCTTGATGAGTGCCACGCAGGCATCGGCAATCTCGCGCAGGTTGTGGCTGGGAATTTCGGTGGCCAAGCCCACCGCAATGCCGCTGGCGCCATTGAGCAGGCTGAAAGGCAGGCGCGCGGGCAACTGGCAGGGTTCTTCGGTAGAGCCGTCGTAGTTGGGTTGAAACTCCACGGTGCCTTGGTCGATTTCTTCTAGCAACAGCGTGGTGATTTTGGCCAGGCGCGCTTCTGTGTAACGCATGGCTGCGGCGCCATCGCCGTCACGCGATCCGAAGTTGCCCTGGCCGTCTACCAGCGGGTAGCGTTGAGAAAAATCTTGCGCCATGCGCACCAGCGCGTCGTATGCCGACTGGTCACCGTGCGGGTGAAAGCGGCCCAGCACATCTCCCACCACACGGGCGCTTTTTACCGGCTTGGCACCAGCGTTGCCATTAGCGCCGCCAAAGCCCAGCCCCATACGGGACATGCTGTACAAAATGCGACGCTGTACGGGCTTGAGGCCATCGCACACATCGGGCAAGGCGCGGCCCTTGACAACAGAGAGCGCGTATTCGAGGTAGGCGCGTTGGGCGTAGGTGGCCAGGTTCAGTTCGTTGTCATCGCCAGGGGTGGCGGGATCGGGGGTCAGATCGAGCGTAGTGGGGTCTGTCATGTGGGTTTAGTCAGCTTTCGGGGCTTCTGGCGCAGGCAGGCCTTGCAAGGGCGCCACCATGTTGTTGCGGCCAGTGGGCATATTCAATATGTAGGGGTCGCGGGCGCCAGCCAGCACATAGCCTTCGCCATAGTTGGCTCTTACGCGTCCGCCGGGGGATTGGTGCACTTGCGCCACGGGCACCGGCACAGGTTTGAGAGCGGCATACAGCTCACTCACGGTTGCCACGTAGTTTTGGGTTTCCTTGAAGTTGGGCACCTTGTTACCAGCGCGCTGCACGGCGCCTTCTCCGGCGTTGTACGACGCCAATGCCAAGTCCAGCCTGCCGGGGAACATGTCAATCAGCAGACGCAAGTAGCGCGTACCCAGGTGGATGTTGATCTTGGGGTCGACCAGCTTGGCCTCAATCGACAGCCAGCGATCGCTGTCCACACCAAAGCGGCGCGCAGTGTCCGGCATGATTTGCATCAGCCCGATTGCGCCCTTGGGTGACACGGCGGCGGGATCGAAACCTGACTCGGCGGCTACCAGGGCCTGCAGTAGCTCGTAGTCCACCCGAAAGCGGGCGGCGGCATCCTTGAGCAACGGCCGAATCTTGTGGTACCGGGGAGAGGACTCAAAGAACTGGCTCAACTTGGGGTTGACCTCTGGCGCTGCAGGGGCTGCAGGGGCTGCTGGCAACGCGGCGCCCGGGGCGGCGGCCCGCACCGGCGCCCTGTAGAACAGGCTGTAGCGGGAGTCCACCTGTTGGGCGGAGAAATGGCTATGGCCCTGTTCGTCCACCCACACCCAGACATCTGCCTTGGCATGAAAAGAGGCTATAGCCCCCATCAATATTGCGCAAGCAGCTATATTTTTCATAGCAATCAAACGTCAATCTCAACCGAGTCGCCGTGCAGCTCCATCAGCTCGCGCCGCGCTGCGGCTTCGCCCTTGCCCATGAGCTTGGTGATCAGCGCCTCGGTAGCACCGAAGTCGATGGCGCCCAACGCCACGGGCAGCAGCCGACGGGTGTCGGGATTGAGGGTGGTGTCCCACAACTGCTCGGCATTCATCTCGCCCAGCCCTTTGAAGCGGCTGATGCTCCAGGCGCCTTCACGCACGCCTTCTTTGCGCAGTTTGTCGAGAATGGCGGTGAGCTCGCCTTCGTCCAGTGCATAGGCCTTGCTGGCGGGCTTCTTGCCCCGCGCGGGCGCATCCACCCGGAACAGCGGGGGGCGTGCCACATAGACGTGACCCGTCTCGATCAGCTTTGGGAAGTGGCGGAAAAACAGGGTGAGCAGCAGCACCTGGATGTGCGAGCCGTCCACATCCGCATCACTCAGGATGCAGACCTTGCCATAACGCAGACCGCTGAGGTCCGGCGTATCGTTGGGGCCATGCGGGTCGACACCAATAGCAACCGAAATATCGTGGATTTCGTTGTTGGCAAACAGGCGGTCTCGGTCCACCTCCCAGGTATTGAGCACTTTGCCGCGCAGGGGCAGGATGGCCTGGTTTTCTTTGTCACGCCCCATCTTGGCACTGCCGCCGGCGGAGTCACCTTCGACCAGAAAAACCTCGTTGTAGGCAATGTCGCGGCTCTCGCAATCGGTGAGCTTGCCGGGCAATACGGCCACGCCACTGCTCTTGCGCTTCTCCACCTTTTGGCCGGCCTTTTGCCGGGTTTGCGCAGCCTTGATGGCCAGCTCCGCCAACTTTTTACCGTAATCCACATGCTGGTTCAGCCAGAGTTCGAGCGTGGGGCGTACAAAGCTGGATACCAGGCGCACTGCGTCGCGCGAGTTCAGGCGCTCCTTGATCTGGCCCTGGAACTGCGGGTCCAGCACCTTGGCAGACAACACATAGCTGGCTCGGGCAAACACATCCTCGGGCATGAGCTTCACGCCCTTGGGCAGCAGGCTGTGCAACTCGATAAAGCTCTTGACCGCTGTAAACAAGCCATCGCGCAGGCCGCTTTCATGCGTGCCACCTGCGCTGGTAGGAATCAAATTGACATAACTCTCGCGCACGGGTTGGCCTTCTTCGGTAAAGGCGACGCACCAGCTTGCGCCCTCCCCATCAGCGAAGTTGTCGTTTTGGCTGTCTGCAAAACCCTCGCCATCAAACAAAGGGATGACGGGGTCGCCATTCAAGGTTTGCATCAGGTAGTCTTTGAGGCCGCCCTTGTAGAGCCAGTTCTGGCTTTCCTTGGTCTTCTCGTTTGCCAAGGTCACACTGACGCCGGGCATCAGCACAGCTTTGCTGCGCAACAAATGCGTGAGTTCCGCCATCGGCAGCACGGCGGACTCAAAATACTTGGGATCGGGCCAGACTCGTACCGTCGTGCCTTGCTTGCGGTCGCCCTCACCCGCCTTGCGGATGTCCAGCGCCTCGGTCACATCACCGCCCTCAAATACCAGGCGGGCCACCGATCCTTCGCGGTAGCTAGTGGCTTCCAATCGTTTACCCAATGCGTTGGTCACCGAAACGCCGACACCATGCAAGCCACCCGAAAAACTGTAGGCGCCGCCCTTGCCTTTGTCGAACTTGCCGCCCGCGTGCAGTCGGGTGAACACCAGCTCAATCACGGGGGCCTTTTCTTCGGGGTGCATGCCAAACGGAATGCCACGGCCGTCGTCTTCAATGCCTACTGAGCCATCCGCATGCAACGTGACCTTGATTTTCTTGCCGTACCCGGCCAGGGCTTCGTCCGCCGCGTTGTCCAGCACTTCTTGGATGATGTGCAGGGGGTTGTCGGTGCGGGTGTACATGCCCGGGCGCTGTTTGACAGGCTCGAGACCCTTGAGCACGCGGATCGACGATTCGGAATATTCGGGGGTTGGTTTGACTGCCATGGGATGGAATTGTAGTGCGGCCTCAGGATATGACTGTATATATATACAGACTCCAGAAGCAAGCGGCTCCGAGCTTGTCACCCCGGCAGCAGCGAGAAGCCGACAAACGGGCTACATTTCAGCGATGTCTTTAGCCCACAAACCGATATCGATTATCCAAATTCTGGTCTGCGGTGCCACGATTGTGACCCTGTCCATGGGCATTCGGCATGGTTTTGGTCTATGGCTCCAGCCTATTACCCAAGCACAAGGCTGGACACGCGAGACCTTTGCCTTTGCCTTGGCCATACAGAATCTGGTGTGGGGCCTATCGGGCATATTTGCCGGTATGGTGGCCGACCGTTACGGCGCCTTCCGCGTGGTGGTGGTGGGTGCGGTGCTCTACGCGCTGGGCCTGATAGGCATGGCCTACGCCAGCACCCCGTTGCTGTTTTCTCTGTCCAGTGGCGTACTGATTGGCATGGCGCAAGCGGGCACCACCTATGCGGTGATTTATGGCGTGATTGGGCGCAATGTTCCTCTGGAGAAGCGTTCTTGGGCCATGGGCGTAGCAGCTGCAGCAGGGTCGTTTGGGCAGTTTTTGATGGTACCTACCGAGGGTTACTTGATTAGCAGCCTGGGCTGGCAGGAGGCTCTGGTGGCACTGGGCGCCGCCGCCCTGCTGATGATTCCACTGGCATGGGGACTGCGCGAACCCGGCTTTGGCGGGGCCACGCCGCCCCCACGTGAGCAGACAATAGGACAGGCGCTGCGAGAGGCGTTCAAGTACCCCAGCTTTCAGTTGCTGATGGCGGGTTACTTTGTTTGTGGATTTCAGGTGGTGTTCATTGGAGTGCACATGCCCAGCTATCTGAAAGACAAAGGGATGTCGCCCCAAGTGGCCAGTTACGCACTGGCATTGATTGGTTTGTTCAACGTGTTTGGCACCTATGCCGCCGGTGTGCTGGGCCAAAAAATGGCAAAGAAAAACATTCTTGCTTTTATCTACTTGGCGCGTGCGGTGGCCATCGCCGTCTTTTTGACCGTGCCTTTGTCACCCGCGAGCGTCTACGTGTTTTCGTCTGTTATGGGGTTGCTGTGGCTGTCTACCATCCCCCCCACCAACGCCACTGTTGCCCAAATTTTTGGCGTGGCGCACCTCTCCATGCTGGGAGGGTTCGTTTTCTTCAGCCACCAGATTGGCTCTTTCATGGGGGTCTGGATGGGTGGTTACCTCTACGACAAGACGGGCAGTTACGACATCGTCTGGTACATCGCGATTGGGTTGGGTGTGTTGGCCGCATTGGTAAATCTGCCAGTGCGTGAAGCCCCAATCCAGCGCACAGCATTGGCCCACTGACATGCGACTGCCTCTGCGCTTGTTGATCGGGTCCGTGAGTCTGGCAACGCTGTTCGGCGTCTTTTACCTCTACACCCAACCTGATTTTTTGGTGCTACTGGCCAACCAGGTGTGGGCCTGTTTTTGATTCCTGACATGACCGACCACCTGAACACCACCATCATTACCGGCGCTTCGGATGGCATTGGTGCCGAGATGGCACGCCAACTCGCGCGTCAATATGGGGCCAAAGCGGCGCTGGTGTTGGCAGCCCGCAATGGAGATTTGCTCAACACCGTAGCCCGACAGTGCACCGAACTGGGCGCCCAAGTGCTGGTAGTGCCCACCGACGTATCGGTGCAAGCCCAATGCCGCGACCTGGTCGCGCAAACTGTTCAGCGCTTTGGCCGCATTGATGCACTCATCAATAACGCAGGCATTTCAGCTCAGGCCTTGTTCAGCGAGGTCAAGACTGAAGACCTTGGCTGGTACGAACAGCTCATGCGCATCAATCTGTGGGGCAGCGTTTGGTGCACCCATGCGGCCCTGCCCCACCTCAAGGCCAGTCGGGGCCACATCGTGGCTGTTTCTTCGTTGGCTGGATTGGTGGGTGTACCCGGTCGCACGGCTTACAGCGCATCCAAATTCGCAATGGCTGGTTTCTTTGAAGCGCTACGCGCCGAACTGCGTGGCGCAGGCGTGAGCGTGACCACCGCCTACCCGGGCGTGGTGCTAACCAACATCCGAAGCCGTGGACTGAATGCTGCGGGCCTAGCGGCAGGTTCAAGCGGCCTGAAAGAAGACGACGCAATGACGGTGGAAGAATGCGCGAAACTGATCCTGCAAGGCATGGCCCGACGCGAACGTGAGGTGGTAATGACCACCAAGGGCAAGTTGGGGCGCTTTATCAAGTTATTGATGCCCGGCCTCGTGGAAAAAATGGCGCTGGCGGCCCTCAAAGACCACGTCAAACCTCGATGAACGCAGGCACGAGCGCGCATGGCACAAGCGGCGCGTCTGCCTGGGTGCAACGGTGGAGCCACTTGCTGGCGCCCAAGGCTACCGTGCTGGATGTGGCCTGCGGCACCGGCCGACATCTGACATGGCGGGCATCGACCGTCACACGACTTTGGCAGCACAACACGCCCCCACGGCCACATTGGTCACCGCCGACATCGAAAATGCCACATGGCCCCTGATGCTGGACGGCGCGCCGCAACAGTTTGACGCGTTGGTCGTGACCCACTACCTCTGGCGCCCGATCTTCCCCACGTTGCTCGGCAGCGTGGCTCCGGGGGGGCTGCTGCTGTATGAAACCTTTGCCGCTGGCAACGAAACTGTTGGTCGCCCCAGTCGGCCTGACTTTCTGCTGCAACCTGGCGAACTGCTAAGGCTGTGTACAGATTGGCATGTGGTGGCATTTGAGCAAGGGTTTTTGGAGAGCCCCGCGCGTTTTGTGCAGCGAATTGCCGCTTTGCGTCCATTTACCCAGCCCGATACTGGCGCCGCGCCGACCCGACACCCACTCTAGTTAAAATGCCCTTTTACCGAACCAACCACACCACATGAACGCTTCCAAAGGTCCTATCAGGGGCAGCATCGTAGCCCTCATCACCCCGATGCTTGACGACGGCTCCGTGGACTATCCCGCGTTGCGTAAACTGATTGATTGGCACATTACCGAAGGTACGGATTGCATTGGCGTGGTAGGCACGACCGGTGAGTCCCCCACGGTCAACGTCGATGAGCATTGCGAAATCATTCGCGTCTCCGTTGAACAAGCCGCTGGCCGGGTTCCCATCATGGCCGGCTGCGGGGGCAATTCCACAAAAGAAGCCATCGCGCTTGCAAAGTTTGCCAAAGGGGTTGGCGCGGATTGCCAACTGCAAGTTGTTCCTTATTACAACAAACCCACGCAAGAGGGTCAGTACCAGCATTTCAAGGCCATTGCCGAGGCCACGGGTGACCTGCCCATTGTTCTATACAACGTGCCTGGCCGTTCCGTCGCAGATATGGCACACGAAACGGTGCTGCGCTTGGCCGAAGTGCCGGGAATTGTCGGCATCAAGGAAGCTACCGGCAACATCGAACGGGCGCAATGGCTGATCAAAGAGGCACCTCAACACTTTTCCATTTACAGCGGTGATGACCCGACCGCAGTCGCGCTGATGTTGTGCGGTGGTCATGGCAACGTAAGCGTGACCGCAAACGTGGCTCCGCGACTGATGCATGAGTTGTGCGTGGCTGCGATGCATGGAAATGTTGCCCGCGCTATGGAGATCCAACTGCAACTGTTACCCCTGCACAAGGCTTTGTTTGTAGAGTCCAACCCCATCCCCGTGAAATGGGCTGTGTCCCGCATGGGCCTTAGCAAGCCGGCCTTGCGCCTGCCCTTGACCCCGTTGACTGCAGCCAGCCAGCCCGTACTTGAACGTGCGCTGAAAACCTGCGGATTGATTTAAGCTTTTACGCTATTGGAACTCCCTGTGAACCTCACTTCGAAAGCAGCCTTGATTGGCGTAGCCCTGGCCTTGGGAGCATGCAGCACCCTCGAAACTGACAAGGTGGACTACCGCTCTGCGGCCAAGGCTCCGTCACTGGATATCCCACCCGACCTCACGCAACTCTCCAAAGACACCCGCTATTCCGTAGTGGATGGCGCCATTTCAGCATCTGGATATCAGGCTAACAGAGAGGCGAATAGCAAAGTGCAAGTGTCAACACTTAGTGTTGGCGATGTCCGCATTGAACGTGATGGCAATCAGCGCTGGTTGGTGGTCAACCGCCCCGCTGAAAAGCTTTGGGAACCTGTAAAAGACTTTTGGCAAGAAAACGGCTTCTTGCTCGCAATGGACCAAAGCAATTTGGGCATCATGGAAACCGATTGGGCCGAAAATCGAGCAAAGCTACCTTTAGACGCGATTCGCACTGCGCTGGGCAAGTTGCTAGACTCCCTCTACTCCACCGGTGAACGCGATAAATTTCGCACTCGTTTGGAGCGAAATGCTAGCGGCAGTACGGAGATCTTCATCAGCCACCGCGGCATGATTGAGGTCTACACTACAAGTGGCAAAGACCAAACCATGTGGCAACCACGCCCAGCCGACCCAGAGTTGGAAACAGAGTTTCTTCGGCGTTTGATGGTGAAGTTAGGTGTTTCCCAAGAGCAGTCCAAGGCCTTGGTGGCCAATAGTGCCCCCAAAGCCATTGCCATAGTGACCAATGTCAACGGTCAACCTGCAGTCAAGTTGGAAGAGGGTTTTGACCGGGCTTGGCGTCGTGTGGGTCTTTCATTGGACCGGACCGGCTTTACCGTCGAAGACCGCGATCGCAAACAAGGCATCTACTATGTGCGCTACGTCAGCACCACATCAGAAAACGCGGAGCCAGGTTTTTTTGGCAAGCTGTTCAGCAGCTCTGACAAAAACAAAGCCCCCACCAAATACCAGATCGCCGTGCGTAGCGCAGGGGACCTGTCGGAGGTTCTGGTGCTGAATACAGATGGACAACCCGAAACATCGGCGATTGCACAACGCATCGTCAAGGTGCTGGCCGACGATATCAAATAAAACGCACCCTGCGTACAGACGAAAAAAAACCACCTTGCGGTGGTTTTTTTATCTGCAAGCAGATTACATCTTTGCTGGCTCGGAAGCGGCAGGAGCTGCTGGTGCAGCAGCTGGTGCAGCAGCAGGAGCTTCAGCAGCTGGCGCTGGAGCAGCAGCTGGTGCTGGTGCAGCAACAGGAGCTTCTTCTTTTTTACCGCAAGCAGCCAGGGCAGCAGCAGCGATCACAGCTGCCAAAACGAGAGATTTGTTCATTTTTAAGTTCAAAAGTGAGTTAACGAAACAATTTCCGGAAATTGCCTAGGCAGCAAGCTACCCAGCCCTGGCAAAAGCATTCGATCTCTTTCCCCAGAGCCGGAAATTATACAAGACCCCAAACAGGACCTAGGGGTAAACCCTTTTGCTTTTCTCATAACCCCAAAATGGTGCTGGGAAAACCGGGCGAACTTTGCCTCAGGCACTCGTCCAATTCTTCTTTCAACACCACACGGCGTCTCGGCTCACTCCCTGAAACACCTGTGCTGCGCTCCAAGTCCAAGCGTCGCATCACCCAGTGTGGGCTCCACAATGCACTGGGAAAGCCTGACGCGTCCACCTGTCGGCACACACGACACTCCACCACATGGTCCCACGTGTTGCGCCATTGAACAAAGCGTGCGTGGTGTCGTTGGACTTCGTCAAACCGCTGGGCCAGCAACACCAAGCGGCGCCCTTTTCTCGACCAAGCGTGCAAGGACTCAACAACGACCTTCTCACGCAACGGCCAATCGAGAAAATTCGCATCACTCCACACCATGTGCGGCCACCCATCATGGGCAGCACATGCCAGCGCATCACGCACCAATTGTGCAAACACGGCGAGACCTTCAAACCTGCCATCTGGCAATTGCAACGGGGACTCAGTCATCAGGATGCAACCAGCCTACAGCGCACCAGTCTTCCATGAGTGCACGCGCGCCCGCACTCAGACGCCGAACCTCGGCTGCGCTCAGCGCACGGGCATTCGCCAGGTTCCGCATGAGTTGCGCATCTTTGCCACCAGCATTGAAACTTTCGCCATTGATAAACACATGGTCCGCGTCGAACAGCATCCGTGTTTTGCGGTCCAAGCGCACAGCACTATTCACGACGGGTTCTCCGCCGTCAAACCAGACATTGGCCTTGGGCTCACTGAGGTATTCACCGAGCGCGCGCGCGACGGCTCTGGGGTCTTTCAAAGCATCTTGCAGTGCTGTTTGTGCGAAATCCAGCATTGCCGAAGGCATTGCAGCGCTCAAACTTACGGCTTCCTGTTTGGGATCGCGGTACAAACTGGGGGGCAAATCATCGACTGCCTGTTCCGCAAGCCGTTGCAGGATTTCTTGCGCCAGTTCGGCGCGGTCAGGTGATCGAAAGCCAATGGAATACGTCATACATTCGCCATCGGCAATCCCATCGTGCGCATATTTGGGTGGCAGGTACAACATGTCACCCGGCTCTAACACAAACTCTTCTTCGGGTTCAAAACTTGCCAGAATTTTGAGTGGCATATCGGGCTGCAACCTCAGATCTTTTTGACGGCCGATGCGCCAGCGACGCCGGCCATGGGCCTGCAGCAAAAACACGTCATAACTGTCAAAGTGTGGCCCCACACCACCACCATCGGTCGCGTAGCTGATCATTACATCGTCCAATCGCGCATCGGGCACAAAGCGAAACTGACTCATCAGCGCATAGATGCGTTCGTCGTGCAAATCCACTCCTTGCACCAGCAAGGTCCATCCGGCCTGCTTAAATGGGGGGAGGGCTTTGCGCGCAAATGGTCCGTGCTTGAAGCGCCAGTCTGAGCCTTTTTTGGCAGAAGCCTGCACTACCAACCGTGACTCAACCTCTTCTTGGGCTGCTAAATCCAGCAATTCGGCCCGGTCCAGCAACGATACAAACCCTGGAATGGCCTGGCGGATCACCAGAGGCTTTTTTTGCCAGTGGCGTTGCATAAAGGTCTTTGGCGAGAGTCCGCCCAACAGCTGGAGAGGTTCTTGGATGTTCATGGGACAATTCTCCTATGGAAATCACACCACAATGCGTCGTTGCCCTGACCTGGACGCTGAAAGACACCTTGGGCGAAGAATTGGACGTTTTGGACGAGCCAGTGGAGTTTTTACTGGGCGGCAATGACCTGCTTCCCCCGATTGAAGAAGCGCTGCAAGGGCATTCGTCTGGCGCCAAACTGGACCTGCAAGTTGAGCCCGAACAAGCCTTTGGTGACTTCAACGACCAACTCATTTTTTTGGAGCCGCGCGCACTATTTCCCGCAGAACTGCAAGAAGGCCAGACCATGGAGGGTCACGCGCTTCCCGAAGGGTGCAATCCAGACGCGCCGAAAGACGCGCTCTACACCGTCACGGATATTTACCCCGAACACGTGGTACTGGACGGCAACCACCCTCTCGCAGGGATTGCCATTCGCATCAGCTTGAAAGTGGAATCAGTGCGTGAGGCAACCGAAGAAGAAATTGGCCGCGGCACCGCTGGCACTGGCTTCTTCCGCATCCAGCCAGTACATGCATCCGCCCCCGGCAACGATACGCTGCACTGAAGCGGATCGTTCAGCAGCGGCTCAGGCCTTTCCGGTCGAGCCGTATCCACCTTCACCACGTTGTGACGCAGGGAACTCGTTCACGATGTTGAACTGCGCCTGCACCACCGGCACGATCATGAGTTGCGCAATACGCTCCATCGGCTGGATGGTGAACTCCACAGAGCTGCGATTCCAAGCACTAACCATCAGCTGACCCTGGTAGTCGCTATCGATCAGGCCCACAAGATTGCCCAACACTATTCCGTGCTTATGTCCTAAGCCAGAGCGCGGCAAGATCAACGCCGCATAGGCGGGGTCTTCCAGGTAAATCGCCATGCCAGTGGGCACCAGTTGCCAGGCATTGGGCGCCAAGACAAGCGGAGCGTCCAGGCAGGCCCGCAAATCCAACCCAGCACTGCCCGGCGTGGCATACGTGGGAAGGTTGTCTTGCAAACGGTTGTCGAGAATCTTGACGTCAATTTTCATGGCTTTTTTTATCAGAAGGTTGCGAGGCGGCGTTTGGCGATTTCGGCCACGAGTTGCCTTGCCAACGCGAGTTTGGAATTGCGGGGAATTTCTTGGGCACCATGGGCATCAACCAGCAGCAATGCGTTGTCGTCTTGCCCAAAAGTGGCGGGGCCGATGTTACCGACCAGAAGCGGCACGCCCTTGCGAGCGCGCTTGACCGTGGCGTTTGTCAGCAGGTCTTGGCTTTCGGCAGCAAATCCAACACAAAACAGGGCTCCGCTGGCGGCTCGCGGTGAATGGGCTATTTCCGACAGGATGTCTACGTTCTCAACAAAGGTCAGTGTGGGTGTTTTGCCAGTGCCATCTTTTTTTATTTTTTGGTCCGAGGTTTCGGCAGGACGCCAATCAGCAACAGCCGCAGTTGCTACAAAAATAGTAGCTACTCGCGCATGCTCCACGGTTGCTGCGTGCATATCTTGTGCAGATTTCACATCCACGCGCTGCACACCACGTGGCGTAGGCAAGGCCACTGGGCCGGCAATCAGTGTTACTGCGGCGCCCGCTTCACGTGCGGCACGGGCAATCGCAAAGCCCATTTTTCCGCTGGAAAGATTGGTAATTCCTCGCACTGGGTCGATCGCCTCAAACGTGGGACCAGCGGTCACCATCACCTGTTGTCCAGCCATTACTTTGGGCTGAAAGAAGGCGATCACCTCCTCCAACAATTCCAGCGGCTCCAGCATGCGGCCATCGCCGGTTTCACCGCAAGCTTGATCGCCATTGCCTACGCCCAGCAACGTAGTCCCGTCCGCCTCGAGTTGTTTGAGGTTGCGCTGGGTTGCAGGATGGGCCCACATCTCTCGGTTCATGGCGGGAGCCACCAACAAAGGGACTGATTCCATGGGTCTGGCCAGACACATCAAGCTCAGCAGATCATCTGCACGGCCATGCAACAGTTTGGCCATGAAATCTGCACTGCAGGGCGCGATCAATATGGCATCAGCTTCCCGGCTCAGGTTGATGTGGGGCATGTTGTTGTGCGCGCGGGCATCCCACTGGGAGTCAAACACCGGCCGGTTGCTCAAGGCTTGCATCGTGACAGGGGTAATAAACTGTGCGGCCGCTTCAGTCATTACCACTTGAACGGTAGCGCCTTCCTTGATCAAGGCACGGCAGAGCTCCGCTGCCTTATAGCAGGCGATGCCCCCGGTTAGACCCAAAACAATGTGTTTGCCAGATAAATCCATGGTGTGCCTCTAGACCCGAGGAACGCAATGTAGCAGACACCTATAATCTCGCTTTACCACCTCATCGAACCCTTAGGTTCGCCCCTGACATGACCAAATTTGTCTTCGTCACCGGCGGTGTGGTGTCTTCCCTTGGCAAGGGAATCGCCTCAGCCTCCTTAGCTGCGATTCTGGAATCGCGGGGCCTGACAGTCACCCTCATCAAGCTCGATCCCTACCTCAACGTAGACCCTGGCACCATGTCACCTCTGCAACATGGCGAAGTGTTTGTGACCGACGACGGCGCAGAGACCGATCTGGACTTGGGCCACTATGAGCGTTTCATCGAAACGCGCATGCGCAAATCCAATAACTTCACCACGGGCCAAATCTACAAAAGCGTGCTCGACAAAGAGCGCCGCGGCGACTATTTGGGCAAGACCGTGCAGGTCATCCCCCATGTGACCAACGAAATCCAAGAGTTTGTGAAACGTGGAGCCCGCTTTGGCGAGCCTGATGCCGTTGACGTAGCCATTGTGGAGATTGGCGGGACCGTCGGAGACATTGAGTCTCTGCCGTTCCTGGAAGCCGTGCGACAAATGAGTCTCAAGCTCGGGCCCAATAACAGCGCCTTTGTACACCTGAGCTATGTGCCATGGATCGCAGCTGCGGGCGAGCTCAAGACAAAGCCTACTCAACACACCGCCAAGCAATTGCGCGAAATCGGCATTCAGGCTGACGCCTTGCTGTGCCGTGCCGACCGCAAAATTCCTGACGAAGAACGCCAGAAAATTTCGCTATTTTCCAACGTCCCTGAGTGGGGAGTCATCTCCATGTGGGATGTGGACACCATCTACAAGGTGCCACGCATGTTGCACGAGCAAGGGCTTGACGGCCTGATCTGCGACAAACTGCGCCTCAACACGCCGCCAGCCAACCTCAAACGCTGGGACGAACTGGTTTACGAAACTGAACACCCCCAGGGGGAGGTCACCATCGCCATGGTGGGCAAGTACGTAGACCTGACTGATAGTTACAAGTCGGTCAATGAAGCGTTGCGCCACGCCGGAATGAAGAACCATGTGCGCGTAAAAATCGAACATGTCGATTCAGAGACTATCGATAGCAGCACCGCCAATCAGCTCGCCAAGTACGACGCGATTTTGGTCCCCGGCGGTTTTGGCAAGCGGGGCATCGAAGGAAAAATTGCGACCGCACGTTTCGCCCGCGAAAACAAGGTACCTTACTTGGGTATTTGCCTTGGAATGCAAGTCGCCACTATCGAGTTCGCCCGCCATGTGGCTGGCCTCGACGAGGCAAACAGCACCGAGTTCGAGCCCGACAGCCCGAATCCGGTGATCGCACTGATCACCGAATGGAAGGATGCAGACGGCACCATCAAAACACGTGATGCCAACTCGGACTTGGGTGGCACCATGCGCTTGGGTGCGCAAAGCTCGGATGTGGCCAAGGGCACCTTGGCACACAAAATCTACGGCAACGTGGTGACCGAACGCCATCGCCACCGCTATGAAGCCAACGTCAACTACCTCGACCAACTTCGCCAAGCGGGATTGGTGATTTCCGCACTTACACAGCGGGAGCAGCTTACCGAGATCGTGGAACTGCCCCAGGCCGTGCACCCGTGGTTTGTAGGCGTCCAGTTTCACCCCGAATTCAAGTCCACCCCGTGGAACGGTCATCCGCTGTTCAATGCCTTTATCAAAGCCTCAGTGGATCACCAATCCGAAGGCAAAAACCTGAAAGCAGTTGCCTGATGAAACTTTGTGGATTTGACATTGGCCTGGAGCACCGCTTTTTCCTGATTGCGGGCACCTGCTCCATTGAAGGCCTGGAAATGTCCATCGACGTGGCAGGTCAGCTCAAGGAAGCCTGCACCGCTCTTGGCATCCCCCTGATCTACAAGGGCTCCTTTGACAAGGCCAACCGATCCTCCGGCACCAGCAAGCGCGGCGTCGGTCTGGATGCCGGTCTGAAAATCCTGGATGAGGTACGTCGCCAGCTTCAATTGCCCATCCTGACCGATGTCCATGATGAATCCCACATAGCCGAAGTCGCTAGCGTGGTGGATGTACTGCAGACTCCTGCGTTCCTATGCCGCCAGACCGACTTCATCCGCGCAGTGGCCCAGTCTGGCAAGCCGGTGAATATCAAGAAAGGGCAATTCCTTGCGCCCTGGGACATGAAGAACGTCATCGACAAGGCCCGCGCCGCCGCCGAAGAAGCTGGACTCTCGCCGGATCGCTTTCTGGCCTGCGAACGTGGCGTGAGCTTTGGATACAACAACCTCGTGGCCGATATGACCAGCCTGGCAGAGATGCGCAAGTCAGGGGCCCCTGTAGTGTTCGATGTGACCCACTCGGTACAAAAACCCGGTGGCCTTGGCGGAAGCAGTGGCGGCGCGCGCGACATGGTGCCTTTGCTGGCCCGCGCCGGCGTGGCTGCGGGAGTGGCAGGGCTCTTCATGGAAACCCATCCTCGACCTGCCGAAGCTTGGTCCGATGGACCAAATGCCGTTCCGCTACGCCACATGAAGGCCTTGCTGGAGACCCTGGTGGCCCTGGATTCCGTAACCAAAAAAACTCCACTGCTGGAGAATAGTTTCCAATAGGCGCGCGCATCATGTAGCCTGCCCGTTTTTGTTTGTCTGCTTTTGAACTTGAAAGAAACCCATGAGCGCTATTGTTGATATCGTCGGTCGTGAAATTCTGGATTCCCGTGGCAACCCCACCGTGGAATGTGATGTGTTACTGGAGTCCGGCACCATGGGCCGTGCGGCCGTTCCATCGGGCGCTTCCACCGGCTCTCGCGAAGCCATTGAGCTGCGCGACGGCGACAAGAAGCGTTACCTCGGCAAAGGTGTGCTCAAGGCCGTGGAACACATCAATACCGAAATTTCAGAAGCCGTGCTGGGCCTGGATGCATCCGAACAAGCCTTCTTGGACAAGACCCTGATCGACTTGGACGGCACTGAGAACAAGAGCCGACTGGGTGCCAATGCGATGTTGGCAGTCTCCATGGCCGTGGCCCGTGCAGCAGCGGAAGAAGCTGGCCTGCCCTTGTACCGCTACTTCGGTGGCATGGGCAGCGTGCAAATGCCAGTGCCCATGATGAATGTGATAAATGGCGGAGAGCACGCCAACAACAACTTGGACCTGCAAGAGTTGATGATTATCCCGGTAGGGGCGCCCAGCTTCCGCGAAGCCTTGCGTTGGGGCGCAGAAGTGTTCCATGCACTGAAGAAAATTCTTCACGACAAGGGCATCAGTACTGCCGTGGGTGACGAAGGTGGTTTTGCCCCCAACGTTGAAAATCACGAAGCCGCCATCCAGATGATTCTGGAAGCGATTGACAAGGCGGGTTACGTGGCCGGACAACAGATCGCTTTGGGCCTGGACTGCGCCGCCTCCGAGTTCTACAAAGATGGTAAGTACGAGCTCGAAGGCGAAGGCATGAGCCTGACCGCGCAAGAGTGGACCGACATGCTGGCCACTTGGGTCGACAAATACCCCATCATCAGCATCGAAGACGGCATGGCCGAAGGCGACTGGGATGGCTGGAAGATTCTGACCGACCGTCTGGGTGCCAAAGTGCAGATCGTCGGTGACGACCTGTTCGTGACCAACACAAAAATCCTGAAAGAAGGCATCGACAAAGGCATTGCCAATTCGATCCTCATCAAGATCAATCAGATCGGCACCTTGTCTGAAACCTTCGCCGCCATTGAAATGGCCAAGCGCGCTGGCTACACCGCCGTCATCAGCCACCGCTCAGGCGAAACCGAAGACTCCACCATTTCAGACATCGCAGTCGGCACCAATGCGGGCCAAATTAAAACCGGTTCTCTCAGCCGCTCCGACCGCATGGCCAAGTACAACCAGTTGCTGCGCATCGAAGAGGACTTGGGTGATGTGGCTGTATACCCCGGCCGCGCTGCCTTTTACAACCTGAAGTAAGCACAGCTATCCCGCTGAACACCCGCCATGGCCAACCGCTTTGTTCCTGCTGCCTTGATCGCCTTGCTGGTGATCTTGCACGGACAGCTGTGGTTTGGCCGTGGCAGTGTGCCCAATGTTTCCAAGTTGACTGGCCAACTGGATGCACAGATACAGAACAATATCCTGGCCGTTCAAGCCAATGAGCGTTTGATGGCTGAAATTAGCGACCTGCGAGAAGGTCTGGAAATTGTGGAAGAAAAAGCCCGCACCGAACTAGGCATGGTCAAAGCCAACGAAATTTACGTGCAAATCGCGCGATAACGGGGCCTATGAAGATCGGTATCGTAGGCGCAGAGTGCAGTGGCAAATCAACGCTCGCGTCGGCGCTGCATGCCGCTTTGCAAAACAGCTACCCATCTGTTACGGTCATCGCCGAGTATTTGCGTGAATGGACTGCGCTGCACGGACGCCCCCCGATCGCCCACGAGCAAGAACACGTCGCCACCGCACAAGTGTTACGCGTTCAACAAGCCCAAACCGCCTGCGTAGTGATTGACACGACCCCCTTGGTCACCGCCGTCTACAGCGACGTATTGTTCCACGACAGCAGCTTGTACAAGGCGGCGGTCGTGTTTCAACGCAGCCTTGACGTCACATTGCTGTTGTGCCTGGATTTGCCCTGGGTAGCCGACGGTATTCAGCGCGATGGGGTCGCGATGCAACAGCGTATTGATACCCGACTGCGTGAAATTCTCCTCCTGCACCGCCTTCCATTTGCCTCCATCTACGGAGCAGGGCCCAAGAGACTCGAGGCTGCGCTCAGGGCGATAGACCAAGCTGATGCCACGCGCAGAATACGACGACCAACCCCGCAGGGGCCTGCCTGGACATGGACCTGCGAAACATGCTCTGATGCTGACTGTGAGCACCGGATGTTTAGCCGACTCACCCAAGCCCATTCAGTGCGCGTCTGAGCCACCGTCCAGTCGTAGCAAGGGATCGGTGAATAACTGGGCCGCGTCCACCGGGTCGAAGCGGTGCTGGACGCCACAAAACTCGCACGACACCTCGATGTCATGGCGTTCCGACAAAATGCTCTCTGCCTCCGCACGTCCCAGGCTAATGATCATGCGACCGACCCGTTCGCGGCTGCAGCTGCAAGCAAACCGGGGTGCCGCCTCACCCACCAAAGGCTCGAATCGAGTGATCTGCTCCTCCCAAAAAAGACGGCGCAGAATCGTATCCACGTCCAGCGTCAGCAACTCTTCGCGTTTGAGGCTGGCCGCCAGCGTGGCAATGCGGTTGTAATGTTCATTGAGTCCTATCGCGTCCTCGTTTTCCTTGGACACCATGCTGCCAGACAAATTACTTTCGCCCTGCATGGGCAAGCGTTGAATCAAAAGGCCAGCGGCCACTTCATCATTGGCCGCCAGCACCAAGGTCGTGTCGAGTTGTTCGCTTTGAAGCATGTAGTGCTCCAGTACGGCACTAAGTTTTTCGATCGGACGAGCATGGTCATCAAACAGCGGCACCACGCCTTGGTAGGGCTGCTGCCCCGGGAACTTGGTCTTGGGGTCTAGCGTGATCGCACAACGTCCCTCGTTGTTGATATTGACCATTTGACTGAGCGACAGGTCTTCCGCTACCTCCCCCGCTACCGTAGCAGTCGCGCGCAGCGTTAAATCGGATTGCACCTCTACCACTGCCACCTGCACGGGGCCATCTCCGAATATTTGGAGAACCAATGCACCATCGAACTTGATGTTGGATTGCATCAATACCGCTGCAGCAGCCATCTCCCCCAGCATGTTCTGTACTGGCGTCGGGTAGGCGCCAGTATTGCTGTTGGAGGCTCGCCGACGCAGGATTTCCACCCAAGCGTCAGTCAACCGCACAACGGCGCCACGCACCGGCAAACCATCAAACAAAAACTTGTGCAACTCTGACATGCACGCCTCCCTTGAAGCCAGCCGTAGGGGGCCAGCGGTTAAGCAATCTTCTTCAGTCCGTTTTTGAAGCGACGGGCATTTTCAATGTAGTGCAGCGCACTCATACGTAAACCCGCTTGCTGCACTTCTGACAACTGGCGTACCACTTTCGCGGGGCTGCCGATGATCATCGAACCATCAGGAAAATCTTTCCCCTCTGTTACGAGCGAGCCCGCGCCAACAATACACATCTTGCCGATCTTGGCACCATTGAGCACGATGGCACCAATACCGATCAACGATCCGTCGCCAATAGTGCAACCATGCAACATGACCTGATGGCCAACAGTGACGTTTTCGCCAATCGTCAGTGGCTTGCCGATATCGGCGTGCAGCACGCTAGCGTCCTGGATGTTGGACCCCTTGCCTATGCAAATGGTCTCGGTATCACCTCGCACTACCGCGCCAAACCAGACGCTGGCATTTTCGGCCAATTCGACGTTGCCCATGACTTGGGCACTGTCTGCCACCCAAGCCGACGCAGCGATGCGCGGTGCAATCTGGTCGAGTTCATAAATTGCCATAGCCGATCTCCAGAATGCGCAAAACTAGAATTGTAGAGATGGAACTCCGACACCACGCGCTACAAGCCTTTGAAATCACTGATGCCGACGCCAAAGTCATGGCGGTTCAAGCGTTGGGCTCCCTGCGGGGCACACTGCCTGTCGACTGCGAGCAAAGCTTTGCCGGTCCCAAAACCCCTGGGCGCCCCCTCCTGCCGGCATTGGTAGAACCCAAGGACGTTCCCCGGCGATCCCCGTTTACGGCAGAGGGGCATGCCGCGCTGGTGCATTCCATTGCGCACATCGAATTCAATGCGATCAACCTCGCGCTGGACGCCATCTGGCGATTTGCCAATATGCCCGACACCTACTACCGGGACTGGTTACAGGTTGCGCTAGAAGAATCTCAACACTTCCAGGCCCTCCAATCGCATTTGCAGAGCTGCGGTTACTCCTATGGCAGCTTCCCCGCCCACGACGGGCTATGGACTATGTGCGACAACACCCGACGCGATGTAGTGGCCCGCATGGCCTTGGTACCACGCACGTTGGAAGCCAGAGGCCTGGATGCCACGCCTCTGATCCAAGCGAAGCTGCGTAAAGTAGGAAGCCCCAACTCCCTGGAAGCCAGCCGCATCCTTGACACCATTCTGTCGGAAGAAATTGGCCATGTGGCCATCGGCAATCGCTGGTTCCATTGGCTCTGTCAACGGGACGGTATCGAACCGGCAGCTTTCTATGCACGGGCCGCTTTGCTCTATGCCGCGCCGCGACCGAAGCCCCCCTTCAACCTGGTCGCCCGAAAGCAGGCTGGCTTCACAGACGCAGAGCTACAGTTCATGCAATCCAGTGCAACCGCACAGGTCTAGAATGGCCTGAAGTCCTTTACGCCCATGTCCGACAAATATCCCCACGCAAGCACTTCTTTGACCGGTCCCTCGGTTGCAATTGCCCGCCAAGCAATTCTTGACAGCGACCGAAGCGTTTTCGGCTATGAACTGTTTGACCGTTCCGTCGCCCCGGAAATGCATACCGCCACAAGTGACGCACAACTGCTGTTCAACCTCTTGTCAATGGCCGACAACGAGGTATTGATGCAGAAGAAAACACTGTTTATCAACTGCACCCATGACAGCCTTGCCGGGGGACACCTCGAGCTGGTCGCCCCTGAACATATCGTGCTCGAAATTCCGGCACTTCCGGTTGCGCAGGTGGACCACATTCAGACTCGATTGCCAACGCTCCAAGCCATGAAGGATCGCGGCTTTCGACTCGCGTTTGATTTTTCGGTACTCACGCGTTCATACGAGACTTGGCTGCCGCTGGCATCATTTATCAAATTTGATGTTTCGGTACTCAAGTCCGCATCCATTCAGTCCTTTGTCAAGTTGGCCCAAGGCAAAACCAATGCGCAGTTGATTGCTGAAAAAGTGGAAACGGCCCAACAACACAGCATGTTGCAAGAGTTGGGTGTGCAGTTGTTTCAGGGCTACTGGTTTGCAAAACCCGTGTTGGTAGAAGGGCAAACCTTACGCCCCGCGCAAGCCACTATTCTTCAGCTCATCAACCTGGTACGCCAACAGGCCAGCACCCACGAGATTGAGGAAGTCCTCAAGCGCGACCCCACCCTGTCCTTCAACCTGCTGCGTTTCATTAATTCAGCCAGCTTTGGCCTGCGCACAGAAGTCACCTCGTTCAAACATGCAGTCATGTTGTTGGGCCTGAAAAAGCTCTTCAAATGGGCCGCTTTGCTGCTGACCACCTCGCAGGTTGGTGGCGTACCACCCGCAGTGGGAAGCACGGCGGTTGTCCGTGGTCGCCTCATGGAACTGCTGGCAGCCGAAACGTTGGAGCCGGATGAATGTGACAACGCTTTTGTAGTGGGAATTTTTTCGCTGTTAAACACCTTGCTCGGTATGCCGTTGCCGGCCGCCTTAGCTTCACTAAGCCTTCCAGAAACCGTGACCAATGCGCTTTTGTATGGCACTGGTCCATTGGCACCTTACCTGGCCCTTGCCCAGGCTTGCGAGTCGGGCGACGACGATACATTTGCTAATACATCGCTCGCTCTGGGATTGAGCAGCAACCAAGTCAATTGGGCCCATTTGCAGGCGCTGGCCTGGGCCGAAACCCTACTAGATTAGCCGCTTCAGCCCCGCGGGTGATGCTGGGCATGCAACGCAGCAAGCCGTTCACGGGCTACGTGGGTGTAAATCGTGGTTGTGGAAATATCAGCATGACCCAGCAGCATTTGCACCGAACGCAAATCAGCGCCATGGTTGAGCAAATGGGTCGCAAAAGCATGCCGTAATGTGTGCGGCGAAATGGGTACCCGAATGCCCGCTTGCAAGGCATACCGCTTCACCAATGTCCAAAACATCAAGCGTGTCATGGCGCTGCCAGCCTTACTGCCTCGCACCGTGACGAACAGATCCTGCGTTTGCTTGGGGCCCAAGAGTTCGGCACGGTGCTGCCCCAAGTAGCGCTGCAACCATTCACGCGCCACTTCACCAAAAGGCACCAGGCGTTCCTTGGAGCCTTTTCCCATCACCCGAAGAACGCCTTCGTTCAACCCCACATTGAGAACCCGCAACTCCACCAGTTCACTCACACGCAAGCCACTGGCATACATCAGCTCCAGCATAGTGCGGTCCCGCACACCCAGTGCCTCACTGGTATCCGGCGCGGCCAATAAGGCCTCTACCTGCGCCTCGGTCAGCGTTTTGGGAACTCTGGGGGCTTGCTTGGCGGCTTCGAGTCGCAGCGTAGGGTCTTGGTGAACCAAACCCTCGCGCAAGGCCCACCGAAAAAACCGACGGAACACTGTCAAACGGCGATTGGCAGTGGTAGCTTTGGTATGGGCGTGTTGTGCGGCGAAGTAGCCTTGAATGTGCAGTTCTTGCACGGCTACCAAGGGAGTTGCTTGCAGCCACTGCGCAAACAACGATAGGTCACGCCGATAGGCTTGAAGGGTGTTTTTGGACAGCCCCTCTTCCAACCAGAGCGCGTCGACAAAGGTATCGATCGAAGAAGTGTCGGCCTCGCAGGCTGTCATTCCAGACGCAACTTGGCCGACTCCACCACTTTTTTGTAGACCTCGAACTCAGCCTTGATCTGGGCAGAAAACTGTTCGGGGCTGTTACCTTCAATCAACGAACCGGTGTCCTCAATGCGCTTGCGCACGGCCGGATCTTCCAGCACTTTGCGCACGGCTGCGTTTACTTTGTCCACGACTTCCTTTGGCAGCCCCTTGGGCCCGTAGATGCCGTAAAAAGCCATTCGATTGACGGGCTCGAGCCCCACTTCCTTGAAGGTGGGCACATTGGGTAATTGGGCCAATCGTTGCGGCGCCGCCACCACGATAGGCACAAGGCGATTGCTCTGAATATGTGGAAGCGCAGAGGGCAAGTTATCAAAGATCAAGGGCACCTGCCCGCCCACGGTGTCGTTGAGCGCCGGGCCCGCACCGCGGTAAGGAATATGGGTAATAAACACTCCCGCAAGACTCTTGAACAACTCGGTCTGCATATGGCCGATACCACCCGTGCCGGAAGATGCATACGAATACTTGCCTGGGCTCTTTTTCAGCTCAGCCATGAAACCCTTGTAATCTTTCGCCGGGAAACTGGGGTGAACTGCAATCACGTTCGGCGTAGCGGCAATGTTGACGATGGGCGTGAAATCAGTGAGCGGGTTGTAAGGATTCTTGGGGTTGATAGCCGGATTGGCCGCAACAGTCGACACGGTAGCCATGCCCAATGAATACCCATCCGGTGCCGCCTTGGCCGTCTCGTTGGCACCGACCACACCACCACCACCGGCCTTGTTTTCGACAATCACTGTTTGGCCCAGCACCTTGCCAAGCGGATCAGCAATCACCCGGGCAATGATGTCGGTGGTGCCACCGGGCGCGAAAGGGACCTGTAGCTTGATGATTTTGTTGGGGTAACCCTGGGCCAGGGCTGCGCCCGATGCGGCGAAAAAACTCCAAGCGACCAAAACTCTGCGGTGCATAGCAATCTCCTGTTGTGTTTTGAAGATGTTACCCCTTTGGCAACCCTTACTTGCCTCCATCACCACCCCGTATAAACCCCAACCCAGTGTGCCCGACTGCTATCCTCCAAGGGTGAACTATGCCCAACTCCTCTTCCCCGATTTCTCCCTGATCTTGCTGGGTTACCTGATTTGCCGCTACACCGCACTGAACCGGCCAGTCTGGGAACCTGTGGAATCGTTGGTGTATTACTTTCTATTTCCGGTACTGCTGTTTCATTCGATCGTAAAAAGCCCGCTGGACCTGGGCGCAACCTCTAGCCTCATGGGCGCTGGATGGGCTACCGGGCTGGCCGGTATTGCCATGGCCTACCTACTTCCTCACCTGCCTTGGTTGGGCCGAAAAATCAACGCGCGGGACCACGCGTCAAGCGCCCAAATTGCGTTCCGCTTCAACTCCTTCATCGGCCTTGCCATCGCAGACAAAGTGGCTGGCCCGCAAGGGCTGCAACTGATCGCTGTACTGATTGGTGTGTGCGTGCCGCTATTCAATGTAGCTGCTGTATGGCCCATGGCCAAACATGCGCAGCTTGGATTTGCGCGCGAGTTGCTGCGCAACCCTCTGATCATTGCCACTGCCTCCGGGCTGGCAGTCAACCTGCTGGGTTTTACGTTTCCGGTATGGCTAGAGCCCACGGCCACACGCTTGGGCGCGGCCTCTCTGGCACTGGGCTTGATGGCGGCAGGAGCCGGCATGCAGCTGGGTGCACTGGCGCGTGCCAAGGCGCTGGGCGTGTCTGTGTTGGTAATCCGCCATGCACTCACACCCATGGTGGCCCTCGGTGTAGCGCTACTCTTTGGCCTCAGCCCCACCCAAACCACTATCCTATTGGCGTTTTCTGCCTTGCCTACCGCATCAAGTTGTTATGTGTTGGCTGCCCGCATGGGTTATGACGGCGCCTACGTGGCGGGCCTGGTCACGCTGTCCACGCTAATGGGCATGGTGAGCCTTCCGTTTGCCCTCGGCGTATTGCGCCCAATTTAGGCGCGTCAATACCAGTGTTGCAGCGCCTCAGCGTGCAATGCGTGGCGCTGATTCTCCTGAGGAAGCCAGGACTCTGCACTGCAGGCGGCACGGGTCAAGAAATCCAGCATCCAAATGTGGCGGCGCAGCACACGTGCTTGTCGGTGGCCAATCAACGGGTTGAAGATGCCGTGGCGACTGAAAAGCTGACGAGGATTTTTCTTGATCCACAACCACGACCCCATTTCTAGCGTCAACGGCAAAAAAACCCTTTCTGACGCACCACGTGACTGCAGGTAGAGGTGGTCCCACAAATCGCCATGCGCAAGATACTGCAGGCTTTGCGGCTCAAACACATAGGGATGATGGTTGTAGGTCTGCCGGAAGATGGCTTGCAACGCAAACATTTCGGCAAGGTGGTGCAAGGCCTTTCGCGTGTGGGCAAATGGAAACCACAACCGGTCCTGCACGCCAAACCCCGAATGACAATCCACCGACATACTGAAAGCGCGCGGCAGTAGTTCTTGGGCCACCACTTCGCACACGGCCAAATTTTCTTGTTCCATGGGCGCACCGGCCAGGCCACGGAACCACGGCAGCCGTGCGCTCAGACGCTGGCCCCCGACCATGGCAGGCACAGGCTCTATGGCATCGACCGGCGCGTTACGCATCAGGTCCACGCCACGCGGGTTGGCGCGGGTACCAAGAGCCATGCCGCCCGGATTGACCAGCGGCATGAACACCATGCGCAACGTTTCCAGTTGGCGGTGAAGCGTATGGTCCCACGTCAAGCGCATCACGATGCTGTGCAAATACGCGGTTACTACCTCCGCGCCGATACGTTCGAGACCATGCACACCACCAAAAAAACCTATGGCAGGTGCCTGGGGATCGGTACTGCCCAGGGCAATGGCGTAGACCGGCAGCACGGTACCGCGGCAGTCCACCTCGCGCACCACGCGGGTCTGCACGCGGTCGCCAGCCAACTGCAAAATTCGCTCCAGTTCCGTTAATGCATCGAGTACGCGTAGGGACAAGACAAAGCTCCAGACAGCCTGCCAGCATAGTGGAAAGATGTCATTGGCGCATTCATTGATGCATCGCTGATGCCGTCACACCACAGTGCCAAATCAGTGCCATCAAAACGTCATATTGGCCACCTAAAGTAAGTGCTTCTGCAACCTGCCAGGAGCCTTCCATGATCCTCAAGTTACTTGGACTGCAACGTTTGCTCGACGAACTTTTCGAGGACAACTGGCTGGAGCCAGTGGCCTTGATCGAAGTCTGATGGGTCGCCGCTCTGCCCAGCGGCGCAAGCCCCTGCTGCCTTGGTTGGCAATTACGCTGGCCTTTGTGCAAGGCATGGGAGAACTGCTCGCGCTGCAACGCAATCGGACTCCGCGACCTCGGCGCTGAGCCTACACTGCGCGCATGAAATTCTTCAAGCGCGTGGGTGCGGTCGTTGTCTTGGTGTTGACAGCAGGTACTGCCACGCTCGCATGGCTGCTCAGCCATCCGCCAGGTTTGGATGGACTAAGCACCCTGCGATGGCCCACCCCTCCTCCCGCGCAAGTGCCGCTGCAAGTCAGTTTTTTGGGCGTGGCCACCGTCTTGTTGGACGATGGTGAAACCGCGCTGCTGACCGATGGTTTCTTCTCACGCCCCAATAAACTCACCACTTTCCTGCGTCAGGTAGAGCCCGATGTGGCAGGCATTGCGGCCGGCCTGCAGCGCGCCGGCATTCCGGCGCGTACTGGCACGCTGGCCGCAGTCATTCCGCTTCACTCGCACTACGACCATGCCATGGATGCGCCCGAGGTGGCTCGACGCACCGGTGCACTGCTCTTGGGCTCCAGTTCGACTGCCATGGTGGGCCGCGGCTGGGGTCTGGCTGAAGCGCAGATCCGAACCGCCGAGCTGGGCAAACCCTACCGCTTTGGCCGTTTCACCGTTACGCTGTACCCTGCGCTGCATACGCCCACCGGTTTTACCGGCGGTGAAATCACCGCGCCGCTAAAACCTCCCGTACGCGCTACCGAATACAAGGAAGGTCAAAGCTATGTGGCCCACATCACACACGATGGGCGCAGCCTCTTGATCACCGGCACCGCTGGCTATGTGCCCGGCGGGCTGCAGGGTGTAAAGGCCGACGTCGTCTTGTTGGGCATAGGCGCCATGGGCCCACGCAGCGCCGAGCACAAGGCCGCCTATTGGCAAGAAACCGTGGCCACGGTCGGTGCACGGCGCGTGATTCCCATCCACTGGGACGATTTCTGGATCCCGTCCACCCTCCCCATGCAGCCCATGCCCAAGCCGCTGGATGACTTTGAGGCCTCTATGCAGTTTTTGCAGCAACAGGCAAGCCAGACCAAGGTCGATCTGCGGCTTCCACTCGAATGGCAGCCCATGGACATATTTGCGAACTTGCCGCCCGTCCTCAAGTGAAGTCGGCCAGGGAAGCAGTGCGCAGGCCAGCCACGCGCGCTTGCGCCAGAAAGGCTTGCCCGGCCTCTTCAAAACCGGTCACGGGACTCATGCAATCCGTCAACAACACCGTGTTTTGCAATCGCTCCAACGGCAGCTCCGCCATCATGTCCCCCACCGATGCCGCGACACAATGACTCAGCGCCTCGCCCGCTATCAAAAGCGTAGCTACTTGCGAAGACAGGGCCTTCATCAGCGGCTTGTTGAGCAAAGTTTGAGGGTCGTCGGTGCAAGGCACCTCGGCTTTGAATGCACTGTATTGTTCGGTCATGGGGTTCTGGCCCTTGAGTACCTTGTGGCAGGTCCGACCCGTGTGTTGTTCCCAGTGCGCAATCGCCTCAGTTAACCCTGAGTGGATGTTGTGCCCCCAGGTGCCCAGCACACAATGCACCGGCCAGGCGATGAGTTGGCGCTGGCCCGTTGCCTCCAGAGCCTGTAAGTAAGCAAGGACTTTGGGGGTCTTCCCGGCATGGCGCGGACGGAAGACACCGGCCTGCACATCGGCAGCGCGAATCAGGGTAAATGGGGCCACTGCACTGCCATCTGCTTGCAGCCAGAAACTGGTGCGCTCCACACCCACGCTGGCGTGCGAGTCCAGCGTGACGGTGAGGCTTTGGACTTGGGCCGCATGGTGAATCAACCACGTAGCGAGTCGGTCCATATCGGCATTCGCACCTGGCACCGGCAAGGCTGCATCCGCGATGTCGAGAAAGTCATTTTGGGGGTCGATGACCAACAGGTCGTACTGTGTCACGGTAGGTTTACTCCAAGGAATCAAAAGATGCGGCTTCAAGGGCCCACAACACATGCTCTTGCACGATGGGGTCGGGGTGCTGGGTACGTCGCTGCAAGGACTGGACCAGGGTGGCGCGTTGCGCCGTGTTAAGACCCACGCCGTGCAGCGCATTGCCCATGGCCACGGCCACATTGCGCAGCCAGCGCGCGTGCCCAATGCGACGGATAGGGCTGCCCTCTGTATAGCGCAAGAATGCGTCTTCGCTCCAATCCATCAGCGCGGCGAGTTGCTCCCCCGCCAATCCCTCCCGTGCATCAAAGTCGGGCAAGCTGCTGCGCTTGGCAAATTTGTTCCAAGGACACACCAGTTGGCAATCGTCACAACCGTAGATGCGGTTGCCGATCAAGGGACGCATCTCCAGCGGTATGGCGCCTGCGTGCTCAATCGTCAGGTAGGAGATGCAACGCCGTGCATCCAACCGGTGCGGTGCAATGATGGCCTGGGTGGGACAAACTCTGATACAGGCGCTGCAGCTGCCGCAATGTGCCTCAACAGGCGCAGTTGCAGGTAGTGCCATGTCGACATAAATCTCCCCCAGGAAAAACATGGACCCGGCCTCGCGGTTCAGCAACAGCGTGTGTTTGCCACGCCAGCCCTGGCCGCTGCGCGCGGCCAACTCAGCCTCCAGTACCGGGGCAGAATCAGTGAACACGCGGTAGCCCAGCGGTCCCATATGGTTTGACAACCGGTCGGCCAGTTTTTGCAGGCGGTTGCGCAATACCTTGTGGTAGTCCCGGCCTCGGGCGTAGAGCGACACAATGCCCTCCATGGGGCGCTCCAATCGCGCCAACTCAGCGTCTTGCCAGTCTGCCCCGGTAGCCTGCGGCAGGTAGTCCATGCGCGCTGTGATCACGCTCACGGTACCTGGCACCAGTTCGGCCGGACGCGCACGTTTGAGGCCATGCTGGGCCATGTAGCCCATGTCACCGTGGAAACCATGCGACAACCAGGCCAATAAACCGGCCTCCGCAGAAGACAAATCCACACCCGCCACGCCAATTTGGGAGAATCCAAGTTCTTGGGCCCAAGCCCGAACCTGAACCACCAACTGGTCGCCACTGAATTGAGCCTTGTCTTGCACGCTGTTGATCGTCACCCGCCCATTGTAGAAAGCGCCACGCTGGTTTGGCCAGACGAAGCTGCCACGCAAGCTTTTGCCCAGCATTGGGCCTTGCAGCCTGCGCTGAGGAACGCTTTTATCGCCCTGCATGGGGACCTGGGTGCTGGCAAGACCACGCTGGTTCGTCACCTGTTGCAAGCGCTGGGCGTTACCGGACGCATCAAAAGCCCCACTTATGCCGTGGTGGAGCCCTACGAACTGGAAGCGCTCCCTATTTGGCACTTTGATTTCTACCGTTTCAACGATCCGCGAGAATGGGAAGAAGCGGGTTTCCGCGATATTTTTGCCGGCCCCGGCCTCAAGTTGGCCGAGTGGCCCGAGAAAGCGACGGGGTTTCTTCCATTGGCCGATCTAGACCTGCATATCCGCACACTGGACGACAACAGCCGCAACGTCACGCTGCAAGCACACACAGCAACAGGCCAAGCGCTTTTGCGTGCACTGCCAGGAGCCATCCCATGAAACGTCGCACCCTGTTGCAGGCCGGTAGTGTGGTACTCACGCTGGGCGCCGCACACTTTGCCCGCGGCGCCACCATCATGACGGTTCGCGTATGGCCAGCCGCTGAGTATTCGCGTGTCACCATCGAGTCCGACGCGGCCCTGAAGGCGAAGCAAACCTTTGTGCCCAGCCCGCCACGCCTGGCGGTCGATATTGAGGGCATTGTGCTGAACCCCGCACTCAAGGAACTGGTGGCCAAGGTAAAGGCGGATGACCCCAACATCGCGGGCATCCGGGTGGGACAGTTCACGCCCACCGTGGTGCGATTGGTGGTAGACCTTAAGCTGCCGATCCGGCCCCAGGTTTTTTCTCTGGCACCCGTGGCAGCCTACCAGCACCGGCTGGTGTTTGACCTCTACCCGGTCGAGGAAGTGGACCCGCTGGAGGGCCTGATCGCCGAACGTCTCAAAGACGCAACCGGCAAAACGGCTCCAGACCCTTTGGACACACTGATTGCCCAACACACGCAGGGCGCGGCCTCTGGCGCCACCGCTGGAGCCAGTCAAAGCGCTCCTAAATCAGGAGCTGCTCGCGCAGACAGTTCAAGGGCTACAACCCAAAGTGGCACGAAAAACCCATCGCAACCTGCACCCGCTTCATCGACCGAACGCCTCATCATCGTTGCACTCGACCCTGGCCATGGAGGAGAGGATCCCGGTGCCATTGGCCCTGCAGGCACCAAAGAGAAAGACGTGGTGCTCAAACTGGCGCACTTGCTGCGAGAGCGCATCAACAACGCAACGGTAAACGGCAGAACCATGCGCGCTTTCCTGACGCGTGATGCGGATTTCTTTGTGCCGCTGAGCACACGCGTACAGAAAGCGCGGCGTGTGCAGGCAGACCTTTTCGTGAGTCTGCATGCCGATGCATTTTTTACCCCTGACCCCCAGGGCGCCAGCGTGTTTGCACTGAGCCAGGGTGGCGCAACCAGCAGCGCCGCACGCTGGATGGCGGCCAAAGAAAACAAGGCAGATTTAATCGGCGGCTTGAACGTCAAGGCCAAGGATGCAACCGTGCAACGGGCCCTGCTAGACATGAGCACCACCGCGCAAATCAACGACAGCCTGAAACTGGGCAGCAATCTGTTGGGTGAAATCAAGCGAGTTGGCAAGCTGCACAAGCCCAGAGTCGAACAAGCTTCTTTTGCCGTGCTCAAGGCACCCGACATCCCCAGCGTACTGGTGGAAGCTGCCTTCATCAGCAACCCCAAAGAAGAAACCAAACTCAACAGCGAGGACTACCAGAACGATCTTGCGGATGCGCTGATGCGCGGCATCCTTGCGTACTTTGCAAAAAACCCTCCCCTGACCCGCAACCGCATGACCAGTTAGCCCTGGCGCAACCTACTGCGCGGGTTACCCCAGCGAAAGGTTTACGCCGAGGCGCTCCCCCTACGCGCTTTCCAGGCGCCCCAAAGAACGATCAAGCCAGGTATCAAAATCATCGCCCAGATGATTTTGTCCAGATTGGCCTTGACCCATGGAAGACTTCCCAAGAAGTACCCTGCGGTGCAAATACCCACGACCCACAGGACAGCCCCCACCACATTGAATAGCGTGAATTTGGCCCGATCCATCTCTGCCACGCCGGCCACAAAAGGCACAAAAGTACGTAAAAAGGGCATGAACCGGGCAGCAATAATGGTGAAGCCGCCATAGGTTTCGTAGAAGGTGTGGGCCTTGTCAAACGCGGCTTTGTTGAAAAACCGTGACTGCTCCCACTGGAAAACTTTGGGACCGAAATAACGACCAATGGTGTAGTTGCACTGGTCCCCCAACACCGCCGCAACCAGCAGCACGCCCACTGCTATGGGATAACTCATGAGACCCACACCACACATGGCCCCCACCACAAACAGGAGGGAGTCACCAGGCAAAAACGGCATGACCACCACACCGGTTTCTACAAAGACGATCAGAAACAACAGGGCATACACCCACGCCCCATAGTTTTGGACAAAGACCTCCAGGTGCTGGTCTACATTCAGGATGAAATCGATGAGCAGGGTAATTAGTTCCATGGCAAAGATTATCTCCGCTGCCAACCAGCCCCCTCGTATATCAAGCCTGCAGCCCCTGCTCAACGAAAAAGCCGGCAAACACACCCCCTACTCAAGGCATCACAACCGAGGGTCAACCCTAGACTGGTAGCCTCATCAACGCACCAGAAGGGAGGTTGTCATGGTAGAGGCGGTCTGCATTCCTACGTCGGCGGTTCAATCAGAGATTCTTCCTTTCCGGGTCGAAATTGCAACAGCTGCCCACATGGATGGCATCATCCAACTGCGTGCAGCCTCCTATGGCAAACATCTTCCCGAACTGGGTGCCAGACTGCGGGAACCTGAAGCCGCCGACTTTGAAACCGGGTGCGAAGTTTTGGTGGCTACATCCAAGCTCGACGGTTCGGTTCTGGGAACCATGCGCACCCACGCCAACGTGGCGAAACCGTTGCCGCTGCAATACTCGCTCAACCTGCCAGCCCGCTTCCGTGGCAGCCGCATGGTGGAAGCCACCCGACTTTGCGTCAAAGGAAACCCTCTCTCTTCACTCGTGCGCAGCGCTTTGTTCAAAGCACTGCACAGCTACTGCCTCTATCAAAGCGTGGACGCCATGATGGCAACCGGACGCCGTCCTGTGGACCGGATTTATGACAGCCTGTACTTCTCGGATGTGGGTGAAGCTGGTGTGTTCTACCCCATGAGCTTTACGGGCGGAGTTCCGCACCGTGTTATGCACTTATCAACCACTGGCGCACAAGCGCTTTGGCATGCGGGAAAGCATCCCCTTTACCAGTTTGTCGTTGAAACCCATCACCCTGACATTGATTTGTCAGGCGCACGGCTGTTGGCTCGGCCATGGGAATGCCCAGACATAGATGCCCCGTTGATGGCAGAAGACTACGAACGCCCGCCGCTACGCGATATGCGATCTCCGTGGCAGCCCACTTTGTCGTTCGCACACTGACAGGCCCCTCCGAACTCAATGCAAAACTGCGGGCGGGGCGTCCTGAAACAAGGGAAGCGTCGAGTCAGCCTGGGTTTGTAGCTGCTTGATGAACGCGAAAATATCCGGGTCTTCAATAAAGTCTGCACCACTGGTAGCGGCCAAAATTCGCTCAGGGTCCACGGGTTTACTGATTCCATAGCCCTGCGCATAGTCAATGCCTGCGTCAACCAAGGCACGGATGGTGGCCAAATCTTCGGCAAACTCCCCGACGGATTTCATTCCCAAGCTGTTCACCAATCCACCAATCGCCGCGATGATGGCCATGCCCGCTTGACTGCGTGTGGCATCCCGAACCAGCGAGCCATCCAGCTTGAGCGCATCGACTGACAAATCCTTGAGATACCCAAACGAAGAATAGCCCGCGCCAAAATCATCCAGCCCTACCTTGGCCCCCATGCTGCGCACGCGGTCGATAAAGCGTTGCATGTTGCGCATGTCCGTGATGGCCACGGTTTCTGTGATCTCCAGGCAAATCTTGGCCAAGGCCACGGGGTGTTGTTCAAACAACGTAAACAACTCGGCGGTAAACGATTCGTCATTGAGCGAGCCGCCTGACAGGTTGAGCCCAATAAAATGGGTTTGCTGCAATGACTGGGCATGGCGCTCAATCCATTCGATGGCGGTGGTCACGACCCATCGGTCAATGATCGCCGTTTTGCCGTGTGCCTCTGCTGCTTCGATGATGGTGCCAGCCGGAACCACCGTTCCATCCGGCTTGCGCAAGCGCACCAAAATCTCGAAATTCAATGAGTCAAAAGGGCGGCTCAGCGATATCTCTGGCTGCATCACCAAGAACAAACCTTGCGGTGTTTCGCCCCGCTCCAAACAATTGATCAGGTCCAACTCATCTTGGTGCTGCTGAAAAAACCGGTCGCCAGATTCCATCACCACCAACCGCTGGGTGCTACGCTTCTTGGCCATGCGGCACAGGGTATCGGCTGCAGACATGATGTCTTTGAGGGGCGACTGGGCAAACTGTGCGGTGCCCACCAAACCACCGGATACGTCGAGTGAAAAACTCTGGTTGTCGATCTGGAACGGCGCGGACCCAATCAACATGGCAATGCTGTTGCAGCTGAGTTCACTCTCTGCCATGCTGGGGCGGGAGAACACAATCACAAACTCATCCCCCCCCACCCGTGCCAACCGGTCGTCGGGCTGCAGGACACTGGCCATGCGCTCTGCAACCTGCATGAGCACGTTGTCACCTGCGGTGTGGCCATAGAGGTCGTTGATGAGCTTGAACCGGTCCAGGTCAAAGTAAGCCAGGGCACTGGGATGGTAGTTTGGCTTGGCAGTTTCCTGAGCCAGGCCACGCAGGTTCAAACACCCGGTCAGAGGGTCATGGCTGGCCAAATACTCCAGGCGCTCATTAATTTGCACGCGCTCGGTAATGTCTTGCAGCGAACATTCGATGATATTGCCATCGACCGAAGATGCCTTGATCGCCAACCAGCTTTGGGCCCCGTTGCCGGGCAGCAAGTTCTGGGTTTGTAAATCAATCGAAGTCTTGCCCGGCGCATGGTGCAAGGCCATGATCTGCCGCACAACAGGAGCTTCAAATAGCTGGCTCAACAGCAACGACCCATCGAGCGTCACCAGCCGCACCATGGTGTGAAACGCTGGATTGGCCTTGATGATTTGCTGCTCCAAACCAACGGTGAATAGGCCCACGGGAGAATCCAGGTACGCGGCCTCCAACAATTTCTGGGCACGCAGATTCTGCAGGCGGTGGGCGCGCATGTGCTCAGCCACAGCCGCCGACGCCAGTAAGGCCGAGGCGAGGGCTGCAGTCACGCTGTTTAGCCCTGCCAAGAGCCCGCGATGCCCCGTCGCAGCCGCAAACACTTCACTCACAGAGGCGATCAGTGTTATGACAATAGAAGCTGCGTACCAAGCCGCAACACGCGAGTGGGTTTTGCGCAGAATTTTGACCGAGTAGACGAGCACCATCGCTACTAATGAAAACGTCCCGCCCCAAAGAAAGGGCAGGATTTGCTCGTACTCCAAGAACGGGCAGACTGCAATGATTGCTACCGCGCTGAACTGGTGCAGCGTCAGAAGCCTACCAGCTTTGACCTCCTGCAACTCCGTTTTAAACAACGCGCTGAACAGCCCGATGCTCATGGCGTAGTACATACACAAGACCCACTGGCGCGAAAAAATCACCCACTCCGGATCGACGGGATACCCAAACAACTGCAAGTCGGTGCCCGCGGACAAGCCCGCCATGCGCATATTGAGCAGCAGCCAGCCCACAAACATCCAATACAGGGCACTGCGGTTGACGATGGCGGTGAGCAGCATAAAGATGGCCAACACCCCAATGCCGGCCTCCAGCATCACGCCTGTTTTCTGGTGCTGCACCTGGGCTGCGGCCAAGGCTTTGGGCTGCCACGCTTCGGCAGAAATTTTGGCCGGTCCGCGGTTCGCCGCACGGCACACCACGTTCCAAGGCAACGGTTGGTCCACCACATGCAACGCAAACCCACCCCGGCTGACATGCATGGCGCCAGACACTGCAGTTCGATCCCCCGTTCCCAGCAACTCCCCAGTTTGCAGATTCCAGCAGCTCAGGGTTGCAGCGTGGCGAGAAGGAAATTCAATTTCAATGGGGCTATTGGCCGCAGTCTCGGGCACGCGCAATGAAAACCAAAAATTGCGGGTAGATCGCCGGGTTTCTGCCGAGAGGACTGCCGGCAATGGCTCCAGTCTCTGGGCCGCAGCTTGCAGCGTTAGGGCATCTCTTTCATCCAACTCTTCCCAAACTTGAAGGGGGAGCGGGGTGCCTTGCGGGGTTTTGGTTTGCCCAAGTTGCCAGAACAATGCAAAAGTTGCGAGCGCCACCAACACGGCCGGGAACACCCACGTAGTGAATCGGTCCAGCAGAATACCAACGACTTTTCCAGTCATGCCTTTTCTTGTGCCAGTAGTAGTCAGACTCGGGTTTCACCCGATGTAGTTTCATGGAAGGTACGCGCCAACGAGCGCGACAACGACTATGCCATGAGTGGACACCCCCTTAAGGGCTCCGAGGCCTGACTCGTGTGTTCCACCCCTTGGAGTGCGGCAAAAAACACACACTTTGCCCCCACGTGGGGCCTGCATGAATGGGAGTGACGAGGAAGAGACGACTGATTAGGCGAATACGTTGAGTTTGGCGACCGCTTGTTTGAAGCTGCCAAAGCGACTGCCTTGCAGGGCATCGGGCTTGTTGTAGGAGGCTGTGTTTCCGTGTGAAGTGGCTTTGCCGATATCAAAGTCACGCAAGATGCTGACCGCTGATGCCACGAACTGTTCTGCCGGGGTCTGGTCCATCGCTGCGCTGGCCCGACCGGCAACAACGCCCTCGCGGGTGTAGACGCCGCTTGCACGCGTTTTTTCGCTCTCGCCCAAAGCCAGCGTTACCCCAACGCTAGGTATTGCGGTTGTCGGAGCGGGTTCGATAGGCTGGGTTGCTGTGGCTTTGCGACCAGGGGTCGGACTCTCGTTGGCCGATGTTGCGCCCGCATGGCCAGGCTCGGAGGGCAATGCGTCGGGCTTGACCGCAGCACCCGATGTGCCGGGCGTATTGGGCGGAAAAATGAGGTTCAGGCGGTTGATTTGCATGGCGGGCCCCAAAGGGTGGTGCGTCCCCCAAGTGTGGCCAGGCCCGGAACAACCCAAGCAAAAAATAAAGGCCGAAAAGCGCTGTTTTCCCCTCCCTTGGCCAAACTCTAAAATGGGACGGTGAACGCACCGCACTCCTCCCTCCCCCGCCGCCCCATCCGCGAACTCCCCGACGAACTCATCAGCCAGATAGCGGCGGGTGAGGTCGTGGAACGCCCGGCCAGCGTAGTTCGCGAACTGGTGGACAACGCACTGGACGCGGGTGCCACCCAAGTCACATTGCGGCTGCTGGCGGGCGGAGTACGGTTGATCAGTGTGGAAGACGACGGCCAGGGGATCTTGCGCGACGAGCTACCCATAGCCTTCAAGCGTCACGCCACCAGCAAGATTGGCAATCTGCGCGACCTGGAAAGCGTCGCCACCATGGGCTTTCGGGGTGAGGCGCTTGCCGCTATTAATTCCATAGCTGATTGCGCAATACTATCAAGGGCTAGCGGCCTGAATGATGCATTTTTACTGGATGGCCGTACCGGCGAACTGCGCCCGGTCGCCCGCGGCCAAGGCACAACAGTGGAGGTGAAAGAACTGTTCTACAGCACGCCTGCGCGCCGAAAGTTTCTCAAAACCGATGCCACCGAGTTGGCCCATTGCATCGAATCGGTGCGCCGCCATGCCCTGGCCCGCCCGGATGTGGGCTTTGCCATCTGGCATGAGGGCAAGCTGGTGGAGCAGTGGCGCCGCTGCCTGGACACACCCATGGCGGATGCAGCCCCCGACGCCGTGATCGCTGCGCTGGACCAACGCTTGAGCGATGTGCTCGGCCCTGAATTTTTGGCCCAGAGCGTGCGGGTGGACTGGCATAGCAAACAGACCAACGAGTTCAACCAACCCGCCCTGCGCGTGTGGGGCCGCGCTGGCGTACCGGACGCCGCCCGCTCGCGCGCCGACCAACAGTTTTGTTACGTCAACGGCCGCTTTGTACGCGACAAGGTGCTCACCCATGCCGCCCGAAGCGCCTACGAAGATGTGCTGCATCGCAACCGCCAGCCGGTCTACACCCTCTACGTAGCCATGGACCCGACGCGGGTGGACGTGAACGTGCACCCCACCAAAATTGAAGTGCGCTTTCGCGACAGCCGCGAAGTGCACCAAGCTGTGCGCCACGCCGTAGAAGACACGCTCGCTGCGCCACGCGCCGCTGCTGCGGCAGGCGCCGCAGATGGTCAGGCAAACGCCCCCTCGTTACTGGCGCAGCCCGGAAATTACGTGTCAGGACTTGGGGTTTTGCCAAAGGCACCTGCAGCCCCCATGTACAGTGCGCAACCAGCTATCAAATTTGAAGCAAATGCGGGCCTGATCGGACACCGCGTAAGCGATATAAGCGCCCTTTGGCAAAGCCCCCCCAACAACCAGGACGGTTGGGCTGCAGAGGGATTTGCGCAGGTAAAGGAGGAGACCGCAAAGCGGGCGGGGGACACGGAGCAAAACCCTCTGCAGCCCAGCCGCCCCGCGAACAAAGAGGAAGTCTGGCCCCTGGGCCGCGCCATCGCCCAGCTGCAAGGCGTCTACATCCTGGCAGAAAACAACCAGGGCCTGGTCATCGTGGACATGCACGCGGCCCACGAACGCATCGTCTACGAGCGGCTCAAAACGCAGATCAGCCTCACCGCACCCGACGGCAGCGTGCATCCACTGGCTAGCCAACCCCTGCTGATCCCTGCCACCTTTGCTGCCACCCCAGACGAAGTGGCCACGGCCGAAGCACATGTGGCCACACTCCACACACTGGGCCTGGAAATCAGCCCCTTCTCCCCCAAAACCCTGGCTGTGCGTGCCGTACCCACCACCCTGGCGCAGGGCGACGCAGTAGAACTGGCGCGTAGCGTCTTAGCCGAGTTGGCCCAGCACGACGCCAGCACCGTCATCCAGCGCGCGCAAAACGAAATCCTGGGCACCATGGCCTGCCACGGCGCCGTGCGCGCCAACCGCAAACTCACGGTTGAAGAAATGAACGCCCTGCTGCGCGACATGGAAGCCACTGAGCGCAGCGACCAGTGCAACCACGGCCGCCCCACTTGGCGCCAACTTACGCTGAAGGAGTTGGACGGACTGTTTCTGAGGGGACGCTGATGCACCCCGCGCCAGGCCTGAGCCAAGACGCGCGTGCCGCTGAATCGGCACTCTTCGCGCTGGCCGATGCTGGCAAAGCCGTGACAGCAGCGCGCTACTTCCAGTGCGGCCCTAGCCAGTATGGCGAAGGCGATGCGTTTCTGGGTATCCGCGTGCCCGTCATCCGCGAAACGGCGCGCCAGTTCAACACCCTCACGCTGGAAGACTGCGCCGCCTTGCTGCAGTCGCCCTACAACGAGGTGCGCTTGCTTGCGTTGGATGTGATGGTGCGGCGTTTCACCAAAGGCAAGACTGATGTGCGGACCGCCGTGTATGACTGTTTCATGCAACACCGGGACCGCATCAACAACTGGAATCTTGTCGACGGATCCGCGCCCTATATCAGTGGCCCTTATTTGTTGAAGCGCGATCGAAGCGTGCTCTGGGAGTTAGCCTGTTCCCGGGTTCTGTGGGACCGACGCATCGCGGTGCTCAGCACCTTCGCTTTCATCCGCGCTGGCGACTTGGACGATGCGCTCAAGCTCTACGCCCAACTGCTTACCGACCCGCACGACCTCATGCACAAGGCCTGCGGCTGGATGCTGCGCGAACTGGGCAAACGCGACCCAGCGCGCCTGCTGGCGTTTCTGCAAAGGCACTACGCCGCCCTGCCCCGTACCACCCTGCGCTATGCCATAGAGAAGTTCACTCCAAGCCAGCGACGCGTCTTGTTACTGGGCGACTTCACCCGCGTTTGAACGCCCCACTCAGTATTTGAGTGCTGTGCTTTTGCCCCAAAACACCCGGTACGCAAACACCGTGTAGCCAATGATGACCGGCAACACAATCACGGTCCCATAGAAAATCACCATCAATGCCTCGGGGGAGCTGGCGGCATTCCACACGGTAAGTTTGTCCACCACCAGCCACGGGAACAGGCTGTAGGCCAAGCCATAGAAGGCCAACAAGAACACCCCCACGGTGCTGGCAAACGGCACGGCGGCGCCGTACTGGTTGTTTTGCGCCAGACGGGTGGGCAGGCGCTTCAAGCTGCGCGCCATCACTACAAACAGCGCTACCGTCATGGCCGGAATCGGCAGCAACATCACCACATTGGGAAAGCTGAACCACTTGTCAAAAATACGCGGGCTGACCCATGGGGTCGCCAGAGAAATGGCGGCAACGCCTGCAGCCGTCAGCCACAGGCTGGCTTGCGCCCAGCGCACCGCCTTCAACTGCAATGCGCCCTCGGTCTTCATGATGAGCCAGCCCGCTCCCAGCAAGCAATAGGCGGCCACCAAGCACAGGCCAATCAGCGCATTGAAGAGCTGGCTGCCCCAGTCGGTTGCAAAACCATTGACCAAGCCCCCCAACATGAACCCCTGCGACCACCCCGCCAAGAGTGAGCCGGCATAAAACGCCCGGTCCCACAGCGGCTTGTGTTCCGCGCGCGCTTTCACGCGAAAGTCGAACGCCACACCGCGCAACGTGAGTCCCACCAGCATCAATGCCACGGGCAAATACAAGGCCCCCAAAATAACGCCGTGCGCCATGGGAAACGCCACCAGCAACACACCCACCCCTAGCACCAGCCAGGTTTCGTTGGCATCCCAAAAAGGGCCAATGCTGGCAATCATGGTGTCCTTTTGTTCCTCGTCATCGGCCCGGCGCAGGAGCACGCCCACACCCAAGTCGTAACCATCCAGGATCACATAGGCCAGCATGGACAGCGCCATCACCAGCGCAAACACCAAGGGCAGCCAGCCGGCGGGCTGACTCAGGTCGGGCACGGTCAGCAGGTTGTTGGGCTCAAGCATGGGCCACCTCCATATCAGTTTTGGCCGCCTTGCGTGCCAGATAAAACACCACCCGCACATAGGCAAGCAGCAAGACTGCGTACAGCGTGAGGTACATGGCCAGCGTGAGCGCGATATTGCTGGCGGGCACCGTGGACGCTGCCTGCGCCGTAGTCAAAACGCCGTATACCAGCCAGGGTTGGCGACCGATTTCTGTCACGTACCAGCCCGCCAGCACCGCAACCCAGCCCGAGAAGGTCATGCCCACCATCACGCGCGCCAGCCACGGCTGCAGGCCGCGCTTGCGCACCTGCCATACCGCCAGCCAACTCACGCCGAGCATGAGCAGGCCCACCCCCACCATGACCCGAAACGCCCAAAACACCGGGGCCACAGGCGGGTGTTTGTCACCAAACTCCTTGATACCCTTGACCTCGCCATTCCAGTCATGCGTGAGGTAAAACGATGCGAGTTTGGGGATGGAGACTTCGAACTTGTTGGTCTGGCTGGCTTGGTCAGGCAGCGCAAACAACACGGCGGGCGCGCCCTTTTGGGTTTCCCAAATGCCTTCCATGGCGGCCAGTTTGGCAGGTTGGTGCTGCAGAGTGTTGAGGCCATGCAGGTCGCCCACCACAATTTGCACCGGTATCAGCAGCGCCGCCACATACAACCCGGTGCGCAACGACGCCTGTACCGGGGCGCCCTTGTCACCTAGCAACCAGCGGTAGGCACTCAAACCCGCGAGCAAGAAGGCCACCGTCAGGCCCGACGCAATCAGCATGTGCGCCATGCGGTAGGGGAATGACGGGTTGAAAATCACTGCCATCCAGCTCGTCACATGCGCCTGGCCATTGACCATCTCAAAGCCCGCAGGGGTGTGCATCCACGAGTTGAGCGCCAGAATCCAAAAGGCCGAGGCCGTGGTTCCAGCGGCCACCAAAAAGGTGGCGATGGTGTGCACCCGCTCACTCACCCGCCCCCGGCCAAACAGCATGATGCCCAGCATGGTGGCCTCCAGAAAAAAGGCGGTCAGCACTTCGTAGGCCAAGAGGGGCCCCGCCACGTTACCCACCGTGTTCATGAAGCCCGGCCAGTTGGTGCCGAACTGGAAACTCATGGTGATACCGCTGACCACCCCCAACGCAAAGGTCAGCGCAAACACCTTGACCCAAAACTGGTAGGCGTCCATCCAGTGTTGCTGGCCGGTCGCGTTAAAGCGGGTTTTGAAAAACAGCAGCACCCAGCCCATGCCAATGCTGATGGTGGGGAACAAGATGTGGAAACTGATGTTGGCCGCAAACTGGATACGCGCCAACACGACCGGGTCAAAACTGTCCATCGTCGTCTCCCTTTGTAGGTGTTGCAGGTGCAACGGCAGGTTGCTTGATGGGCTCTGCTGAGGGTTTGCCTGTGAACACCTGTTTCACGCGGTCTTTCATTTCCAGCAGCTTTTGCACTTGCGAGCCCATCTTCATCAGGCTGGCCAGCGTTTCGGAGTCCATTTTTTGCACATCGTCGAGCCAGTCGGTCATCAGCTCGATGAAGTTGTGCATTTGTTTCATGCGTTCCTGGGCGTGAATATCGTCGGCCACGCTCGGCTGCTCCATCAGCGCATCCCGCAGCATGCTCAGGGTTGGGTCAATCTCGCGTTTGCGCCGCTCGGCGGCCAAGGTGCGGAAGATGGCCCACACATCCTCGGGTGCTTGAAAGTACTCGCGCCGGTCATTGGGTTGGTGAATCAGCCGCACCAGATTCCAGGACTGCAGCTCCTTGAGCCCCATGCTGACGTTGGATCGCGAAAAACCCAGCGCATCCCCTACCTCATCCGCATTCAGGGGTTTGGCCGATACATACAACAAGGCATAAATTTGGCCCACCGTGCGGTTGATGCCCCAGCGGCTGCCCATTTCGCCAAAATGCAGCACAAAACGCTGCGTGAGGGGGGGGAGGTTCATGGTTCTGGTCTTTCCTGAATTTTCAGTATTTTCTGAAAACTCAGGAATTAACGAACAAAGACCTGATTAACCTTGACTTGACGCAAGGGTTATTCGCCTTGATTTTTGACGTCAAATGGGCCTTTCAGGCCGTGGATACTGCGATAGTAGCTACTCTTTCAATAGCATTTCTCCTGCAACCGCGGTGCATGAGCGGCTGGGCGCCCTGCTCCGCGCCCGCCCTATCTGATTCCATTCAGTCTTTGCGGCCGTTTGTTTCAGCCCAAGTGGGTGGCTGGCATCCAGCGCGGGTGCAGTTGATGGCGGCAGCAGACATTGCATTGCGCAAAGTGGTGGCCGTACGCAGGGCTGCGTCTGCCGGTTGCAACGTCCAGTCGGCTACGCAATTGCCCCAAAATGTGTCGCCCGCACCCACGGTGTCCACCACTTCTACGCGGGGTACGTCTTGCTGCGCTGTTTGACCGTCTACCTGCAACCAAGCGCCTTGGGCTCCAAAGGTGAGCGCAATGCGGCTCGTGCCTTGGGCGGCAAAGTACTGGGCGATTTGGGGCGCATTGTCACGTGACGGGCTGGCAAAACCCAGCAACTCCAAGTCTTCGTCACTGGCTTTGAGCCAATCGGCCAGGGCTGCCACTGCCTGCACCGCAGCTACGTACTCTGGCAAATTGGCAGCCAGTTTGGGGCGCAGATTCACGTCCACGCTAACCGTCCAGCCCAATGCTTTGGCACCTTGCAACACGGCAAGCACCTTGGTGTGCTCGGGCGGCACCAACATCAAAGAGCCGGTGTGCAACACACCGGGCGCAAGGTTTTGAAGCGCTGCAAGTACCTGGTCGGGCGTGTAGTCGCGGTCGGCAATGCCTTCGCGGTAGAAGCCGTAGCTGGGTTGGCCATTGGTTACTTGCACCACGGCCAACGAGGTGGGCAGTCGGCTGGAAGGCAGGATTTGGGCCACGCCGTCGTGGTTCAGTTGGTCCGCCATTAGCATGCCAAAACGGTCGGTGGAGAAGGGATTCAAAAAGGCCACGGCTGCGCCACGCAGCGCTGCGGCGCGGGCCATGTTGAACGGACTGCCTCCAATAAAGGGACGCAGCGTGCCATCAGGCTGCGCTACGCAGTCCATCAGGGCTTCACCCAAAACAAAGAGAGGGGTTGTCATTTTTTCAGCAAATGTTGGCGGCGAATCACGTCGATCCATACCGCAATAATGACCACAGCACCTATGGCCATCATCTGTTTGAACTGGGATATTTCCATCAGGTTCATGCCGTTGCGGATCATGGTAATGAGTACCGCGCCCAACAAGCTGCCCCAGATGCTGCCACGCCCACCAAACAGCGAGGTACCACCCAGAATAACGGCCGCAATAGCGTCCAGCTCAAACATTTGCGCCATTTTTCCGCTGCTGGAATCCATGCGGGCCATCAGCACAATCGCGCCCAGTGCGCAGCACAGTCCCGACACGATGTACACACCCATCTTGTACCAACGGATATTGATGCCGACCTGGCGTGCGCCCATTTCATTGGAGCCCATGGCGTACACGTAGCGGCCCAGCTTGGTGCTGGACAGCACAAACGCCATCACTACAAAAAACACGCCCGTAATCCAGATGGGCATGGGCACACCCAGAAAATGGCCGTAGCCTATGAAAGGCAATGGGTCAGGCATGCCCGAGTTGTCAAAGCCGCCTGTGGACTCAAACGCCATACCGCGCCACAAGGTTAGTCCACCCAAAGTCACGATGAACGATGGTATGCCGACAAACGCCACCAAGTAGCCATTAAATATGCCTACGGCAGCACCGATACCAAACGCGGCGGCCATGGCCATATAGGGGTCAACGCCCATTTTGACCATCATGTGTCCGGCCACCGCACCGGCAAGTGCCGTGAGTGCGCCAACGGCCAAGTCCACGCCGCCTGTCAGGATGACAAAGGTTTGACCGCCTGCCAACAGTGCGATCACCGAGGCCTGGACCAAGATGTTGGACAAGTTGCCTGCGGTCAAGAAATAAGGAGATGCGATGGTTAGCAGCGCGCCCAGTACCAATACGGCGACCAGGGCGCCATACCATTCTTGGCGGGTGAGTTGGTGGGTCAGGGACTTCATGGATTCTTTCTCTGGCAAGAAGACGACCGCCGCTTGGCGGTCGTCTTTTCTACCCACGTTGCGCGGGTTGTTTCAACTGTTCAAGCAAGGAACTGCTTATTTCACTTTCATGAACTGGGCCACGCCAGAGTCTTTGGCGAATGCGTCCACGTTGGTGGGCAGCACCAGGAAAGAGCCGGTGTCGATACGCGCGCTCACGGTCTTGCCTTGTGCGGCGGCAATCGCAGTTTCCACGCCGACTTGACCGATCTTGGCCAACATCTGCGCGGCGTTGGCGCTCTGCCAGCCTTGCTTCATCATGTCCAGGCCGCCTGGGGAACCGTCAAAGCCAGCGATCATGACTTCGCCAGCTTTTTTGCCTGCGGCCATCAATGCGGCCTTGGCACCCAAAGCACCGCCATCCCATGCACAGGCAATCACTTTTACGCCGGGATTGGCGCGCAATGCGGTTTCCACGCCGTTTTGGGCCATGGTTTGGTCCCACGTTGTGGACACTTCAACCACTTTCACATTCTTGCGTTTGGCGTTCAGACCGTCCAGGAAGCCTTTTTTGCGCTCTTGGCCGGTGGACTGACCCAGATCACCGGTGATGTAGATCACGGTGTCGCCATCTTTGATTTGGCTGGCAGCCCAGTCACCTTGAACCATCGCGGCCTTGATGTTGTCCGTAGCCACGTAGGAAGTGATCTTGGCACCCGTGATGCCAGTGTCTACCGCCACTACTTTGATACCAGCAGCCAAAGCCTTGTTGATTGCGGGTGCGATACCGGCGCTGTCCACAGGCGCGATGGCAATGGCGTTCACCTTGCGGGTGATCATGTCTTCCACGATAGCCAATTGTTTGGAAAGTTCGCCTTTTTCAGCCGCCAATTCGATGAATTTCACGCCTTTGGCCTGGCCGGCTTTCTTGGCGCCGCCGTTGATCAGCGTCCAGCCTTCGTTGGTGTTGCCGTTGGTGATGTAGGCCACGGTGGTTTCAGCCATGGCGGCTGTCATCAGACCGGCCGTTGCCATTGCGATGGCCAGACGGCCCAGAGTGCGCTTGATGCTCATGTGTATCTCCAAATGTTGAGGTGAGGGTTAGCAGCGCTGAATGTTGAAGGCGACCCATTGCTTGCTGGGATTGGATTTAATCAGAATCCCGATTAAATAAACCTAGTAGTTTTACTAATACGATTCTTGACCGAACGTGGCATCCTTACAGCCACTTCTGCTACTTCGACTGCAACCATGACCAATGCCCAACCCGTGCTGCAAATCCGCGGCCTGACCAAACATTACGGTGGCGTGAAAGCGCTCACCGGTGCCAATTTCCGGCTGTTGCCCGGGGAACACGCCGCCATCGTGGGTGACAACGGTGCTGGCAAAAGCACGTTTGTGCGACTGATTACCGGTGCCGAGCGCCCCAACGAAGGCGAAATCAGCCTGGACGGCCAATCGGTGCACTTTGATTCCCCGCTGGACGCCCGCGAGCAAGGCATTGAAACCGTGTACCAAACACTGGCACTGGCCGAAGACCTGGATGTGCCTGCCAACATCTTTTTGGGCCGCGAAATCACGCACGTGAACCTGGGGCCCCTGTCCATCCTGAACCACAAGGCCATGCGCGAGAAATCCACCGCCATGCTGTCCACCACCGGCGTCAAAATTCAAGACATGTCGGAAAGCCTGCGCGGCATGTCAGGCGGTCAGCGCCAATGTGTGGCTATTGCCCGTGCTGCGGGTTTTGCCAAAAAACTCATCATCCTGGACGAGCCTACGGCGGCTTTGGGTGTGGCTGAAACGGCCCGCGTAGAGCAAATCATCAAGGGCCTCAAGCAGCAAGGCATTCCGCTCATCATCATCAGTCACAACCTGCGCCAGGTGTTTGACTTGGTAGACCGCATCTGGGTGTTCCGCCAAGGTCGCATCATTTGCAGTCGCCTGACACGTGAAACCAATCCCGAAGAAATTGTCGGGCTGATTACCGGTGCCATTGACCCCGCCAAGCTGCAATCTGAGGAGGCCGTGGTGTGCTGAAAGGTATCGATCCCCTGTTGACACCCGAACTGCTGATGCATCTGTGCGCCATGGGCCACGGTGAGTGGGTGGCCGTGGTGGACGCCAATTTCACTGCAGATTTTTTAAGCAACGGCAAGCCCGTGGTGCGCCTGCCCGGCCATAGCCTGGAGCGGGTGTCGCAAGCCGTGTTGTCGGTGTTGCCGCTGGCAACCGATGTGGCGCAACCTGCGGCCTACATGCATGCTTGCAACACCCCACCAGACCACCGCACTCCGGCGCAGCAGGCCTTGGCCCATTTACTGAACCAAGAGGGCTTTGCCGACGACCAAGTGGAGGCGGTGGAGCGCTACGCTTTTTATGACAAGATCAAGGGTGCAAGCCTGATTGTGCAGAGCGGCGAATCCACAGCCTATGGAAACGCCCTGTTCTGCAAAGGCGTGATCCTCAACTAATTTGGACCGTAGCGAATCACCTTGACCGCTGAACCCTCCTTTTCCCGTGACCCGCGCCAAATGCGCGGCTCCAACCACACAGGAATGCGCCAATTCAACGAGCGCATCGTGTTGCAGGCTATTCGCCACCACGGGGCCATTGCCAAGGCGGACATTGCGCGGCTCACGCAGTTGTCCACACAAACGGTGGCCATCATCGTCAGCCGCCTGATGGACGATGGGCTGCTGCTCAAGCAAGACCGTGTGCGCGGCAAAATTGGCCAACCTTCGGTACCTCTGAGCCTGAACCCGGACGGAGCGTACAGCCTGGGTCTGCAGGTGGGTCGTCGCAGTTTGGAGGTGCTGGTGTCCGACTTTTTGGGCCAGCCGCGGCACCGCCTGCAATACACCTACCCCTATCCTGACCCCGATGTGGTGTTGCCCAACATCGAAAAAGGCCTGGCCCACATGCAGGCCACCATGGGCAAAGACTGGGACCGTGTGGTGGGCATTGGGCTGACTGCCCCACTCTCGTTGCACCACTGGTCGGACCAGATGGGGGGTGCTGCTGGCAAAGCCCTGCAACGCTGGGAAGCACTGGATTTGCGCGCCACCGTGCAGGCACTGACCACCCTGCCCGTGGAGTTTGCCAAAGACACCACCGCTGCCTGTGTGGCCGAAATGTTGCAAGGCCACGGCCGCATGGTGGAAAACTATTTGTACGTGTTCGTGGGTACCTTCGTGGGCGGCGGCCTGGTGTTGGCGGGCCACATTGTGGCCGGCCAGCGCGACAACGCCGGCGCCATAGGCTCCATGCCCATGGGCATAGCCAGCGCAACTCAAAAGCCCGCGCAGTTGCTGCAAATGGCCTCTGGCTGGCACCTGGAGCAAACCTTGGAACAAGCCGGTTTTGCGCCGCAACTGGTGCACCAAGACGCCATCATGGACCCGGCTTATACCGCCTATGTAGAGCCGTGGCTGTTGCAGGCGGGCCAGGCGCTGTCCATGACCGCCGTGAGTGCCACTGCACTCATGGACCTGGACGCGGTCATCATCGACGGCTCTTTGGGCCGCTCGCTGGTGGAAGCGCTGATTCGTGCCACCCGCGAGCGCATAACGCAGTACAACCTGGACGGCTTGCAGGCCCCCACCATCATGTCGGGTCAGGTCGGCGCGCATGCCCGCGCCCTGGGCGGTTCGCTGCTACCGCTGCACACGCAGTTTTTCCCGATCAAAGACATTTTTCTCAAAGAAGATCTCGCGTGAAAATTTATCTCGACTCGGCCAATGTGGCCGCATGGGCACTGCCCGCTGGCTGTCCGCCCGTGTGTGGCGTCACCACCAACCCCACGCTGGTGTTTCAAGCGGGACTGCCGGTTGCATTGCCCACCTATTTACATCTGTTGCAAGCCGCTGCCGACCATGGCATGGCCGAACTGATGCTCCAGTTGCCCAGCCCCAATGTGCAGCTGGCCACCGAGTGGCAGGCGGCGCTGCACGCCAAGGCCGCTGTGTTAAATGTGGCCCTGACCATCAAGCTGCCTTGCCACCCTGACTGGTTGCAGTGCATCCACGCCATGCACACCGCAAAGCAGCCCATCTTGCTGACCGGCCTGTCCAACCCCGTGCAGCTGCTATGGGCCCAATCGCTCAAAGCCACCTATGTGGCCCCGTATATTGGCCGCCTGGCCAACGACAGTCGCGATGTATGGGCGCTCATGCAAGCCTGTGTCGCCGTACAAGCCAACGGCCCCGCACTGCTGGCCGCCAGCATAAAAAGCCCCGATGTGTTGGCCAAACTGATCGCTTGCGGAGCCGCCGCAGCCACCCTGCCCCCAGCCAGTTTGCTGGCCTGGGCCGGTGACGCGCTCACCAATACCGCCATGGCGCAGTTTGAGCAGGATATTGCCTCCAGCCACAAACTTGGTGTTTGCTAGCCCTGCTGGAAAAAAACGGGAGCGAAGACGCTTCCATTTTCAGAGTTAGTAGAGGTCTGAGCGCTGCTTCGCGTGCAAGTTCGTGGCATGCCAACCAGCGCACAATACCTGCACCCATGAAAACCAAATACTTTGTGCAGCTGGTTGCGTTGTCTGCCCTGTGGGGCGCTTCTTTCCTGTTTATTCGCATCGCCAGCCCGGTGTTTGGCCCCAATGTGCTAGCCGTGCTACGCGTGGGCTTGGCCACTGCCACGCTGGCCATCCTGATGCGCGCCTTGCGCCAGCCTTGGGCCTGGCAGCACTGGCGCACGTTGGCGGTGATTGGCGCGCTGTCGGTGGCCGTGCCGTTTTTGCTGTTTGCATGGGCGGGTCTGCATCTACCAGCGGGTTACAGCGCCCTGCTCAACTCCACTGCCGTGATTTTTGGCATGTTTGCCTCCGCTCGCATGGGTGAAGACACCATCACCATCCGCAAGGTCGTGGGCTGCATCAGTGGCTTTGCGGGCGTGGCCTTTATCGTGAGCCTGGGGCCGGTGCAAATGTCGGCGCAGGTGGTGTTGGCTGTGTTGGCCTGTGTGCTGGCCTCAGCCTGCTATGGCTTTTCGTCACCCATCACCAAACAGGCCGTAGGCCACATGCAACCGTTGCAAATTGCGGCAGGCATTCACGCGGTGTCGCTGCTCATGCTGCTGCCAGGAGCGGCTTACAGCCTGCCCCAAGCGCAGTTCACGCCGAGCGCTTTGATGGCCGTCGTCGCAATGGGCGTGGTGACCTCCGGACTGGCGTACTGGGCGCATCTGCGCATCCTGCGCCACGTCACACCGGTGGCCGCCATGAGTCCGATTTTCATGATCCCCGTGTTCGGGGTGTTGTGGGGCCATTTGTTTCTTGGTGAAGAACTGGGAGGCGGCCTGCTCATTGGCGGCGCACTGGTACTGCTGGCCAGTGCGCTCATTACCGGTTTCAACCCCCTTCAGCGTTGGCTGGACTTGATCGACGCCAAGCCCTGAGTGCATGGCCCTGCACTCGTAGAATGGCAGGCCGATGACCGCTGCCTCCCCCACCACAACCCCCAGCCGCGCCGCACGCGCAAGCACCGAACTGGTGGCCCTGTGGCACTTGGCGTGGCCCATCCTGATCGGGCAGTTGGCCACCGTGGGTATGTCGGTGGTGGACGTGGCCATGGCCGGCCATGCGTCGGCCGAAGACCTGGCAGGTATCTCGCTGGGGGTCTCCATTTGGAATATCACCATCATCACCCTGATGGGGCTGATGATGTCAGTGGCGCCCTTGGTGGCCCACCATGTGGGGGCTCAAGAGTTTGGCAAAGTGCCGCATTTGGTGCGCCAGGGACTGTGGAAGGCACTGGGCGTAGGCCTGTGCGCCATGGTGCTGATCAACGTGGCAGCCCTGGTGTTTGACCACATGGACATCGAGCCCTATGTGCGCGAGGTGGCTACCGGGTTCGTTTTTATCATCAGCTTTGGACTGCCAGCCTTCACCTGCTACCGCGTGCTCTACGGCTACAGCGCCAGCCTGAACCAAACCAAGCCCCTCATGGTCATGTCGCTCGTGGCGCTGGCCCTGAACGTGCTGGTGAACTGGCTCTTGGTGTTTGGCAATTGGGGCTTTCCGCGCATGGGCGGGTTGGGCTGCGCATGGGCTACGTTGCTGTGTGTGTATCTCAATTTTGGCGGGCTTTTGCTGTGGATGCGTTATGCACCGGCCTACCGCAGCACTTGGCCGTTTGGTGCTTGGGAGTGGCCAGACCCTGAAAAGCTCGGCGCGCTGTGGAAGCTGGGCTTTCCGATCGGGGTGACCTACTTTGCCGAAACCAGCGCGTTTGGCCTTATTGCATTGCTGATTGCCGGGTTTGGCAGCCGCGAAGTCGCCGCGCACCAAATTGCACTGAACTTCACCTCGCTGGTCTTCATGGTTCCGCTGAGCTTGGGCATTGCATTGCTCACGCGTGTGGGCCAGTCGCTGGGCGCGGGCGACCCGGTGGCGGCGCGCTTTCGGGCCTGGGTTGGTGTGAATGCGGGCCTGGGTTTTGGTATGGTGTCGGCTATCGCCATGGCCCTTTGTGCACACCAGATTGCTTGGGCCTACACCAATGACGCGGCCGTGGCCGCCCTGGCCGCCAACCTGCTGCTGTTGGCAGCGGCGTTTCAGCTGTCCGACTCGGCCCAAGTGGTGATCAGTTGCGCTATTCGTGGCTACAAGGTCACACGCAGCCCCATGGTGATCCACCTCACAGCGTTTTGGGGCTTCTCACTGCCTTTGGGTTACGTGCTGGGACTGGCTCCGCAGTGGCTGCCCTGGCACCCTGCCCAGCCCATGGGCGCACAGGGCTTTTGGATCGCACTGGTGGTGGGCCTGACCGTGGCCGCCGTTGGGCTGATGCTACTGCTACGCACGGTCGCCATGGACCATTTGCCTGCCCCCAGGCCCGCCCCATGAGCAGCCTGCCCTTTCACCTTTGCCTGGCCGGGCCCACGGCAGCAGGCAAAACGGCGGCCGCACTGGCCATTGCCCAAGCCCACCCCTGCGAAATCATCAGCGTCGACTCTGCTTTGGTGTTCCGGGGGATGGACATCGGTACCGCCAAGCCCAGTGCCGAAGAACTGGCCGCCGTGCAACACCACCTGATCAACATCCGCGACCCGCTCAACGCCTACAGCGCAGCTGAGTTTGTGCGCGATGCCCAAACGCGCATCACCGACATTGCAGCGCGCGGAAAGCTGCCACTGCTGGTGGGCGGCACCATGCTGTACTTCAAGGCCTTGTTCGATGGGCTGGACGACATGCCCGCCGCCAACCCCGAGATACGTGCTGCGCTGGAAGCCGAAGCCACCGCCACTGGTTGGCCCGCCATGCACGCACAGTTGGCGAAGGTCGACCCCATCACTGCGGCCCGCTTGGCCCCGGCCGACAGCCAGCGCATACAGCGCGCGCTGGAGGTGTACCGCGTATCTGGCCTGCCGCTGTCTCATTTCCATGCGGCCAAGACTGCTATCAAAACAGAAGCTACTCGCGCAGACGGTATAAGGTCTAGAGCCTTAATTTCCTTGGAACCCACAGACCGCGCCTGGTTGCATGGCCGCATTGCCCAGCGCTTTGACGCCATGTTGGCACAAGGCTTTTTGCATGAAGTACAGGCCCTGCGCGCGCGCGGCGATTTGCATGCAGACCTGCCCAGCATGCGCTGCGTAGGCTACCGCCAAGCGTGGGAAGCCCTGGATGGCCTGTGGCCCATGGCAGAGTTGCGCGACAAAGGCATTTTTGCCACGCGCCAGTTGGCCAAACGACAAATTACCTGGCTGCGCTCCATGCCGCAGCGCCAAGTGGTGGCGTGTGACGCCCCCGATGCGCTGGACCAGGTGATGGCGCAGGTGGCAGTGGCGCTTCAATTCACCACCCCGCCATGACCCTGCGCGTCCATAACCTCAGCAAGCACTATGGCAACACACCTGTATTCACCCAGGTGTCGCTTGACGTAGCGCCCGGCGAGTTTGTTGCCATCGTGGGCGAGTCGGGGGTGGGCAAGTCCACCCTGCTCAACTGCATGGCCGGGCTGGACCATTGGGACAGTGGCACCGTGCAACTGGCCGGACACGACCTAGCGACGTTGAATGACGACGCGCGGGCACTGCTGCGCCGCGCGTCGGTAGGGTTTGTGTTTCAGGCTTTTCATGTGTTGCCGCACCTGGATGTTGCCCAAAACGTGGCTCTGCCCTTGCTATTGCTCAACCGGCCTGACCCTGCCCGCGTGGAAACGCTGCTGGACGCGGTGGGCCTGGGTGGCCTGGGCGCGCGCTTGCCGCAGCAACTCAGCGGCGGGCAACTACAGCGCGTGGCCATAGCCCGGGCACTGGTGCACCAACCTGCCCTCTTGCTGGCCGATGAACCCACGGGCAACCTGGACCCCACCACCGCCGCCAAGGTCATGGACGCACTGGTAGCCCAAACACGCCAGCACGGCACCGCACTGGTGTTGGTCACCCATTCGCTGGCCGCGACTGCGCAGGCCGACCGCGTCATGCATTTGCGCGTGGATGGCATTGCCGCTGAACCACGCGGCTAAGCAATCCGCTCCAACTCTAAATTAGAAAACTAGCGCCGCGCAGACCCTTACCACTGGGGTTCCAACGCCCCCTCCACCAACCGGTAGCCACGGGTGCCCATGGCACGGGCCTCGGTCTCGTCGTGCGTCACCAAGATGGTGGCGATCTGGAATTCGGCGATCCGCTGCACAAACTCCTGGCGCAACTGCAGGCGCAGTTCTGCGTCCAGTGCCGAGAATGGCTCGTCCAATAACAGCACGCGGGGCTGCGTGATCAACGCGCGCGCCAAGGCCACCCGTTGCTGCTCCCCACCCGACAACTGCCACACCTTCGATGTGGCATAGGCCTGCAGGCCAAACCGGAGCAGCATGGCGGTGGCCTGTTCACGTGCCGCAGCCCTGCGCTGGCCTTGCTCCACCAGTCCAAAGCCCACGTTGTCTTGTACGGTCAGGTGAGGAAACAGCGCGAAGTCCTGGAACATCAGTGCAAACCCACGCCGCTCGGGTGGCAACTGGGTGATGTCTTGGCCGGCAAATAGCACCCGTCCGGTCTCCGGTGGCTCCAGCCCGGCCACTATCTTGAGCAAGGTGCTTTTGCCGCTACCCGATGGACCGAGCAGTGCCGCCGTTTCGCCTGGGCGTACCTGAAGCGCCAAGTCTTGGAGCAGTGGGCGCGGAGCCGCATGGCGAGGGGTGTGCCCAGGTACATAGGGTGGCTGCCAGTGTTTGCAGATGGCCTGCAGCTCAAGCATGGTCGCGGTCCTCGGAAGGCTTGGTTTCAATCAGTACAAAGGCCAGCAGCGCCAGCCCCATGAGCACACAGGCCAGTATCAGCGCGGCATTGCGGTTGGCTTCACCGGGGCGGCCCAAGTGTTGGTAAATCAAGGTGGTGAGTGTGGCCCATTCGGGGCGCGACAAAAACAGCGTGACCGCAAATTCCCCCACCGCCGTGGCTGCGGCAAACGCCATGCCCCGGCGCAGCGCGGGCGCCAGCAGCGGCAATGTGACCCGCACAAACGCGCGCCAGGGGCTCGCACCCAGGCTGCGTGCAGCATCCAGGTAATGCTCGGGCATGCTGTCCAGCGTCGAGGCTATCGACTTGGCCACAAACGGGTAGGCCAGCAAGGCATAGGCCGCAACCAACAGACTAAAGCTGCCGGCCCACGCCGGATACAACAGCAAGAGCCCAAAGGCCACCATCACCGGCGACACCATGAACGGCAAAAACACCAGCGCCCGCAGCCACAACACGCGCCGCGCCGCTAGCGCATGGGCCAGACCCAGTGCCGTGGCCAATAGCAAAGACAGCACAGTAAAACGTGCGGTGTTGTACAGCGCAGCCAATGTTTCCTCTTCAAGCAGAACAGCCCATGCCTCAACTCCTGAATTGATAGCGCCTTGCGCAATAGCGATAAGGGGTAGCGCACAAATCAGCACATACACCAGCACCACCACTACCACTGCGGTCCATTGCAGGGCGCCGTGGGGTTGCACCCGCGGCACACGGTCTGCCCGGGCGGGCGCGGCCAAGCGGCGTTCGATGGCAGCGTAGGCCAAGGCTACCAGCGCGGTGAGTAGCAACATCCACACGGCCAGCACCCCGGCCTGCTGCAACTGCAGCTCGTGCGCCACCAACGTGTAAATCTCCACCTCGGCCGTGGCGTAGTCCTGCCCGCCCAATACCAGCGCCAGGCCAAAGCCTGCAAAGCAATACAAAAAAACCAGACACAACGCCGACGCAATCCATGGCGCAATGGCCGGCCACTCCACCCGCCAGAAAGCGCGCCAAGGTGTGGCGCCCAGCGTGCGCGCCGCAGCAACGCGCGATGCACTGACCTGCCCCAGTGCGTCAGCACCTGCACGCACCACGACACACAGGTTAAAGAACAAATTGCCATAGAGCAGCAGCCAAGGCGTGCCCTGCAAGTCCGGCCCACCCAGGCGCACCAGCACACCGTGCGGCCCCAAGAGTGCTAGCACCCCCATAGCTGCCACCAAGGTGGGAACCACAAACGGCAACATGAGCCCGCGCAGCATCAGCGTGCGGCCCGCAAATTCAAAGCGTGTCAGCACCCACGCCATCGGCAGGCCCAGTAGCAATGCGGCCACACAAGTCAGGGTGGCTTGCAAAAAAGACCAAGCCATGCGCCAGCGCAGATATGGGTCCAGCCAGGGCGCAAACAAGGTGGCCCAACCGGCTTCCCTATTCCAGCCCTCCACCAACAGGCGCAACGCCGGCGCCACCAGCACCACCAGCAAAAAAACCAGTGGCAGCACAGGCAGTACCCAGCCCGCCCAGGGGTGCGCCGGATTGCGTTGCCGCATTCCCCAACTCAACGGTTTACTTCAATACCACTTTGGTCCAACGCGCAACCCAATCCGCACCCTTGGCGGCAATGTCTGCATCGCTGGGGGTATTGAATGCGGTGGGCTCAGGTGCGAACTTGAAAGCGTCTGCCTTGGCCACCCCCACTTCAGCGGGGTACATCCACATTTCGGTTTGCATGCCCTGCTGCACGGGGACCGAGCGTATGAACTCCACAAACTTCTCTGCCGCAGCACGCTGTTGGCCACCCTTCACCAGGGCCACGCCCTCCACTTGACGGAACACCGCACCGGGCAAGCTCAGGGAAGCCGTCGGTGGCTCGGTCAGTTTGGTTTTGCTGTAGAACAGCTCGGCCGCCGGGCTGGTGGCGTAGCTCACCACAATGGGATGTTTGCCGCCGTTCTGGCTGAACTCGGTGTAGTAGGCCTCGCTCCAGCCCTTGGCTACCTTCAGGCCGTTGGCGCGCAATTTGGCCCAGAAGTCAAACGCCTTGTCTTCCCCCATGGCGCCGATGGTGGCCAACAGGAAGGCGTAACCCGGACTGCTCGTAGCCGGGTTTTGCACCACCAGCAATTTGGCATAGGCGGGTTGGGTCAGGTCTTCCAGCGCTTTGGGTACCGCCACGCCGTTCTTGGCAAACCAGGCCTTGTCGTAGTTGAGCGTCACGTATCCATAGTCCACCGGCACCAGTGGTGCGGGCAGCTCGGCAGCGGGCTTGCGGCTGGCAGCGGCACCGGTGTAGCTGTCCAGCACCCCGGCGGCCAGCGCCTTGGGCGCCAACGCGTTGTCAATGCCATAGACCACATCGGCAATCGGGTTGGCCTTGGTCAGGATGAGCTTGTTGAGCATTTCACCCGCATCACCGCCCTTGGTAATGCGCAGCTTCACGCCATTGTCTTTTTCAAACTGCGCCAACAGCGGCTTGGGTACGGAGAAGGAGCTGTGCGTCATCACGCGCAGATCGGCAGCGTGTGCAGCGGTCAAGCCGGCAGTCAGCAGGGCGGCGCCCAACGAAGTCTTCAACAACGAAAAAATCCCGTATTGCATGGTGTGCTTTCTTTCAATGCGCCGGCGCAGGGACGCATCAAAAACCAGCACCCGCAATACGGGACAGGCTTCTCACACTTCCTACGCTGGCATAACCCAGATCAGGTACATGGGGTATTTCTCAGTCCTGTGACGGACACCCCCGGTGGAAGCGTGGATTGTAGGGGCTAAATTAAAAAGCCCAGATCCAAAGGGTAGTCGGGCCGCCCTGCACCGGGCCCAAACTGCCGCAAATTCGGCAAGATACTGCTCATCTCTTGCGGCCCCACGCCAAACCAGCGCGCGAGTGTGGCGGCGTATTGGTCGACCGAAGTGCTGGGCAACAGGCGGCCCTGGCCCACGTGCCACTGGTCTTGCGGTGCGCCGGTGTTGCCCACACTCACGGGTGGAGGTGCGCCATAAAACGTGCGGCCCTTGACGGCGCCGCCCACCACCAAGTGGTGGCCGCCCCATCCATGGTCGGAGCCATCACCGTTGGAAGTGAGCGTGCGGCCAAAGTCAGACGCGGTGAAGGATGTCACGTTGTGTGCCACACCCAACTCTACGGTGGCGCGATAAAACGCTGCCATGGCCTCACTCACCCGGCCCATGAGCACGGGCTGTTGGGCAATCAGGTTGTCATGTAAATCAAAGCCACCCAGCGACACCAAAAACACCTGGCGTTTGGCACCCAGCACATCGCGGCCACGGATCAGTCGCGCCACCATCTTTAATTGGTCTGCCAAGGGATTGTTGGTGGGGAACTCCGTGGCAAGCGGCGTGGCACCAGCCTGGCTCATGGCCAACGCAGCCGCCACATGGCCCTCGGCCTCGCGCGAGCGCTGCATCACGCGCACGTATTCATTTTCCAGCGGGTGGGCGCTGGGCTCCGAGATAAGTGCCGAGAGCAGATTCTTCACGGCCGGGGAACCGTACACGGCGCCGTCGGTTGCGGCCCGCACACGCACCGCACCACCGGTACTCACCTGGTACTGCAATGCCGTATCGCCCGACAAAAACACCGCATTACCAGTGACCGACATGCACGTGAACAAAGACTTGGTGTTGCTGCGCAGGGCAATGTCGCCCAGGTGCCCGCCCCAACCAACGGTAGACCCTTCGGGCGACGACGACTGCCAGATGGACTGCTGGTCGTTGTGCGAAAACAGCTTGGGCGGCAGTGGGTAGGCCTTGCGGTCGGGGCTATTGAATTGCGCGCGTGTGAGCGGCACCACCAGCGGCCCCACATTGAGTTGCACCGCCGCTTGGCCTGCGTTGAACAAATCCGCCAGCCCTGTCATGGCGGGGTGTAGAGCGAATTGTCGGCCTTCGGCCAGCGCGACATGGGGCTTGAGCAGGGTGCGCTCCAGGTCTGCACGCGCCAACGCAATGCCTCCGCCAGCCTCTGCGACACCACCACGCACTGCCGCGTACTGTGCATAACTGGCGGGGTCGTACGTGACCACCGTGTTGGCGTAGTCGTTGCCGCCGTAGAGGAAAACACAAACCAGCGCCTTGTAGTCGGTGGCTGTGGCCGCGGCAGCTTCGCCCAGTGCGGCCAGGTTGAGTGCTGTGGGCAAGGCGGTACCCGCCAGTGTGAGCTGGCCTGCACGTTGCAGGAAAGCACGGCGAGAGTGGAGGTGGGGCTGCAAGAGATGCATCGTGTACTCCTATTTCTGAACCAGGTACTGGGGTGCGGCCATGGCCAGTAGCACTGCTGCGGATACCCGGTCCAGCCGTTTGTCGGGGGTACTGTTCGCAGTCAACGGCGTGGCATTGAGGGCTGTGACCATGCGGGCCTGCAAGGCAGCTGTCAATTGACCGGCACAGAGCAAGAGGTTTAACCGCGCCACCAGCGCCTTGGCGTCAGAGGCCAGCGCCAACTCGGCGGTGTAGCTGGCTTTGATGTCGAAGCCATTTTTCGGATTTTTGGAATTGGACACATTGTTGGGCAGGTCCGGGTCATTGACGTAAATGCCGTTGCGCACCACCCCTTGCAGGTAATTGATGTAACCCGCCACGCTGCTTTCCGTGACGATCTGAAACTCGGGTGCGACTGCACCGCTGGCGGCCATTTGGGTGGCCGGCGGCACGTAACCGGGACGAAAAAAGTTGAACACCGAGGGCGAGCGCAGCGGGCTCTGCCCCAACTGGGTAGCGGGGTTGCTGAGGTCACCTATTTTCCAACTGCCTTGGGCCGAATTCGCCCCAAAGGTGCGCCCCCATTGCACCAGGCGCACCATGGGTTCCCGCAGGCGGCCAAAGCGCGGGTCGCGCAGGCCCGCAGGGTTGCGCGCTTCATCATCCAAAAGCACTGCAGCAAACACTGCCCGCAGGTCGCCCCGCACCCCCGCTCCATTGTCTGCAAAGGCCGCAGCCACGCGCGCCACATACGCCGGGCTGGGATTGCTGGTGACCAGGCGCTGGATCATCTGCTTGCCGAAGAAAGGGCCCACATTGGGGTGCTGAAACAAGGTGTCCAACGCCATCTTCAGCGCCACCGGACCCGACGTGTTGGCGGCAATGGTGGTGCCCAAGAAACGCACGCCCTGATCCGAATGGCGGTTGGCCGTGAAGGCCATGCGTTGCTTGGCAAAGTTGGTATTCCCGACTTTGCGCTTGCTCTCGGCATCGAACATCACGGTGACGTTTTGCCGCTGGTCAAAGTCGTAGCCGGTGAACACCCGGGCCAGTTGGGTCACATCGCTCTGGGCATAGGTCTCCAGGGTCTGTCCATTGGGGCCCATTTTTTCAGTGCCGTCTTGGTTGAGTTGCACCAGACCGATGGTGAAGAGCTGCATGACCTCACGCGCATAGTTCTCATCAGGGACCCGACCAGTGGCAGGGTTTTCTTTTTGGTTGCCCTTGGTGTTGAGGTAATGGCCCATGGCAGGGTTGAGGGAAACCTCTTCCAGCAGGTCGCGAAAGTTGCCCAGTGCATGCTTCACGAGCGTGTCCCAATAGTGGGCCATGGCGTGGCTGCGCCATGCAAAGTCCAGCCCGGTGAGGGAGACCACAAAAAACTCGGACAAGGCCAAGGCAAGGCGCTTGCGAACGGCATCTGGCGCGGTCATGAGCTGATTCCAGATCATGTAGTCGCCAGGATAGAAGTGATCAAAGAAACGCGTGGTGTTGTCGATGGTGCCGTAGCCACGTTCATTGAGCCAATCCCAACCGGTTTGGCCCTGCGGCGCATCGAACTGCTTCGCCAGCCAGTCGGCGTAGTTCTGCTGCTGCACATCGGCAATCCCCGCGTCGGAGGCTGAAAACTGCGCCTGCAGCAAAAAACGGGCCGCGTCTTCGGGCGATTGCGCCCGAGTAAATTGCTGGTCTGGACGCTGCAGCAAGCGGCCAGACGGCGTGGCACAAGCGGCCACCAAGCCTGCTACGCCTACAAGTGCAGCGCGTTGAATCCACCCATGCAACTCAGGCTGCGGATCGGCGTTCACATCCACTTCAGTGGCTACGAGAGCGGTTGCGTCGTGGGTCATGGTCGTCGTCTCCTCCAGCAGCCAATGGGGCCGCTCCAGCGCCTATGGTAGCTAACAACCATGACCAACGACCGACTTTGCGCTAGGCTAGCCCCATGCTGTTTCCTTTGCTCACCACTTTTTCTTGGCAAGAGTTGCGCCAGCACCCCTGGCGCAATGCGGCCGCCGTAGTGTCAGTCATGTTGGGCGTCGCCTTGGCGTTTGCGGTGCATCTGATCAATGCGTCAGCGCTGGACGAGTTCTCGCAGGCGGTGCGCTCGGTGGGGGGCCGTCCGGACCTGGAGCTGCGCACGGCCAACGGAAGCAGCAGCAGTGTCGATCTGGCCCTGTGGGGCCGCCTGCTGCACCACCCCGATGTGGCGGTGGCCGCGCCAGTACTGGAGCTGAGCACTTACGCCTTGCATGCAGAGCAAAAGGTTCTGCTGCGCGTGGTGGGCGTGGACGCACTGCAGGTGGCCACCGTAGCCCCTGATTTACTGCCGCTGCCCGCTGCCAATGCAGACCGCCTTGCCTTCTTCGCCCCCGACAGTGTGTTTCTGAACCCACTGGCTCGCCAAAGCCTGCCGGGCACTGCGGTGCAACTGCAACATGGCCTGCGCCTTCATACCTTGCAAGTAGCCGGCAGCGTGGGCGCCAGTGGGCCACCGCTGGCAGTGATGGATATAGCGGCCGTGCAAACCTTGTTTGGCCGCAATGACCTGAGCCGCGTGGATGTGCGGCTGCGCCCGGGTGTGGACCGCGCACGGTTTGTGCGAGACCTCACCAGCGCCACGGACTGGCCGGCCGGCGCCACACTGCGCATACCAGGTGATGCGGTGGAGCGCATCAGCAATCTGTCGCGCGCGTACCGCGTGAACCTGACCGTTCTGGCATTGGTGGCCTTGTTCACGGGCGGTTTTTTGGTGTTTTCCGTACTGGCCTTGAGCGTGGCGCGGCGGGCACAGCAGTTTGCATTGCTGGGTGTGTTGGGCCTTACCGGACGGCAGCGGTTGCACTTGGTATTGCTGGAAGCAGGAGTCTTGGGCACTGTGGGCAGTGTGCTGGGCTTGGCGCTGGGCAGCGCACTGGCCGCGCTCGCGCTGCGCCTGCTGGGGGGCGACTTGGGTGGGGGCTTTTTTGCGGGGAGTGCACCGACCTTGCAATGGAGTGGCATGGCGGCACTGGTGTTTGGCCTGCTGGGGGTGGCCGCCGCGCTGATAGGCGCTTGGGCACCGGCGCGGCTGGCGCAGCAGTTGCCCCCGGCCCAAACCCTCAAAGGGCTGGGCACACTGGATGCAGGCCGCAGCCGGGCTTGGCTGGGTGCTGCGCTGCTGCTGGCGGGCGGCTTGCTGGCACTGCTGCCGCCGGTGTGGGATATCCCGCTGGCAGCGTACCTGAGTGTGGCGTGTCTGCTGCTGGGCGGCATCACCGCGCTACCTGCGGCTGTGGGATGGGTGTTGGACGGGGTGGCACCTTTCGTAGCGCGCCATGCCCTGCCCTTGCTGGCGGTGGAACGCGCACGCCGGGTGCGCGAAAGTGCAGCAGTGGCGGTGAGTGGTGTGGTGGCATCGCTGAGCCTGGCGGTGGCGCTCACCGTAATGGTGGCGAGCTTTCGTACCTCGGTCACCACCTGGCTCGACGCGGTACTGCCTGCCGCCCTGTACGTACGCACCGCCACCAGTGGCAGCACAGCCGACACGACGTACTTTGACCCGGCCTTTGTGCAGGGAGCAGCACAACTGCCGGGCGTGGAACGCCTGAGCACGCAGCGCACGCTGTCACTCACGCTAGACCCAGCCAGGCCTGCCGTCGCCCTGCTGGTGCGCCCCCTGCACGACCCCACCACCGGCGCACTGAATCTGCCGCTGATGGGCAACCCGGTGCCGGTACCGCCAGGGCAAGTGGGCGTGTACGTAAGCGAGGCCATGCTGGACCTGTATGGCGCGCGGGTCGGGCATGACCTGCCTGCACTTTCAGCATCATTTAGGCCTCCAGACCCCGTGAATAATGCGCAAACAGCTACTTTTTTTGTAGCAGGAGTGTGGCGTGACTATGCGCGCCAGTTTGGTACAGTGGCTCTAGACACGGCCGACTTTGCGCGCTTCAGCCGCGACACGCGGGTCAACGACATCGCCTTCTGGCTGCGCCCTGAGGCCGAGGTGCCCAAGGTTCCAGCGCAGTTGCGCACACTGGCCAACCAATTGGCCGCCACGCCGGACGGCGCAGCAGGCGCGCTGCTGGAGTTTGGCTCGGCGGCGGAAATTCGCGCAACCAGCCTGAAGATTTTTGACCGCAGCTTTGCCGTGACCTACTGGCTGCAAGCGGTGGCGATTGGCATTGGGCTGTTTGGCGTGGCGGCCAGCTTCAGTGCGCAGGTGTTGGCGCGTCGCAAGGAGTTTGGCCTGCTGGTGCACTTGGGCCTTACGCGGCGGCAGATATTGCGGGTGGTGGCGCTCGAAGGTGCGGCCTGGACCACGCTTGGCGCACTGGCCGGCGTGGCGCTGGGCCTGGCCGTGGCGGTGGTGTTGGTGCATGTGGTGAACCCACAGAGCTTTCACTGGACCATGGAGCTGGCCTTGCCCTGGGGCCGACTGGCAGCACTGGGCGCCGCAGTGATTGCGGCGGGCACTGTCACCGCCTGGCTTTCGGGCCAAGCGGCGGCTGGTCGGGATGCGGTAATGGCGGTGAAGGAGGACTGGTAAGTCCTTCCTTGCTGCACCAAAACAAATGGTCTTTGTTTACCACTAAACACTACGACTTGGTGGCCTGTTAAATGCCTGCGTATCCTTGGCCAACTGCGTAATCTTGTCCCACTCGCCCTTGGCCATCGCATCAGCCGGCACGATCCAAGAGCCCCCCACGCACACCACGTTGGGCAGTGCCAGAAACTCAGGTGCGTTCTGCAGGGTCACACCGCCAGTGGGGCAGAACTTCACGTCAAAGAACGGACCGCTCCAGGCCTTGAGCATGGCGGGGCCACCGGCTTGCATGGCGGGGAAGAACTTGAGCTGGGTGAAGCCGTCTTCTTGCGCCATCATGATTTCGCTGCCAGTGGCCACACCGGGCAACAGCGGCAGGCCCAAGTCGCGGCAGGCTTGGCCCACGGCGCTGGTGTAACCGGGGCTCACGGCAAAGCGGGCGCCGGCGTTGGCGGCGGCTTGCGCATCTGCCTTGCTGCGCACGGTGCCGGCGCCAACCACGGCTTCGGGCACGTCACGGGCAATGGCTTCCATGCAGGCCAGGGCCTGGGGTGTGCGCAGAGTCACTTCCAGCATGCGCACGCCACCAGCCACCAGGGCGCGGGCCATGGGCACCGCGTGAGCTACATCGTTGAGCACGATGACGGGGATGACGGGGGCGTCCTCCATCACTTGAAGTGCAGTGAATGTTTGGGGTGTAGTCATAGCAGTATTCGTTCAGTGT
>REAW01000014.1 GCA_004293725.1 Curvibacter sp.
CGGAGCACATTGCTGCTGGCGGCCTTGAGTAAGTCGCTGGTTTTGTCCAGTGCCACAATGCGGCCGGTCTTGAGCATGGCAATGCGTCCGCACAAGGCTTCCGCCTCTTCGAGGTAATGGGTGGTGAGCAACACAGTGCTGCCCTGCTTGTTGAGGTTGGCCACAAATTGCCACAGGGTTTGGCGCAATTCGACGTCAACTCCGGCTGTGGGTTCGTCCAGCACGATGACCGGCGGCTTGTGCACTAAAGCTTGGGCCACCAGCACCCTGCGCTTCATGCCGCCAGAAAGCTGGCGCATGTTGGCGTTGGCTTTGTCCGCTAGACCCAAGCCTTCCAGCAACTCATCAATCCAGGCCTCATTTTTTTTCAGGCCGAAGTATCCAGACTGCAAACGCAGCATTTCACGCACGTTAAAAAACGGGTCAAAAACTAGCTCCTGGGGTACGACACCCAACTTGCGGCGGGCGGCGGCATAGTCAGTCTGGACATCGCTGCCCAGCACCTTCACACTGCCGCTGCTGGCACGGGTGAGGCCGGCCAGAATGCTGATCATGGTGGTTTTGCCTGCGCCGTTGGGACCGAGCAGACCGAAAAATTCGCCCTCTTCGATTTGGAGGGTGACTCCGTCCAGGGCTTTGAAGGTGGAGCCTTTCGGGCCTTTGGGAGACGCGTAGGCTTTGGAAACGGATTGGAAGGAGATAGCGGGCATGGGAACCCGCGATTTTACGCGGACAGGCTCAGGCCGCTGTTAGCAAGCCATCAATCCCGTACAAAGCCGCCAAGTCTCGCAATCGCTGTGGCAGACTGCGCACGGAAAATTGTTTGCCAATGCGCGCGCACTCTCGGCGCAACTCCAGCAATACTGCCAATGCAGAAGAGTCAAAGCGCTGCAGTGCGGCTCCGTCTACCACGATGGTGTGTGGCTCGGCCTGAAGGCCAGACCGCAACGCAACCAGGCAGTCGTGTGCCACGTCGTGTGTCAAAGTGGAAGGGAGGTTTAGCACATCAGCCCTTCTTGGCGTTGGCCTTGTTTTGCTCGGCCAGGGATTCAATCAACCCATCGATGCCTTTGGCGTTGATTTGTTGCGCAAACTGACTGCGGTAAGTTTCTACCAGCCAGACACCCAATACATTCAGGTTGTAGATTTTCCAACCCGCACCAACACCCGGCGTTTTCTCCAGACGGTAATCGAGCTGAATGGAATCTCCACGACCTTTCACTTCGGTGCGCACCACTACTTCTTTGTCCTCGGGCGCAGCACGCATCGGCTTCATGGCAATTGTTTGGTCACTGACCTGCGCCAACGCGCCAGCATAGGTGCGCACCAACAAGGTTTTGAATTCGTCTTGGAGGCGTTTTTGCTGCTCTGGCGTGGCCTGGCGCCATCCGGGGCCAACCGCTGACGCTGTCATGCGCTGAAAATTGACATTTGGCATGATCCTGCTGTCCACCAAGGCAATCACCCGAGCCATGTCGCCGGCACGCATGGCTTTGTCTGCCTTGATCGCGTCAAGCACATCCACCGAAAGACGTTTGATCAGCGCATCCGCAGCTTCATCTTCTGCACGCAGATGCGGTGAAAACACTGTGGCTCCGAGTGCCACCACGGTTGCCAATACTGCCAATAGACGTCGCTTGTTCAAAATCATTACTTGGTCTCCATGCAACGAATTATCCACCTATGCAATTGAATTTGACGATCGCAAGGGATGTGCCCCCTCAAGGCTCAGTGTCTTCCTCGGGTGGCGGGTCACCATCGTAGTCTTTGTTTCGCTGACGCTGCAAATAGGCATCGCGGGTAAAGGAATACCGATCCAAAGCCGCCCCTTCCACCACATCGCTGGCCTTCAAATACGTGGCGCGCACGTCCACGACATTGAGAACCGTCAGGCCGGTGCGTGTAGCTTGGTCAGGTACATGTGTGAGCAAACTCCCTTGCTGGTCTACGGGCAAGGCAGCTACTTCACGCAGCGTTGCAGGCCCAAGCAACGGCAAGACCAAATACGGCCCAGGGCGCACTCCCCATCGCCCCAAAGTCAAGCCGAAGTTGGCTGGATGCCTTTCAATACCGAGGTCACTGGCAACATCGACCAACCCAACAATGCCGATCGTGCTGTTCACCATCACGCGACCGATGCTATCTCCCATCTCTTGGCCACGCAATTGCAAACCATTGTTCAGGGCAGACCACACGTCTTGCAAGTTATTGAAGAAATTGCCTACCCCTTTGCGCGCCCACGAAGGCAAGGTTGCTTGGTACGCTCGGGCAGTAGGCTTGAGCACCACCCGGTCTACCCCGTCATTGAAGCTGAAAACGCCGCGATTAAAGGATTCCAGCGGGTCGCGCGGATCGGGTGATGTCACGGTTGCGCAACCTTGCAACACAAGCAAGGCCAAGCCCAACATCACGCCCGCAGCCCAACGCATCAAGCCAGGCGTTCGCAATGCGTTAGTAACTTCAATACGACTCATTTGCCCTCTTTGTCGCTGGCGGATCCATCAGCCGCCTTGCTGTACAGAAACTGGCTGATCAGGTTTTCCAGCACCACGGCCGATTGGGTGGTGCCAATACTGTCGCCTGCCACCAAATTTGTGACATCGGCTCCCGCTTCTATGCCAATGTACTGCTCCCCAAGCAAACCGCTGGTCAAAATTTTAAGGGAGCTGTCTTTGGGAAAGGAGAACCGTTTGTCCATGGACAGCAGCACTTTGGCCTGAAAACTCTTGTCATCGAAGGTGATGGAATCGACACGCCCCACAACCACGCCTGAACTTTTCACCGCAGCCTTGGGTTTAAGGCCACCAATGTTGTCGAACTTCGCGCTAACTAGGTACCCACGCTCAAAACTCATGGACAGGAGATTGGCGGACTGCAGGGCCAAAAAAAGTAGGGCGGCAGCGCCCAGCAGAACAAAAAGGCCCACCCACACATCTTTGCCAGAACGTTGCATTTGCAATCCCCTAAATACTGAACATCATGGCGGTCAGGACAAAGTCCAGCCCCAGCACCGTAAGCGACGCCACCACGACCGTGCGCGTAGTGGCGTGCGCTACCCCCTCCGGCGTAGGCTGGGCTTCATAACCCTGCAGCAGCGCTATAAAACTAACTGCAAACCCAAACACCACGCTTTTGAGCACGCCATTGCCGACATCGAGCCACACATCGACCCCACCCTGCATTTGGCTCCAAAACGAGCCGGCGTCAATGCCAATCATGAGTACACCCACAACCCAGCCACCAATGATGCCAACAGCGCTAAACACGGCAGCCAGCAAGGGCATGGCTATCACGGCCCCCCAAAAGCGCGGCGCGAGAATGCGTTGAACTGGATCCACAGCCATCATTTCCATGGCGCTAAGTTGCTCGCCCGCTTTCATCAAACCAATCTCTGCGGTAAGCGCGGTGCCCGCCCGCCCGGCAAATAACAGTGCGGTGATCACCGGCCCCAGTTCACGCACCAAGCTCAACGCGACCAGCAGCCCCAAGGCTTCGGATGAACCGTAGCGTTGCAAGGTGTAGTACCCCTGCAAACCCAGCACAAACCCTACAAAAATTCCTGACACCGCAATGATGGCCAGTGAGTAGTTGCCCATGAAGTGCACTTGATCACGCACCAGTCCCGGGCGCCGTACCACCGTAGCTGCGGACCCGATCAACCTGACAAACAATCGCGCTCCATAACCCAAATCCGCCAGCTTGGAGCGAACCGCCAAACCCACATCCGCAGGGTGAAGCCAGCTCATTGCGTCTCTCCATTTGAGAAGTCCGCATCCACACTAACGGCAGGGTAGTGGAATCGCACCGGCCCTTCTGGCAGCGCATTGACGAACTGGTGCACCAAGGGATCGGCACTATTGCGCACTTCGTCGGGTGTGCCCTGGGCCGCAATTTTTCCGTTGGCGAGGACGATAATTTTGTCTGCGATATGGAAAGTCTCTTCCAAGTCATGCGAAACGATGATACTGGTCAGACCCATAGTGTCGTTGAGCTGGCGGATGAGGCGGGCCGCAGTGCCCAACGAGATCGGGTCCAGCCCGGCAAAGGGTTCGTCGTACATGACTAGCTCCGGGTCCAGCGCAATGGCACGGGCCAAAGCCACACGTCGGGCCATACCTCCGGAAATTTCGGCCGGCATCAGGTCACGTGCGCCGCGCAATCCTACTGCATTGAGCTTCATCAGAACGATATCGCGGATCAGAGCAGGCGAAAGATTGGTGTGCTCCCGCAGCGGAAACGCCACGTTGTCAAACACACTGAGGTCCGTAAACAGCGCGCCAAACTGGAACAACATGCCCATACGGCGTCGTGCGGAATACAACTGCTGCGCATTGGCCTGGCCCATGTCCTGCACACCCTGCCCTGGTTGTGCGCCGCGTAACAAGAGACGCCCTTTTTGTGCGCGGCACTGACCACCAATCAGGCGCAGCACTGTCGTCTTGCCGCCACCTGAGGCCCCCATGAGTGCAGTCACTTTGCCACGTGGAATGGACAACGTTACACCGTCCAGGATCAGGCGATCGCCGTAGCCAAAAGACAAGTCCAGCAGTTCAACAAGCGAGTCAGAGGGGTTATCAGCCATAGAAGCAACAAGGCCGGGAAAGCCCCGGCCTTGGAATCATAAGGGATTACCCGGGACTAGCGAGGCAGATCGCTCACGCCCATTAAGAACTCGTCGACCGAGCGTGCGGCCTGTCGTCCTTCCCGGATTGCCCATACCACCAGGCTCTGGCCACGGCGCATGTCGCCCGCCGCAAAAACCTTGGACACATTGGTGGCGTAGCCGCCCGTGAAGTCAGTACTGGCCTTGGCGTTGCCGCGGGTATCCTTGTCCACACCAAACACGTCCAAAACAGTTGCCACGGGATTCACAAAACCCATTGCCAGCAGGACCAGGTCGGCCTTGAGTACCTTTTCTGTGCCGGGCACGTCGACCAATTTGCCGTCCTTGAATTCGACCTGCACGGTCTTCAGGCCGGTCACTTTGCCTTTTTCACCGATGAATTCCTTGGTGGAAATTGAAAATACACGCTCGCAACCCTCCTCATGGCTGGAACTGGTGCGCAGCTTCAGCGGCCAGTAGGGCCAGGTCATGGGGCGATCTTCTTCCGCTGGGGGCTCTGGCATTACTTCGAACTGGGTGACACTTACCGCGCCATGGCGGTTGCTCGTTCCAACGCAATCGGAGCCGGTGTCTCCACCGCCAATCACGATCACGTGTTTACCATCTGCCCGCAACTGGCCCTTGAACTTATCCCCTGCGTTGACTTTGTTTTGCTGGGGCAAGAACTCCATCGCAAAATGGATACCATCCAAATCGCGGCCCGGCACTGGTAGGTCGCGCGACTGCTCGGAGCCGCCCGTCAGTAGCACCGCGTCAAAGTCCTCTTGAAGCTGGGCCGCGGAAATGGTTTCCTTGGCCCAGTTGGTAACTTTGGAACCCCTTGGCATCTCTCCCACCAACACGTTGGTCCGTATGGTCACTCCCTCGGCCAGGAGCTGCTCGGCGCGGCGGTCAATGTGGCTCTTTTCCATCTTGAAATCGGGAATCCCGTACCGGAGCAAACCACCAATGCGATCGTTCTTCTCAAAAAGGGTGACGTCATGCCCAGCGCGGGCCAGCTGTTGGGCTGCGGCCATTCCGGCAGGACCAGAACCGACCACGGCCACCTTTTTGCCGGTTTTGACCTTTGCGGGTTGGGGCTTGACCCAACCTTCCGACCAGGCGCGGTCAATGATTGCGTGCTCAATGGACTTGATGCCCACGGCGTCATCATTCACATTCAACGTACAGGCTGCCTCGCAGGGGGCGGGACAAATGCGGCCGGTGAACTCGGGGAAATTGTTGGTACTGTGCAGCGTATCAATCGCGGCTTTCCAGTTGCCGGTGTAAACCAGATCGTTGAAATCCGGAATGATGTTGTTGACCGGGCAGCCGTTATTGCAGAACGGCGTTCCACAGTCCATGCACCGCGCGGCCTGTTTGTTGGCCTGCGCGTCATCCAGACCCACCACAAATTCCTTGTAATGTTTCAGGCGCTCGGGGACGGGTTTGTATCCCTCTTCGAGACGCTCAAACTCCATGAAGCCAGTGACTTTTCCCATGATGTGTGTCCTTGTACGTTATACGGGGCCAGCCTTATTTGGCGGGAACCGCTTCTTTTTTAGTAGCTGCTGAAGAAGCTTTGACGAGCGCTTTGGCCGCATTCTTCGCATGAATTTCACCCAGAGCACGCTTGTACTCATTGGGGAAAACTTTGACAAACTTGGCGCGTGCGGTGCTCCAGTTGTCCAGCAACTCGCGTGCCCGCTTGCTACCAGTCCAGCGGTTGTGGTCTTCCAGCAATTTCTTGAGCTGGGCTTCGTCACTTTCCCCACGGTGCCAGATCGCTTTGTCTAACGCCGCCTCTTGCTCCGCCGCAGGTAAAACCTTGTCCAGGCTGACCATAGCTGTATTGCAGCGTGATGCAAAGTGACCATCTTCGTCGTACACATACGCAATGCCGCCGCTCATGCCGGCGGCGAAATTGCGGCCCGTCTTGCCCAGTACCGCAACCGTACCGCCTGTCATGTACTCACAACCATGGTCACCCGTACCCTCTACTACCGCTGTAGCGCCAGACAAGCGCACGGCAAACCGCTCGCCACCCACACCGCTAAAGAAAGCTTCACCCGTAGTGGCCCCATACATCACGGTATTGCCCACAATGGTGTTGCGGATGGCGTCGCCACGAAAGTCAATGCTTGGGCGCACAACCACCCTACCGCCTGACAATCCCTTGCCGGTGTAATCGTTGGCATCCCCAATCAGGTACAGAGTAATACCCTTGGCCAAGAACGCACCAAATGATTGCCCGCCAGTTCCTTCGAGCTGAATGCGGATGGTGTCGTCGGGCAGCCCCTCGGGGTGTACCTTGGTCACGGCGCCAGAAAGCATGGCACCCACGGAACGGTTTACGTTTCGAGCCACTTCCATGAACTGGACTTTTTCCCCCTTGTCGATGGCGGGGCGGCTCTTTGCTATCAGTACATTGTCCAGTGCTTTTTCCAAGCCGTGGTCTTGCGTCAGCGTCTGGAAACGTGCCACGTCAGCAGGAACCTGCGGCTGCGCAAACAGGCGAGCGAAGTCCAAGCCTTGGGCCTTCCAGTGCTCAATCCCTTTGCGGGTGTCCAGCAGATCGGAGCGGCCGATGAGGTCGTCGAATTTGCGGATACCCAACTGGGCCATGATCTGGCGCACTTCCTCGGCAATAAAGAAGAAGTAGTTGACCACATGCTCGGGTTTGCCTGAAAACTTTTGACGCAGAACCGGGTCTTGGGTGGCAACGCCCACGGGGCAGGTGTTGAGATGGCATTTGCGCATCATGATGCAACCTTCAACCACCAGCGGAGCGGTAGCGAAGCCAAACTCGTCTGCACCCAGCAGCGCGCCAATTGCAACATCGCGACCTGTTTTCATTTGACCGTCCGCCTGCACGCGGATACGGCTGCGCAGACGGTTTAGCACCAATGTTTGTTGCGTTTCAGCGAGACCAATTTCCCAAGGGCTACCGCAATGCTTGATAGACGACCACGGCGACGCACCCGTACCACCGTCGTGTCCCGCAATCACCACATGGTCGGCTTTGCATTTGGCAACGCCTGCAGCGATAGTTCCCACGCCGATTTCAGACACCAACTTCACACTGATACCCGAGTGGGGTGCCACGTTTTTCAGATCGTGAATAAGCTGGGCCAAATCTTCGATCGAGTAGATGTCGTGGTGGGGTGGCGGCGAAATCAAGCCAACCCCGGGCACAGAGTGGCGCAGCTTGCCGATGTAGTCCGACACTTTGCCGCCTGGCAACTGGCCCCCTTCACCCGGTTTGGCGCCTTGGGCCATCTTGATCTGTATTTGATCGGCACTGTTCAGGTACTCAGCGGTGACGCCGAAGCGGCCAGATGCCACTTGCTTGATGCGTGAGCGCAGGCTATCCCCGGCATTCATGGGGATGTCCACCTCCACCACATCTTTGCCAATGATGTCAGCCATGGTCTGGCCTTGTTGAATTGGGATGCCTTTGAGCTCTTGGCGGTAGCGGGCGGGGTCTTCGCCGCCTTCACCGGTATTGCTCTTGCCGCCGATCCGATTCATGGCAATAGCCAAGGTGGCGTGGGCTTCGGTAGAAATAGAGCCTAGGGACATCGCGCCCGTTGCAAAACGCTTCACGATTTCCTTGGCTGATTCCACTTCATCCACAGGAATTGCTTTGGCCGGATCGATCTTGAACTCAAACAACCCCCGCAGCGTCAGGTGGCGCTTGCTTTGGTCGTTGATGATCTGTGCGTACTCTTTGTAGGTGTTCCAGTTGTTGGCGCGTGTGGAATGTTGCAGTTTGGCTATGGCGTCGGGCGTCCACATGTGGTCTTCGCCACGTACACGCCACGCGTATTCACCGCCCGTTTCCAGTGCATTGGCAAGCACTGGGCTGTCCCCAAAGGCCAGTTTGTGGGTGCGAATGGCCTCTTCGGCGATTTCAAAAACGCCGATGCCTTCCACACGGCTCGGCGTGCGGGTGAAGTACTTGTCGATGGTTTCCGTGTTCAGGCCAATAGCCTCAAACAACTGGGCACCGCAATAGCTCATGTAAGTTGACACGCCCATCTTGGACATGATCTTGGACAGGCCTTTGCCAATGGCCTTGATGTAGTTGTAAATCGCCTTGTCAGCGCTCAGGTCACCCGGCAATTCCTTGTGCATGTTGACCAGGGTTTCCATGGCCAAGTAAGGGTGTACGGCTTCAGCACCATAACCGGCCAGCACGGCAAAGTGGTGGACTTCACGCGCGGTTCCAGTTTCCACCACCAGACCCGCAGTAGTGCGCAGACCGGCCCCGACCAAGTGCTGATGGATCGCTGACAGGGCCAACAATGCCGGGATTGCAACCTGCGTGGCCGACAGCGTACGGTCGCTGATGATCAGGATGTTTTTTCCACCCTTGATCGCATCCACAGCTTCCGCACACAGGGAGGCGAGTTTGGCCTCTACGCCTTCATGGCCCCACGCGAGTGGGTAGGTGATGTCGAGTGTTTGGCTGCGGAACTTGCCCTGGGTGTGTTGCTCGATGTTGTGCAACTTGGCCATATCGGCGAAATCCAAAATAGGCTGGGCTACCTCCAACCGCATTGGGGGGTTGACTTGGTTAATGTCCAATAGATTGGGCTTGGGGCCAATGAAAGACACCAACGACATCACGATTGCTTCGCGAATGGGGTCGATCGGCGGGTTGGTCACCTGGGCAAACAGCTGCTTGAAGTAGCTGTACAAAGGCTTGTTTTTGTCGCTCAAAACGGCCAATGGACTGTCGTTGCCCATGGAGCCAATTGCCTCTTCACCTGCACTCGCCATCGGAGCGATCAGAAATTTCAGGTCCTCTTGGGTAAAGCCGAAGGCTTGCTGGCGATCCAACAGACTCACGGTATCGGCAATGCGCCTAGGCTCTATTCCCCTGGGCATGGCCGATTGGACAGCCGCGGTACGTCTTTCTGCAAATTTGACGTCATCGAGCTTGATGCGCAGGTTCTCAATCCACTGTTTGTAGGGTTTGCTGTTGGCTAGATTGGCTTTGAGTTCTTCATCATCGATCATGCGACCTTGCTCCAGGTCGATCAAGAACATCTTGCCTGGTTGCAAACGCCATTTGCGCACAATTTTATTTTCAGGCACGGGCAGCACTCCCGACTCCGAACCCATGATCACCAAGTCGTCATCGGTTATGCAGTAGCGGGATGGGCGCAGACCATTGCGGTCCAACGTGGCTCCTATCTGACGGCCGTCTGTGAACACGATAGATGCAGGGCCATCCCATGGTTCCATCATGGCGGCGTGGTATTCGTAAAAGGCCTTGCGGCGCTCGTCCATAGTGGTGTGCTGCTCCCAAGGCTCAGGGATCATCATCATCACGGCCTGGCTGATGGGGTAACCGGCCATAGTGAGCAGTTCAAGGCAGTTGTCGAAGGTCGCGGTATCTGACTGATCTGCAAAGCTGATGGGGTAAAGCTTTTGCAAGTCTGCGGCGAGCACAGGCGATGACATCACCCCTTCGCGTGCTTTCATCCAGTTGTAATTGCCCTTGACGGTGTTGATTTCGCCGTTGTGCGCCACGTAGCGGTAAGGGTGGGCTAGGGGCCACTCTGGGAAAGTGTTGGTAGAGAAGCGCTGGTGCACCAAGCCAAGAGCAGACACGCAGCGGGCGTCTTCCAAGTCTTTGAAGTACACCCCCACTTGGTCGGCCAGCAGCAGCCCTTTGTAGACCACCGTGCGACTGGACATGCTGGGAACGTAATACTCTTTGCTGTGCTTTAGCTGCAGGTTCTGGATGGCGGCGCTGGCGGTTTTGCGAATGACGTACAACTTGCGCTCCAAAGCGTCTTGAACGATCACATCATTGCCACGGCCAATGAAAACTTGACGCAAAATGGGTTCTTTTTCGCGCACGGTGGGCGACATGGGCATGTCGCGATTGACTGGCACATCACGCCAACCGAGGAGCACCTGGCCTTCGGCCTTGATAGCACGCTCCATCTCCTGCTCACACGCCAAACGAGAGGCGTGCTCCTTAGGCAAAAAGATCATGCCTACGCCGTACTCGCCCTGTGGTGGCAAAGCTACACCTTGCACGGCCATCTCTTGGCGGTACAACGCATCAGGAAGCTGAATCAGAATACCCGCGCCGTCACCCATCAGCGCATCAGCACCCACGGCACCCCGATGGTCCAGGTTTTCAAGAATTTTGAGTGCGTTTTTTACGATGGCGTGGCTTTTCTCGCCGCGGATATGTGCCACGAATCCAACCCCGCACGCATCGTGCTCATGGGCGGTGGAATACAAACCGTGGTCTTTGAGGTGTTGGATTTCGGCTGCCGTGGTCATGGCGTACTCCTGAAAATTGCAGTGGAATCGGAGAATACTGCAATGCAACAAAAGTGCCAAGCACTTTAAATAGGGTCAGATTCCAATTGATTTGCTAAATCTTGTCCTTCGAAATAATTGGGGACACATTAAAAACACCAAAAACTTCATCTCCCTAGAGCTTCCATTCTCTTTCCTCGAGTTCTGAGGCTGGTTTGAGCGGTCTGCCAGGCTCTTTTTTACTCACCCGTCGTGGGGTTTGCCTCTGTAAGTTTTGCAAAAACTCTGGTGCGCCCAAGGCCCAGCCATGGAGAACCGCCTCAGTCAGGGCAGACTGTTGCACAGATGTCAGACCCGCCTGCACCAATTGGGCGTACGCGGCTTCACGGGCAAATGGGGTGTTGCCCAGTTCCCATACCAAAGGATGCGGAGTTAGCACCTTGTCTGCGCGCACGCCGGCATAGTGTGCATAACTGGACCAAGGGTAATCCGTCGCGCTCGCCACCATGCGTGCCCGCACTGGATTGAGGTCGATATAGACCATGCAGGCAAGCAAGTAACGATCGGGCTCGATCAAAGTAGACCTATAACGCCCTTCCCACAAGGTGCCAGTACGCAGATGTCGATCATTGAAATACCGCACGTAACCACGCCCCAAGGCCTGCATCATCTTGGGAAGCGCCTCGTCCGTTTTGGGGGTAGCCAAGAGGTGGAAGTGGTTGTCCATGAGCACAAAGGCGTGCACTGCCACCTGGTAACGCTGGGCGCACGATCCTAAAAAATCTTTCAGCGATTGAAAGTCATCACTGTCCAGGCAAATGGATTGGCGATTGTTTCCGCGTTGAATAACGTGGTGCGGATATGCCGCCAAAGTCAATCGTGGAAGACGTGCCATGCCGTAAGTTTGCCCGAAGGAGAAGCTAAGACAACGTGCGTAAGTTGATGGCGCAACTCCCCAACTGGCTGGACTAAGACCTCCTACTTCGGTGCTTTGGTCACACGAACTTTCCCACCTGTGGTGACCAAAATCACCACATCACCAGCAACAAGTACCTCATTCCCTTTGGCTTGAACGATCGCCCTGCGTTCACCACCTTTGAGCTGAACCAAGATCTCCAGTGCTTCTTCTTTGGTGGAAAAACGCTCAATCACGTTTCCAGCGGCCGCTCCAGCCACCCCTGCTAAAACACCCAATACCTGAGCTTCGCGCTGGACGCTGCTACCTGCTGAACCTCCAATAGCCCCCACAACGCCACCAACTGCAGCACCGATACCAGACTGACTCCCATCCACCACTACGTCGCGCACGGAGAGGACAACCCCGTCCTGGACTTGCGCCATGCGCTGGGCATCGCCGCGCTGGATGACATCGGGGCTGCTGCTAGCACACGCGGCTAAGGCCAAAACCACAGCCAGAGACCCCGATATCTTCAAAATTGTTTGCATATTTACTCCTGTTTTCAGTGGCCCCGCATAGAGCCTGTCATTCTTAACGGCTTAGGCCGGCAAGGCGTTGTCGTGAGAATTTTCGTTGGGCAATGTAAACCTTGTGTCAAGAAGGGCCTGGATACCCAGCTCTTCCAAGATAGCCCGGAGACGCAGAGCCGATGACCGCTTGCGCTGGCCTGTGTAACGCGCCAATATCAGTTCGTTTTTCATGCTGTGCTCCCACCCCACCAATTCAGTCACCGTCACTTGGTAACCATGCGCCTCTAGGTACAGACAGCGCAGCACATTCGTGACCTGGCTACCCATTTCACGCGTATGGAGCGGGTGGCGCCAGAGTTCGGCCAGTGGCGTCCGGTTAAGCGAGAGCGCCTTATTGTGGCTCAGGTGGCGCGCCACCTCGGCTTGACAACAGGGCACGAGCACAAAGGCACGTGTGTTTTTTTGCAAGCCAAACGCAATGGCATCATCTGTCGCTGTGTCACAGGCGTGCAATGCCGTGACCACATCAAAGCTTGCCGGCAAGGCGGATGAATGGATGGAATCCGCCACACTGATGTTGAGAAAGCTCATACGACCAAAACCCAACCTTTGCGCCAAAGCTTGCGACTTTTGTACTAGCTCGGGCCGCGTCTCAATGCCATAGAGATGGCTATTTGCCAGGTTCTTAAAGTACAGGTCATACAGAATGAACCCCAAGTAGGATTTGCCAGCCCCGTGGTCGGCCAGAGTCAGCAACCCGCCACCAGCATGTGACAATTCCGTAATCAATTTTTCTATGAATTGGTAGAGGTGATACACCTGCTTGAGCTTGCGACGGGAATCTTGGTTGAGCTTGCCATCGCGGGTAAGGATATGCAACTCTTGCAAAAGCTGAATGGACTGCCCCGGGCGCACTTCGTCGGCCAAGGGATTGGTCAGTGGCAATCTCGGGGTCGGATTTTTTCCTTTGTAGCGCGTAACGTCGTTCACGACGACTCCTTGGATACGTTCAAACCCAACGCATCCCACCCCGCGTGGCCGATGCGCTCGAATGTTGCAATGTTTTTCTCAAAGATGGATTCCGGATTGGGGAACGCGCTGACAGCACGATCAATACTAACTTCTCGCAACAAATGCAAGGTGGGGTAAGGGGCTCGGTTAGTGTAGTTGCTGATCGCGTTGGATTCGCTGTCCGCAAATTGGAACTGAGGGTGAAAACTGGCGATCTGTAACTCTCCATCAAGCTTGGTTTTGCGCAAAACCCGGTCGGCCTGATCAAGGAACGCATTGAAATTCAGAAAGTCAGGCCACGCATGAGGTGCAATCAGCAGCGTGGTATCGCGGAAATTTGCGTCTGCTGAAGCCAAGTCACGCAGCTCAGTGCGCAGCATTTCCAAGCACTCCTGTTCGTCTACGCCGAGGTAGACTACGTAATGGATTTGTTCTCACATGCACCACCTTGGCAAATGGGCACAGGTTTAAGCCGATCACCGCGCGCTCTAGCCATGTTTGCATCCTTGCGATGACTTCGGTCGTTTGAAGCAATGGGGTTTCACGGTGAATGGTCATGAGAAAACTTAACTACTTTCAGCTCAGGAACAAGCGTACTCCCGTGAGTCTCTCATGCTCACGCAATGCAAATCTGTCGGTCATACCTGCGATGTAGTCTGCCACCCGTCGCTGCACGCAGGCGTCGTGTTTAGGGCACAAATGCGCTAATCCTCCACCCGGTGCCAGAGCCTCACCCTGCAGTAGGGTGGGTGCGTTGCAGTATGCAGCAAACAATTCCGAGATAACCTGTTTGGCCCGCGCCATGTTTTCAGTGACCTGTGGATGGCGGTACAGGTGCTTAAACAAAAAAGCCTTCATTGCCCGAGATTTCGCCTGCATTTCTGCAGTGAAACACACAATTGCATCAGAGTGCTTGCGCACCGCGGAGACTGATGTCGGCTGTGCTGCGTCGAGCGCCGTTTGTGTTGCGGCTATCAGGTCGTACACTTGCTCGCTCAACATGAGCCGAATAGATTCGTACAGCCATCGCCGCTTAAGCGCTGGCTGACTCAATGCAGGATGCTGCGCCAACGCAGCTTGACTGAAATGCGCAAACAGTGGCGCGTCCTGGAGTTGCTCAATCGTCAGCAAGCCCGAACGCACGCCGTCATCAATATCATGTGCGTTGTAGGCAATCTCATCTGCCAGATTGCAGAGTTGAGCCTCGAGGCTGGGTTGACCGCCACTTAGGAATCGATACCCCACTCCCGCACCACCGTCAGCATAGATGGGCTCCATGGCCTCGATCGCTTTCGCATTGCGGCGCGAGCAGTGCTTAAGAATGCCTTCGCGCGCCTCAAAACTAAGATTGAGTCCATCGAACTGCGGATAACGCTCCTCTAGCCAATCCACAACACGCAAACTTTGCAGATTATGTTCAAAGCCCCCAAATGGGGCCATGCATTCGTTCAACGCGTCTTGCCCTGCATGACCAAATGGCGTGTGCCCCATGTCATGTGCTAACGCAATGGTTTCCACCAAATCTTCGTTTAAACCCAACGTGCGTGCCATCGAACGCCCGAGTTGTGCTACCTCAAGAGAATGCGTAAGGCGGGTGCGAAACAGATCCCCCTCGTGGTTGATGAACACTTGCGTTTTGTAGACAAGGCGTCGAAAGGCGGTGGAGTGCACGATACGATCGCGGTCCCGCTGAAATGCGTTGCGAGTTGGTGCGTCCGGCTGGGCGTAGCGGCGTCCACGCGAATGCACTGGCTCACAGGCATAGGTGCGCAATTGTTCTGGCATGAAACTTGGGCGTTGGGGCTTGAAGAACTGGAGGAGCAGCTATTGAATAAATATCAGTTCAGATACAACAAAGGTCAACTACTTCGCGTACCACGGCGTCCGGGGCGCCTCGCATGAATGCATGCCCGGTTTCGTCAATTACGACAAAACGGATCTCACCTGCTTCCGATTTTTTGTCTAAACGCATCAGGTCAAGGTATCGACCTGCATTGTCCGAGGCATCCAAGGACGGCCCTTTGATTGGCAAACCGGCTCTGGCAATCAAGCCAGTTAATCTGGAAACAAAGCCAGCATCGACCAGCCCCAGTCGTTGCGACAAATGTGCGGCCATCACCATGCCGCATCCCACCGCCTCCCCGTGCAACCACTCGCCATACCCTAACCCGGCTTCAATAGCATGTCCAAATGTATGGCCAAAGTTGAGAATTGCGCGCAACCCCGCCTCACGTTCATCCTGCCCTACCACCCAAGACTTGATCTCACAACTGCGCTGCACAGCGTATGCCAACGCCTCTGGGTTGCGGTCTAACAAAGCTTGTAAGTTGGCCTCAATCCAGTCGAGAAAACCCAAGTCGGCGATGGGACCATACTTGATGACTTCTGCTAGGCCCGCGCTGAGTTCCCGTGCAGGCAACGTGATTAATGTGTCGATATCACACACCACCAGAAGCGGTTGGTAGAAGGCCCCAATCATATTTTTTCCCAAAGGGTGGTTGATGCCCGTTTTCCCACCCACGGAGGAGTCCACCTGCGAAAGTAGCGTGGTGGGCACTTGTACAAAAGGTACTCCGCGCATATAGCTAGCTGCAGCGAAACCGGTCATGTCTCCGATCACGCCCCCGCCCAATGCAAACAAAATAGTTTTGCGATCGCACCCCTTGCCCAGTAAAGCGTCAAAGATGTCATTGAGCGTTTGCCAATTCTTGTTGCTTTCTCCATCGGGCAAGACCACCAACTCTACTGCGGGGTAGTGCGCACCCAAAGCTGACATCAGTGCGTCAGCATATAGTGGCGAAACCGTAGTGTTGGTCACTACCACAGCATGAGAAGCCTTGGGCAAGCTCGCGTAGCTGGATGCTGTACCGAAGAGGTTAGAGCCAATATGGATCGGGTAGCTGCGCTCGCCCAAATCGATGGAAACAGTAGATAAAGTGGACTTCGTCATGCCCCGAGTTTAGAGGGTAGAGAAGCGGGTCTCGCTCGGGGCTAGCTTAGGCACTCACTAAGCTGATGGCGTGTACCCCGACAACTCCAGCTGCATCACCACCATGTTGACCAAAGTTGCCACAGAGGGACGCCCAGTTTCCAACACAAAGTGGGCCGTTTCCCGGTACAAAGGATCCCGGGTAGCAAACAAATCCCGCAACCGGGTGAGTGGATCAGCTACCTGCAGGAGTGGTCGACTCACATCATGCCGGAGTCGACGGAACAACTCTTCGGGCGTGGATTTGAGGTAGACCACATGGCTGCGGTCATGCAAGTGCTCCCGGTTGGCAAGACGTAACACCGCTCCCCCTCCCGTGGAAATCACTGAAGTCGGAGATTGCGTAAGCCCATCCAGCACTTCCTGCTCTATATCCCGGAACCTGGCTTCGCCTTCTTTTTCAAAAAACTCACGTATCGAGCAACCAATGCGTGACTCAATGGCTTGGTCAGAGTCTACAAAAGGGAGGCAGAGCCTGCGAGATAACTGCCGCCCGACCGTAGTTTTTCCTGAGCCGGGCAAACCAACCAAGCTGATACTCAAAGGCAAAGCAAAACCACCAAACCGAAAGTACGATTAGCGTGCAATAGCCTTGTCAGACAGCACCTTAGGCGTGATAAAGACTAACATTTCCCGCTTGGTCGTGGACTTGGAGCGATTACGGAACAAGATACCTAAACCAGGCAGATCACCAAAAAATGGTACCTTGGTCTCGCTCTCGGTTTGGTCTTCCGTAAATATCCCACCGATAACCACGGTACCGCCGTTTTCAACCAAAACCTGAGTTTGAATATGCTTGGTATCAATGGCGAATCCTGCGGGCGTCGATTGACCCACTGAGTCTTTGGTTACGTCCAAAGTAAGGATAATGCTGCCTTCTGGCGTAATTTGCGGAAGCACCTCCAACTTGAGGTTGGCCTTCCGGAATGCGATTGAAGTGGCTCCGCTTGCCGATGCTACTTGGTAAGGCAATTCCGTGCCTTGTTCAATCAACGCCTTGATCTGATCCGCCGTAACTACCCGAGGGCTAGACACAATTTTGCCTTTGCCATCGGCTTCCAAGGCAGAGATTTCCAAATTCAGAAAACGATCAGCACTTGCACCAAAAAGTGAGATCGCGAAAGTGCCAGGACTGCTCGATCCAAGCGCTCCGGTTGAAGGAAGGTTCACAAAATTGCCGGAGGTAGTCGCTGCAGACCCGACGACATAACTTGAGCCAATCGCGATTCCGGGTTGATCCCCTGACGCCGCCGCGCGTCCACCTCCACCTAACTTTACCCCCAAGGATTTTCCGAAGCTGTCTGAAGCTTCGACGATACGCGCTTCAATAAGCACTTGTCGAACAGCGATATCAATCTTGGCAATCAATTGCTGCACTTGCTCCAACTTGCTGGGAATATCCGTCACGAACAACTGATTGGTCCTGTTCTCAAAAATTACGCTACCACGGCTGCTCAAGATTCGGCTTGGTGTTACGCCTGCGCCGGCTCCTGCGCCCGAAGCTATCAATCCAGCGGCAATGTCAGACGCTTTTCCATAGTTGATTTGAAAGGCTTGCGTTCGAAGTGGCTCCAAGTTCTGAACTGCAACAACAGACTCCAAATCTAACTTCTCTTTCGCTGAAATCTCGTCTTTAGGGGCAACCCAGAGCACATTCCCACTTTTGCGCAACCCCAAACCTTTGGCCTGCAAAATAATGTCAAGTGCCTGGTCCCACGGTACGTCTTGTAAACGCAAGGTCACAGAGCCAGAAACAGAGTCTGAAGTCACGATGTTGAAGTTAGTGAAGTCAGCGATGACCTGCAACAAACTGCGAACCTCTATGTTCTGAAAATTCAGGGAAAGCTTTTGTCCGTTGTAACCCACGCCTTGCGTAAGTTTCTTGGGATCAATCTTAATTTCCTTGATTTCGACCACAAACTGCTCATCGCTTTGGTAAGCACTATGCTCCCACTGCCCTTGGGGCTCAATGACCATCCGTACACGATCCCCCGATTGCACTGAAGTAACGGACTTTACGGGGGTACCAAAATCGCTCACGTCAAGCTTACGTCTTAAACCTTCAGGCAAAGTTGATTTCATGAAATCAACGACCAAGGTTTGTCCTTGCTGGCGGATATCAACTCCCACTTGGTTATTTGGCAAAGTAACAACAACGCGTCCTGAACCATCCGCGGTACGCCGGAAATCCAAGTCCTTGAGCGGCGCACTATCCCGACTGCGGCTTTCAGCAAAATTGGTAACCGCCGTTGGCGCACTGGCTACAACAGGCTCCAATATCACCAACAATGATTTGCCTTGAATTTCGGCCTTATAGGCAGCTGGCTGCTTCAAATTGAGCACAACACGGGTACGTTCGCCCGCTTGAACTATGCTCACAGAACGGAGATTGCCTTGATTGACTTCAACCGTCGAACGCCCCATGGTATTGGAGACACCAGGAAAATCCAACGCAATACGCGCTGGGGATTGAATGGCAAATCCGGTAGGTAAAGCAGTTAAGGCTTCAGACAGGTCAATTTTTACGACCTCGCCACCGCCTTGCATGGAACCACTCACCGCTTCGATTGACGGCTGGGCGAGCACAACAGTGGATAAAGACAACAGAAAGGCCGCACAAAAATTTTTGTACATTCGCAGTTCTCGCAAAATCATTGGAATCATCATTTCGACCTCTCTTGCAACGACAAGGTTGCAGCGCGCTCAATCCATTCGCCGACAGCGTCTTGCACAATTTCACGTAAAGTGACTTCGGTCTCATTGATCTTCATGACCCGCCCGTAGTTGGGGCCCAGATAATTGCCCAGTTTTACTTGGTAAAGTAGATTATCGACCTTGACCAAGGCAACAGGTTGCCCGCCTTTCACAATGCTGCCAACCATGACCATCGTATCTAAAGGGAAAGCTTCCAGAGGCTCCTTGCGCCGGGCCAATTCTGGCGCAACCAACGCGGCGTTTGACACTGTTTGTGCCGAATCACGCTTTAACGCCTGAGTCAATTTTTGATTACTAAATGGCTCCACAGCAGTCACATTCAAATACGGCTCTGGAACAAATTGCTTAGGCTCTGGTATCGGTGTTACTTTGGGGCGCGCCTGATTTCGTTCATTCACCATCCATTGACGGATTTCGTCCTCACTGGATGAGCCGCACCCAACCAACACTAAACACAAAGCCAACGAAGGAACCGCCTTTACTCGCAAGCTCATTTCTTGGCTCCTGTAGCTTTTCTCTGGGCATTCACTTCATCCCCATCCAAATATCGGAAGGTTTTGGCGGTGGCTTCCAATGTCAAGGTACTGTCAGGCCGCGGTGTAATGGTGAGATTATTCAAAGTCACAATCCGCGAGAGATGCGCAATGTCAGAGGCGAATGCCGCGATGTCGTGGTAACGACCAGAAACCCGAAGAGTAATGGGCAGCTCAGCATAATATTCCTTCACCGCCACTTGCCCAGGACGGAAAAGCTCAAACTGCAGGCTCCGCCCTAATCCGGCTTGGTTTATGTCAGACAACAAAGCGTCCATTTCCGCTTTGCTAGGTAGCTGCTTCTCCAACTGGGTGACATACTGCTGCACCTGTTCACGCTGCTTGCGCAGGGCATCCAAATTCACTGCCTTCACCAGCTTCTTCTTGTAATCTTCACGCAGCACAATTTCTTTGTCCTGTTCCTGCTTTAGCGCCTCTTCAGAGCCGCTAAGCCATAAAAACCACAGAGCAACGACCACAAACACACTCGTAACTGCAAACAACGCATACCGCGGCATCGACGGCCACAACGATGGGTCTTTGGGATCCAGATCTCGAAATTGACTAACCAGCTTCTCTTGTAAAGCCGCAAAGTCGATGGAAGAAGATGATATTTTTGCCATGCGCTGAGCCTACTGCTTGGCTTGTGCCGGAGCTACCGTTGATGAAGCAGACGAAACAGGGGCAGAAGCAGCATCCGCCATAATTTTTGCAGCGTTTTTTTCCGCTTCACTAGCCCGGACCAACCGAACCTTGATCACAAAATTAGCAACTCGTTTTTGTTCTTTCGCCGAAATTGCTGTAGTACCAGAAACAATTTCTACTAATTCAGGCTTAGAAAACCATGGAGTTCTATTAGCAAGATTACGCAACAATTCGGAAACACGTTCGTTTGACTGAGCAACACCACTGAGTGTCAACGATTGATCGACTTGCGTCATTTTGTTGATATACACGCCATCAGGCAATTGAGTGACCAACTCAGTCAACAAATGAATTGGCAAATTGCGATCCGACTGCAGGTCTTCCACAGCTTGCTGTCGGGCACGTAGTGCAGCGATCTCGGTTTCAAGAGTTGCAATATCCTTGATCTGGGCTTCTAGCTTCTTGATTTCAGTATCTAGCGCCAAGTTATTGGACTGTTGCGCGGAAATTGCCGCTTGGAACCAAAGGAAAATGGAACCAGCAATGATTCCACCAAGCAACATTGACGCAACCAAGGATACATTGAATAAGTCGCGACGACGTTTGCGAGCCGCTTCTCGGTGGGGCAGTAGGTTGATCAAGATCACTGCGAGAACCTCCGCAGGGCCAAGCCGCACGACGTAAGGTACGAAGGTGCTTCGCGGGTCATACGCTTCAGCCTGACCCCATCGCCTACTTCCATGCCGTCAAAAGGATTCAACAAGCTACAAGGAAAAGTCGTGTGCTGGGTAACAGCATTGGTAAGACCAGGTAAGGCCGCAGAGCCACCGGCCAACATGATGTAGTCCACTTTATTGTGGGGGGTACTAGTAAAAAAGAACTGCAAAGCCCGCCCTAACTCCTGCACCATGGTCTCAATGAAAGGCTTCAGGACTGCCGACTCGTAGTCTTCCGGAAGCTCCCCGCTGCGCTTTTTCCCCTCAGCTTCCTCTTGGGAAAAACCGTATTGGCGCACAATCAACTGCGTTAGCTGTGCACCGCCAAAGGCCTGGTCTCGGTCGTACAGAACTTCATCGTCACGCATGACTTGCATGCTAGTCGTCATCGCTCCAATCTCGAACAACGCAACAATCAGTCCTTGGCCCTGGTTTGGTAAATTTTGTATCAATCGAGTCGCCGCCAAACGAGACGCATATGACTCCACATCCACAATTACGGGTGTTAGCCCAGCGGCCTCAGCCAAGCCTTGGACATCCTGAACTTTTTCACGGCGAGAAGCTGCTATCAGCACTTCAATGTCCCCTGTCGAAGAAGCGCTCGGTCCAATCACACAAAAATCGAGGCTCACCTCGTCCAGTGGAAATGGGATGTATTGATTAGCTTCCGACTCTACTTGCAACTCCAAATCCTGATCGCTCATGCCCCCAGGAAGAATGATTTTCTTGGTGATCACCGCGGAAGGTGGCAAGGCCATTGCCACCTGCTTGGTTTTTGTCCCGCTTTTTTTAACCAAACGACGCACAGCCTCAGCAACTTCGTCAAATTTCTCGATGTTTCCATCAGAAATCCAACCCCGCTCCAACGGCTCAATGGCACACCGCTCCAAGACCAAGTTGCCCGACTTGTCACGCCCAAGCTCTACCAGCTTCACGCTGGAAGAACTTATGTCCAGCCCGAGCATAGGTGCGGGCTGTCGACTGAATAACGACCCCAATGAGATCAAAACGGTCCCCTGAAACAAACCAGCAACTGGCGGTTGAAACTTAAGAATTCACTTCAATGCTAGCAGCAAGATCGTTGAACGGCAAAGGTTTTTTGCCAGTTTGCCTATCAACAGCGTTGCCAAAAGCAGACGTTTTGTTACCCAAAGTAAGCTTGGGGAGAATTTCCCGCCATTCCCGGAGTGCGCCTGCGCGCTATGCTTAAGAATACCAACCGCCAGAACCGGGAGCCAGGTGCCGGCATTTTTTTATAATTGAGCGCCCGTTCCAACACCGTATGTCCTCATCAATTTCAGAGAATTCGAACTTGCCTGGCTCTATGCATTGGGCATTGCGCTTAGTTTTATGGTTTGTCGGGCTGGGTTTAGCAGGTCTGTTTTCGGTTTTGGCGATGGTTGCATTGGCCCTTGCCTTGGCGTTCCCGAATTTGCCGGATATCTCAGCGCTGTCGGACTATCGTCCTAAACTGCCCTTGCGGGTTTTTTCTGCTGATGGCGACCTGATTGGTGAGTTTGGCGAAGAACGTCGCAACCTTACCCCCATTAAAGACATCCCAAACGTAATGACGGACGCCATCTTGGCGATCGAAGACGCTCGCTTCTATGAGCACGGTGGCGTGGACTATGTGGGTGTCGTTCGCGCTGGTCTGGCCAATGTTGGTCGCGTAAAAAGCCAAGGTGCCTCCACCATCACGATGCAGGTAGCCCGCAACGTTTACCTGTCATCTGAAAAAACCTTTACTCGCAAGATTTATGAAATCCTGTTGACCTTCAAACTGGAGCACTTTCTTAGCAAAGATCAGATTTTAGAAATCTACATGAATCAAATTTACCTGGGAAACCGGGCATATGGCTTTGCTGCAGCTTCGGAAACTTACTTCGGCAAACCCTTAAAGGACATCACAATTGCCGAAGCAGCCATGCTGGCAGGCCTGCCCAAGGCTCCTTCAGCATTCAACCCTGTTGTCAACCCCAAGCGCGCGCGCTCACGGCAGCTTTACATCATTGACCGGATGCGGGAAAACAACTTCATTACCGATGAGCAGGCAGCTGCAGCCAAAACAGAGTCTTTGAAAATCAGAAACACTGGAGCGGCCAATCCGATTCATGCTGAATACGTCGCGGAAATGGTGCGTCAACTGGTCTTTGCCCAATATGGCGAAGAAACCTATACGCGTGGCCTGGATGTTCAAACCACCTTGCGCACCGAGCACCAGATGGCCGCCTACAAAGCCTTGCGGCGGGGCATTATGGACTTTGAACGGCGACAGGTGTATCGGGGTCCCGAGAAATTCATCACCTTGCCAAATAGTGACAAGGAATTGGAAGATGCCATTGACGAGGCATTGGACGAGCACCCAGACAATGGCGATGTAATGTCGGCAGTGGTTCTGGAAGCCACGCCCAAATTGGTGAAAGCAATTCGCCAGAACGGCGAAATCGTAGAAATCACGGGTGACGGGCTGCGCCCCGCGCAGTCCGGCCTCGTGGAAAAAGCACCTCCCAACATCAAAATTCGCCGCGGAGCGGTGATTAGGATCGCCAAAACCGTCAAAGGAGGCTGGGAAATGACCCAGTTGCCAGAAGTAGAGGGCGCATTTGTCGCGATGGATCCCCGAGATGGCTCCATCAAGGCCCTTGTGGGGGGCTTTGACTTTGCCAAAAACAAGTTCAACCACGTAACCCAGGCTTTGCGCCAACCCGGCTCCAGCTTCAAACCTTTTATTTACTCTGCCGCTCTGGAAAAAGGCTTTACGCCCGCCACCATCATCAACGACGCACCTTTGTTCTTTAGCGCTAATGTTACTGGTGGGCAACCATGGGAGCCCAAGAACTATGACGGGACCTTCGAAGGCCCTATGACCATGCGGCGAGGCTTGGCGAAGTCAAAAAACATGATTTCGATCAGGCTTCTTCAAGCGACAGGAACCGAGTACGCGCAAGAGTGGGTCGGGAAATTTGGTTTTGAAGCGGAAAAACACCCTGCTTATCTCACAATGGCTTTGGGTGCCGGCACGGTAACCCCCATGCAGATGGCATCTGGTTATTCCGTGTTTGCCAATGGGGGTTTCCGCGTGAACCCGTGGTTGATCACAAAGGTTAGCGAGCAACGTGGCAAGGTACTGGTGGAATCGTCAGCACCCGTGTTGGAAGAAACGGCCCGCGCTATTGAACCCCGCAATGCCTTCATTATGTCCAGCCTGTTGCAGGAAGTCACCCGCTCGGGAACTGCGGCGCGGGCACAGGCCACGCTCAAGCGCCCAGACTTGTACGGAAAAACCGGCACCACTAACGACTCCATGGACGCATGGTTTGCAGGTTACCACCCCACGTTAGCAGCAGTCACCTGGATCGGTTACGACACTCCACGCAAGTTGGGCGATCGAGAAACGGGTGGCGGACTAAGTCTGCCAGTCTGGATCAGCTTTATGGAGACCGCTCTCAAAAACGTACCCATTGCTGAAATGACTGCACCAGAGGGTGTCGTATACCAAGGGGGTGAGTGGTACTACGATGAGTTCGCCAAGGGCGCTGGTATCTCATCTTTAGGCTTGGGCGATACAACAGAGGCAGAGACGCTTCCAATACCAGCGGCTGAAGAGAAAAAGAAAATTCTTGATCTCTTTACCCAATAATCAAGCTTTGAATGACAAGGGCCGTTCTGCTTGCTGGCTGGCATTGGCGGTCAAGGCCTCGAAGAACTCGCCCTGTCCTTTGGTGTCTTGCCACAGCCCTTCCACCCAACGGTAGTGGTAGCCGCCCGACTTGGCCGCCATCCATACTTCGTGCAACGGTTTTTGCAGGTTAATAATGATTTGGCTACGGTTCGAAAAGCTGAGGTTGACCATGCCGCCGGTGCGCTGGTTGTCAATGTCGGCATCCGACTCATCATTGATTCGGTCGCAAGCCACCTCCACCGCTTTGAGAAGCGCCTCTGCGCGGTCCATGAATTCTTGGTCGGTCATTACAGTTTCTTCATCTTCTCAAGCTGCTTAATCAGAGCCCTTTTTGCTGGGCTATCTTTTTCGCCTTCCAGCACTGCTGTTGCCATCCAGGCTTGCGGATTTTCTTGAAGCTCAATAGCTAAACGTCCTGCTAAAACGGGCGTTAAGTGGCCGCTGTTTTTTGCATTTCGCAAAGCGTTGCGGTGAACATCTAATTTTTCAGTCCATACCGGCATAGGCGCAATGGCTAGGGCTCGCTCTAGCAAATTTAACGTGCTTTGCATAGTCGGTTAATTCCTGTGTTGTTTGTTTGCACAAATCATTTGTGCAACGTTTGCACTCTTGACTTGTGCAGTTTACATTCTGGCCTGCACAAACGGTTTGTGCAAATTATCAAATAAGCGGCCATGACACCTAACCATTCCAATTTACGGACCTCTGCGCAGAACTCCCCTGCGCTTGGTGGCTTGGCCGCTTCCCCAGCGCAATCCGTGCGGGGGTCCACCCTCTCCCCATTCCCTTGGATACCCGCGCATGTCGCCATTTCTTCAATGGCAATTTGCATCGGTGCCCGTCAATCCTTCAAGCGCTGGCCCTTCCTCGTTACCGCTGGCGGTACGGACCGGGCAAGCGCAGCGCCGCACGCGTCCGCGCCAGCGGCGCTTCCCGCTACCCCCGTAGGTAATACGGGGGGAACATTTCAGGACCGTACAAAATGACCAATCGCAATGTCTTGGTGTTGGATGGCAATCAAGTCAAATTCCGGCTTGAATCTGAACGCAAAGCCTCCACCGATTTGGTCCATATCGACTGGCTCCGCTTTACCGTCCTGCTGCGCAACGTTGTGCCAACGTTTGAAACCTTGCCGGTATTCACCCCCACAAAAAACGATAAATGGGGGCGCTACCTCGAAACCGTTTCTTTCGAATCCGACAACTACAACTATTTGTCAGGCCCTGCGCAGGCCATCATCATCCGCAACACCATCGAAGGCTTCGAGCAAGACCACAAAGACCCGCAATACATCGGCGCATGTTCCCAGGCATTCGATTTAGCGCGAGAAGTCGCCCAAACCTTGGGCGAAGGCTTCACCGTAAACCCGGAACTCAAGCCCGGCCAAGACTTCTACAAATACCGGATCTCAATCGACCGCTGCGGCCATGAATGCGCGTGGGTTGGCTTCTTGGCCGCTGGCAATGGCCGCGCCAAAGCGTCCCAAGATCAAAGTCTGCATGTCAACATTCAAGGCCATGCCTGCACCTTCGGCCAACTCGGTTGGCCCAAGAAAATGGCAAACCTGATCGACACCCACGCCGGAAAAATAACCCGCGTCGATTTGGCCTTAGATTTCTTCGACGGCCTAGGCGTCGATATGGAACAACTGGTTGAAGATTACCGCTCGGGAATCTTCAAGGTTTACGGAAAAAACCCGGCTTCGTCCCTCGCTGGCGATTGGGCAAATGGCCATGGCCGTTCGCTGTATATCGGCTCCCGCCAGTCCGGAAAAATAACCAACATCTACGAAAAAGGCGACGCCCTTTTTGGTGTTGAAAGTGCATCGCCATGGGTCCGCGTCGAGCTGCGCTATGGCGATCAAAACCGCGTGTTGCCCACCGATGTTTTGCGTAGCGGAGACTCATTTTTTGCAGGTGCATCGGACTGGCACGCAATTATGTTGTCAGCGGCTGGAAGCCACCAGCTCGCGACCAATATACCCTGCAACAAAAAGCTAGAGAAGCAAACCTGTATTGCCGAAGTTACGCGCAACTTGCGCTGGCTGCGTGACTCCGCCAAAGCCACCTTCGTGGCTGCGTTGACGTACATGGATTACGACACGCTTTTGGAATACCTCACGCCCAATCAAACCCTCTTGCCCGGTCGCCTCAAGAAATTCGCTGAAAGCGAATTGCACTCGGCTTATGCCTCCGTCATCGACTCATTCAAAACCGTAGGGGGTGGTTCCGCACGCCTCCAGCTAGCGGCCTAAAAAAGCGGAAAAGGAAACCACCATGAAACTCCCAGAAATACAAACAACCTGCTTCGGTATCAAACAAAGTGCCACCGAATTCGAAGGCAAAAAATATTCTTCCACCACTTTCTATTTGCCTGCCGAATTGAGCGAAAGCGCAGCCGGTAAAACCCTCGGCTCCATCACTGTCCCCTACAAGTGCGGCGATGCAACCGAGTTTGAAAAGTTCGCCCATTTGACCAACTCATGGCCCGAAGGCGGCTTAAAAGTCACCGTGCAAATGGAACTCGTGAGCGGCAAAGACGCCCAGGGCAAAGACACGGGAAAGCTCGCCCTCAAGTCCATCCGCCCACTGTCTGCCGCTGCCACTCGCGCCGCTGGTGCCTGATATGTCTCGGCTCCTAATCCAATCAAGGGCAACGGGGCGCTTCCTCGCCCCAAACCCTGAAGACGGGCAGCCCGTTTGGGTTTTGGGCCTGCGCGCTGCTGCGTTGGGAATCATGGAAGACGCTGACCGGGTTGCGCAACTTCTCGAAGACCACACCGAATTCGAAGACTTGGCACAAGTCGTGGACCTCGACCGACTTGGAACCCCTGACTACTAAATATGAAAAAAGCTTCTGCCGCTTGGGTCTACATCGCCCAAGCCTCCATAACTGCTGTCACGGTCTTGCGCATGGGCTTCGCTGATGCCTGGACAACTTTAAGACGTGTTTGATTGATTGCCCTGTATGCCCTGCGTGCAGGTCATACGGATGCAATCCGAATGTCTCGGAACATCAAACTAGGGATTCAGAAATGAACAAAGTTTCTTCTTTGGGCCGTTTGGCCTCGGTGTCTGGTGTTGCTTTCGCTGGCGCTGCTCACGCTGCCGTGCCTGCTGCTGTGACTACCGCCATTGGCGAAGCACAAGCCGACTTGACTACCGCAATCGGCGCTGTGATCGCTGCCATGGTTGTGGTCTGGGGCCTGCGCAAGCTCGGCCAAAAAATGGGCTGGCTGTAAGTCAAAAAATCTGAGCGGGTCGCTACCGCTCGGCTTTTTCATGGCCCTTTGCCGGGGCCATTGGAAAGCTAAAAGCCAAAAGGGAAACACATGGGCGCACTGTTCCGGGATACCTGCTATCCCACGCAAGAAATCGCAAGGGCGCAAGCCTGTGCGATGTTTGACGCCAAGGTCATGGCTACGACCAACCTCTACACCTCCGAGTGCACATCTACAGCCTTCACCGGGGCCACCATGGCTATTTGCCGCAGAACCAACGGCGGCGCGTGCACCACATCCAACCAACCATGGCCCATTACCCCTGCATGTGAGCATGACGGTGGGGTAAGCCTAAGCCTTGACTACTTCTATGCCGCCTTGGCCTTTCTGGTCGTTGTGTGGGGTCTGAAACGCCTCTTGCAACTGTTTGACCGCCCCACCATTGAATGAAAAAAATGTATGACCTTTTCAGACTTCCAACTTATCAACACCTATGCGCCCTTGGTGGTTTTTTTGCTTGCCTGCTATTTGGCTTTCAAGTAAACGCGCAAACCGTTGCCGCTCCCGATTCTGCATTTCAGCGGTTCATGTGGACCACTACCGGCGCTAACTCTCAAAGCGTCGGCGTCGGTTCTAACGGTACGTTAGTAGCTTCACCTACAGGCTCGGGAACATTGGCCGGGGATGGCGCTAAAACCCTGAAATATGACCGCCCTGCAACGTGGCGCAATGGTTCAAATAACCCGGTAACGGGTGCAGTCTCTGGCCGTATTCCTATTAACACCAAAGCTGCCAAGCTTTTGACTGCCGGAATGAAGTTAGCCCCATTTCTTGGCACTGGTGTTGCGCTTTGGGAGATGGCCCAAGAATTGGGATTCAACCCAAGCAAAGACGCCAATGGCGATGTATCTGTCACGCGGTCTACTGGTGCTATCACCGGCGGTTATCGAGTTGGCCTTCTTCCCTATGTCTCCACATTCCAAGCCGCTTGTAATGCCTACAGGGATACCCTCTTAGCCTCGAATCCGGGTTGGACCGCTTCCGTCATTGTCAACGTGACAACTTGCCAAGTTGCATTGCAATTGAATGGTGGCAGTGCGAGCAATTTCACCCAACCCATTCAGTTTTTGCAATCCGTTCCCCCATCCACTGCACCCGCCACACTGCTGGATTTAGAAAACGCGATTGCCGAAAAATCAGGCTGGCCGAGTACATCCAAGCTCCCTACAGCCTTGCGCGATGCTGCCACTGCTACTGGCGAAACAATCGATGTTGAAACCCCACGCATTACCGGCCCGGCAACTTCACCAGGCACAACATCAACAACCACCAATCCAACCAACAACACCACCACAACCAATACAGTCACCCACAACCACACCTACAACGACAACCGGGTAACCAACACGATTACAAGGGCGTCAACAGTTACCAACAACACCACTGGCGCCGGTACTACGACAACCACAACAGAACAGCCAGTGGAAGAACTAAGCGATTGTGAAAAAAACCCCGGCTCTATTGCGTGTGCGGAACTAGATACCCCTGACGATGAGATTCCAAAAACAGAAAAACAGGTTTCATTCACCCCGGAAAACCTCGGCTTCGGCGGAGGCTCCTGCCCTGCCAATGTGGTCATGACCCCGGCGAATATGGCTACACCCATCACCGTCATTAACTGGGCGGACAACTGCCAAAAGATCACGACTTACGCGAAGCCCATGATTCTGGCCATGGCGCTCTTTGCCGCAATGATGATTATTTTTGTGGGTAAAACAGAATGAAACTCGGCACGTGGCTCCTGTCTCTTTTGCAACCTGCTGCGGGTCGCCTCATGGCGGCTCTAGGTTTCAGCGTTGTCTCTGTGGTCGGCATGGAAGCCATGCTGGCATCTATCCGCACCCAGCTCGTGCAAGGACTGGGCGGCTTAAGCGCAGATATGTTCAATGTCTTCCTACTCGCTGGTGGCGGTCAGGCGCTCGGCATCATCACCGGCGCATTAACTACCCGCGTCCTGCTCTGGCAAGTCCAAAACGCCACGCGCATTTTGGGAGTGAACCCGCAATGAGCATCACCCTTATCACTGGCGTACCCGGGTCTGGAAAAACGCTCAAAGCTGTTTGGGACCATTTGCGCCTTGATGTTGGCAAAGTCCAAGTTAGCCTGGACGAATGGGGGCGCGAATTCAAAACCGAATACAAGGTTTTTACCAACATCAACAGCCTCAAAATTGACCATGAATTTATCGAAGGCGGTGGAACATGGTCCAAGGTCGGTGTGTCCGGTGATTGGAAATATGAGGGCAACCCTGAAGCCCTGCGCAACTGGCACAACTGGGCCAAGCCGGGAACCAAGATTTATTTTGATGAATTCCAAAAGTTCTGGCCGCCTCGGCCAAACGGTGCCCCAGTTCCGCCGGATGTGCAGGCGCTCGACACGCATAGACATATGGGGGTTGACTTCGTTGTCATTACGCAAAATTGCCGCAACGTGGACCGCCATTTGCTGGGCTTGGTAGATCGTCATTTACATGTTCGCCGTGTGTCCAATATGCCGCTGGCGGTGGTCTACGAATGGGACCATGCAAGCGTCAACTTGAACTACAAAAACGCCATGACCAAAAGCCCTTGGCGTTATCCCAAAAAGGCTTACACGCTCTACAAGTCTGCGGAACTCCACACCAAACAAAGCAGGAAACTCCCCGGCCTGCTCTGGTTCATCATTGCCGGGTTTGCTGGTGCTGCCTATGCCATTCCGTCCCTCAAAGAAAGACTATCGGACCGCATTGGTACGCCGATTCCTGTTTCGGCTCCTGCGGCTGGCCTTTCGCCTGCTGATGGCCCGCTGACTTACACCAAAGACGGTATCAAATACACCGTGGAGACTACAACCACTCAAGCGGCACCCATTCCCATGGATGCTGCTTCATCCCCTGCCCTAGCGCCTCCTGCCCCTGTTCTTGCTGGCTGCATTCGTGCAGCCAGTCGTTGTTCTTGTTTTGATACTTCCGGGGTCAAAATGGATGTTGAACCCAAACAATGCCTGGACAACTCCGCCCCCGATGTTGTCCCCAAAACGGCATTGCCTGATCTCCCCCATGGACCCAGACTTTTAACCCAGTCCGAGCGCGATCTGCTGGCCTTCATGCATCCGGGGACTACTGGTCGCTGACCCGCTACACTCCCAAAAAAAGGGTGTTCTATGCGTTCAATAATTTCTCTGGTCCTGGTTGTTTTTTGCGGCGCTGCGTCCGCTCAATTCCCCAAGCAAGGGCCAACCATGGGCGGCGGTAGTGTGGCTGATGGCATGGCTACGACTACACAACAGCAAGTCAATTGCGCACAACTCGCGCAAGAACGACGCGCTATCGATCAGATAACGGAAAAAATGCAGTGGGTACCGATAGAACAGCAAAACGCTAACTATCACCGAATGCAGGTCTTAAAGGCTCAAATGGCTGCGCAGCGCTGCACTTACTGATTTAGTGCTTTTGTTCGAGAAATTTCCATATGTCTGCGTTGCACATATGTGCTGGAAACTCGGTACGTTCTGCCACCTTGAATTCTTCTTTTGAGTGGCCCCAGCTCACGAGCTGCTGTAACCATTTAGGCACGAGTCCGCGTCCGCTCCATGTCTCTCCATTTGGGCCGCGATAGAAGCCAGCAGGCAAAACCATAGCCTTTACTGGCTCGCTGAAGTTGCAGGAAACCTGCGCCTTCTTCCATGCCTGGACAAGTTGGCGCGCCTTGCGCGCCATATCCTTCGCCCACTGGGGTACATCCGGCGAGAACTTAAAAATACACTCCATGGCACGCATGATGCGCGGCGAATTCTTGAACCCGTTATGGAACAACTCGCGCTGAAAACGCAAGCTTTCTGGGTGCTTCAAGTAGTTCGCTGCAATCATGGCCGCTGCCTTTTAAAAGTTACCGGATTCCCTAGATTCCGAGCCTGCCCCTTTGGGTTTGAAGCGGGCCGGTTTTCCCGCTGCTCGTTACCGTCTTTCCCTGAGTTCGTCGCCTTGTAGTGATGGCGCTCCGGGTGGGCATGGATGTACGGGGAAGTTTTGTAAATCGACTAGCGCGAAGCGCCTTCAATAAAGATTTATGAATACCCCGTGCAGCCAGGCACAAGCGCAGCGGCCCGGTGCAGAGTCACGGAAAGGCGTCGAAATCAGGGAATGGAACGAAGCACAGCGAAAACGGTGGCGCGAAATGCGTTAGGGATCGTTACCCGTATGGGCCATGACCTTGGGCATGGTGGCAAAGCCATAGAGCCCGGTCCCGAAGGGAAACGCCCTGTACCTAAAGCCCTTACTAAAACAAAGTCAACATCAAAAAGTCACACAATTTATGCTATAAAAACAGTAGCAAATGCTACAAAAACGATAGCGGCTTACTCGAAAAAAAGGGAAAAAGTGAACTACGGATATGCACGTGTTTCAACGTCAGAACAAGAAACAAACCTTCAAATTGACGCCCTAAAAACCGCTGGAGTTACAAGAATTTTTCAAGAAAATTGCTCGGGAGTTGGTCCACGTCCACGCCTTCGCGAAGCCATTGAAACCCTTGGCGCTGGTGATGTTTTAGTCGTTTGGAAAATCGACCGAATTGCTCGAAGCCTTGGTGATTTGCTCTCAATTTTGGCGAAGCTAAAAAGGGCCGGGGCTGCTATTCGATCATTAACAGAACCTATCGATACATCTAGCCCGATTGGAGTTTTTACCGTTCAAATTCTCGGCGCTGTAGCTGAGTTGGAACGTTCAATTATTCGTGAACGTGTCATGGCTGGACAAGCTGCGGCGAAGGCACGCGGTAAGCGTTGGGGTGCACCTCGGCAGATAGATACAGAGTCCGAGCGTGAGCTCGTGACAATGTATTTATCTGGCGATTACACGATCCAGGAACTTGCGGATATTTGGAACGTTGGATACGGCGTAGCGCGTGGCGCGGTCCTTCGTGTTTGTAACCCGCGAAGCGCATATCTTTCCCGCGTTCGTGGTCTTCCGATTGAGCGTCGGTAAGTACAATTTCGGTATGTTGAAAGCAGCCCAAATTCTAGTCAGACATATTGCCCTTGCCCTTGTTGTGCTTACTTTGGCCGCCTGTGGGCAAACCGGCACACTGTACTTGCCGGCCAACAACACACCCCCCAGCCCAACAGCCAAGCCGCCCATTAGTCCTGTGACACCGAGCGACGCCACCACACCAAACACAAAACCATGAGTAACCTCCCCCTTCCCGGATCGCCTTTTATTCACTATGCACAAGGGCAACTCTACGTTGAGGACTGCCCGGTAAGCGTCCTCGCTAAGCAACATGGAACTCCCCTGTTTATCTATTCCAAGGGCGCCATGCTGGCCGCTTTAGCCGCATATCAAAAAGGCTTTGCAGGGCGCAATGCGCACATCTGCTACGCCATGAAAGCCAATTCCTCGCTCGCAGTTTTGCAACTCTTTGCCCAAGCGGGCTGTGGCTTTGACATTGTTTCTGGAGGTGAAATGGCCCGCGTGTTGGCTGCGGGTGGTGAAGCCCACAAGATCATTTTTTCAGGCGTTGGAAAAACCCGCGCGGAATTGCATGAAGCGTTGCTCGCTGGCATTGGGTGTTTCAACGTCGAAAGTGAAGCAGAGATTGAAGTACTCAATATGGTTGCATTGTCGATCGGTCGCAAAGCACCAATCAGCATCCGTGTGAACCCCAACGTAGACCCCAAAACTCACCCCTACATCTCCACCGGGCTGAAAGGAAACAAATTTGGCATTGCGCACGAACGCACGCTTGCCACCTACCAGCGTGCCGCCTCTTTGCCCGGATTGCAAGTCGTGGGAATCGATTGCCACATAGGCTCGCAGATCACAGAAGAAACGCCCTATCTGGACGCCATGGACCGTATGCTGGATTTGGTCGAGTCGATTGAGGCTACTGGCATCCCTATCGAACACATTGACTTTGGTGGCGGTCTTGGGATCAACTACAACGGCGACACCCCACCTACGGCCGATGCACTTTGGGCCAAACTGCTGGCCAAGTTGGATGCACGAGGCTTTGGCAAGCGCAAGTTGATGATCGAACCCGGTCGCTCGCTGGTTGGCAATGCCGGCCTGTGTGTGACTGAAGTGCTGTACCTCAAACCCGGCGAGCAAAAGAATTTTTGCATTGTGGATGCAGCCATGAATGACCTGCCGCGACCCGCAATGTACCAAGCATTTCACACCATTGTCCCCCTGCAAACCACACCAACGGCCCTAGAAAGCGCGGTTTACGATGTGGTCGGCCCCGTATGTGAGAGTGGCGATTGGATCGGACACGAGCGCAGGCTGCAAATTCAAGCTGGCGATCAATTGGCAGTGCTTTCTGCAGGGGCCTACTGCATGAGTATGTCCAGCAATTACAACTCCCGACCCAAGGCCGCAGAAGTATTGGTGGATGGTTCGCAGGCCCGACTGATCCGCCAACGCGATAGCGTCGCCGACCAACTGCGTGGTGAGTTTTTACTCTAATTAGCTATAGAAACAATAGCTGCTCACGCAATAATTACGAGGGCTACAGCCCCATTTCATTCGATTTTTTGGGCTCAGGCAGGAAATATGGATAGGGCCATTACGTGGACAACGGGCGCTGCAGGCCCGCCGCGCTAATGACTACAAAGACCCGTAACTGTGCAGTCCACTTAAGAACATATTGACGCCGATAAAGGCGAAAGTGGTGATGGCCAAGCCTACCAGTGCCCACCACGCGGCGACAGTGCCGCGAAGGCCCTTCATAAGACGCATGTGCAGCCACGCTGCATAGTTCAGCCAAACAATCAGTGCCCATGTTTCCTTGGGGTCCCAACTCCAGTAACCACCCCAAGCCTCGGCCGCCCACAATGCGCCCAGCACGGTCGCAATAGTGAAGAAAGCAAAACCCACCGCAATGGACTTGTACATCACGTCGTCCAAAATCTCGAAGCTTGGCAGCTTTGCCGCAATCTGCTTGCGCGCCAACAAGATGCCCGCCACCGCCAATGCCGAGACGCCGAAATACACAGCCCAGTAGTCACTCATTCCGCCACTGGCAGAACGCCGAAAGACCAATGGCTCAAAGCAAAGCACAATGCCCAACAACCAAAGCGGCGCCAACTTGTACCAGCGTGTTTCGGTTGCTTGTTGCTTAATCAGATAGGCGAAAGCCACCATCGCAGCAATTGCAAAGGTGCCATAACCAATGAAATTGGCGGGCACATGAAGCTTCATCCACCAACTCTTGAGCGCAGGCACCAAAGGCTGGATTTCGTGGGCTTGGCGCACTACCGTATACCAAAGCAAAAATCCTACAGCGGCACTAATCACCAGCATCACAAACGCGCCCAGTGAACGGGTCTTGTACTGGGCTTCAAAGTACAGGTAAAAGGCAGCCGTCATCCAGCAGAACAGCACGAACACTTCGTACAAGTTACTCACAGGAATATGCCCAATGTCGGCACCCAAAAGGTAACTCTCGTACCAGCGCACCATGGTGCCAGTGAGAGCCATGGTGACGGCGACCCAAACCAAACGCGATGCGACCTGTTCAATCTCTTGAGCACGTCCCTTGGCAAACACGCCCACCCAATAGAAACCTGTTGCCATGAAAAACAACATGCTCATCCATAAGATTGCCGACTGGCTGGACAAAAAATATTTCAGCCAAAACACCGTCTCGGCCCGCTCCAAAGAGCCCTGGTAGGAAAAGATAGCCCCCAATGACAAGCCTGTTACCACCAGCATCAGAACCTGCAAGGGGCGCCAAAACCATGCCAACCAGATGACAGAGGGAATAGTCGCCAGCAAAATACTTTTTTCGTACACATCCATGAAATCGGCGTAGCGCACAAAAGCGAACAGCCCGCCCACCACGACGCCCAAGGCAAACAGCCAATCAAACCACGTGCGGCGCGCAAAGTAGCCGACGTTGAGGCTGATGGCGTCCGCGGAGGCCCGTCCTAACGTTTCATTGCGGGTACCTGAAACTGCATTCATATCTTCTATTCCTTCCAATCTAGCAACCGTACTTTGAGGTGCTCGAACTCTTTGTCACTATCGAGGGTCTTTCGATTCGTTGAAAACGCCATCGTGGCCTGTGTCACGGAGGCGTCTGATGACGGAGACAACCATACCCAAACACGACGTTCCCTTACATACAGCATGGCAAATATGCCCACAATCAGCAAGGTACATCCGAGGTAAACCACTGTTTTCCCTGGTGCACGGGCCACCTGAAACACACTTGCCTGAACTTGCGTGAAATCTGCGAGGGTCAGCACCAGAGGTGCCGGGTACAGAGGTACATCGCTCAGTGCCAGCACGGCCTGCGTCATGAAGGCTTGGCCACGCGCATCGGCCGCAAAAGCGGGCAGTCCTGCTTGTTCACGCGCCACTTTTTCCAGCTCAAACAATACGCCGTTCAATATTCGCACCAGCACCTCACCTGCCTTACTCCGTTCAGACTCCGGTACATTGGCTTCAATAAAGTCCGATATGGCCTGCAGTCCCGCAACAGCGGGAGCCTGCCCGCCCACTGACACACCAGCAAACAAGGCCAGCGCACGCGTCGCTGATTCGCTCAACTGCGCTGAAAGTTCGGGACGTTTTCCATCGACCGCATTGGTAGCGTAGCGGCGCACAGCTTTGTCACGCAATGTGGGATTCGCGAGAGCTTGACTCAGACGCACAAAATCGTCCATGGAGCCGTTTTCATCTGCGGGGATTCGGATATAGCGGAAAGTATCCGCCGGTGTTTCCCGCATTCCCAACAAGAACACAGGAACCCCTTCGCCCATGTCCACTGGCAACATGTAGTTGTGGTACTCACGCGCCTGCCCCGCACCATCACGCAACTTGTACGTCACGCTGGGTCCTACATTGCGCAGATGTTTTTGTTCTTTTGTTTTGTTGGCTGCTCCCATTTTCTCCTTCATGGCATCGCGCAAATCGACCTTGCGCACATCAATGCCATCGGCAGGGTTGCCGCCAAAATTTTCGACGTTGATCACGCGCAGACCGGTGTACTCCACCGTTAGTTGGTCACCAGGTGCTCCGGCCTCATTGGTCAATTGCGAGCTACCGCCAACGATCCCTTGAAGATCAAACGGCTGGGTGCGCCCGGTCAGCGACTGGGCACGTAAGCGGAGGCTTGAACCGCCGTCGTCAAAACTGCTTTGGAAGATCTCGATTCCACGGTGTTTAACCGGATGATTGACCTCGGTGCGCGCTTCGATTTTCTCACCTGTCAGTTTGTCATGGATGACGATATCGCTGGCGAACAGTTTGGGCATTCCTGTTGAGTAGTACTCGACAATAAACTTCTTGAGCTCGATGGCGAAAGGCAAGTCCTGCAGCAACACACCATCGGATTGGTTCAGGATCGCAGTGCTGGACTGGGTCCCCTCTGCGACCAGCAAATTGCCGCGGAACGTTGGATTTCGCTCGCTCAGTCGATGCTGCTCCGGCACATCGGCGATCAAACCTCCGCCTTTGTAGACCTGCTTGTCCGCAAACAGCATTTGCGCGCGTACGATCAGGTCCCCGTCAAGCAGACCGCCCAAACACACAAGTACGATCGCGCTGTGTGCAGCGATGTAACCCAGCTTGTTGGTAGCACCTGCTTTGGCAGCCACCATCCAGCCGACGCCTTGGGACGTCTCACGGCGCTGTAACTTTACCCGCCAGCCACCGCTGACGAGCACATTGCCAATGCGGTGCGCAGCAGGCTCTGCGGCCCCTGCTAGAACCCCCTGTGCACGCTGCCCAAATGCCTGCAGGCTTTGTTCGCGTATGTTTTCCTTGTAAGACCTCAGGTCGGTCAGTATCTTGGGTGTATTGCGGGCCACGCACAAAGAGGTGCTGGTCACCAGAAACGCCAGAATCAGCAAAAACCACCATGCGCTGTACACGCTGTACAAGCTGGCCATTCCAAACACTTCGGCCCAAAAAGGCCCAAACTGGTTCACATAATTGTTCAGGGGCTCATGCTGCTTGAGCACGGTACCAATAACCGAAGCTATGCAAATCACCGTCAGCAACGATATGGAGAATCGCATAGACGACAACAATTCGACCGCGGAGCGCCACGCTCTCGAACCCGAATTCAACACAAGACCCTGGGTGGAAACTGTCATGAAAGGCCGTAGAAATTAAAAAAGGCAGGCCATCATGGGATGGTCCCGCCTCTTGGATTGGTCTTGTTCCGATTGGTTCCGTAGAACCTATTTGCAACGAAAAAAAGGATCAGCGCAGGCCGGCGATGTAATCCGCAACAGCCTTGATTTCGCGGTCATTCATCTTGGCAGCAATTTGGCTCATCTGCAGATTGTTGTTCCGCACACCATCACGAAACGCTACCAACTGGCTGATGGAGTAGTCAGCATGCTGCCCGCTCAAGCGCGGGTATTGAGAAGGAATGCCGGCACCGTTGGGGCTATGGCAACCCGCGCATGCAGGCACTTGGCGGTCAGCAATTCCGCCCCGGTAGATGCGCTCACCCAAAGACACCAATGCTTTTTCTTTGGCAAAGCCAGGCTTGGCTTTTTGAGATGCCAACCAATATGAAATATTCTTCATGTCTGCGTCAGACAATGAGGACGCAAAGCCCTTCATCACCGCGTTGTTGCGCTTGTCAGACTTGAATTCCTGGAGTTGCTTTACCAAGTACTCTGGGTGCTGTTGCGATAGCTTGGGGTAAGCAGGAGAACCTGCATTGCCGTCCGCGCCATGGCAGGATGCGCAAAGGGCGGCGTAACTCGCCTCGCCCTTCACCAAGTCTGGCTTAGCGGCTTTGGCGACCTCTGGTTTGGCGCCCTCTGCGAAAGAAGACGCTGAGAAAACCGCGAACGAGGTCGCAAGGAGCAGGTGTGCAATCAACTTCATAGGAATGTTGTGTCTGGTGAGCAAAACAGCGCCATTCTACAATGCGACTCTGGGTTTACCTTCACAATCAATGACCAATACACCAAACCCACGCGCCACCAGCGCCGTTACCCCCCCTGCTGCGCTTGAGAAATCCGCTGAAACGGTGGCCTTGGGGTGGTTGCACACGGCCCGCTTTCTCACAACGGCGCCTCAACTGCATTTTTTACCCGAGTTGGACGTACCGGAAATTGCATTTGTAGGTCGCTCCAATGCGGGTAAATCGACCTGCATCAACATCTTGACGCAGCAAAAACAGCTTGCCTTTGCCTCCAAGAAGCCGGGTCGCACCCAACACATCAACCTGTTTGCCCTGGGCAAACAAGGCCAGACAGACGCAGTACTGACCGATTTGCCAGGCTATGGGTACGCGGCAGTGCCTAAGCAAGACAAAATCCGTTGGCAGCAAGTCATGGCCAACTACTTGGTTACGCGGAAAAACCTGCATGCCATCGTGCTCATGTGCGATCCCCGTCACGGCATGACCGAGCTGGATGAAATCCTGCTCGACGTGATCCGACCACGGGTTCAGGAGGGCTTGAAATTCCTGATTATTCTTACCAAAGCAGACAAACTCACGCGCAGCGAACAAGCGAAAATTTTGTCCATTACCAAGCTGCAAGCGGGAGGCGGTGAAGTGATGCTGTTTTCTGCACCCAAACGCCAAGGGATCGAAGAAGTTGCGAAGCTACTATGGAATTGGGCACACCCCGAAGGCGCCTCCAGCGCATTGCCCGCTGACAAGGCCCCAGCGGCCTAGTAAGGTGGTTTTTCGCCGTTTGGCCGGTCTTTGAATCGTTTGTGTACCCAGTAGTACTGGGATGGCATAGGGTCAATGTAGGACTGCAATTCCCGGTTCATGCGCCGGGTGTCCGCTTCCATGTCATCGCTTGGGAAGTCTTGCCAAACGGGCAGAACTTCAATTGTGTAGCCCTGTGGTGTCAGGCGGGCCACTATGGGCACCACCTGCGCGCGCCCCAACTTCGCAAAACGCGAAAGGGAGGGAACCGTGGCGGCCGATACGCCATAAAAAGGCACAAACAACGATTCAGACGGATCGAAATTCATATCCGGCAAGAGGTACAAAGGCGCACCACGGCGCACCGCCGCCACAATGGGCTTGGCACCATCAAGCCGCGACACCATCTCAGGCTGCCCAAAGCGCTGCCGCCCGGCTAATACCCAAGCATCTACAGCGGCGTTGAGCTGGGGCGAGTAGATGGTGGAAAAACGTCGTGGCACTTGCTGGGTTAGGGCCGTCCAAGCCGCATCCAGACCCATAAAGTGGGGAGCGAACAATACGGTAGGCGCATTACCTGCCAATACATCCAAAGCCCCAACCAACTGCAGACGCGCCCGCAACACCGAAGGCGGGGCATGCCACAGCCACCCCCTATCCAACCAGGATTGGGCAAAGTGCACAAAAGTCAACACACTTTGGCGTCGTTGCTTCCACGCATCCCACTGCGGAAAACACTTGGCGAGGTTGGTCTGCACCACGCGCCGACGAGAAGGCACCCCGATGTACAGCAAAAACCCAAGCAACCATCCCAGCCCTCGCAACAAAGGCAAGGGCAGCATTCCAAGCCACACCAGTAGTTTCAGCATCCAACGACTCATCATTTACGCGCTGCCAATTCGTGGTTCACACGCGGGGCCTTATAGCGGGCGTAGCCCCATAAGTATTGCGTCGGGCATTGGCGGATCAACGATTCCATTGCGGCGTTGATCTGGCCTGCGGCCTCTGTCAGATCCGCGCGCAAAGGTTCGCTCAGCGGCTGCACATGTACGGTGTAGCCCCGCCCCAGCGGCAGGCGCTCACCCCAGGCCAGCAACACGGTGGCGCCACTTTGGGCAGCAAGCCGCGCGGACAAGGTCATGGTGTAGGCATCTTTACCAAAGAATGGGGCCCACACACCCTGGGACTGGGGTGGCACTTGGTCCGGAAGCAAGCCGACGCAATGACCGGCCTTGAGCGCCTTGAGCATTTGCTTAACCCCTGCTAGCGTGGTGGGCGCGGTTGCGATGCCGGGTCTGGCCCGGCTGAGCGTGACCAAACGTGCCAGCCATGCTTGCCGCGGCGGGCGAAACAACACCGTGATGGGTTGCCCTTGCAGACCGAACGCTTGGGCATAGGCTTGCGCCGTGATCTCAAAACAACCGAGATGGGGAGTCAAAAACACAACGCCTCGGCCTGCTTTCAGCGCAGCCACTACATGCTCACGCCCTTGCCATTCAATCCGCGCCTCCACTCCCAGCCACAACTTCGGCAATTCGGCGACAAGCCGCCCGGAATGCCCCACCGCGATGCGGCGCTGTGTAGCAGTCAAACCTGCTTGGCACGCATTGGCAACAAAACGTCGCCGATAGGTCGGAGACAACAGAAATGCCAACCACCCCAAGCTCCAGCCCAAGCCATGCAATAGCCACAGCGGCAAAAAAGACAGTAACTTAAAAACCTGGAACATGGGTGCGCTAAAATTGGCTCTGTCGCTGAGTTACGGAACTACTTGCAGGGCGACTTTCACAATGGTTTGCCCCCCCAAGGCTCGCCATTGTGCCTCGTCAATTCTGGCGAATCTGCTAAAGCGTTCGCTGTAAGCTCCAAAGCCCAAGCAACGCGACTTGATGTTTATTTTGGAGATTAGCTATGGCGAACGATTTTCTCTTTACTTCCGAGTCTGTTTCTGAAGGCCACCCCGACAAGGTTGCCGACCAGATTTCTGACGCAATCCTTGATGCGATCTTCAAGCAGGATCCCAAGTCCCGCGTAGCAGCCGAGACGCTGACGAATACCGGGCTCGTCGTGTTGGCCGGTGAAATCACCACGAACGCCCACGTAGACTACATCCAAGTTGCCCGTGACACCATCAAACGCATTGGCTACGACAACACCGACTACGGTATTGACTACAAAGGCTGCGCCGTACTGGTGGCCTATGACAAACAGTCCAACGACATCGCCCAGGGCGTAGACCACGCATCTGATGACCACCTGAACACCGGCGCTGGTGACCAAGGCCTGATGTTTGGCTATGCCTGCGATGAGACGCCGGAGCTGATGCCCGCGCCCATTTACTACGCCCACCGCCTCATGGAACGCCAAGCGCAGCTGCGCAAAGACGGCCGCCTGCCTTTTTTGCGCCCCGACGCCAAGAGCCAGGTGACCATGCGTTATGTGGATGGCAAGCCCCACAGCATTGATACCGTGGTGTTGTCGACCCAACACAGCCCGGATCAGTCTGCGACCCAGCACAGCATGAAGGCTTCTTTTACCGAAGCCATCATAGAAGAAATCATCAAACCCGTGCTGCCCAAGGAATGGCTGCAAAACACCAAGTACCTGATCAACCCCACCGGCCGCTTTGTTGTGGGCGGCCCCCAGGGTGACTGCGGTTTGACCGGCCGCAAAATCATTGTGGACACCTACGGTGGTGCCTGCCCGCACGGCGGTGGGGCCTTCTCTGGCAAAGACCCCTCCAAGGTGGACCGGTCTGCTGCCTACGCCGCGCGCTATGTGGCAAAGAACGTGGTGGCGGCCGGTCTGGCCAAGCAGTGTCAGGTTCAAGTGGCTTACGCCATCGGTGTGGCAAAACCGATGAACATTACGGTCTACACCGAAGGCACAGGCGTGATCCCAGACGACAAGCTGTCCGCCATCGTGGCAGAAGTTTTTGACCTGCGTCCCAAGGGCATCATCCAGATGCTGGACCTGCTGCGCCCCATCTACGAAAAAACAGCGGCCTATGGCCACTTTGGTCGCGAAGAGCCCGAGTTCACCTGGGAACGCACCGACAAGACTGCCGCACTTCGCGCAGCCGCTGGCCTGTAACGCGGCCCTCTGCCAGCGGCGCATGTCTGCGCCGCTGGCACAATCCTCACCCGATGAAACTCCAAACACAACGATTCATAGACCGCTGGGTTGGCCAAGTGCTGTGTGGCGTGGTATCGGCTTGGGTACGCTTCACAGGAATGTGGAGTGCCCCAGCCACCATCGACCGATCGGCCAAGAACATCTTGGTGATCTTGCTCTCGGAAATGGGGAGCATCGTGTTGGCGGGCCCCATGTTTGCCGAATTGCGTCGCAAGTACCCGCGTGCCGCCATCCACGTGCTGCAGCTCAAGAAGAACCAGGAAGTTTCCAAGCTCCTGCAGCTCACCGAGCCCGAAAACATGCACACACTGGACGACAGCAGTGGTGGCGCACTGATCCGCGATATCCTGGCGGTAAGTCTGCACATGCGCCGCATGGGCTTGGACGCAGTGATTGACTGTGAGTTGTTTTCCCGCGTGAGCGCCTTGCTTTCCTTCAGCACTGGTGCGCCGGTGCGTGCGGGGTTTACCCCGCACACGCAGGAAGGTTTGTACCGCGGCAGCTTTATCAATCACGCAATTCCCTACAACCCGTACCAACACATCAGCAAACAGTTCCTGTCGCTGGTGGACGCACTGGAGTCTGCAGGCAGCGCACCGCGCAACAAGTCGGCACCTATCCGGCCGGTGCCAACAGACACCGAACTGTCCGTCAAGTTCAGTCCAACCGAACTGGAGGCCTACCGCGCCAAGGTGCAAAGTGACCACCCTGTCACCACCGACCAGCCCTTGGTGTTGATGTATGCCGGTGGCGGCATCCTGCCGGAGCGGGCCTGGCCCGCGGCGCACTATGCGCGGGTGGCCCAGGGCCTGTGTGCCGCGGGCTTTGCCGTGGGACTGATTGGCCTGAAGGACGACGCACAACTCGCCAAAGATTTGAAAGCCCAGGTCGGCAGCGAAGCCTGCCTGGACCTAACCGGCTACACCAAGAGCATCCGCGAGCTGTTGATGCTGTTCCATGCATCCGAGCTGCTCATCACCAACGACGGTGGCCCCGGCCACTTTGCCACGGTTACACCGATCCAGACCATGGTTTTTTTTGGGCCTGAGACGGGCAAACTCTATGGCCCACTGGGCACACGGAACGTGGTGCTGGAAAGCGGCATTGCTTGCTCACCTTGCCTGTCGGCCTATAACCACCGCCTGACGTTTTGCGATGGGGACAACCAATGCCTCAAGCGCATTGCACCCGACCCCGTGCTGGACCAAGCCTTGACCTATCTGCGAACCCGCTCCGGGACGCCCAGCGCATGAGCCACATGAACGGATTGCAGCGCACTACGCTGTGGGCGCTGGGCCTGTTGGAGCGCTACCGCTTTATCAAGTTCGGCATCGTGGGGGCCAGCGGCGTGGTGGTCAACCTGACGGTGCTGTACCTGGGCCACGAGTACCTGTTCAACACGATTGAGGCCGGGTACAAAAAACCCTATTTCTCGTTGGCGCTGGCCATAGCATTGGCCACCCTGAACAACTTCACCTGGAACCGCCTGTGGACCTGGGCCGACCGCGTCAAGACCCTGGAAGCCGGTGAAATGAAACCCGTCAGCCTTCGTTTGCTGGGCATGGAGTTTGGCCAATACGTTACCGCCACTGGATTTGGCAGCGGACTTCAGTATGTGCTGTCTCTGCTGCTCACAGGCAGCATGGACTACCGCGTCGCCAACGTCATTGCCATCATTGCGGCCAGCGTGAGTAATTTTTTGGCCAATGACCGCTGGACCTTCAAGCGCCCTAAAAACTGAGCAACACCCATGGGGCCAAGTTTCAAGCATTTTGAGCCAATAGCCCGCACCGATATTGCGTGGATAGCTCTTGTTTTTATAGCATCTGCGCTCTACCTGCTGGGCCTGGGTAGCCCCTACGCCCCAACCAATGGCGACGAGATGGTCTACATCCATATCGCCCGCATGACCGCCGAAAGCGGCCACTGGCTGCCGCTGCAGTCCGAGTTGCTGGGCACGCGCAACACCAAACCACCGCTGCTCATCTGGCAAGCCATGGTGGCCGGCGGATGGGGAGAGAGCTGGAACTTGTTTGCCCTGCGCCTGCCGAGCATTGCCTACACCTTTGCCACCACCGCTCTGCTGGCCTTTTTTGCCCACCGCATGGCGCCGGCACCGGGCAAGCTGCGCACCGCCTGCATTGCCGCAGCGTTGTACCTGTTGTTCTTCTCCACATTCCGCTATGGGCGCGTCTACCTCACATCGGCGCCCGAGACCTTTTGGCTGGCATTGCCCATGTGGTGGCTGCTGTGGCTGCGCGTACGCAACAACCCATTGAACCAATCGAACACGCTGGGCTGGTTGGCCTACACCCTGTTTGGCGTCGCCATGGGCTTGGGAGCGGCTTACAAATCGTTTGCCCTCGTAGCTCCGGCAGCGGCGGCGCTGTGGTGTGCCGTGCTGCTCAGTGAACCCTTTGCTTGGCGCACCGCGCTGCGCACGACTGTCGGCGTAACCTGGAGTGCGCTACTGGCGGTAGGTATTTTTGCGCTGTGGTTCGTACTGGACCCGGACCCCTCCGCCGTGTGGCAGGAGTTTGTAGTGGCCGAGAACGCCGGCAAGATGTCCAACACCATGGGTTACTGGCAAGCTGCACTGTCAGGCCCCTACCCCATGTGGACGCAATTGCTGGCCTACCCCGAGAACGCAGGCCTGCTCGCTTTTGTCGCGCTCGGCTTTTGCATGCTGGCCCTGTGGCGTGGCATGCGCCGAGACACCTACTCCCAACTCTCCCCCGCGCTATGGGTGCTGTTGGTTTGGCTTGTGGTGTGGCTGGTGGTGTTCACCATCCCCAGTCAGCGCTCGGCGCGCTATGTCATTCCGGCCATGCCAGCCCTGGCCATTGCCATGGCCTTGGTGTGGGACCGGCTGCCCCGCATGTGGTTCTGGCTTACCCTGCTGGTGTGTGCCCCAGCGCTGGTCATGCTGGGCCGCATTGGCTGGGTCATGGGCGGCATGGGAATTGCCAGTCAGCTTGAGGCTACTATTACTTTGATAGCTGCTTGCGCAGGACTGGCGGCTATTGTGGCCGGATTGGCGTGTAAACCATGGAGTCGGCATACGGCCTTCATCGCTTGCCTGGCGGTGTATGGCTGCTTTGGACTCATGGTGGCACCCCTTTCCCAACCCGCATCGGGCTACAGCGATGACGTGCAGGCGCAAATGCGCGGCCAGCGGGTGGTAGTGCCCAATGGGTTTACCGGCCAGTACGAGCGTTTTCACTTTGTACTGCCCGGTGCGCGCATCACGCCTTACGACGCAGAAGGCCGCAATACCGGGGCGCTGTACCCCGACCTGCCCGCCAATGAACGGCTGGATCGCCTGTTGACGGAGTTTGACGCCGTGGTTTGGTTGCAAGAAGACCTGAACGAAGCCCCCAGCTGCCTGCCACGCTGCACATTGGTGGCACAGCGTTGGCACGTGAAGAGCCGCCACAAGAGTGGGGAGGTGACGCTGGACAATCTCTGGTCGCCCCAGGAGTGGCTGTTCCGCCGAGAGTGGCTGTTGGTACGCAAGCCCTAACCCGGCTCACCGCCGTCGTTCATGGGAGTCAAACGATGCTAATCAGATACAGTCCGCTGATGCGCAGATTGTTTTGGATCACCTTGTTCAGCTTGGCGCTGGCCCAAAGCGCTTACAGCCGCGACAGTGGCAGCACCGTCCCGCTCCGGCAAGGAGACTGTTGCGAAACCCTGTGCCATGACATGCCCGGTTGCGCCACCATGCTGATGTGCCAAACCTGCCCTCCTGCTGACAGCATTACCCGCGTTTCTGCTTTGGTATTCACAGAAAATTCACAGTTTGCACCTCCAGAACACCAACGTGCACCGAAAGGTCCGGTGCAGCGTATCTGGAACCCGCCTGACTGACGTTTGGCGTTTCCTCAATTCTTGTCTTGCGAATTAACCCATTTAGGAACACATCATGCGAACCCATCTTACGAAACTTTTGAGCGGCATATTGCTAATGACTACCTCGGCCGCGGCCTTTGCGGCGAGCGATTGCTGCGCCGACCTGGCAGAGTGCTGCTTGCAGGTACTGGCGTGCTGCCTGTGAAAATTGTGCGCTGAACTCAGCGCACATGGACGAAAAGGGTCTGCCCCATGGGACAGACCCTTTTTTTCGACGGGATTCCGCAAAACGTTGCGCCATCAGGCGCGTTTCAGCACCACCCGCAGTAAGTATCCATGTAAGCCCAGCCATAGCCAAGGGTCCAGCATGGCGTCCCACACATTGCCAGTGGGCAGGCGCAGCATCACATACAGCAGCACAGCCAACGGAAGCAACCAGGCGCTCACACGTTTGGCTGCATTGGCCTGCAGCAACGGCAACAACGTCACAAAAGCCACCACGGCCAAGACCGGTGCGTTAAAGCCCAGCGCATACAAGGCCACTGGAAGTTGGGCCAAGGTGTCGAGCAACAACAACCAGCCCAAAACCACGGCGACCAGTGCCAAGGTGACAACCGGTTTGCCAGGGTGCGCCATCACGGTGCCCCCCTGTAGCGCCCGCCAAGCAGCGCAAGCACATAGCAGCACGAGCAGGATGCTGGGCGCCTGAAACGCCAGGCCCAGCCAGTAGGCGGGTGATACCTCGCCGGGCAACAGGGTCCACAGCGCTATCAGCAGCGGCAAACCCCACACCACGCCCCGGTGCTGCGTGAATCGGGTGCATACCAGCACAACCACAGCGGCCAACACCACAGCCCAGCCGAGCGGCAACCACAGCTGCATGAGCCACAGCGACGGCAAAGCAGGCGCACTCATGGTTGGGCTCCGGGAGTGCCGGGTGCACCCATGGCAAAACGCTGCCAGGACAAGGTAGCCCGGTCTACGGTGTAACTGATCCACAAGGCACCATCCGCCCAAGCCATAGCGGGGTACGAAAACTCGGCCTCCTCAGCGCCCTGGGCGAGCGTTTGCTGCAGCGTCCACTGCAGGCCATCGGCGCTGCGGCTCAGGTCCAGCCGCGCCCGGCCTTCGGGCGTTGGGTTGTGGGCCAACAACATTTGCTGGTGCCCCAATACGAAACCGGCGACTGCAGCGTCGGGATTGCCCAGTGACAGGTCGGGCAGATCGGTCCAGTGCGCGCCGCCATCACCGGTACCTACTGCGGTTACCTTGCCGCCATGCCGCTGATCACGCATGAGCGCAACCCACTGCGTGGGGCTTTGCTGCAGGATGCTGGGCTGCAGGTTGTGGGTGCGGTTGGACATGCGGGTCAAGCCCAAGAAATTGCCATTCGCATCCAGCCGAACTGCGGCGGGATATTTCAGCCCCAGTTCAAAGTGCACCGGCAGCACCACGCCGCCGTCTTGCAAGGGCAACACGGCGTTACGCACCAGAAAGCTGGTGTTCCATAACCACGACAAGGGCAACACACGGACCGGCACAAACGCCAGTTCCGCCAAATCCTGTGAGGCACTGCTTTGCTGCAAATGCAACACCCGGCTTGCCGCCCAGCCGCCCCAGCCCGTGGCCACCACGAACAGGTGCATGCGGCCCTGCGCATCCGTCCACGCCACCGGGTTGCCCAGGCGGCGCAAGCCATGGCCCAGCAGGTCACCCATCTGGTGGCGGTTCACTACAAAGCGCGGCGGCAACCAGGCCTGCGTGGCGCGGTCCCATTGGGTGGCGGCAATTTGCACCAACGGGCCACTCTCGCGTTCGCCCGAAAACCAAAACAAGCTCATGGCGGTGGCATGGTCAGTTGGCATTGGCAACAGGCTGCTGGCGTGGGCAGCGGCGGTGCCAGGCGGCATGGGCACATCGCCACCGGCCACGCGCTGGAGTTGCGCGGCCTGTACCGGCTTTCCGCCGACAGCAATGGCAGGCATCTGCGCCAGCGCTGGAGCGACTGCAGAAGGGCGCAAGGCGTGGTCAGCAACCAGCAGGGCACCCAAACTGACAAGGACCAAGGCCATACGGCCTACAAAGGAAGACAAAAACATGCGCCGATCTTAGTGGGGCGCCACGGGTGCTTTACAGCAGCGCCTGCATAAACCCGGCAACACAGGGACAATGCCTCCCATGAAATCTCTCCTCTCCGTCGCCCCCCTTGGTTTCCCTTGGCAGACCTTGGACCCCTTTCTGTTTTGCGTGCACCACAACGACGCATACCCCCAAGGCAACGCACTGATGGCGCCAGAGCCGGCGCTGCTGGCGGGCCGCAACATCGGCCAGGACTTTGCCGGCAAGGACGGCTGGAGCATGTACCACGGCGACACCGTGCCGGGCTTCCCTTCACACCCGCACCGCGGCTTTGAGACGGTCACCATCGTGCGCAACGGCCGCATCGACCACTCGGATTCGCTGGGCGCTACGGCGCGCTTTGGCGGCGGCGATGTGCAGTGGCTCACCGCCGGCAAGGGCATCGTGCATTGCGAGATGTTTCCACTGTTGCACACCGATGCCCCCAACCCCACGGAGCTGTTCCAGATCTGGGTGAACCTGCCCGCCAAAAACAAAATGGCCGAACCCCACTTCACCATGTTCTGGCACGAAGATATTCCCCGCCTTACCGCCACCGATGCACAGGGCCGCACCACTGAAGTCGTTTGTATCGCCGGCACACTGGATGGCAAGAAGGCCCTGCCACCGCCGCCCGACTCATGGGCCAGTGAGCCGGGTAGTGACCTGGGCATCTACACCATCAAACTCAGTCCTGGCGCGCAATGGACGCTGCCCGCAGCCGCCAGCAGTGCGACGCGGCGCTTCCTCTATTTCTTCAAGGGCGGTTCACTCACGTTGGCAGGCGAATCGGTGCCTGTCCGATCCGTAATGGAAGTACAGGCCAACCACGCCTGCCACTTGGTCAACGGGGACGCGGAGAGCGAGTTGCTGGTACTGCAGGCGCGCCCGATTGGTGAACCGGTCGCGCAATACGGCCCGTTTGTGATGAACACCCAGCAAGAAATTCACCAAGCCTTCGCGGACTACCGCCGCACCGAATTTGGCGGCTGGCCGTGGGGTGCCAACGACCCAGTGCACCCCCGTGACAAAGGCCGCTTTGCCAAGCATGCCAACGGAAAACTGGAAGAGCGGAGCTGATTGCCAAGCAAAAACAAGACAATGCAGTTCACGAAAAATACCGATTGGTAAATATTTATTACCGTACGGTTTGTATGGTTACCATTTGGTGTATATTTCGTTCACGCCAGTATTTTGGCGTGAACGAATGACCTCAAACCTATCGGAGTTCCCCATGAAAAAGTTGTTGATTGCTTCTGTGTTGGCATTGGGCGTTGCAGTTTCTGCGCAAGCCAAAGACATCGTTGATACCGCCGTGGGCGCTGGTAATTTCAAAACTCTGGCCACCGCTTTGGGCGCCGCCGGACTGATCGACACCCTGAAAGGAAAGGGCCCGTTCACCGTGTTTGCTCCTACCGACGAAGCTTTCGCCAAAGTACCCAAGGCTGACTTGGACGCCCTGTTGAAAGACAAAGCCAAGCTCACCGCAGTCCTCACCTACCACGTGGTGCCTGGCAAAGTCATGGCAAAAGACGTGAAAGCAGGAAAAGTAAAGACAGTGCAAGGAAGCGAATTGACGATCAGCACCACCGGTGGCGTCAAGGTTGACGCAGCCAATGTCATCAAGACCGACATCGTGGCGGACAACGGCGTGATCCACGTGATCGACAGCGTCATCATTCCCAAGTAATTCACCGAGTCGCAGTAAAAAAGCCCCGGCAGCTTCGGCTGTCGGGGCTTTTTTTTCGGTCGAGGGTGCGAAGCTGTGGGCTCGTTGGAGACTCAGGTTCCGCCAATCTCCAGCTCCGCCTGAGGCTTGGCTTGCGCGGCATCGCCACTGGTTTTGGTGGCACCCAAAAACAGGCGTTCAGAGGCGACCTTTTTTTCTGCCAAGTATTCTTTGACCACCACTGCCCGTTGCAACGCCAGATTCCGGATGTCGTCATTGCCGGCACTGAGGTTGGCCAAGAGCAGCGCTTCCATGTCAGCCACAGCAATCTCTTTGGTTATACCCACCAAGTTGCGTGGCTTGGTAATGTCCGCACGGCGGTACACCGATCGCAGCAACACCGGCATTTCCTCGGCGTTGTAGTCGGTGACTGTGGCGGCGTCTTTGCCCTGGGCGCTGGTTGCGCGGCGTTTTTCTGCCACCAACAACGCTTTGAGCTTTTCGCGCTTGATCGCTTCGCGCTCGGCCTCGAGGTTGGCAGAGCCCACCACCGTGAGTTTGAGCGCCGGGCGGTCTTGCAGCGCCTGCGCCACTTTATCCAAACCCGTGCGAGCCCCATCGGCCAAGCCTGCACTGCCGGGTGCAAACGACACGGTGCTGAGTTCCACCCCTCCCCCGCCGCCAAAGGCACTGGCCAGCAAACTGAATGGCGCCGTGATGGCTTTGGCTACCAAGTTGGTGATGACTTTCCAGATCACCGGGCCCATGCGGAACTGCGGATCGTTCAGCGAGCCGCTGATGGGCAGGTCCAAGTCAATCACGCCATTGCGGTCGGCCAGCAGCGCGACGGCCAATTTGACGGGCAAGCTGTTGGGCGCGCCATCCACTTTGTCGCCAAAGGTCAGTTGGTTGAGTACCAGTTTGTTGCTTGCCGTGAGTTGGCCATCGGGCTGCACGGTGTAGCGCACATCCAGGCTGAGCTTGCCGCGCTCGATGCCGTAGCCCGCGTACTTGACCGCGTAAGGCGAAAGGGGTGACAGCTCCAAATCGCGCACCTTGCCAGCAATATCCAGCGCCAAGGGCTTGGCCAGCGGATTGAGCTTGCCAGAAATATCCAGAGACGCCGTGCCCTCAGCGCGGCCGCGCAGTTCCAGGTCGGCCAACTGGACTGCACCATTGGTCGCCTGGTTGGAAAACTGGCTGAGCTTGCCCGTCAAATCGCTCAGGTTGGCAGTGTAGTTGGGCTGGATAAAGCGGTCAGAGAACAACACCCGGCCATTCACCAGGCTGACAGGTCCCATGGTGATGATGGCATCGGGCCCTGCACTGGCAGCCATGCCTGAACTGGCTGGGGGGGTAGGCGTGGCAGGCTGGGTTGGCGCCTTGCTCAGGTCTTGCAGGTTCAAGCGTCCATTGGGGTTGACGATGAGCCGGGCATAGAAGTCGGACAAAGCCGCCTCACGCACACCCACGCGGGTAGCCACACCGGGTGCCATGGCCAGGTCGATACCGGGCACGTTGAGCGACTTCCAGCTCAGCAGCTCTTCTGCAAAACTACCGCCCGCACCCTGCACCGTATTCGCCCTAAAGTCTTCCAGCTGTGCGTCGCCTTGTAGCGCCACCTCAGGGCCAGATGCGGTACTGGCGAATCGGAACTGGCCTTTGAAGCTGGCGTCTGCCCGCAGTACTTCCAGGTTGAACTGGCTGGCCACGTACGGGGCCAGCGCGTGCACCGGCAACTCCAGTAGCTCCACGGCACCCTGCGCCTGAACTGGAGCCCATGCCAACGTGCCTTGGTAGCGCACACTCCCAGCCTCCGCCTGGCCCGACTTCACGCGGGCACTCAGCGTCACCGGCACCGCCTTCTTGCCATCGAGCGTGGCGCCTTTCACCTGCACATTCAGCGCTGATACATCCAGCCGCACCGGACTGGCGTTTACTGCATCCGCAAACTGCACGCTGGCGTCTTGCACCTGGAGTTCACCCAGGGCCACGCTCCAGGGAACCAAGGCTGGCTCTGCTACAGCGTTGGCTGCAGCTGGCGTGTCATGCGCGGTTTTCAGCCAGCGGTGGAACATCCATTGCCCATCCGCCTCTCGGCGTACCCCACTGTGGGCTCCGGCCAGCAGCAGCTTGCCCACGCGGGCGCTACGCGCGGCCGGGTCCACGTCAACGTCACTGAGTTCAAGCAGCTTGAACTTGGGCAAGTCCTGCGAACCAGGGCCATCGTTGTTGCGCGCGCTGTCTTGTGCAGTAGCCGCCAGCATGGCCTTACTGGCAACCAGGCCCGCGTCGCGCACGGCCAGTTTTTTCACACTGGCCTGTACCTTGCCACTGCTCCACCGGGCACCCAGCTCGGCCTCCATAACGCCGCGCAAGGCCGGCTCCAGCAAGGCAGCCAGATAAGGATCCGCCAGGGCCAAGGGCAGGTCTTTGATCGTCGCCTGGGCAGTGCCTTGCTGGTCCGTACCTTCGGCTTGCAAACTCAGTCGCGCGCTGGTTTTGCCGGCCGGCACGGTGGCGCCAAGCTCGGCGCGCACCGCTTGGTCCATGGGCCAGTGCAGCCCCTGTACAGCAAGCCCCAGCTCGGTCAGCCCCAGTTTGGCCGGGGTTTGCAGGTCCTGCCAATCAACCCGGCCGCCTTGCAAGACCAAGCGCTCCAGTGCAAACCCCCAAGGCTTTGCCTCCTCCGAGGGTTTCGTATCATTTTGGCCTTTAGCCAGCGTACTATCTGCGCGAGCAGCTCCTGATTTAGGAGCACTTCTATCTCCACCCGCGCTGGTAAGGTCCAGGTTCAACTGGCCATTGCGGTTGCGCACGACGTGCAGGTGGGGATTGGTGACCTCCAGAGTGCCGAGCTTCACCTGTTGTTCTAGCGGGCGCACATCGGCCAGTTCGGTGCGCACCGTGTCCACGGTCAGCAGGGGTGCGCCATTCGCGTCCGCTAGCGCCAACTGGCTTACCGTGACCACCCCCGACAGCGTCACTGCAGCTTTGGGCTGCTGCACAAACCCGAGCTTGAGCTCTGCATCCACCACCGCTGCTTGTGGCTGCACCGGCAGCCCCGCAGGCAAATAGGGCAGGTAAGGCTTCAGGTCAAATTGGCGAATCGCGAGTTGCACCTCGCCCTGGCGGGTTTGGGCAAACGGTGTGCCCTGGGCAGCCGAATCAAACGCACTCCCATTGAGCACAAAGGCCAGGTGCGGCGCCACCAGCACATCGCGCTGCGAATCAAAATTGCTCAAGAAAGGAACTTTGAGTGCAAGCTCGCGCAGTGTGTGCTGGCGCGGCGGGCCACCCAAACTCCGGTCGGTGTAGTCCACACTGCCACCGGAGAGTATGACGTTGTAAATGGCAAAGCGCGCAGGGGAGCCCGCCGGTGCGTCGGATGGGGTACGCAAGCGCTGCACGATGTCATCAATGTCGTACTGGCCCTTGCCGTTATGGGCCACATACACCTCAGGCGACTCAATCGTTACCGCGTCCACCACTGGCGCCAAGCGCAGCAAAGACTGCAGTTCAGCATCCACATAAACACGGGCCACCGCAAACTGCGGGCCGCTTCCGTCCTGCTTGGCTACGGCCAAGTCGCGCACCGTAAGCTCGAGTGACCAGGGCGAAAACTCTATGGCACCCACCGTCACGGTTCGCCCCAGCAACGCTGACAAGCGGGTCTGCGCCTGGCTCTTGGCGATGGCAGGCACCAGCGCCCACGCCAGCCCCCACAGCAGCAACAGCGCACCCAAGGCAAAGGCGAGGCGACGCAACCAGGTGAGAAGTGGGGGGGGCAGTGGTTTCATGGCGGAAGTGAGAAATTGACGGCTTGGTTATTGCTGAATGGAGCAATACCTCGATGGTAACGGTGCTGCCCAAACCCCAGTTCTCCGGGCGCAGCAGTCCGCAGTGGGCCCGCCTGAGACTAATGCCTCAAGCACCCGCCTCGTAAATGACGAAGCGTTTGGTGGTCTGCTCCACCACCTCCCACGTCCCCACAAAGCCGCGGGGAATGACAAAGGAGTCGCCCGCCGTTACCCTCAAAGCCGGGCCCTGCGCTGAAGCAATGATGCTGGTGCCTTCCAGCATGTGACAAAACTCTTCCTCGGTGTAAGAGACTGTCCACTTCCCTGGCTCACTCCGCCAGAGGCCAGCAAAGAACATTTCGGTAGGGTCTTTGTACTGGGTCCAAATCGTTTGCTTGGGGTTGCCAAGCAAGAGCTTTTCCGGAGCAAGGAAGTACTCCTCCCCCGGACCGGTTGGCGCAACCAGCATGAGAGCCTTTGGCAACATCATTCCATTCTCACTTTCCGTGCAGAGTTTGAACCACCACGCCACCGAAGTTTAGAACGACGTCCGTTCAAACCGCGCCAACAGGTCAGCGTTGCGTCCCGACCACTGCTCCAGGGAACCCGCATCCTTGACCTGCAGCCAGTTCAAGAACGCGACGGCGAGTTGGCGTGTGGCAACCTTGACCTTGGGGTTCAAAGCCATGCCGCCGGTGCCCAGGCGGTCGGTAAAAATGCTGTGCGAGCCGTCTTTGAACACGGCCAGTACTTTGGCCGCCTGCGAAGCTGTGCCAGTGGCTTGGTAGAGCGCCAGACGGTCTGCCACCCCCGAGTGATAACCCGGAATTTGAATGTCGTCCGCCGTGGCGGTGATGTGAAGAGTGGGCACATCGATGTCAGACAGAATTTTTTGAGGATCGCCCAAGCCATAAAACGGCGGTGCCGAGATCAAAATGGCAGCCCCAAAGCGCGGGTCTCTGGCGACCACGGGGGCGCCATCCACATCGACTTTGGCACCGGCCAACAGCAAGGTCGTGTTGGCCCCATACGAGTGGCCAGCGGCCACCAAGCGCTGCACGTTGATGACTTCCCCAACAGGCTCTGCAAACAACTGGTCCAGTGCAAACTTCACGTCCTTGACCCGGTTCAACGCCTCGGTGTTTTGCGCGGCACCGGACAATCGGGAAGCGATGGCCAGCGGGTTGCCACGCCAGATTTGGCGGTCACTTCCCACATGCTGCACATGCAGGCTTGCGTAGCCGTGGGCCGCGAAATATTGCCCCAGGTAGCGGTACCCGTCTTTGGAGCCGCCAATGCCGTGAGAAAAGACCACCAGCGGCACCGCACCAGGCTTCAAGGAACCTACGGGCAGGTAAATCTTGGCTGGCACCGCACGGCCACGCACTGGGTCATTCCATTCAAAGGTTTGGCTGGTGTAAAGCGTGGGATCAACCGCGAGGGCTTCAGCTGCGGTCATGGCGTCCAGCTTGGGCGCAACCTCCTCCACAACCTTGGCTGATGGCGCAGCTTGCACACACAAGCCCGCCAGGCTCAACACTGCAAGCACCAGCATGCGTTGGAGTTGCGTTGAAGTGCGCGTCACTAAAATCGTTGCGGCGGCGTGTGGAGGTGGCGTGTGGGTCATGGCGTAGCAGTCTGCGCCCGCACAGACTGGGTAGCAAGTGGCAGGGAATAAAGGCGTGTGGATAGTGGGGGCATGATGGCGGGCCCCATTTCTGTTGACCTGCGTCAAAACGACGCCCTGTTCCGCGTGGGAAGCTCCGCCAAAGTCACCGGAGACACGCCATGCCCCGTAGCAGTTTGCAAACCATCCAGGACGAACACGCCGCACTGGCCGCCATGTTGCAGTCGTTGTTGCTCATGCTGGACCGCGGTCCTGCCGACGAGCCCGAGCGGTTTTTTGATGTGTTGCGCGCCATGCTTTTTTATGTTGACGAGTTCCCGGAACGCCTGCATCACCCGAAAGAGTCCGCTTTGTTGTTCCCCCGCTTGGTGAAGCTCGCGCCACACACGCAAGAGTCCATCACCCAGCTGGAAAAAGACCACGCCCACAGCGAAGCGGCGGTACGTGAATTGCAACACCTGTTGCTGGCTTGGGAACTGCTGGGCGAAAGTCGCCACGCCGCATTTGACGGTGCTGCGCGACGCTACGTAGAGGCCTACCTGGCCCACATGAAGCTGGAGGAAACAGCCATCTTGCCCGTGGCGCAGGCCATGTTTACCCCTGCCGACTGGGCCCTACTGGATACTGCCTTTGCCCATAACAGTGACCCACTGACAGGTCAACATTTGCGCGACCCCTCGTTTGACCGCCTGTTCACCCGCATCGTGATGTCTGCACCAGCACCCATTGGTGCTGGCAACCGCTGAGGCCCACTTCGCGCGCAAGCCCTGCCTACGCTTCAACGCATACATGTGAGCCCTGGCACTTGCATCGGCATACAGCGCCCCTGTGCATTGCTGCCCGCTATGCCATTGTGAGAATGGATGGGAATGTGATGGGCGTCATGGCTGGGATGTCCGGGACTTTGGGCGGACTTTTGATTGGCGGGGAACATCCTGCAGGTAAGAAACAAAACGCTTAGCGGCTACGGACAAAGGCTTATCCCGTCGCCAAACCACAGACCAACTGCGACGCAAAGGAAACCCCTGGACTTGCAACTGGACGAGCTTGCCATCTGCGCTACCCGCTTGCGACAGGTGGTCTGCAACCGCCAGCCGGGATACGACAGCCAGTCCCAGTCCGGCTGCGACTGCATGTTTGATAGCCTCGTTGCTTCCCAGGCTCATGGCTATGTCCGCTTGAAATCCCGCTTTTGCAAAGTGCTGCTCTGCCGCCATTCGGGTTCCACTGCCGCTCTCACGCATCAACCAGCGCTCTTGTGCCAGACGCTGCAGCTGCAGGCGTTTACCTGCCAGCGCATGGGTGACAGGCGCAATAACCACCAGCGGATTGTCGAGAAACGGTACCGCCTCCAGTGGCAGATCCTGGGGTGGCAGCATCATGACGGTCAGATCGTCATGGCCGCGCGTCAGGCGCTCGACAACCCGGTCCCGGTTTTCCACCACAAGCTCAATATCAACTCCGGGGTGCGCTGCCGCAAAGGGACCCAGAAGATCCGGCACAAAGTACTCGGCTGTGGTAACTGCGGCAATGCGCAAGTGACCACGCACCAAACCGTGAACTTCGGCCAAACGGGACTCCAACATCTGCCAGCAACCATTGATGTCTGCGATGGTTTGCTGCAGCAAGCCGCCACACTGGGTCAGTCTCAACTGCCTGCCCACGGTTTCGAACAAGGGTTCTTCAAGGGCAGAAGCGATCTCCCTGAGCTGAACACTTACCGTAGGCTGGGATACATGCAATGCCAGTGCGGCTTTGGTCACCGACCCCAGGCGTGCAGTTGCTTCAAACGCTCGTAACTGTTGCGGCGTGATGCGCTGGAGCCGCTGCAAAAGGGTTGGCATAGTTTTTTGTCTATGGGATGTATGAAAACAAAGTAATTTTCATTATGCATGGATGAACCTATATTTGCGCCATTCATTCACCATTCACGGATTCCACCATGCAGATTGACAGCACAAACCAACTCTCGCCCGCCACTCCAGCGACGGAAGACAGCATTGAGAAGACTGCGATCACGGTCGCATACGGTGACGGTATCGGCCCCGAAATCATGAAGGCAACCATGCAGATACTGGAGGCCGCTGGTGCGCGCCTGGCACCCGAAACGATAGACATCGGCGAGCAGGTCTACCTCAGCGGCAACAGTGCAGGTATTGCGCCTGCCTCCTGGGACAGTCTGCGGCGAACCAAAGTGTTTTTGAAAGCCCCGATCACCACACCGTCGGGCGGCGGCTACAAGAGCCTGAATGTCACGATCCGCAAGACTTTGGGGCTGTATGCCAACGTGCGCCCCTGCGTCAGTTACGCCCCCTTTGTGGCCACCAAGCACCCGACGATGGATGTGGTCATCGTCCGTGAGAACGAAGAGGACCTGTACGCCGGCATCGAGCATCGCCAAAGTGACGAGGTGTTCCAATGTCTCAAGCTCATTACCCGGCCGGGGTGTGAAAAAATTGTTCGCTACGCTTTTGAATACGCACGCAGCCACGGGCGCAAGAAGGTCACTTGCATGAGCAAGGACAACATCATGAAGATGACCGACGGCCTGTTCCACCAGGTTTTCGACGAAATCCGGGTGCATTACCCCGAGATCGAAACCGATCACTCCATCATCGACATTGGTGCCGCGCGCCTGGCCACACGCCCGGAGCGCTTTGACGTGATCGTGACCACCAATTTGTACGGCGACATCATCAGCGATATTGCCGCGGAGATGACCGGTTCGGTCGGCTTGGCTGGCAGCGCCAACATCGGCGAGCATGTCGCCATGTTTGAAGCTATCCACGGCAGCGCGCCGGATATCGCCGGCAAAAACATCGCCAACCCTTCTGGCCTGCTGTTGGCTGCGGTCATGATGCTGGTGCACATACGCCAAGCGGGTGTCGCCACCCGTATTCACAACGCTTGGTTGCGCACCATCGAAGATGGGGTGATGACCGCGGAGTTGCACAGCGGCAGCACCACAGCCGTCGCTCCGGTAGGCACGCAAGCGTTTGCCTCGGCAGTCATTGCACGGCTAGGCCAGATGCCGCAGACGTTTGCAGCGGTTCACTACGTTAACGCGCCAGCACCGTCCCGGACGGCTGTGCCCCTGTACACCCGTGCTGCACCCGCCCGCAAAGAGATGGTGGGGGTGGATGTTTTTGTCCACGACGCGCAACACACCCCCGAGTTCCTTGCGGGACGCCTCACGACGCTGGCAACCGAGGCACTGCAACTGCAGATGATCACCAACCGGGGGGTGAAAGTATGGCCCGGCGGCTTTCCTGAAACCTTTTGCACGGACCACTGGCGCTGCCGCTTCGTTGCAGCAACATCGGACGGCGCGATCACACACGCCCACATCATTGCGTTGCTGACCAAGGTAACCCAGGCCGGTGTTGATGTCATCAAGACGGAGAATCTTTGCACCTTTGACGGTGAAAAAGGTTTTGCACTTGGGCAGGGCCAGTAGTTTTCGCTGGCTCTATGGCCACCGGACGAACAAAGGGAGGAACTTTTCGGTTCCTGCGGATTCCGAGGTTTGTCTTCTCCGCAGACGTCGCTCCATCAAGATTGGGTCGCTCTTTCCTCAGGATTGCACCATGCAGCAACAAAGCTCTTCATCCCGCCGTTCGTTACTGGCCCACAGTGCAGGCGTGCTTGCCATCACGGCCACCCCCGCCTGGTTCACCGCTGCACAGGCGCAAACAGCCCTGCGGCCTACGCCCAGCCAGAGCGAAGGGCCTTTTTACCCTATCGCCTTGCCAAGTGACAACGACTTTGACTTGCTGCGCACCGGCAACGCGGTCTACCAAAAAGGGCAAGTCGCCTGGATAGAGGGTGTGGTGACGGATACGAAAGGCATGCCGGTGTCGGGTGCGGTGGTTGAAATCTGGCAGTGTGACCACGAGGGCAACTACCACCACCCCCGTGACGGTGGCAAAGCCGACCCCCACTTTCAGGGTTTTGGCAAGGTGGCGGTCGGCAAAGACGGCCGCTATCGCTTTCGCACCATGAAGCCAGCGCCCTATAGCGGGCGCACGCCCCACATCCATGTGAAAGTCAGACTCGACCGCAAGGAACTGCTGACAACGCAACTCTATGTCGCGGGTGATCAGGGCAACGACCGTGACTCCCTGTGGCGACGACTCGACGAGCGGGAGCGGGCCGCCCTGACCCGTGCGTTTACTCCGTCCGCAGACGGCGTGCGGGCGGATTTTCCGATCGTGGTGCAGGCCTAACACGCTCTGCCACGTCAGTTTTGCCCAGCTAACGGTCTTCCTTTCTCGTTAGTTTGAGCCCTAGTACCTGCTGTGCCACACAGCGTCCTTGTACCTTGCCACCCTCAATGCCACTGCGAAAGTGGATGCCCGCGTACATGCGCGAGATGGCTGCTTCATCCGCCGCTGCTTTGAAGCTGGCAAAGGTGCGCGGCCCCCAGCCACGGTCGTTGTGGGTGTTGTCGACAAACGGTTTATTGGTACCCAAAGCAACATCCAAAATGCCCGCCGCCGCGCTGGACTGCACCGAGTGACCTGATGGGTATTCCGGGAACGGCGGCGTGTGCATCAACGTCGGCACCCAGTTACTGTCGATCACCAATTGCACATAGGTCACAGGCCTTAACAGGTGGGTGGTGTATTTGGTTTTCCAGCTGGCAACAAACGCATCTGCCATCGCCAAGTTCAGACGCACCATGGTGTGCGCTACTTGGGCAAGGTCTGCCTTTTGCAGCCTGAGCAGGTCATTGGCAATGAAGGCCCAGTGCCCGGCCGGGGTTGGGGTTTTGAGCGGGTCATCCGCCCAATACAAGGACACCTGGCGCTGCTCCTGTGTCGCCTTGCTACTAATCTGGTACACCTCCATGCCTTCTTTGTAGAAATCAGAACCGGGGCTTTCTGAATACGGTGGGTGCGGCGGCGCAGCGCAGGTGCCGCCGGTCTTGAGCACAAACGGGCGCACGTCCCCCCACCATGGCAACAGCGCCGGAGCAAATGCAGGCGGTGTGGCGACCCATTGGCCTTCACCACTGGGCGGCACGTAGTTTTGCTGGGTGCGGCGCAGGGGGCCCCAGGCCTCGTGGCCTCCATCGGTGCGCGCCCACGTCATCAGGGCCATGGCCATTAGCTTGCCAAAGGTCTCTGATCGATTGGTGATCTCGGGCGTCAAGGTGTTCGGGTCAAAGTCTTGGCTGTACTTGAGCGGCAAACTACGCTCCAGCAGGTCAATGCGAGCCTTATTTTCTGCACTAGCCACCGGAAACATCATGCGCGTCATGGCGGCCATAGAGGTGTTGGCCACAGTGGGCCAGTGCAACACCTCATCAGGCTGCGCCCAAGGCAAGGATTGCAGCTCGTTGAGCTGGCCCGCCAAGCTTTGATGCTGTGGCATGCCCGGCACTACCGATTCGTAGAGCGCGAGCCCCAAATACGCCAGTGCCCGTGACGCCACGGGAGGGCTGTAACCTGGCGTCTGTTGGGTTAACAACAAAGCCAAACTAAACCATTCTGTCGGGACGCCTGCACTGAAGGCACTGGCCGGTCGCGCCAGCGGTGCAGCCTGTTGTGCATACACCGGCGGTAGCGCACAAACCCATACCAGGCACAGGGCAAATAGACGGGCTCTCATGGTACTTTCCAATTTGTTAGGCCCTGGGGGCTCAGGGTGTAGAAGGTGTCCGCTTTGGCGGGCAGCCAGTTGCTCCAGCCGCCGTGCGGCCACTGCACACGGAGTTGCACGTTGCCAGCATTGCCCAGGCCAAAGTGCATCCAGCCCATGTGCCCGCTGGCGTGCCCTCCACCCACGGTCAACTCCTGGCGGATAACCTGCGCGGCATCACCTTCGCCCAGCTTCACCTCCACCCAAGCGCCTACGGCATCACGATTGCCGCTCGCTTGCTGCAGGCGCAGCTGTAACCAGCGCCCGGCACCTGCGGTGGCTCCGCTGCTGGTTTGGCGCCATAGCTGGGCTTTGTCCCAGCGGTTCACTACCAGTACATCCAGCAAGCCATCGCCATTCAGGTCCGTCACCATACCGCCACGTCCACGTTTGTAGCTTGCCAGTCCCGCGTGGTTGCCCGTTTCAACAAAGTTCCCATCCGCCTTTTGCAGCAACAGGTTGTTGGGGTCCAGGGTTGCGAAATCTGGCATGGTGGACACATTGCCCTTGACGATAAACAGGTCCGCCATGCCGTCGTTGTTCAGGTCGGCAAACTGGGCATGCCACGCGGTGCTGGGGTGTACATCGCCTCCCACATAGGGTCGATGGGCGGTCACACCGCGTTTGAACGCCATGTCGGTAAAGCGCGGCTGGGCCGCACCAGCCTCCAGCGTTTGCAGCTTGTTATCGGACATGCTGGTCAAAAACACCTCTGGGTAGCCATCGCTATTGAGGTCATGGCTGGCAATGCCCATGCCCCAAATTTGCAATGGTTTCCAGCCTTGAGTGGCGGTATAAAGTGCGGGTGCTGCCCCGACAGGCAACTGCCACAATTGCTCTTCGCCCCCCTTGTAGTACTCGCGGTCGTTACTCACACGCAGCGCAGCGGTGCCCGAGCGGTTCCAGTCCGAAAACAACATCGACAGTGCGCAGTGACCCGGTACCAAGGGTGTGGCGGGGAAGTAGCCGCCACCTTCCTTGGGCCGCAGCAGCAGGCCCGGCGTGCAGCTACCCCAAGGAAACTCCGGCTTGCTCCGGTCTGTGTATGTGCCAATGGCCAGCGTGGGCCAGGTTTGCCCTTTCTCCCAGGTGGCAGAAAACGCGGTATGCCAACCATTGCCGGTACGGATGGACCACGCATCGTTCGCCTTCTCAAACTTGCACTGGCCCAAACCTTTGAACACCTGCACCTCGCCCACGCGCAACACGACAAGGTCCGTTTGGCCGTCGCCGTCCACGTCCAGCGGATAGGCGCCCACCGCATTGGTCAGCTCCAGCCCCGAGCGCTCCTCTTGCAGTTTGAGCACACCGCTGCGCGCACTGCGGTTGCGGTATAGCTTGGCCTTGTTTACTCCCGCAGTGGCATACACCTCGGGCAGACCGTCACCATCGCAATCGAAGGTGGCCACGCCACCACCCACCATGTACTCGCCCTCCCCATCGAAGCGGCTTTGGAAACCTGCAATCTCAGTCTCTTCGACAAAACGAGGCAGTGCGGGAGCGGGCACGTCGGCCGCCCGGCCCCACGGTGCCAGCACCAGCAGCACCAAAGTGCCGACCATCGCGGGCCGATAAGTCCAATCCTGAACATGCACGCCGAATCCTTTTGGAAAAATGAATGAACCCTTCCATCTTATTTAGTTTGATGATTAAACTATGTCGGGTTTATCCCTATTCGCGTTGCAATCACGCGGCACCACAATTAGTTTGTCGTCCTAACTAAATGCACCGTGTTGCATTTACGGCAGCACGATGGCTCTGAAGAGTCCTTCCAAAACCATAGGCCTTACGCGGGCCACATTACCGGAGACATTGATGAAACTAAAGACAACACTGACCGCCCTGGCCTTGAGCCTGGCCGCCGCTGGGGCGTTTTCCCAAGTCGTGGGCGTGAGCTGGTCCAACTTCCAGGAAGAACGCTGGAAGACCGATGAGGCCGCCATCAAGGCCCAACTGACCAAGGACGGCGCCACCTATATCAGCGCGGACGCTGGTGGCTCCCCCGAGAAGCAATTGGCTGACATTGACAGCTTGATCTCCAAGGGCGCCAAAGCCCTGATCATTCTGGCCATGGACAAAGACGCCATCCTCCCCGCCGTAAACAAGGCGAACCAGCAAAAGATTCCAGTCGTGGCGTATGACCGACTGATTGAAGCACCCGGCGTGTTCTACATCACCTTTGACAACGTGGAAGTGGGCCGCATGCAAGCCCGCGCCATTCTGGAGGCCAAGCCCAAGGGCAACTACGTGATGATCAAGGGCTCGCCCACCGACCCCAATGCCAACTTTTTGCGCGGTGGCCAGCAAGAAATTATTGACGCCGCCGTGAAGAAAGGCGACATCAAGATCGTAGGCGAGGAATACACCGACGGCTGGAAGCCCGAAGTGGCCCAGAAGAACATGGAGCAAATCATCACCAAGACCGGCGGCAAGATTGACGCTGTGGTGGCCTCCAACGACGGCACCGCCGGTGGCGTAGTGGCTGCGTTGACCGCCAAGGGCATCAAGGGTATTCCTGTGTCCGGCCAGGACGGGGACCACGCTGCGCTAAACCGCGTGGCCTTGGGCAGCCAGACCGTGTCGGTGTGGAAAGACGCCCGCGACCTGGGCCGTGACGCTGCTGCTGCTGCGGTCGTGTTGGCCAAAGGCCAAAAAGTAAGCGCGGCCCAGACCTGGAGCGGAGGCGAGAAGAAGGTTGCCCTACAAGCGCAATTCCTGAAGCCCGTGCCTATTACTGCCAAGAACCTGGACCTGGTGGTAAAAGCAGGCTGGATCAAGAAAGCAGATTTGTGCAAAGGTGTGGACGCCGCCAAAGGCCCAGCCGCTTGCAAGTAAACCTGCCTTTCTCTGAGTGAGTTGAAGCCCCTCAACCGCGGGCAGGCATCAGCCCGCGGTTTTTTTATGTCTTGCGGAGAACGCATGTGAATCCCGTTTTGAATTCCCTGAAGCAGGCCGCCATTGATTGGCGCCTGGTGATGATGGGTGGCGTGTTGGCAGCCATCGCCATCGTGTTCAACATCTTGTCTGGCGGGTTGTTTTTGTCCCCCGAGAACTTGTACAACATTGCCCAGCAAACGGCCGTGGTGGGCGTGGTCGCCACGGTGGTGGTGCTGGTCATTGTGGCGCGCCATATCGACCTGTCCGTGGGCTCGGTCATGGGTTTTGTGGGTGTACTGATTGCCACCCTGATGTACACCGCCGGCTGGCATTGGGTTGAAGCCTCACTGGCCGGACTGGCCGTGGCCATTGCCGTGTCGCTGTACCAAGGGGCACTCACCGCCATGCTGGGCGTACCTTCTTTCGTCGTCACGCTGGGCGGCCTCATGTCCTTCCGCGGTGCAGCCTTTTTGGTGGCCGACGGCAAGACCCAACCCGTGAACGACCCCTTCTTCCAACGCCTGGGCGGTGGTTTCGATGGCGCCATTGGTGTCACCGCCAGCTGGGTGTTGGCTGGCGTGATTGTGCTGGCCCTGGTGGCCCAGATGTGGGCCAAGCGCCGCGCCAAAGCGTCGTACGACGTGCCCAACAACCCGCTTTGGTTGGACGCACTGATCGTGCTGGTACCGGTGGCCATCGTGCTGGGCTTTGTTGGCGCCATGAATAACTACCAGATCATGAACAAGGACGCCCCGCAGGGCATCCCCATCCCGGTGCTGATTTGGGCTGCTGTGGCTTTGGTGTTGTCTTTCATCGTGCACCGCACCCGCTTTGGCCGCTACGTGTTTGCCATGGGCGGCAACCCCGAGGCCGCCGCGCTGGTAGGTATTCCGGTGCGTAAGGTCACGCTCATGTTGTTTGCACTGATGGGGGTGCTCATCACCATTGCCGCCATGGTGTCCATTGCCCGGCTAAACGCTGGCACCAATTCGCTGGGCACCAGCATGGAACTGTATGTGATTGCGGCCGCCGTGATAGGTGGCACCGCCCTGGCGGGCGGCAGTGGTTCGATTCTGGGGTCGGTGCTGGGCGCGCTGATCATGCAAAGCATTGACAGCGGGATGCTGCTGCTGGATGTGTCGATTGGCGTGCGCTACGTGATCATTGGCCAGGTGCTGATTGCTGCAGTGGTGTTTGATGTGGTTTACCGCCGTATTACAGGAGACACCGTATGAGCGCAGGCAATGCAAAGCAGGCGCTGGTGGAGATGCGCAACATCGGCAAGTCCTTTGGCGGTGTGCACGCGGTCGACAACGTGAGCCTCACGCTCTACCCCGGCGAAGTGGTGGCCCTGCTGGGCCACAACGGCGCAGGCAAATCCACCCTCATGAAAATGCTGGCCGGTGCCTACCCTATCGACAGCGGCGAGGTACGCATCAACGGCGAAAAGGCCAACATCCGCACCCCTGTGGATGCACAGCGCTGCGGCATTGAATCGATCTACCAAACGCTGGCGCTGGCCGACAACCTGGACGCTGTGGCCAACCTGTTTTTGGGCCGGGAGCTGCTGACCCGCTGGAACACCCTGGACGACCACCGCATGGACGCAGACGCCCGCAAGGTGTTCCACCGCCTGAACAAAAACTTCAAGAACGTGCGTACACCTGTGCGTCGCCTATCGGGCGGGCAGCGCCAGGTGGTGGCGATTTCGCGCGCCATCTACTTCAACGCCAAGATCCTCATCATGGACGAGCCCACAGCAGCCCTGGGCCCCGAGGAAACTGCGATGGTGGGCAACCTGGTGAAGCAACTCAAGGCCGAAGGCGTTGGCATTTTCCTGATCACGCACGACATGCCTGACGTTTTTGGGCTCAGTGACCGCCTGGCGGTCATGAAAAATGGAAAATTGGTGGGTGCGTATCGCACAAGCGACGTCAACGAGGACGAAGTTCTTGGCATGATCATCGCAGGCAAACAACCTGAAGGAAAACCGCAATCCCACAGCCTGTGAGCGCGGCCCCTCTCCCACCATGAAAACGACCGGCGACCAACAATTAGTCAAACGCATCAACCGCAGCGTGCTGCTGCGGCTGCTCCGCAGCCAAAGCGGACTCTCACGCGCCCAGCTGGCGGTGGAGAGTGGGCTCACCAAGTCCACTGTGAGTTTGCTGGTGCGTGAACTGATTGACGAAGGCTGGCTCACCGAGACCGATGTGCCCGCTGCACAAGGCCTGGGGCGCCCCTCCACACCCTTGCAAATCGACGGCCGCAGCCGCGGCTTGATTGGTGTGGAGGTGGCGGTGGAGGCACTGCGCGTGGTGGGCGTGTCGCTCACCGGGCAAGTGCTATGCGCCCAAGAGGAACCGCTACTGGGCACCCAACCCGACGAAGTGTGCCGCCAAACGGCGCGCCTGGTGGCACGGACCCTTGCACAGCTCGCGCAGCGCGGCGTGCAACTGGCCGGTGTAGGTGTAGGCCTGCCCGGTGCCTTTGACGAGGCCACCGGTGTACTGCGCTTTGCACCCAACCTGGGCTGGCGCAACGTCGACTTTGTCCCTCTCATCACCCAGGCGCTGGCCCAGGCCGGCGTGCCACCCGTGGGCGTGCATGTTCAAAACGAGGCCGACACCGCGGCCTTAAGCGAATACGAGTTTTCAGACGGCGACGCCCAAGACTCACTGATTTTTGTGACCTGCGGCGCCGGCGTGGGGGCGGGCATTGTGCTCAATGACCGGCTGTTCACCGGCATTCAAGGCATGGCCGGTGAAATTGGGCACAGCATTTTGCAAATCGACGGCCCCTTGTGCTCGTGTGGGCGCAAGGGCTGTGCTGAAACCTTTTTTGGCGCCCGCACCTTGGCCAACCTCCCCGACCCGGCCGAAGGCGGCCATTACCTGGGCGTGGTGCTGCAAAACCTGTGGACCACCTTCAACCCCAGTACGCTGGTGGTGGGGGGGCCATCATGTGACACCTACCCCGGAATTATCAAAACCGCGCAGCAAACATTGCAGCGCTATGCCGCTGCCGCCGGCATGGCCGCACCACCCGTGCGCGCAGCGCGCTACGGGCTACTTGCATCTGCCGTGGGCGCCGCCGCACTGGTACTGCACCACGCACTGCGCCCCATGCACACCCGCACTCCACCCGCGCCGGCCCGCCTGCTCGAGGACGAAACGAATTCCACCGCTCCCACAACAACAACGGCTTAACCATGTTTTTAGGTATTGATATAGGGACCTCTGAGGTGAAGGCGCTGCTGCTGGCAGACAACCATCGCATCATCGGCTCGGCCGGGACATCGCTCAGCGTGTCGCGCCCGCACCCCGGCCACAGCGAACAAAACCCGGCCGACTGGTGGGCAGCCACCCAAAGCGCCCTGCTCAAGTTGCAAGCCGCCCACCCTGCCGACTACGCTGCGGTGCGCGCCATTGGCCTGTCGGGCCAGATGCATGGCGCCGTGCTGCTGGACGCGCAAGACCGCGTGCTGCGCCCCGCCATTTTGTGGAACGACACCCGCTGCGCCCTGGAGTGCACCGAGATGATGGACGCCTTGCCCGGCCTCGCCGACCTGGCTGGCAGCCTGGCCATGCCCGGCTTCACCGCGCCCAAGCTGCGCTGGGTGGCCAAGCACGAGCCTGATGTCTTCAAGCAAGTGACCAAGGTACTGCTGCCCAAAGACTATGTGCGCCTCATGCTCACCGGCGAATACGCCTGCGACATGTCCGACGCTAGCGGAACCCTCTGGCTGGATGTGCAGCACCGCGACTGGTCTGACGCGCTACTCGCCCTCACCAAACTGAACCGCAGCCACATGCCCCGCCTGGTGGAGGGCAGCGCGCCCAGCGGAACCCTGAAAGCCGACATAGCCCAGGCCCTGGGCCTGCCCAAAGGCATCGTGGTGGCCGGCGGCGCGGGCGACAACGCGGCCAGCGCCGTGGGCATGGGCGCGGTGGACAGCGGCCAAGGCTTCTTATCGCTGGGCACCAGTGGCGTGCTCTTCGTCGTTACTCCCAGCTATCAGCCCAACGCGACCAGCGCAACCCACGCGTTTTGCCACGCCGTGCCCGGCCGCTGGCACCAGATGAGCGTGATGCTGTCTGCCGCCAGCAGCCTGCAGTGGGTCACTGATCTGCTGGGTGCGCCCAACGCCGGAGTGGTGGCCGAAAAAGCCAGCGCCCTGAGTGCTGCGCAGCGCGCTACATCGCCCCTGTTTTTGCCCTACCTGGGCGGCGAGCGCACCCCGCACAACGACGCCAACGTGCGCGGCAGCTTCCACGGGCTGAGCTTTGACACCGACGCCGCCCGCTTAGGCTACGCCGTGATTGAAGGCGTGACCTTTGGACTGAAGGACGGCTTGGCCGCCCTCAACGCCGCAGGCAGCAGTGTGCAACGCCTCTCGCTGGTGGGCGGCGGCGCACGCAGCACCTTCTGGGCACAGCAACTGGCCAACGCGCTGGATGTGGAAATCGTCACCCACGGCAGCTCGGCAGTTGGCGGCGCCCTGGGCGCAGCGCGCCTGGGCTGGCTGGCTACGGGGGCTGCAACTGCCGACGTGTGCCAGAGCCCCGAGGTGGAAGCCACCTACCACCCCATTGCTGCCGAACAAACCCTGCTGCTGGAGCGCTACGCGACCTTCCGCAGCCTGTACCAAGCCACCTGAACCACCACGCCCATCCAGGCGTTGAATCGATTATTTAATTCGACCACACAACTAAACAACACAAGGACCACACCATGAGCCACTACTTTCCCACCGTCACCCCCATCGCGTACGAGGGCCCGCAATCCACCAACCCACTGGCCTTCAAGTGGTACGACAAAGACCGCATGGTGCTGGGCAAGCGCATGGAAGAGCACCTGCGCTTTGCCAGCTGCTACTGGCACACCTTCTGCTGGAACGGACTGGACCCGTTTGGTGGCGACACCTTCCAGCGCCCTTGGCACGCCATGCCCGACCCCATGGCCGCCGCCAAAGCCAAAGCCGAAGTCGCGTTTGAATTTTTTGCCAAGCTGGGCGCACCCTACTACTGCTTCCACGACCGGGACGTAGCCCCCGAAGGCGCCACCCCGCGTGAGAGCGTGAACCACCTGCGCGAGATGGTGGACATTCTGGGCTCCAAGCAACAAGCCACCGGCATGAAGCTGCTGTGGGGCACGGCCAACCTGTTTAGCCACCGCAGGTTTATGTCAGGTGCGGCCACCAACCCCAACCCCGAAATCTTTGCCATGGGCGCCCTGCAGGTGAAGGAAGCCATGGACGCCACCCTAAAATTGGGCGGCGAAAACTACGTGCTGTGGGGCGGCCGCGAAGGCTACGAGACCCTGCTCAACACCCGCATGGGCCACGAGCTGGACCAGATGGGCCGCTTCCTGAACATGGTGGTGGAGTACAAACACAAGATCGGCTTCAAGGGCGCCATATTGCTGGAACCCAAGCCCCGCGAACCCTCCAAGCACCAGTACGACTTTGACACCGCCACCGTCTATGGCTTCCTGTGTCGCTACGGCCTGGAGAAGGAAATCAAGGTCAACATCGAAGCCAACCACGCCACCCTGTCGGGCCACAGCTTTGAGCATGAAATTGCCACGGCCATTGACCTCGGCATCTTCGGCTCGATCGACATGAACCGCGGCGACATGCAGTGCGGCTGGGACACCGACCAGTTCCCCAACAACATCCCCGAAACCGCGCTGGCGATGTACCTGATCTTGCAGGGCGGCGGCTTCACCACCGGCGGCCTGAACTTTGACGCCAAAGTGCGCCGCCAGAGCATTGACCCCGAAGACATCTTCCACGGCCACATCGGCGGCATGGACGTATCCGCCCGCGCACTGCTGATCGCCGAGAAGATGATTTCTGATGGCAAGTTCGCCGAAGTGACCGAAGACCGCTACGCCGGCTGGAGGGGCAGCTTCGGCCAGGACGTGCTGACCGGCGAGCTGGGCCTGGACGCCGTGGCCCAACGCGTGCTGGACCAGAACGTGGACGTGCAACCCGTTTCCGGCCGCCAGGAGCGGATTGAGAACTTGCTGAACAGCTACATCTGAGTTGAGCCGCTAGCGAGAGTTGCGTTCTGTATCCAGGTCACTTTACCCGCTTGATGTCGCTGTATGCGCCGCCGGTTTGCAGGGTGACGGTCACATCCACCTCGCCCCGGTTGCGCCAAAACCAGCCATGATTTCCCGTGAATGCAGCAACCAACTCGCCGTCGTCAGACGCTACACCGCGCCCCTTCTCGTAGCTAACGGAGCGCCCCATTGAATCGCCATGCGTATCGAAATTCACCACGCCGCCCTTGACGCTCCACGAGAACTGGGCCTTCTCGCCTTCTTTTAACTTCAGTTTGACCTCTGTCCCTTGGCCGGGGGAGAGCGTGAAAGTCATTTCGTCGCGCCAAGAAGAGCTTTGTGATGCGGATGTACTTTGTGCTGCTGCCTTATCAGCCATGGGCGAAGTCGCTGGCGCTACTTTTGGAGGCTCAGCCGCCGCGCTTGCTTCGGTGGGCTCTGAATTTGAAGCCTGCGTGGCAGCAGCATCGACGGCAGCTTCCTTTACAAGTCGGGTCTTGATCTCGCCCATTTCGGTCAGGCCTAAAGTACGTCCAATGCCGGTCGGGTCAACGCCATACTCTGACGGCAAGACCACGGTGTAGAGCAGCACCACCGCAGACACGGCGGCGATGAGGGTGGAACGAATGAGCTGCCGGGTGGAAGGCAGTTCAGCGCGAGAGGGAATGTCAGTGTTGTACATGTTCTTGACTCACGAATTCATTGGGAAACGAAGTAGCCGGTCAGTTGCATGCCCACCAGGATGAAGCCTGCGGACATCATGACCACGTTTGCACTGTAGGCATAGCGCACAAAGCCTGCGGTGCGGCGCCAGAAACTCATGCCAATCAAAATAACGGCCAGCGCCAACAATTGCCCCACTTCCACACCGACGTTGAACGCCAGCAGGTTGGGTACCAGCCCATCTGGCGAAATCTCGTACTCCTGGATCTTGGTGGCCAGGCCAAAGCCGTGGATGAGGCCAAAGATCAAAGTCGCTACTTTGGTGTTGGGCTGCACCCCGAACCAGCGCTGATAGGCCCCCAGGTTGTCGAGTGCCTTGTAAACCACCGAGAAGCCGATTACCGCATCGATCAAATAGCTATTCATTCCGATGTTGTAGTAGACCCCTAGCACCATGGTGGTCGAGTGACCGATGGCAAACAGGCTCACGTACAACGCAATGTGCTGCAACTTGTAAAGGAAGAAGATGACCCCAAACAAAAACAGGATGTGGTCATAGCCGGTCATCATGTGCTTGGCCCCCAGGTAGATGAAGGGCAGCAGATGCACCCCAGAGATCTCTTGGATGTACCCCTTGTCGCCTTGGGTCACGGCATGGGAAAAGACATCGGTAGATGTGAACAAAAGAAGTGCCAGAACCAGGAGCGTGGTCATGGCAAGGCCCGGACGCGCCCAAGGCACGGCCCGCAGCCGGTTGAAACATAGGCTGAGCATGGAAACTCCGTCAAAGAAAAAAGGACTTATCGGGCTGTGGTGCAGCCAGAACCTGAAGAAACCGAGCGGTCTCAGGCGCGCGGAGGACGCTCTATGCCATCGAGCGATGGCCAGGGGCCCGATTGAACAAGAATTTCCTGCCATACGGCAGTGGCCTTGCTTACGCTGCGCACATCCACGGGCAGGGCATAGACATGGTCATGGGTGTGATCACCTGTGTGATGCGCATGGATGCCAGCAAGCGCCGGGGAATCGCCGTCATGGCTGTGTTCATGTTCATGATCACTGCCCCAAGATTCCCCATGGTCAACGACAAGGAAGACCGCAGCCCCGTGTGACTTCGTCAGCCCCCAGGGCGTAATCAATGCACCCAAAAGTATCACCAGCGCAATCCCAATCGCCAACGACCGCCCAACCGTCCAACCGAGGGCAGCGCGAGGTAGTGTGCGGAGGACTTGGATCATCAAAAAAACTGTACTTAACGCGATTTATTGTAACCTCGGGGGGAGGATCAGCCCGCTCATATAAGGTCACTCACCATGCACACCCATGACACCCATCCTGCCGTCATCAAGCGCCTGCGTCGTGCAGGGGGGCACTTGGCCAGCGTGGTGCAAATGCTCGACCAGGGCAAACCTTGCCTGGAAGTGGTGCAGCAGTTGCAAGCTGTCGAGAAAGCCATTACCCAAGCCAAAAGAACGCTGATCCAAGACCATCTGGACCATTGTTTGAGCCACATGGTGGACTCCGTGGTCCCGACGCAAGCCAACTCGTTGGACGAGTTTCGCCAGATCACCAAATACCTATGAACGCCAACGTTGGTTTTGCGCTCGGGGCAGCGGCCCTGTTTGGTTTGAGTACGCCTTTGGCCAAGGTATTGCTGGACTCGGTTTCGCCGGTGCTGCTGGGAGGGCTGCTTTATTTGGGCAGTGGTATCGGATTGATCATGGTACGGCTCTGGCGTGACCGTGGGTGGCAAGTTTCAGGCTTGCGTAAAGGGGAATGGCCATGGCTGGCAGGTGCGATCGCATTTGGCGGCGTGCTGGGGCCTGTGGCCTTAATGCTCGGGCTGCAACTTACCGCGGCATCCACGGCTTCCCTCTTGCTGAATCTTGAAGCCGTTTTGACAGCGGTGCTGGCGTGGGTCGCATTCAAGGAGAACGCAGATCGGCGGGTGGTGGCTGGCATGTTAGCCATTGTGACGAGCAGTGTGATCTTGTCATGGCCAGTAGAGGGCACATCTCAGACGGGGTTGGGATGGGGCGCAGGTCTGATTGTGCTGGCCTGCCTATGTTGGGCGATTGACAACAATCTCACGCGCAAGGTATCCGCCTCCGATGCATTGTTCATTGCCGGTAGCAAAGGTCTTGTGGCGGGCTGTGTGAACGTGACACTGGCCATGGGGTTGGGGGCAACCTGGCCAAGCTTTCCCACCATGCTGGGGACCATGACAGTAGGTTTGCTGGGCTATGGCATTAGCCTGGTGTTGTTTGTCCTCGCGCTGCGCGGGTTGGGCACCGCTCGCACCGGTGCTTATTTTTCGGTAGCTCCCTTTGTCGGTGCCTTGGTTTCGTTGTTGTGGCTGGGCGAATCGGTGGGCCCCGGGTTCTGGGTTGCCAGCGCTCTCATGGCTTTGGGCGTGTGGCTACACCTCACAGAGCGGCACGCGCACGAACACACCCATGAGCCCCTGGAGCACAGTCACGGCCACTTGCATGATGAGCATCACAAGCATGTTCACGATTTCGAATGGAATGGACAGGAGCCCCATGTTCATGCGCACCAACACCAAGTGATTACCCATACGCATCCGCATTTTCCGGACATCCACCATCGGCATGTCCATTGATGGACGTTGGCATGCTGAACCGCTCCGATGCATTCAAAAACAAGCATCAAATTTACGTCCAGCGCACATAAATCCCTCGCCACCAGCTATCTTTTCAATAGCAAACTCATCGAATGGCAAAGCTTGTTGACTTGGACCTGGTGCTGCCATTGGTGGGTGACAGGAATCAGGCAACAAAAATTGGCGTCAGTTATCGGGTTCGATACAGACCATGTCCCGGTTTGCTTGGGAAGCTCCAATGCGTCCTCAACCTCAAGGTTATAGTTCCCCTGGCACTCCGGATTTTCGATTTGAAACCTATCTAAGGACGACGCATGGAATCACTATCTGCCATCGCAACAGTAGCTGCAATCGCATGCGTCGGGATCATGAGCCCGGGGCCAGACTTTGTGGCCGTGACCTATGCCGCAGTTACAGGGTCACGCCGTAGCGCAGCTGCGGTCGCAATAGGCGTAGTTCTTGGAAATGTCCTATGGGCCGGCGCTGCGCTGCTAGGAGTGGGTGCCTTATTCGCATTGTTCCCATCGCTGTTTTTGGTGATCAAAACCATCGGGGCACTCTACCTGTTGTGGCTCGGCATTGGGTTGCTGCGCAATGCGAGAAAGGCGTTGCCGGACATTGTTGACGGGTCACCTACTGGGCCATTGTTCAAGAGCTTCTCCAAAGGACTGTCTACAACCATGGCAAATCCGAAAGCAGCAATTTACTACGCCTCAGCCCTGTCATCTGCTGCACCAGCTGATGCCGGATTTTTGCTTCTTAGTGGCATGGTTCTGTCTGTATTTGTCGTCGCCGCAATGTGGTTCACGATTGTGGTGACGGTGCTTTCGACGCCTAAGGCAGCTGCAGCGTTCAGGCGCTTTAAGGTCTATTTTGAGTCGTTCTTTGGCGCCCTGCTGGTTGGCTTTGGTATCCGGCAACTCATTTCGAGAGCGAACTGACGATGAACCAGAATGTCTGCATCACGGCAATCCAGACATCCTAGATTCCCCATAAGGGACTGCAAACAGCTTGAAGTGTCTGAATCACCCTGAAGCCAGGCATGTCGCAGAGACACAAATAGCGAACTACAAATCGTTTTCCAGCGCAAACCTAGTCTAAGCGACAAGCTATTTTTTCAATAGCAGCCCCACCATCACCGCACCAACTACAGCAGCAGCAAACGACACCGGTGGCGCGCAGGCACCCATGGTCGGCCAACGCAATGAATGAAAATGTCGCGCCGTCGCCATCTGAATGCCTACGGGTGGGCTCTTTTCTTGAATAGAAACTACACCCGCCCCAAGGCCTCCCGAATTCGCGCTATCGTGTCCTCCATTCGGGCCCTCGTGGATACCTCCAGCCCCAACTGACGCGCGATGTCGTTGACGATCGCGGCGTTTAGCGGAAGGCCGCCGGCGTCCACGGCTTTGATGAGCGCCGCAGCACGCAGCTCTGCAGACAGGGGCTTGCGCCGCCCCAACAGGAAATCGAGCCAATTCATGGCAGCGAGGATAACGCAAAATGCTCCTGATTTAGGAGCTGTTTGCGCAATATCCACGGTGTCTAGAGGCCAATTTGGCTTATAAACCGCAGCCACGCAGAATCAGCGACACCACGTGCTCGGTGGCCCGCTCGAAATCCCTGGGAGAGAGGGCGTCCTGCTCCAGCACAGCGCAAATCTGTACATCGAAGTCCGCATAGGTCTGGGTAGCCGCCCAGATGGTGAAGAACAGGTGCATGCCATCCACCCGGGCCATGCGGCCCGCGTCACTCCAGGCTTGCACTACAGCGGCTTTTTCCAAGAGCAATTTGCGCAATTCCGTTGCCAGCAGGCCCTTCACTACCGGGGCGCCGTGCAGAAGTTCATTGGCAAACACCTTGGAGCCATCAGGCCGCTGGGCGGACAGTTCCATCTTGTCACGGATGTACTGGGCTAGCGCGGTTTTGGGGTCGGCATCTACCGTGATGCCATGTGTGGGGACCAGCCAATCGTTCAGGATACGGGCCAATACCTCGCGGTACAGCACCTCTTTGGAGCCAAAGTAATAGTGCAAGTTGGCTTTAGGTAGGCCACTGGCTTCTGCGATGGCAGCCATGGTGGCGCCACCAAAACCGGCCCGTGCAAACACTTTTTCGGCTGCGGAAAGTATCTGGGCCTCATTCGCTTGGCGAATGAGGCCCTTGTGCATATCGGCGACGTGGTTCATGCCACCGATTATTCAGTTACTTTTGAGCGGCTTCCCAGATGGCGTGGGAATACGCGGCCTTGCCCGGGTCTTTCTTGATAACAGGGTCGCTTCCACCTGCCAGCAGCACCTTGACGGTGCGCTCATATGCGGCCGGCTCCAAGTAGCCAATCTTCTTGGTGCCGGCGTTGGTGATGAGCTTGGCCACGTTTTCCATCTGGCGTTTTTGCACCTTCACGCTGGCGCTTCCAGAGGTATCAGCGGCCACCACGGCTTTGGCGGCAGCCTCAGGATCCTTCACCGCTGCGTCCCAGCCTTTGAGCGTGGCCTTCAAGAATTTACCCATCTTGGCGACAAAAGCGGGGTCTTTGAGGTTGGCTTCGAGCACATACAGGCCGTCTTCCAAGGTGGCTACGCCTTCCTTTTCATAGAAGAAGGTGACCAGGTCTTTTTCCTTCACACCCGCGTCTACCACTTGCCAGTATTCGTTGTAGATCATGGTGGAAATACAAGCGGCCTGGTTTTGCAGCAGCGGGTCGACGTTGAAGCCCTGCTTCAGGATCTTGATGTCGGAGTCGGTTTTCAGGCCGAGCTTGCCCATCCAGTTCAGGAAGGGATACTCGTTGCCGCCGTACCAAACGCCCAGGGTCTTGCCCTTGAAGTCTTTGGGGCTGGCGACACCACTGGCTTTTTTGCAGGTCAGCATCAGGCCGGACTGGTTGAACACCTGGGCTACGTTGACCAAGGGCACACCGGCTTCACGGGCAGCCAGCGCGGAAGGCATCCAGTCCACCACGATGTCGGCTTGCTTGCCCGCAATCACCTGGGTGGGGGCAATGTCAGGGCCACCGGGTTTGATGGTGACGTCCAGGCCGGCCTCCTTGTAGAAGCCCTTGGCTGCGGCCATGTAGTAGCCGGCAAACTGGGCTTGTGGCACCCACTTGAGCTGCACGGTCACCTTGTCGGCAGCCTGCGCTGCAAATCCTGCAGCAGCCAGCGCGAGGGCCAGTAGGCTCTTGGCGCATTGGGAAGAACGAATCATGGAAAGCTCCTTCTACGGGTTAATGAAAAAACGCAATACAGACCAAGCGCGGGCTCACCCTTCGCGCACTGAGGGATGCCAGAACGCCGCACGGCGCTCCAATGCAACTAGCAAGGCGTAGGCCACCGATCCGGTCACCGCCGCCACCACAATCGCGCCCCAGACCAGCGGCATGTTCATGCGCGCGGCCTCGGTGCTGATGCGAAAACCCAGGCCCGAGGTGGGCGAACCAAAAAACTCCGCCACGATGGCACCTATGAGCGCCAGAGTGGCATTCACCTTGAGGGCGCCAAAGATGAAAGGCAGCGCCGCAGGCAAGCGCAAGGCCAGCAGGGTGCGCGGGTAACTGGCGGCGTAGCTGTACATCAGCTCGCGCTCCAGTTTGCCTGCTGCCTGCAGGCCGGCCAGTGTGGACACCAACATGGGAAAGAAGGTCATGAGCACCACCACTGCAGCCTTGGAAGGCCAGTCAAACCCAAACCACATGACCGCAATCGGCGCCACGCCGACCAAGGGAATGGCGCTGGTGAGTGAAGCCACAGGCAATAGGCCACGCTGCAAAAAAGGCATACGGTCAATCGCTACCGCTACACAGAAACCCAGGCCGCAACCGAGCGCCCAGCCAATCAACACGGCCTTGCCAACGGTTTGAACAAAGTCGCCCCAGAGTTTGGGCGCGTGATCAAACAGGGAGCCGATCACCAGACTGGGGGCGGGGAGCAGTACACGCGGCACCTCCAGCGCGCGCACCAATAGCTCCCAGAACACCACCACCCACACACCAAACAGCGCAGCGGTTGCCATGCCTACCCAGCGGCTGCCGTTGACGGCCGCCATGCGGTACACGCTGTAGCACGCGGCCGCAGCCAACAACACCATGCAGGGCCAGAACCATACCGAAGTCACACCCTCTGTCATACGCCCCCCCGGCTGCGCAGAACCATGCGCTCAACCGCAGCCACGATGCCGGTGAGCGCCAAGCCCAACAGTGCAGACATGACCAGAGCAGACCAAATTTGGGTGGTCTGCCCGTAGTACGAACCCGTGAGCAGGCGCGCGCCCAGCCCGGCTTGTGCGCCGGTAGGCAGCTCGGCCACCATGGCACCCACCAAGCCCGCTGCCACGCCCACGCGCAGCGCGGGAAACAGAAAAGGCAAAGCAGCAGGCAAACGCAAGAGCCATAACGACTGCCAACGGTTGGCAGCATAGGTGTGCATCATTTCGGTTTCAATCTTCTGCGGTGAGCGCAGGCCCTGCACCATGGCCACGGTCACCGGGAAGAAACAGAGGTACATGGCAATAAAGGCTTTGGGCGCAGTGCCAGCAAACCCGAGGCTGCCCAGCACCACCAGCACGATGGGCGCAATCGCCAACACCGGCACGGTTTGCGAGGCAACGATCCACGGCAGCAATGCCTTGTCCAATGTGCGGCTGTGCACGATGAGCACCGACAACAAGAGCCCCAGCGCCGTACCCAGGCAGAAGCCCAGCAATGTGGACTGGCCGGTGACGATGACGTGGTAGATCAGGTTGCGGGGCGAGTCTACGGGCCAGCCGGTCAGGCTTTCATAGAGATCCAAGGCCACCTGGTGGGGTGCCGGCATGAGCGGGCGCTCCATGTGCATGGTGGCATCGAACAGCTCCATCTGCGTGTAACCGGCCTCCTCGTCCAACACACGCTCAATCGCACCTTGGGCGTTCAGGCCCCATGCTGCCCCGTACCAAGCGATCAGCACAGCCAGCAGCACGACAAAGACTGGCAACCAGTCGTGCACGAGGCGTTGGGTGAGTGATTTAGTGGTGGCCATCAGCGAGTGCCTCACGCACTTCATGGGCCAACTCCATGAAGGCAGGGGTATCGCGCAGGCCCAGGTGGCGCGCATCGGGCAGCGGCGATTGGATCACTTTGACAATGCGCCCAGGACGCGGGGACATGACCACAATCTTGGTAGACAAGTACACCGCCTCGGCAATGCTGTGCGTTACAAACACCACGGTGCGGCGTTCGCGTTGCCAGAGCTGCTGCAACTGTTCGTTGAGGCGGTCGCGGGTGATTTCGTCGAGTGCCCCAAAGGGCTCATCCATCATCAAAATCTTGGGCTCAAACGAGAGCGCACGCGCAATCGACACGCGCTGCTGCATGCCGCCCGAGAGCTGCCAAGGGTATTTGCCTTCGAAGCCCTTGAGACCTACGCGCTCCAGGTGTTCCATGGCAATGCGCTTTGCGTCTGCCTTGGCTTTTCCCTGGATTTGCAGTGGCAGGGTTACGTTGGCCAGCACATTGCGCCATGGGAACAAGGCGGGGGCTTGGAACACATATCCATAAGAGCGGGCCAAGCGCGCCGAATGCGGGCTTACGCCGTTGACCAGCACTTCACCCGCGCTGATCGGCTCCAGGTCTGCAATGACACGCATCAGGGTGGTTTTTCCACAGCCGGAAGGGCCAATCAACGAAACAAACTCGCCTTCATGAAAGTCCAGACAGATATCGCTGAGCGCGTGCACAGGGGTATCGGCCGTTTGATACACCACACTGGCATTGCGTACTTCCACGGCTTTTCGCCCTGGTACGCCAGCGGTGGGGGGGGCAAGCTGCCCGTTCAGTGCTTCGGAATGGTTCATTGACGCTCAGTGCTTGGGTCATGGCCGCACCAAAATGGAACACGGCCACCAGTTCAACGCTCACAACCTAACCAATTGGTCAAGTTACGGATCAATACTAGCGAGTTCCGTGCCAATCACACCACTGGGGTTTGTACGGGGGCCGCGTGCGCTGCTCTAGGGCTGTGGTTTCACAATAGGCTGCAAGCGGCCTAGTTTGTGCGCCAGCTCGATGGCCGAGCTGACGCCCATTTTTTCAAAGAGATTGGCGCGGTGGAACTCCACCGTGCGCGGTGTAATGCCGAGATGTTCCGCAATGTTCTTGTTGTAGTGGCCCAGCACCAGTTGGTCAAGCACCTCGCGTTCGCGCGGGCTCAGGGTGGCCAACGCGTAACGCAGCCGGTGGGCTTCCTGATTGGCATCGCCATCGGCGGCAGCGGCGGCCAAGGCTTGCTCCACACGGTCTACCAGCACGTTGTCTTGAAACGGTTTTTCCAGAAAGTCCCAAGCACCATTTTTGACAGCGGCCACGGCCATTCCCACATCCCCATTGCCGGTTAAAAACAACACGGGCCAGGGGCAGGCATGTACCTTCAGTTGTTCAAACACCTGTAGCCCGGTCATCGGGGCCATGCGGATGTCCAGCAACACTGCAGCCTGTGCCCATTGACCCTGGAGGGCCTCCACTGCTTTCAGAAACGGCACGCCACTATCCCAGGTGGCTACCGCGTGTCCGCGCGAATCGAACAGCCATGCCAAGCCTTCCCGCATATCCGGGTCGTCGTCAATGATGTGTATGGCTGCGGTACTCATGGTGTGTCTGCCTCGGGTGCCGATTGTGCAGCCAGGGGCAGCTCTACTGTAAAACGGGCTCCACCGAGCTCGGGATCACGGTCTACCGCGATGTGCCCGTGGTGCGTTTCAACGATGGAGCGGCATATGGCCAAACCCATGCCCATGCCGCCTTCTTTGGTGCTGAAAAAGGCTTCAAAAACATGCTCCCGGTCTTCTTCATGTACACCGGCGCCTGAGTCACACACACAAAGCACCGCCACCTGGCGCACTGCATCACTCCAAACACGCACCTGCACTTGCGCGGGCACCTTGCCTTGGGCTGCAGCTTCCTGCGCATTGCCCAGCAGGTTGTTCACCAAGTGTTCCAACAACAATTCGTCGGCCGCCACCCATACCGGGTCCACCGCATCCACGCCCTGAGGCACCACCCGCTGCAACACGGCCACCAGGTCCAGACGCTGCAAGGTTATTTCGCGACGCCGTGCAATTGCATTGACGCGCTGAATGACACGCCCGGCCTTCTCGGCCAACCCCGCCATGCGGGTGATCACGGGCACCGTTTCTTGCGGGCTGATGCTGCCGGCACGCAGGCGGTTGAGCAGGCCGGTGGCGAAGCTGCTCAAGGCACCCAGTGGCTGGTTGAGTTCGTGCGCCAGCGTGGAAGCCACCTCGCCCACTGCGACCAGACGCCCCGTGGCCTCCAAACGTTCCTGCTGCTGCGCGGCAAGGCGCAGCGCGCGCTTGCGTTCGCTGATGTCGAGCACCGAGCTCATCCAGCCTATGTGGGTGCCGTCGGCGGTATACAGCGGCGCCTCATGAATCAGCACATCCACCAGCTTGCTGTTGCGATGCTGAAACTGCACCTCGACCCCTTGCTGCTGGGTGCCTTGCGCCAAAATTTCGGTGTGTACTTGATTCAGACCATGGGTCTGATCTGCGGGCCAATACGGCAAGGGGGCAGATTGTCCCAGCAGCTCGTGCGGTTGATAGCCCACCATTTTGCAAAAGGCGTCGTTCACATAGAGAACTTTGCCGCCCAAGTCCCAGGCGCGCAAGCCAATGGTCACGGAGTTCTCCATGGCGGTGCGCAAGGCCACTTCGGCCTCCAGGCGGGCCTGCACCTGCTGGCGTTTAACAATATCGCGGCGCAGCGCCCACAGACTCAGCAGCATGCCGCCCAGAAACACCAAGGCCACTAGCAAAAACAGGCGGGGCACAGTCGCACGCCGCGCCTGCACCGAGGTAACTTCGAGAAACACATCGGACCCTGCAAGATTCAGGGCCGCTCGGAATGGCTGCAACCCGTCGGACCGCACAATGGGCACTTCACCTTCATCCAGCACCAAGCGCACGGCATGGTCCTTGGCAAACCAACCAGGCACTACCACTGCAACGGCCTGATGCAATGACAGTGCGGCCACGTAGTTGCCAACGAACTGCCCCCGCTCAAAATAAGGAACGGCCAACCAAACGGTGTCGGTCAACGTGCCATTGGCCTGCAACATGGGCCCGGCATAGGCGGATCTGCGCAGTCCCTTGGCAGTGGAAAACATAGTAGCCAGCGCCTGTGCGTTTTGAGGGTGGCCCGCTTCATCGACCGGCCACCGCGCAGGCACCTGCACTTGTGCGGCGCCCACCCACCCCTGATCCAGCAACACACCAGGTTCCCGCCACAGCAAGCCTCCCTGCACGTCACTCATTTGGCGTGCGGCAGTACGCAAGTCGTCCTCCAGCCGTCGAAAGTGAAACTGCACGCTCTGCTCCAGCCACTGTGCGTCGGCAGCTTGACGGCGCGCATTCTCCTCGGCTTCAAAGTTCTGCAAGTACAAGACCAGCGCAATAACGGATGCCACTACCAAGGCCAAAAAGCCCAACAACCACCCACCGGGCCAAGGGCTGCGCGCGGTACCCGCAAGCCCTGCATGGCGCAGCGACGCGAAGTTGAAAGAAGTTGCTGTTGAACGGTCAGTCATGGTGGGCACAGGCATGCACTCGCATAATAACGAGCATGCAACGACCAGTTTCAGTCTTCCCACGTCGCCGCCAATGGCTGCGTGGCTTGGCCTTGAGTACTGCCGCCGCCATGCCCTGGGCCAGCCAAGCAACGGCTGGCACCACCATTCGGCTGTCCCATGTGGTGGCGCCCGAAACCCCAAAAGGGTTGACGTTGGAGCGCTTTCGCACGCTGGTAGAAGAGCGCAGCGGCCAACGGCTACGCGTCAAAATTTACCCACAAGGCCATCTCTACGGCGACCAAGACGAGATGCAGGCACTGCAATTGGGGGCCATCGACATGGTGGCACCTTCCCTGTCAAAGTTTGGGCCCATTGGTTTCCCCGAGTTTGAGCTTTTTGACCTCCCTTTTTTGTTTGACAACGTGGCCGATGTACGCCGTCTCACGCAGGGGCCCGTAGGACAGCGCCTGCTGGACCGCCTGAGCAGACAGCGCCTGCTGGGCCTCGGTTTTTTTGACAACGGATTCAAACAGATGAGCGCCAACCGTCCGCTGCTGGAACCTGCCGATTTTGCAGGCCTGCGCATGCGGGTACAGGCGTCGCGTGTCATTGCCCAGCAGATGCGGGCGTTGGGGGCCAGTCCGGTGGCACTGCCATTCAGTGAAACCCGAAGAGCACTGGAGTCTGGTGTGGTGGATGGCACAGAAAACGTGGTGTCCAACTTCTGGACCCAGAACATGCAGGCCGTACAAAAAGACCTGAGCCTGACCCAGCACGGATATTTGGGCTACGCGGTAGTGACCCACCAGCGCTTTTGGTTCAACCTGCCGGCCAGCGACCGGGAGCTACTGCAGCAAGCAATGCGCGAAGCACTGGTCTATGGCAATAGCATTGGCGACGCCCACAACGAAAAAGCGCTGACCGCCTTGCGAGAAGCAGGTACCGCCCGCATCCACGCCCCCAGCGCTTCGCAGCGCCAGCGTCTCAAATCGGCAGTGATGTCGGTGCATGCGGACCTGGCGCAGCGCATCGACCCCATGTGGATCAGGGCCGTGCGTGAGGCATTGCCCCAAGCAGTGCCCGGGTAAACCCTAGCTGTTGAACGCCACAGTTTCCTTTGCTGGTCTTCCTGACTAACCTTCGCGGTTCGCTACAAGGCCAAGTCAACACCTCGTTGGTGCGAACGCAGGCAGGCATTTCACTATTCCAAGGACCACCACTTGAAACTACATAGCCAAAAAGATTTTTTCTCCGGCCTGATGTTCATGGGCGTAGGCGCAGCCTTCGCCTGGGGCGCCACCGGCTACACCATAGGAGACGGCGCGCGCATG
>REAW01000043.1 GCA_004293725.1 Curvibacter sp.
GCTCCACAGCACCGGGTTGGCCCAGGCGGCCTGGCCCACCCGCAGGTAGAGCGCATGGGCCAGCACATAGGTCACCAGCGTGGCGGTGAGGCCAAACAGTGGTGTGGCCGAGAGGTAGACCCAGAGTGCAACAAAATCAGACATCGGAGGCGCCCTGAACGTCGTCGCCCGTACTCAGGTGGTACAGCACCAGTGCAGTCACCGCCAGCCCTATCCAGGTAGACAGCACCAGCACCAGCAACATGCGGCCACCAAACTGGCTTAACAGCGCCAAGTGCGTCATCACGCCCACGCCTACAGGAATGAACAGCAGCGAGAGGTGGGCCAGCAAAAAATCCGCACACTGCGCCACAGGCTCTCGCACCAGCGGCCAACGCAGCGCAAGCAATAGCAACACCAAGCCCACCACCGGGCCCGGAAACGGCAGGTGCAGCGCGCGCGCCAGCAGCTCCCCGGCGCTTTGCAACGCGAGCAACCAGGCCAAACCGCGCAGGCCTTGCATGGCGGCTAGAACCGGGGCAAGTCCGGGTGTTTGATCTTGCCGCCTCGCACCAGCTCGCGACCATATTCGGCACAGCGGTGCAGGGTGGGAATGACCTTGCCGGGGTTGAGCAGTCCCTTGGGGTCAAACGCTTCCTTGAGCGCGAACATCTGGGCGTTTTCTTCTGCCGAAAACTGCACGCACATGCTGTTGAGTTTTTCCACGCCCACGCCGTGCTCGCCGGTGACGGTGCCGCCCATGGCCACGCTGGTTTCCAGAATTTCGGCGCCAAACAGCTCGCAGCGACGCAGCTGGTCGGGGTCGTTGGCATCAAACAAGATCAGCGGGTGCAAATTGCCGTCGCCAGCGTGGAACACGTTGGCGCAGCGCAACTGGTATTTCTTCTCCATCTCGGCAATGGCCAGCAGGATGTCGGCCAACCGTGCGCGGGGAATGGTGCTGTCCATGCACATGTAGTCGGGGCTGATGCGGCCACTGGCAGGAAAGGCGTTTTTGCGCCCGCTCCAGAAGCGCAGGCGTTCAGCCTCGCTGTTGCTCACAGCAATGCCAGTGGCGCCCGCTGCGCGCAGCACGTGCGTCATGCGGCCAATTTCTTCTTCCACCTCTTCGGGGGTGCCATCGCTCTCGCACAGCAAAATCGCCTCGGCAGTCAGGTCGTAGCCCGCGTGCACAAAGTCCTCCACGGCAGCGGTCATGGGTTTGTCCATCATCTCCAGCCCGGCCGGGATGATGCCCGCCGCAATCACGGCGGCTACCGCGTCGCCCGCTTTGCGCAGGTCATCAAAGCTGGCCATGATGCAGCGCGCCAGTTGCGGCTTGGGTACCAGCTTGACGGTCACTTCGGTGATGACCGCCAGCATGCCCTCGCTGCCCACCACCACGCTCATCAGGTCGTAGCCCGGTGTGTCCAGCGCGTCGCCGCCAAATTCGATGGCCTCGCCCTCCATGGTGAAACCACGCACCTTGAGCACGTTGTGTAGCGTCAGGCCGTATTTCAGGCAATGCACGCCGCCCGAGTTTTCGGCCACGTTGCCGCCAATGGTGCAGGCAATCTGGCTGCTGGGGTCGGGTGCGTAGTACAGGCCTAGCGGTGCGGCCGCTTCGCTGATGGCCAAGTTGCGCACCCCGCACTGCACCAGCGCAGTGCGGCTGCGTTTGTCCAGCTTGAGGATTTTGTTGAATTTTGCCAACGACAGTGTCACGCCCAGAGCATGTGGCATGGCGCCGCCAGACAGCCCCGTGCCCGCACCGCGCGCCACCACCGGCACATTCAGGCCGTGGCAGACCTTGAGCACGGCCGCAACCTGGTCTTCGGTCTCGGGCAACGCCACCAGTAGCGGGCGCTGGCGGTAAGCGGTCAGGCCATCGCACTCGTAGGGCGTGGTGTCTTCTGTCTGGTACAACAGCGAATGCGTTGCCAAATGAGGCCTTAGCCCTTGTAAAACATGCGCGAGCAGCTCTGTTTTTGATAGCGAATTCTGGAGGCTGGCGGTAGCAGGTGCATTCATGGCGGGCTTTCGGGTAGCGTGAACAGCACTCTAGTGGAAAGCCGGGCGCTGTGGCGTGAATTAACTGGCGACTAGACCACCGCTTTTTTCAACCAGTCCGCAAATGCTGCCACTTCCCAGCGGTCCATGGCGCCGGTGCGCCAGCACAGGTAGTGGGCGTGGGGGCTGGGCGCGTTGTTGTCATACAACCGCACCAGCGCGCCGGTCTCCAGCCAGGGCGCGCCCAGCTTCAGGCGGATCAGGCCCACACCCATGCCTGCTGCCGCGCCATCACACATCAAGCCAATGTCATTGAACTGCGAGCCCTCCACCGGCTCGGGCCAGTCCAGCCCGTTGGCCGCAAACCAGGTGCGCCAGGGCTCCAGCGGGCTGCGCAGCAGGGGCAGGTTTTGCAGGTCGTTCGGGGTATCGAAGGGCCCGTGCTCGCGCACAAAAGCGGGCGAAGCCAGTGGCGTCACCTCGTCCTTCATTAAGCACACGTGCTCCATGTCGGCGTAGCGCCCCGGGCCAAAGCGCACCATCAGGTCCGCGTCTTCGGCCACCACATCCAGCAGGGGGATGGACACTTGCAGCGTCAGGTCAATCTCGGGGTAGGCATCGGTGAACTGGCGCAGGCGCGGAATGAGGATGGAGCGCGAAAACGTGGGCGTGACCGCCAGCCGCAATTTACGTTTGCCCGGCGCGGCCGATGCGCTGGGAAACTTCTGCAGGATGGCAAGCCCCTCGCGCACATGGGCCAGGTACTCGCTGCCTTCCGTGGTCAGCGAAAAATCTGCCCGTCCAAACAACTTGGTGCCAATGATCTGCTCCAGCTGCCGCACCCGGTGGCTCACCGCGCTAGGCGTGACAAACAACTCTTCTGCCGCCAATGTGACCGAGCGCAGCCGCGCCAGCGCCTCAAAGGTAAGTAGGCATTGGATGGGAGGAATACGGGAGGCGCTCATGATGGAATGATGCCACCACTGGGCGGATGCGTTTTTCTTTGGAGCGGGATCGGGCCTTGGGACACATGGTGTATGCGCAAGAAGCTACGGAATTGATAGCGGTCTTTGGCTGGTAATCCTGATGGAGTGGCGCGTGGATCGCAGAGCAGGGGATACAGTCCCCCGCCTCATACTGTCAAACGCCCAGAAATCGGCGGGGGGCCATACCCCCTTCTCTGCGAGTGAATGGGCTGGTTTGCGTTGGGAGCTTTGCGCTAGAGTTCTACGGCTGCAATGCAGCGGAAGGAGATATTCCGCGAACTCACCCAAATGGGTGATTTACACGACACACACCGATCGTCACAATCGGCCTCGCCCGCGATAGCAGTCGTTCGACAAACTCTCCAGACGGCGGAACGTAGCAGATAAGTATTTACTTGAAAAGTTTTCGACAGTCTTCTTATTTTGGAGCGCAGATGGGATACCTCAAATCGTGGCAATTTCTGGTTTTTACTGCATTTCTTACGGCGTCACAGATGGCGCTGTCAGAACAGTCAACTATCGACTTTCCTGAAGGATGCTACTTTTCGTCCAGTAAATCTCAAGAGGAAGCGAGTAGAGACCTTAGTGGTGTGCATTTCTGGCTTCGGTTTAGTAAAGCAGGAACGGTTTATCGTGGGGAAATTGCGAATATTCTTACGAGAGAACATTTGCATGATTTGCGAATCCAAGAGGAGAAAATTTCGTTCGCCGCTACGCTTGGTTCGCTAGTTAGAGACGGATATATCAATCCCACTAACAATGCCACTATTGATTCCATCGTTTCAGAAACAACGATAGACGCTCGCAACCCGGGCCTAATCTTTATCAAATTTTCCGATGAAATAGGAATAGGCCCTGAGCTGAGGGAAACCTTCAAAGAAAGCGGAATTAAGTTTCTCCTTGTGAACTATGCCGCGATGCCTATTCCTTTCTACAGCATTCAATGCGTGCCGAAACTCTAGGGTTCAAAGTCTGCTTCAAGCCCATTCCTGCCATCCCATTAAGTGACCGCTTTAGAGCGCGTGCCATGTCTGCAATGAGTCTTATGCAGCCAACCTAGCTCTCACTAGACAAAGCCTGCCATCAGTAACGCTAATACCGCCGCTGAAGTAAGGACAGGCAGGCACAACAAAACAGACTTGCGCGTACAGTCCCGCATCGCTTCCGATGACCGGCTGACATGCGCCCTGAGAATCCCGTGTGTTTGGCAGTTTGGTGCAAGTTGCGTATGGTGATTTGGAGCCGCTTCCTACGGAGTTTCCCTAGGAGCAAGCTCTATTTCCGCCCAGCGTGCCTCAGTAGAATGGCCATCTTTTTCCCTCGGGAGTTCCCTGTGTCTGACACCCTTGCCGTACTCCCACAGTACCTGCTCCCTAAAAAAGCCCTCACTGCCTTTGGTGGCCTGGTGGCTGGTGCCCGTGGCGGCAAAGCCACCACCGCGTTGATTCGCTGGTTCATCAAGCGTTACAACGTGAACATGGCCGAAGCCGCCAATCCGGACCCTGCGGTCTACGCCACGTTCAATGAATTTTTCACCCGCGCCCTGAAGCCTGGGGTACGCCCACTCGCAACAGCGCCTTTTGTGTGTCCGGTCGACGGTGCCATCAGCCAGTTTGGCGCCATCAACAAGGATCAGATTTTCCAGGCCAAGGGCCACCACTACAGCACTACGGCGCTGGTGGGCGGCGACGCCAAGCTGGCGACACAGTTCGACAATGGCACCTTTGCCACCATCTACCTGAGCCCGCGCGATTACCACCGCATCCATATGCCTTGCGATGGTGTGTTGCGCCGCATGATCTATGTGCCGGGTGACTTGTTTTCGGTAAACCCTACCACGGCGCGTGGCGTGCCAGGCCTGTTTGCCCGCAATGAGCGCGTGGTCTGCGTCTTCGATTCTGCCCATGGTCCCTTTGTACTGACCCTCGTGGGTGCCACCGTGGTGGGCAGCATGGCCGCGGTGTGGCACGGGCTGGTCAATCCGCCGCGCTTGCCCCAAATCACCGAGTGGCATTACGATGCGGGCAAGGTGGCGCTGCGCCAAGGTGAAGAGATGGGCCGCTTCTTGCTTGGTTCTACCGTTGTGCTGCTGTTTGGGCAGGGTGCACTCCACTTTTCGGCCCAGTGGGCGCCGGCAAAACCGGTGCAGCTGGGGGAAGAAATGGGGATTTAGTGCACGCAAGCTTGAAAAAAGCAGTATTCTGAAAACTTAAAAACCCATGTTGGGGGAACAAATGGACAGCCATTCCACAGAAAACGCCATTGCCTTGGATGATTCAACCGAGTCCAAGCAGGCTTCGCCCAAACGTCCCAGAAGGATGGTGTTGGAGAATTTATCTGTGCGTGCCAGCTTGTGGCTGGCATTCGCGAGTGTGTTGGCGGGGGCCGTGGTGATCGGCGTGTTCTCGCTGTTCCAGATGGGGCGGCTCAATGCTTCCAGCAAAGCGATTTATGAGCAGGAGTACGCGGCAGGGCAAGCCGCAGAGCAAGCGCGAGGCCTGATTTTGCGGGCCAGCCGTGCCCAAACCCAACTGCTAACGGCCACCACGGCCGGCGAACGCGATACGCTGGGCGGCGATATTGAGGCCAGCCTCACCCAGATCAACATTCGCCTGGAGACCATCAAGGCTCTGTCTATCTCTGAAGAGAGCACCACCACCAGCCAGCAGTTGATTGACGCCATGGCCAGTTGGACCAAGCGTCAACGCGCCTATATCACCTTGGTGAAAGAACAACCGCTGGACCTGATGCAGATGAGCACGGATGTGCCCACGCAGGATGCCCGCTTGCTCAATGACACGCGCAAGCTGGAAAAAATTGTGGATTCCCTGGTCGAGCAGCGCACCAAATCCGCTGAAGCCACCATCGCGAATGCTGGCGATATTTATCAGTCGTCGTTGACCTGGGTGGTGGGCATCATGGTGCTGTTGTTTGTGTTGTCATTGGCCATCAGTGGCTGGGTGACGCGCCGCCTGTCACGCCAGCTAGGTGGCGAACCGGCGTATGCCAAGTCGATTGCCAGCCGTATCGCGCAAGGTGATTTGTCCATGGACATTCGCCTGGAACCCAAAGATACGGAGAGCTTGTTGTATTCGTTGCGCGATATGCAGGGCAAACTGGCCGACACCATGCGCGAGATTGCCGACAGCTCCAAACAGGTCGCCAATGCGTCGCGCGAAATTTCGATGGGCAACCTGGATTTGTCGCAGCGCACCGAGCAGCAATCTGCGTCGCTGGAACAAACCACCACCAACGTGGAGCAGATGGCCACCATTGCCAAAAGCCACGCTGACAGTGCCAGCCAAGCGGCCCATCTCTCCAGTGTGGCCACACGATCGGCAAAGCATGGCGGCGAAGTCGTGGCCAGCGTGGTCACCACCATGGAAAAAATCAGCAAGAGCACGCAGGCGATTCACGCCAACATCGGTGTGATTGAAGGCATTGCATTCCAGACCAATATTTTGGCGCTCAACGCGGCGGTTGAGGCGGCCCACGCCGGTGAGCAGGGGCGTGGCTTCGCCGTGGTGGCGGCCGAGGTGCGCTCATTGGCTGAGCGCAGTGCCAAGGCTGCGCGTGAAATCAATGCTTTGATCGAAGCCTCTTCCACCCAAGTGAAAGAAGGTGCCGAGTTGGCCCAGCGTGCGGGGCAAACCATCCAGGAAATGGCGCAATCGGTAGCGCAGGTGAGCACGGTTATGGAAGAAATTTCCGGTGCTTCGGTGCAGCAAAGTTCGGGCATCGAAGCGATTAACCGTGCAATTGCCTTGCTGGACGACAGCACGCAGCAAAATGCTGCACTGGTCGAACAAGCTGCGGCTGCGGCCCAGTCGTTGGACGAACAGGCACAGTCTCTGGACCAGCTGGTCGGTCGGTTCGCGTTGCAAGGCGGCGACAGCAACGTGCCGCTGCTGCGCTAAGCTTTTTACTTGAAGATTACGGTCTTGTGGCCGTTCAGCAGCACACGGTGCTCGCTGTGCCACTTGACCGCACGTGCCAGCACCTGGCTCTCGGTGTCTCTGCCTTGGGTGGTCAGGTCTTCCACTGTTTTGCTGTGGTCCACTCGGGCAACGTCCTGTTCGATGATCGGTCCTTCGTCCAGGTCGGCCGTCACATAGTGGGCGGTAGCGCCAATGAGCTTCACACCGCGATCATGGGCCTGGTAATAGGGCTTGGCACCTTTGAAGCTGGGCAAAAAGCTGTGGTGGATGTTGATCGCACGACCGGCGAGTGTGCGGCACAGATCGTCACTCAGAATTTGCATGTAACGTGCCAACACCACCAGTTCAGCCCCTTCAGATTCGATGACTTCCAGCTGTTTGGCTTCGGCCTGGGTCTTGGTGCCTGCTGTCACCGGAATGTGGTGAAACGGCACGTTGTAGCTCGCCGCCAATTGGTAAAACTCACGGTGGTTGGAAATGATGGCGCGGATTTCCAGTGGCAACAAGCCGCTTTTCCAGCGGAACAGCAAGTCGTTGAGGCAATGGCCTTCTTTGCTGACCATGATGACAGTGCGCATGGCCTGGGCTGTGGCGTGCAAGCTCCAGCGCAATTGCAGTGGCTGGGCAAAATGGCCCAGCTGCATGCGCAAGTCGTCATGGGTGAGCTGGCCGCAGCTGAACTGCACCCGCATGAAAAACAGGCCCGTATCGTGGTCGTTGTACTGGGCGGCTTCTTCGATGTTGCCACCGCGCTCCAGCAAGAAGCCCGAAACAGAATGCACCAGACCCAGGCGGTCGGGGCAAGAAAACGTAAGGATGTAAGTCTGGCTCATATGGGGGAGATTGTCGCAGTTCCCTTGCCAGCGCCGGTGTAGCGCAAATGCAAACAGGAAGGGGCTCCGAAGAGCCCCTGCTGCAATCGGGTGCCTGCGCGACTAGTGCACCACGACCGGGTTTTGCGCCAGTACAGCGTACTGGTCCAGCGTGTCTTCCACTTCTTCTTGGGTCGGGGTATTGACCTGCCAGGCCTGAATGTGCTGCTGGAACAGCTCGGCCCAAGAGCCATCAAGGTACACCTCTTTGCCAGACCGCTTGTCCACAATTTCGAAGCCGTGCCGTGCCAGGATGGGAACGCCCTGGGGGTGGCGCTCCGTTTTTTCGGTGCGCACACCGTCTTGATCACCGTTGGCCAGCATGTGGGTGACGGAGAAAGATTCAGAGTCGTACAAAGTGTGCATAGTGTTTACCAACAAGAGATAGACCGTATTTGGACACCATCTTCGCGGTTTCAAGAGTAACAGGGTTTAGGGCGCCTGCGTGCTTCGCCACAATTTATCTGCAACATCCCCATTGGTCTCGGTCAGGCGAATGCGTACCGGCAAGTACCCCATACTGGGCGCCAGCCATATTTCGGCCCGATTGCTATAGGGCCCTGCCGGGCCGCGGGTAATCTTGATAGCGCTCACTTCGCCGCCGGGTAGTGCCAATCGCTCAGAGGCCCCCACCACCATGGTCCAGGACTCCACCGAACGGGGGCCAATGGCTTCAAACGGAATCTGCGTGCCAGGTGGGTAACGCAGGGGTTCGCCCCCCAGCATGGCGCTGACCTGCAGCAAGGCGCTGAGTTGGTCTTGCATACCCGGTGTCAACGGTACGTCGGGAGTGTTGGCACTGAACGTGACCTTGTTCGCAATGCGGTCGAAGTGGGCTGCCACTTCGCTGCGCACCTTGTCCCCAAAACGTACAGGCTCGAGCCCTTGCGCGCCCAAGGTGCCCTTGCTGGTTTGAACGCGCGAGCCAAGCAAAAAGTGGCTGAACTCCAGGCGGCTGTTGTAGGTTTTTCCGTCATGCTGCCATAGCAGTTCGCCGTTCAGGCTAATGGAAACGCCTTTCACTTCGGCGCGCACGTCATATTTCAGTCGGGCAGGGTCCGGGTAGACCAAACGTAGCGCAGCGCCGCTGGCCCCCGCAGTGGCCGCCGCCGCGACGAGTGCAATAGCGCCCACTTTGTGGGGCTGGGGGTTTCCTGTAGGGGGGGAGGGTCTCTCGGATGCTATTAAATATGGAGCTACTTGCGCAATATCTACAGAGTCTTCAGCGGGATTGGATGCCAAAGCTACGGCTTCTGGCTTTGCGGCGAGGGAGCGGGGCTCGGAGGCTTTGGGCGCAGCATCTCGGGCAATGCTGTGTGGCTGGGGACGGGGCGGGCTTGGCAAATCCAGTGCGCGCGCTGGCTGCGCTTGAGCCGCCATTGCACTGGGCGCAGAAGGGCTGGGGAGAATGCTGCGGGTTTGCAGTGCCGGGCCGCTTGGGCCGGGTTCGGCATTGTCTGCCGCCATGCTGGTGGCGGGGGTCCATGCCAACGTCCATGGCAGTGGCTGGCCCAGCACTAGCCAGTGCGCCAGCAACACCCCGACCACCACCGCAGCCAGCGTGCGCCCATGCCCTGTCGCGGATGACTGGGGAGAGGTGAACAGGGGCGCGGGCATGGTCAGGAGCATGGGGTAGGGCAAACGCGGGTGCAGGTCTGGTTTCAGTTTAATGCACCGCAACGTACGCCCCAATCCCGGCGAAAATGATCTCCATGAAACTCGCTACCTACCAAGATGGCTCCCGCGACGGGCAGTTGGTCGTCGTCTCGCGCGACCTGAGCCAGGCGCACTACGCTACCCATATCGCCAACCGCTTGCAGCAGGTACTGGACGACTGGAATTACCTCGCCCCCCAGCTCGACGATCTCTACGTCACGCTGAACCAAGGCCGGGCACGCCATGCCTTTCCTTTTGACCCGGCGTTGTGCATGGCGCCCCTGCCGCGCGCCTTCCAGTGGGCGGATGGCTCGGCCTACCTGAACCACGTCGAGTTGGTGCGCAAGGCGCGTGGCACCGAAGTACCCGCAAGCTTTTTTACCGACCCGTTGATGTACCAGGGCGGCAGCGACGACCTGGCCGGCCCGCAGACCGACATCGTCTGCGCCAACCTGGGTTGGGGCGTGGACTTTGAGGCTGAGCTGGCGGTCATTACGGGTGATGTGCCTCTGGGATGCCCCAGCGACCGCGCCATCGATGCGGTTCGATTGCTGGTTCTGGCCAACGATGTAACGCTTCGCAACCTGATTCCTGACGAGCTGGCCAAAGGTTTTGGTTTTGTGCAAAGCAAACCGGCGACTGCCTTTGGCCCGGTGGCCGTAACGCCCGACGAACTGGGCGAAGCCTGGGCGCGCGGCCGGGTACACCTGCCCGTGCAGTGCACCTGGAATGGCCGCAAGGTCGGCATGTGCGAGGCCGGTACCGACATGACGTTTCACTTCGGCCAGTTGATTGCCCATCTGGCCAAAACCCGCCGCGTGCGGGCCGGCTCCATCATCGGCTCGGGCACTATCAGCAACAAAGGCGTGGCCCGCAAAAACCGCACCGACTGGCCCAACGGCTACAGCTGTATTGCCGAGAAACGCGCGATGGAAACGATCCAGGACGGCCAGCCCAGCACCGAATACATGCAGTATGGAGACACCATCCGCATCGAGGTGAAAGGCCGCGACGGGCAAAGCGTCTTTGGCGCCATCTTGCAGGAAGTGGTGCCGCCCGAAAGCCGGGGCCGAACAGCCCCCGGCGCCGCTGCGACATCCGTTTCTGGTGATACTGCCGCACCGGCTTCTGTCGACCCCACCCCTGCGCTGTCTGCCGGGAGCGCCCCCGATTCCTCTACCGAGACCTCCGAATGAAAACACGTGCCGCCGTCGCCTGGAAAGCGGGCCAGCCCCTCACCATTGAAACCGTGGATCTGCAAGGCCCCAAGTTCGGCGAAGTGCTCGTCGAAATCAAGGCCACCGGCATCTGCCACACCGACTACTACACCCTGAGCGGTGCGGACCCCGAAGGCATCTTCCCCGCCATCCTGGGCCACGAAGGCGCCGGCATTGTGGTGGATGTGGGCCCGGGCGTGACCAGCCTCAAAAAGGGCGACCACGTCATCCCGCTCTACACCCCCGAATGCCGCCAGTGCAAGTTTTGCCTCAGCCGCAAGACCAACCTGTGCCAGCTGATCCGTGGCACGCAGGGAAAGGGCCTGATGCCGGATGCCACCAGCCGCTTCAGCCTGAATGGCGATCCCATCTTCCACTACATGGGCACCAGCACTTTCAGCAACTACACCGTAGCGCCTGAAATCAGCCTGGCCAAAATCCGCGAGGACGCACCTTTTGACAAGGTCTGCTACATCGGCTGCGGCGTGACGACCGGCATCGGCGCGGTGATCTTTACGGCCAAGGTGGAAGCCGGTGCCAATGCCGTGGTGTTCGGCCTGGGTGGCATTGGCCTCAACGTGATACAGGGCCTGAAGATGGTGGGCGCAGACAAGATCATCGGCGTAGACCTGAACCCTGCCCGTGAAGCCATGGCCCGCAGTTTTGGCATGACGCACTTCCTGAACCCCAAGGACATCGAAGCAGCCGGCGGCAACATTGTCGACGCGATCGTTCAGCTCACCGATGGTGGTGCCGACTACAGCTTCGAGTGCATTGGCAACACCAAGGTCATGCGCCAGGCGCTGGAGTGCACGCACAAGGGCTGGGGCCGTAGCATCATCATCGGCGTGGCAGAAGCCGGTGCCGAAATCAGCACGCGTCCGTTCCAGCTCGTCACCGGCCGCAAATGGGAAGGCTCGGCCTTCGGCGGCGCACGCGGCCGCACCGATGTGCCCAAGATTGTGGACTGGTACATGGAAGGCAAGATCAACATCGACAGCCTCATTACCCACACCATGCCGCTGGAAGACATCAACAAGGGCTTTGACCTGATGAAGCGCGGTGAGTCCATCCGCGGCGTCGTCATTTATTGATCAAAAATGCCTATAGGTACCGTGGATATTGCGCAAGCAGCTTCTATTTTTATAGCAAAAAATGCAAACCTCCAGCCTTGAACTGCAGAACGAACACGCCTGCTTCGGCGGCGTACAGCGTTTCTACAAACACTTCTCCACCGAAATTGGTCTGCCAATGCACTTTGGCATCTTTTTGCCGCCGCAGGCATCCAGCGGGCCGGTGCCCGCGATGGTCTATTTGGCCGGACTGACCTGCACGGAAGAAACCTTTGCCTTCAAGGCCGGCGCCCAGCGGGTGGCGGCGGAGCTGGGGCTGGCGCTCATCAGTCCCGACACCAGCCCGCGCGGAGCAGGTGTGGTGGGCGAGGCCGACCATTGGGACTTTGGTGTGGGTGCCGGGTTCTACCTGGATGCCACACAAGCACTTTGGAGCGGCCACTGGTGCATGGAGAGTTACCTGATGAAGGAGCTGTTGCCTCGGGTCGCACTTGACCTGCCAGTGGACGCTGCGCGGCTGGGGATCACTGGGCACTCCATGGGCGGGCACGGAGCGCTCACGTTGGCTCAGCGCCACCCCGGTGTCTTCAAAACACTGTCAGCGTTCGCGCCCATTTGCGCGCCCAGCCATTGCCCGTGGGGGAAAAAAGCATTCACCGGCTACTTGGGTCAGGACGAAACTTTGTGGGCTGCACATGATGCCAGCGCGCTGATGGCCACGCAAACCAGTGCGCCCTACCCTGGCGGGATCTTGGTGGACCAGGGGCTGGCGGACAAGTTTTTGGAAGAGCAGTTGCACCCGCATCTGTTGGAGGCTGCTTGTGCACAGGTGGGGCAGCCGCTGACCCTGCGCCGCCACGCGGGTTACGACCATGGCTACTACTTCATCAGCACCTTTATAGAAGACCACCTGCGCCACCATGCGCAGGGGCTGGGCATATGCGTTTAAGTCGCTGCTGACAACTGCACTGCAAAGGTCTTCACGCCGCGCAGCATCATCTCAATCGCCACCGACACCAGCACCAAGCCCATCAGGCGCTCGGCGGCCACTACCAAGCGGTCGCCAATAATGCGCTGAATGCGCTCGGCCGACACCAGCACCACGGCGCTGACCAGCATGGTCACACACAATGCGCCTATCCATTCCATGCGCTTGTCCGGCTGCTGTGACACCAGCAGCAACACGGTCGCCAGCGCCGAAGGGCCTGCCACTGCGGGCACGGCCAGTGGCACGATCAGCGGCTCGGTGGTGATTTCGGCCTCAGCAGTGGCTGCAGGTGGGAACACCATGCGCAATGCGATCAAAAACAGAATCACACCGCCGCCAATCTGAAGCGACAGCTCGCTCAGGTTCATCACCCGCAAAAAGCTCTCGCCCACGAACATAAAGGTCAAGAGGAGCGCAAACGCAATCAGGATCTCGCGCAGGATCACCTTGGCCCTGCGCTCGGGCGCCACATGTTTGAGTGCGTTGGCAAAAATCGGAATGTTGCCAATCGGGTCGGTGATCAGGATCAGCAGGATGGTGGCGGAGACAAAGGTGTAATTCATCATGGCAGTGGGGCAGCCCTCAGGCTGCAAAAATCCGATGGACCCGCAGAATAGCAGTTCACCCGCGTTCTAGCGCTTCCTGACAGGTGATGCAACGTTCCGCCTCCGGTGCGGCCTGCAAGCGGGCCGGTGCGATGGAAATGCCACAGTCTGCACACATGCCGTAAGTGCCATTGGCCAAACGCTGCAAGGCTGCGGTTACGCGGCGCAGTTCGGTGCTTTCGTGGTCATCCAGCGCAAATTCCAGATCCCGCTCCGTGGCCGTTTGGGCCTGCGAGTCTTCGCGGTGGGCAAAATGGTCTTCCGAGGCTTGGGCGCGGCTGGGAGCGCCGCCGCGCAAAGTGGCTAACTGCGTCAGCAAGCTGCTGCGTTTGGCGGTGAGGGCGGCTTCCAGAGACAGGGTGTCGAGAGTGGTCATGGCATCTTTCGTGAAACGACCGAAGGGGCGTTTTCAACCTCCATGGTCCACCCGCCAAGGCTTTGCGTCTTTGATGCGAATCAAGCCTGCTGTTCATCGTGCGCCGTGTCATGGGCCATAATCCGGGCCATGTTCAGCCTGCAATCCCTGCGCCAATCTCGCGCCCTCATCCGTTGGATGCTGGCGTGTTTTGCTTTGGCAGTGGGGGTGGCGGTGGCGGCACCGCTGGTCAATCCCCAGGCGCTTTCGCTGGTGTGCAGTGCCGGGGGCACCGTCAAGCTGGTGGCGGCCGATGATGTGGACAGCGGTGCGCCCGCTGCCATGGCACACACCCTGGACTGCGTGATGTGTTTGCCCGCTGGTGCACCACCGGCTAACGCCGACACTCTGGTGCTTGCGGTGGCGCTGACCGATGTGTTGCGCACCGCTCCACCCCGTCACATCACCTGGCGCACGGCGGACCCTGCTTCCGCCCGCGGCCCTCCCGCACGCGTTTAAGTCGCACGGTCGGCCTCTCGCAGGTTGACAGGCAGCGGCGTCTCCTGGCCCCTCGTGGGCCTGCCTTGTTTTTGTTCCCCTGCGTTGCTGTGTTGTGTGGTTGCCCGACCGAAACTTCACATGCGCAGCCGCCTTTTTTCTTGGTGTAATGTATGAAAAATGCTATTCAAATCGTAGCTGCTTGCGCAGTATCTATAGGCTCTACAGCTGCATTTGGCCATGTAACCTTGCAAGACCAGGCCGCAGCGGCCGGCGCCGGCTACCGTGGCGTGTTGCGCGTGGGGCATGGCTGCGAAGGCGCGGCCACGACTACCATCCAGGTCAGCATGCCCGACGGATTTAACGGTGCCCAGCCCATGGTCAAGTCCGGCTGGACCGTGAGCACCAAGGTTGGCAAGCTGGCCGCACCGTACGAAGCGCATGGAAAAAAGTTCACCGAAGGCGTGCAGGAAATCACCTGGACCGTCAACAACGTGGCTGATGCCTTGCCAGACGCGCACTACGACGAGTTTGTGTTCCGCGGCACCACCCCCAAAAAGCCCGGGACCCTGTGGTTCAAGGTGGTGCAGCGCTGCACCAAGGGCGTGAACGAATGGGTCGAAGTGCCTACACCCGGTCAGAATGCCCACAGCCTGAAGTCACCCGCTGCCCGTCTCGACGTGCTGGATGTGCAGGCCGCTGGCGGCCACCACCACTAATTTTTCTAAGGAGCTTTGTATGAAAACTTTTCGCTTGACTACCGTTGCCTTGTTGGCGGCCTGCCTGTCCACCAGCTTGTGGGCACAAACGGTGGACGTAAAGAACGCGTGGGCGCGCGCCACCGTGCAGGGCCAAAAAGGCACCGGCGCATTCATGACCCTGACTGCGAAGGACGGCGCCACCCTGGTGTCGGCCTCGTCCCCCGTGGCCGGAGTGACCGAAGTGCACGAGATGAAGATGGAGGGCGACGTCATGAAAATGCGCGCGATTCCGACGCTGGAACTGCCTGCCGGCAAGCCCGTCGATCTAAAGCCCGGCGGTTACCACGTGATGCTGCTGGACCTGAAACTGCCCCTGCAGAAAGACACCACCATCCCCCTCACCCTCGTCTTCAAGGACGCCAAGGGCGTGGAAAGCAAATCGGAGATCCGGGTTCCGGTGTCGCAGACGCCACCGGCGGGGGCGGCTAGCGGCGGACACAAGCATTAAGTTCCCTCTCGTCAGCCACCGCAGGTTGGAGTAAGCTGTGTGTCAGAGCCTGACGACCAGGCCATTGGAGCACACATGAGCGATACAGATACCTCGGGTTTTGGCAAGTTCGTGCCGGGTTTTGACTTTCTTCAAAATCTGGCCAAAGGCGCCAGTGGCAACATTCCCCAAATGCCCAATCTGGCCAGTTGGGTAGCCCCCACGCTGAATGTGGAGGAGCTGGACAAACGTATTGAGGAACTCAAAAACGTGCACTTCTGGCTGGAGCAAAACTCGCGCGCCCTGGGGGCCACCATCCAGGCGCTGGAGGTGCAAAAAATGACACTGGCCACGCTCAAGGGCATGAACTTCAACTTGGGCGATGTGACCAATGCGCTCAAGCTCAAGGCAGCAGACTCCATTGCATCCGGGGTGCACAGCGTGACAGAAAAAGCGGCCAGCACCGCCAAAACCATTTCGGACGTGGCCAGCAGCGCCAGCAAAGGTGATGCCAAAGGCGCTGCCAAAGCAGCGGGTTTGCAGGGCTTGGTCGATCCCCTGCAACTGTGGGGCTCGCTCACACAACAGTTCCAAAATATTGCAGCCAGCGCCATGAAAGAGGCCACCACCAAAACCGCGGTAGATATGACCAAAAACATGGCCACCGGCTTGGCCAAAGAGGCGCTCAAGTCCGCCAAGGCTGCGGGCAAAAAAGCGGTTACCAAGCGCCCTGCCGCGCGAAAAGCTGCCACCAAAAAATCCGCAGGTCGTTAGGTCGCCAAGCACTCGCATGAGGGCTGGCGCATGAAGCTGTTTCCGTACGCACATGCCACACACCCGCAGTGGCCCATGGCCGCGGGCTTGGTGCTGGCGCAATTGCGGGCCCAAATGGCCCTGCACGGCTACGCGTCTGCCCCCACCTTGGCGCTGCTCTACATCACCGACCACTATGCGCCGCATGCCCACGACATCTTGGAGATGCTCAGCGGCGAGTTGCCGCTGATTACCGACTGGTCTGGCACCGTGGGTGTGGGTATTGCGGCCAATAACGTGGAGTACTTTGACGAGCCCGCCATGGCGGTGATGCTGCTGGAGCTGCCCAGCCATGAATACCGTGTGTTTTCGGGGATAGCACCGCTGGGTCTGGGCTTTGAGGCACATACAGCGCTGGTACATGCCGATGGCGAAACGCCTGACCTGGTGGAGCTGATTGACGAGATGGCCGCCCGCACGGACACCGGCTACCTGTTTGGCGGCCTCTGCAGCAGCCGCACGCAGCGTGTGCAGTTTGCCGTGGCGGCTGATGGAAATTTGAGTGGCTTTGGCGCAGCCAGCGGCGTGCTGCACGGCGGGTTAAGCGGCGTGGCGTTTGGCGCGGGAGTGGGCATGGTGTCGCGCGTGACACAGGGTTGCAAGCCTGTTTCCAAAGCGCGCGTCGTCACCGAGGCGGACCATAACGTGGTGATTGCGCTGGATGGCGAGCCCGCACTGGACGTGATGTTGCGTGACCTGGGAATCAGTCTGGAGCAACCCCAAGAAGCGCTGGACGTGGTGCGCGCCACGCTGGTGGGGCTGGTGCAAACGCCCGGCCAAGGTGCGGACGACAGCGCGCTGGTGCGCCAGACCGGCAACCTGGGCAGTGATGTCACGGTGCGCCACATCATTGGCTTGGACCCGGGGCGCCGTGGCATTGCCGTGGCGGCGCAGGTGCAGACCGGCGCGCAACTGGCCTTTTGCCAGCGCAACCGCGAGTCCGCCCAGGCCGACCTGGTGCGCATTTGTGCCGAAGTGCGTGAGGAACTGGAGCCCCAAGAGCTGACCATGGAAACTGCCGTTGCCTTGCAGCAAAGCGAAGCGGAGGCAGCGCCGCACCCGGCACGCCGCATTGCCGGTGCGGTCTATGTGAGCTGCACGGGCCGCGGCGGGCCGCATTTTGGTGGGCCCAGTGCGGAAATGCAGATCGTGCGCCGCGCACTCGGAGATGTGCCTCTGGTAGGGTTTTTTGCCGGGGGTGAGATTGCACGCAACCAATTGTTTGGCTACACCGGCGTGTTGACGGCGTTTACCAGCAGCTAGCGCACAATCCAGCTTGAGGTGGGTGTCGATTGGTTCCATGAAAAGAGGTGTCGTATGGGTAACTTGAAGATTGCAACCCGGCTGTATGCCGGCTTTGGCGGACTGGTCGTCCTGTTTGCACTTGTCGTGTCAGCAGCCTTGATGCAAATGGCCACCATGCGCGCCAGTGCCTTTGCGGTAGACACCATATGGCTACCCAGTGTTGAAAAAGTCAATTTGCTGAATACCGCCATTGCAGACTACCGCAATGCAGAAATGCAACACGTCCTCAATACCGAAGAGGCCGTAAAAGGCGGGCTCGAAAAGAAAATGGAGACGATTCAGGCCCGCATCAAGGAGCTCCGCGCCTGGTACGAGAAGCACATGGTCGGCAATGAAGCGAAGGCCCTCTATCAAGAGTTTGCCGCTGCGCGCGAGGCCTACCTGAATACGCATAAAGCGCTGATTACGGTCTCGCGCACCAATGACCTGCTGGGCGCCAGCGAGCTGCTGCAAGGGGAGTCTGAAAAACTATACGAACGCTCGTCCGATATTTTGGACAAACTCGTGGCACTGAGCCATGACGGCTCGGTGGCCGCAGCAAAAACGGCTGAGGATGCTTATGTTTCAGGCCGCAACATGATGGTGGGTGCGATGCTTCTTGGCCTACTCATTGCAGTTGTCGCAGCCACCTACATCACGCGCTCTATCACCCAGCCCTTGTCTGAAGCGCTCCATGTTGCTGGCAATGTGGCCGCAGGTGATTTGACAGCCCAAATCCAAAACAGCAGCCGGGACGAAATTGGCCAGCTGCTGCAGGCCATGAAGGCCATGCAGGAGAGTCTGGTGTCCGTGGTCTCCAACGTCCGCAGCGGCTCCGAATCGGTAGCCACCGCCAGCGCCGAAATCGCCCAAGGCAACCACGACCTGAGCGCCCGAACAGAACAACAA
>REAW01000015.1 GCA_004293725.1 Curvibacter sp.
CCCCATGTTTGTACACCTGCGCCTGCACACCGAATTTTCCGTGGTGGATTCCACCAACCGCATCGACGAGGTGGTCAAGGCCGCTGCCAAGGACGGCCAGCCGGCCATGGCTATTACCGACCTGAACAACCTGTTTGGTGCCATCAAGTTCTACAAAGAGGGCCGCGCCAAGGGTGTCAAGCCCCTGATTGGGGCCGAAGTCATCATCGAAGGGCTGGGCGGCGACACCGGCGCACTGTCGCGTGTCATCTTGCTGGTGCAGAACAAGCAGGGCTATCTGAACATCTCGGAGCTGATTGCGCGTGCCTTCACCCAAAACGTGGTCAAAAACCAGGCTGTGGCGAAGGTGGATTGGCTCAAAGAACTCCATGAAGGCCTGATTTGCCTTTCCGGCGCCCAGGCCGGCCCGGTGGGCCAGGCGCTGGTGCAGGGGGACACACATCGCGCCTACGAGGCCGCCATGCAGCTGGCTAGCGTGTTCCCGCACCGCTTTTACCTGGAAGTACAGCGCGCAGGCCGGGCGGATGACGAAGCCCATGTGGTGGCCACGGTGCAACTGGCCGCACGCATGATGCTGCCGGTGGTGGCCACGCACCCGATCCAGTTCACCGAGCCTGACGACTTTGAGGCGCACGAGGCGCGGGTGTGTATTGCAGATGGCGAGATTCTGAGCAACCCCAAACGGGTGCGCCGATTTACGCGCGAGCAGTATTTCAAAAGCGCAGCCCAAATGGAAGCGTTGTTTGCGGACATTCCCTCTGCCATTGCCAACACGCTGGAGATCGCCAAGCGCTGCAGCCTGACCCTGGTGTTGGGCAAGCCCCAGCTGCCGGTGTTTCCAACGCCCGAGGTCAATGGCCAGCGCATGACGCCGGAAGAGTACTTTCGGTACGCGTCATTTGAGGGTCTGAAGGAGCGCATGCGCCACCTCTACCCCAAGGCGGATGAGCGTGAGGCGCAGATGCCGCGTTATGTGGAGCGCCTGGAATTTGAGCTGGCCACCATTTTGAAAATGGGCTTCCCAGGCTACTTTTTGATCGTGGGCGACTTCATCAACTGGGCCAAGAACAACGGCTGCCCCGTGGGGCCAGGACGTGGCTCCGGAGCCGGCTCACTGGTGGCCTATGCGCTCAAGATTACCGACCTGGACCCGCTGCAATACAACCTGCTGTTCGAGCGGTTTCTGAACCCCGAGCGGGTGTCCATGCCCGACTTTGACATCGACTTTTGCCAGACCAACCGCAACCTGGTGATCGACTATGTGAAAGACAAGTACGGCAAAGACGCCGTGAGCCAGATTGCCACCTTTGGCACCATGGCCGCGCGCGGTGTGGTGCGCGATGTGGGCCGGGTGCTGGACATGAGCTACACCTTCTGCGATGGCATTTCCAAGCTCATCCCCAACAAGCCCGGCACCAACGTCACGCTTCAATTGCCGCCCACCGACGGCAAGAAGAACGACAAGTACGTTTACGCCAGCGAGGCAGAGCCCCTGCTGGCCGAGCGCGAAGAGAAAGAGGAAGACGTCAAGACCCTGCTGGAGTTGGCCCGCAAGTTGGAAGGCATGACGCGCAATATCGGCATGCACGCCGGGGGCGTATTGATTGCACCGGGCAAGTTGACTGACTTTTGCCCGCTGTACCAGCAGCCCGGCAGTGAATCAGCGGTGAGCCAGTACGACAAGGACGACGTGGAGGCGATTGGCCTGGTGAAGTTCGACTTCTTGGGCCTGGCCACGCTGACGATTCTGGAAATCGCGCGCGAGTTCATTAAGAAGCGCCACCCGGGCCAGGAGAACTTCGCCTACGAAAACCTGCCGCTCAATGACGCCAAGGTATACCGGCTGTTCTCCGAGGGCAAGACCGAGGCGGTGTTCCAGTTTGAAAGCGTGGGCATGCAGCGCATGCTGGTGGATGCCAAGCCCAGCCGCCTGGAAGACCTGATTGCGCTGAACGCGCTGTACCGCCCGGGCCCCATGGACCTGATTCCCAGCTTTGTGGCGCGTAAACACGGCAAAGAGGTGATCGAGTACCCGCACCCGCTGGTGGCCGAGATGCTGAGCGAGACCTACGGCATCATGGTCTACCAGGAGCAGGTGATGCAGACCGCCCAGATTTTGGGCGGCTATTCACTGGGTGGTGCCGACATGCTGCGCCGCGCCATGGGCAAGAAGAAGGCCGAAGAGATGGCCGAGCACCGCGCCATCTTTCGCGCGGGGGCCGCCAAAAACGACATCAGTGAAGAAAAGGCCGACGAAGTTTTCGACTTGATGGAGAAGTTTGCGGGCTACGGCTTCAACAAGTCGCATGCCGCCGCCTATTCGCTGTTGGCCTACCACACGGCTTGGATCAAGGTGCACTACACGGCCGAGTTCTTCTGCGCCAATATGACGGTGGAAATGGACGACACCGACAAATTGAAGGTGCTGTTCGAAGACGCCGAAAAGATGGGGTTGAGCTTTGAGCCACCCAACATCAACCGCGGCTTTCACCGGTTTGAGCCCATCTCCAACAAAGAAATCCGCTACGGCTTGGGCGCCATCAAGGGCACGGGACAGCAAGCCATCGAAGCCATTGTGGCCGCGCGCGAAGGCCGTGGCCCCACCGGGGAGGCCGGCCCCTTCAAGAGCCTGTTTGACTTTGCCCGCCGCGTGGACCGCGCGCGCCTCAACAAGCGCTGTGTGGAGGCGCTGATCAAGGCTGGAGCCTTTGACACCATCTGCCTGAACCGTGCCTCCCTGGTGGAAAGCATGGACCGCGCCTTCGACTTTGCCGCTGCCAGTGCCGCCAATGCCAACCAGCACGGCCTGTTTGACATGGGCGGCGAGGATGACCATGGTTCGAGTACCCAAGAGCCGGACCTGGTGGACGTGTTGCCGTGGGGCGTGCGTGAGCAACTGACGCAAGAGAAATCGGCTGTCGGCTTTTACCTCTCGGGCCATTTGTTTGACGAGATGGCTCTGGAGGTGCGCCGCTTTGCCAAACGGCCGATCGAGGAGGTGCTGGAGACCCGTGAGCCGCAGGTGCTGGCCGGCATCATCAGCGGCTTCAAGGTCATCAACGGCAACCGGGGCAAGGTGGGCATCTTTACGCTGGATGACAAGTCCGCAGCCATTGAGGCCACGGCCGATGAAGCCATGCTCACCACCTACCGCCACCTGCTGCAAGACGACACCCTGGTGATTGTGAGCGGGCGCCTGCAGCCCGGGCGCAACGGCTTTGCCGCGCGGTTTGTGGCGCAGCAACTGTGGGGGCTTGAGGAGGCGCGCTGCCGCTTTGGTAAATTTCTGCGCGTATCGGTGCAGCTCGAGGGTCGGCAGCGGGTCCCGGACTTGCAGGCCATGTTGCGTGAGTTTCCGGCAGTGCGTGAGATGTCGGAGCAAGGTGAGCTGGTGCGGGGGTTGGGTGTGCGCCTGCAATTGCAATGCTTGGCAACCGAAGATACGCTGACCGGCGCTGCGGTGGACCTGCATCTGGACGAGCGCGCCAAGTTCTTTCCCAGCGACGCGGCTCTGGCGAGTTGGCGTGGACAGGCCTACCAGGGTAAAGCCACCATCGTCTACGACCTCTAGGCGAAATTAGCCTCTAGCCCATGTGCATGTTGCGCGAGTAGCTCCCAAATTAGGAGCGTGTCAAAAGCACCATGAACGCAGGTCTCAGGCAAGTTGGCACATTAGAGCTCATGCGTATTTGTATAAGTTCACTGCAATATATCGCCATTGCCTGCGATGTTGTGCATCGTTACCATCTGGATATTGCTCCGATGGTGGGCATGGCGGGCCAACCCAAGTAAATGGGATTCCGGCGAGGTCTCAACTACACCGCCAAGACCAAACACGGCGCCGGCTGCCAGTGCGGCATGTACTCCGCCACTGGCCATGCGCACTTAGATCACTCACGGAGCCTTCTTTATGAAACATCTTTTGACTCTTCTCACTGTCGGGTTTCTGGCGACCCCCTTCTTGTCTGTTTCTGCGGCGGACAGGGAACTGTTCGTGTTTGACCTTGAGCTCAACAAGCCGTTTGAAGTGCGCGAGTGCCAGTACGACATCATTTCTGTGCCAATAGGCCAGCAGACGTTTTTCAGGAAGCCAACGACCAGTATGTATCGGTACATCGAATCCAAGCCTCAAAACGACAAGTGCTTTCAGCGCGAAGGTGTTGGTTACACGGTTCCGCCTATGGATACAAATGGCAATCACAATCCCCTGCCGCCAGCCGGGCCGCTAGTAAATGGCGATGTCAAGGTGATCCATGCCGACGCCTTGCGCCCCGGCCTCGTGGGCGACAAGTGGATTTGGGTACGGGTTGCGGGAGGGACACTGCAGGCGGTGAAGTTTTATTTCCCCGCTTTGGGCATCGACGATGTGCAGCAAGCGCTTCGGGCCAAATATGGCGCGCCGACGCAGATCCAAGAACGGTATCTCGACCGCGGTCGCGACGGTCGCCTCGATTACTTTATTGCAACTTGGGTGCGACCCAAGTTGACTGTAGTTCTGACGAGTTTGGATACCGACATGGACATGGGGGGATCGCGCTCGACGACAGGTCATGTTCGCGTGGACTACGGCACGCCGATACCAAAGACTGAGAAGAACAGCCTTTGACGGTAGGTTTTGTTTATTTTTTTGCGCTGAGGCTGGCGCGTAAACGGGGTGTGTGCCTGCAGCTGATGCGGCTCTTGCGAGCTGGCGTGGACAGGCCTACCAGGGTAAAACCACTATCGTCTACGACCTCTAGACGAAATTGGCCTCTAGCCAATGTGCATGTTGCGCGAGCAGCTACGAAAATGATAGCGTTTTCACGACGCCTATTGCCCCAATAGGTTTTGGGGCGACAGCTCGATGATCATGGGTGACCAGACTTTGCCGTCATCCAGCGGCAGTTTGGCGGTCTTGTCGATGGCATTGAGTGCCGCGTTGTCCCACGACTTGTTGCCACTGGACTTGGTGATGCGACTGCTCAAAATGTCTCCGCCCGCACTGAGTGTGACCGTGACTTCGGTCTTGGGGTTGCCCACAATAATTTCTGTATAGGTCACGTTGGGTTTGATGCGACCCGCAACGCGCGCGTTGTAGCTGGCCGAAGGGCCTGAACTTTTCGCAGCAGTGCCTGCGCCGCCAGTGCCGCTGGTTTCACCTCCGGCCAGCGCTGCCATGCGTTTGAGCTGGTCATCGCGGTTTTTCTGGGCCGCCAGCTCCGCTGCCTTGGTGGCTTTTTGTTTGGCCAAGGCTTCGGCTTTGGCCTTGTCGGCCTTCTCGGTTTTTTCCGCCTTCTCGCGTGCGGCTTTGGTTTCCTGTTCCTTGCTCTGTTTCTCTTGCGCAAGCTTCTCGCGTCTCAATTTATCCTGTTGCGCCTTGCGCTCCTGCTCCAGTTTGGCCAGCTGCAGCTCTTTGTCCTTCTGCAGGCGGATCTTTTCTTTTTCCTTCTCTCTGGCCAAGGCAATGTCGGCCGCCTTGGGCGCTTCTACCACGGGGGGAGCCGGTGGGGGAGCCGGTGGGGGGGCGGGTGGAACAGGAAGCGGGGGTTCGGGCTCAGGCTGCGGCGTTTCGGGTTCTGGTTCAGGGGGCACTGGCGCAGCCTCTTGCGGAACTGAGGCCCAAAGCTCGGCCTCAACAGCCACGGGAGGTGTTTCCCTTTTCCACGCCACACCGATGGCAAGGAACGCTACCAAAACCAGATGGGCCATGAGCGCGAGCAACACGGAGCGCACCAAGCCCGGCGTAGCGGGCGGGGCAAACTCCAAATGCTGGCGGGTCGCGCTCATGCGAAAGTTAGTTGACCAATTGCACGGAAAGACCCACGCGCTGGATGCCCGCACGCTGCAGTGTGTCCATGACCTGGACCACACTTTCGTATTTCACCGCCTTGTCTGCGCTGATGACGACAGCCGAGTTGGCAGCCGCGGTGGCGCCCTTTGCTCCCTGCGCATTCCCTTGCGCCCGTTGGACAGCGGCAGCCAGGTCTTTGAGTGATAGGGGGGTCGTTTTCTCTTTGACCTTCATTTCAAGTGTGTCGTTCTTGCCGATGATGATCTGGATGATCTGGTCGGGCTGACGCGCAGCCTTGCCCACACTGGGCAGGTCAATCATGCTGGGAGTGATCAAGGGTGCGGTGACCATGAAGATGATCAGCAGCACCAGCATCACATCGATGAAGGGCACCATGTTGATTTCGTTGATGGTGCGGCGACCTCGGCCGCGTCCGGCTACTGCGGGCATGGGGGTATTCCTTGCGGTGGCTTAGCGGGCTGCGGGGGCAGAGGCCTGCGCACTCACATTGCGCTGCAGGATGTTGGAGAACTCTTCAATGAAAGTCTCCTGCTGGATGGCAATGCGGTCCAGGTCGCGGGCGAAGCGGTTGTAGGCCACCACGGCCGGAATGGCGGCAAACAAACCAATGGCCGTGGCCACCAGGGCCTCGGCAATGCCGGGTGCCACCGTGGCCAGGGTAACTTGCTCCAGCGAAGCCAGACCGGTGAACGCGTGCATGATGCCCCACACGGTGCCAAACAGACCCACATACGGTGACACGGAGCCCACCGAGGCCAGGAAAGACAAGTTACTTTCTACCGAGTCCATCTCGCGCTGGAAGCTCGCCCGCATGGCGCGGCGGGCGCCATCCATCAGTGTTCCTACATCGGCCACCCGGCGTTCGCGCAGTTTTTGAAACTCGCGCATGCCGCTGGCAAATATGCGTTCCATGGGGCCGCACTGTTGTGCATTTTTGCTGGCCGCGTTAAACAGGTCGTTGAGGCTGGAGCCCGACCAAAACTCACGCTCAAAAGCCTCGTTCTGTGCTTTCACACGGTTCAGCGAGAACAATTTGCGGAAGATGGCAGCCCAGCTGGAAATCGACACCAGCATCAGCAACAACATGACCGCCTGCACCACGATGCTGGCGTTGAGGACCAAATGGAGAATGGAGAGATCTTGGTTCATCAGGAGTGTTCAGGTGGTCAGGTCACGAGCATCGCACGCAAGCGGGCAATCGCTGTTTCCAATTGTTTCATGGAGCTGGCAGTGGAGAAACGGACAAACTGGGCAGTCTGCGCAGTGCCAAAGTCCCGCCCTGGCGTGATGGCCACGTGGGCGCGGTTCATTACCTCAAACGCAAAGTCCCAGCTGTCCTTGATACCCATTTTTTTGCAAAGTTCCGAGCAATCGGCCCAAGCATAAAACGCGCCGTCGGGCATCACCGGTACGCTCAGCCCTAGCGCATTGAGCTGTGGAATGAAGTAATCGCGCCGAGCCTTGAACTCGGCGCGGCGCTGCTCGTATAGCGCAATGCTGGCTTCATCGAAGCACGACAGCGCAGCATGTTGTGCAATGGTGCTGGGGCAAATGAAGAGGTTTTGCGCCAGGCGCTCCACCACCGGTACCAGCACCTCCGGTACCACCATCCAGCCCAGGCGCCAGCCGGTCATGTTGAAGTATTTGCTAAAGCTGTTGATGCTGATGATGGTGTCGTCCAACGCCAGCGCGGTCTGCCCATACTGCGCGTCAAAACTCAGCGCCAGATAAATCTCGTCCACCATCGTGATGCCGCCCCGCGCCTGCACCACCTGGTGAATGCGGCGCAGCTCATCGGGGTGGATGGACGTGCCCGTGGGGTTGCTGGGAGAGGCCAGCAACACGCCCCGGGTGCGCGGGCCCCAGGCGGCTTCGACCTTGGCGGCACTGAGCTGGTAACGCTCTGCGGCCGTGGTGGGGATGAGCACTGCCTTGCCTTCCGCCGCGCTCACAAAGTGGCGGTTACAGGGGTAGCTGGGGTCGGGCATCAGGATTTCGTCACCCGATTCGATCAGCGCCATGCAGGCCAAGTGCAGTGCTGCAGACGCCCCCGCTGTGACCACAATCCGGCTCGCTGGCACTTGAATACCAAAGCGGGTGGCGTACCAAGCGCTGATGCATTCGCGCAACTGGGGCAGCCCTGTTGCGGGTGTGTACTGCGATTGGCCATTGCGTACCGCGCGAAGTGCGGCTTCTTGTACCAAGGGTGGTGCGGTGAAATCGGGCTCGCCGATATTCAGAAACACCATGGGGGCATCGGTGTGCGCTACCTGAGAACCCAAGGCGGAAGCGGCCTTGGCCACTTCCATGACGTAAAACGGCTCAATGTTTTGCGCGCGAGAGGAAATCTGCATGGGCGGGCTGGTGTTGTTCAGGCTTTGCGGGGTTTTTTGGCCTTGTCGGCCTCTACTTCCGCAGCCCGCAGGCCGGGTGCCAAGCCGTTGAGCACCCCGTTCACATACTTGTGGCCATCGGTGCCACCAAATTCCTTGGCCAACTCCACACACTCGTTCAGCACCACGCGCCAGGGCACATCCAGGCAATGCTGGAATTCGTACACACCAATCCACATCACCGCGTGTTCGATGGGTGAAATTTCCCCCCAAGGGCGGTCCAGCAGCGGGGCGATCAGGGCGTCCATCGCTTCGCCATGTTCCACGCAGCCGTGCAGCAGCGCGTCAAAGTGCGCCGCGTCGGCCTTGTTGAAGCCCGCCAGGTCGCGCGTAAACGGATCAATGTCTTCGACCGCATTGCGACCCACGAGGCTCTGGTAGAGGCCTTGCAGGGCAAATTCGCGTGCCCGCGTACGGTTGGACTTGCCGGCCGCTTTGCGTGCACCGGTGGCGGTGAGGCCGGTGCGCGACTGGCGGGGCGGGCGCTTGGCTGCGGAAGAGGAAGGGGTGTCGCTCATCAAATACTTTCCAGAATGTTGGCCATTTCTATGGCGACACGGGCCGCATCGCGGCCTTTTTCCACTTGCCGGGCAATCGCCTGGGGCAGGTCTTCTGTGGTCAGAATCGCGTTGGCGATCGGCAATTGGTAGTCCAATGCCAAGCGGGTAACGGCCGAGCCCGACTCGTTGGCTACCAGTTCAAAGTGGTAGGTTTCGCCGCGAATAATGCAGCCCAGGGCTATCAGCGCGTCGTACTTGCCCTTTTCGGCCATGGCCTGCAGGGCCACGGGAACCTCTAGTGCACCAGGTACGGTTACATGGTCGATGTCTTTGTCTGCCACGCCCAGCGCCAGCAGCTCGGTCTTGCAGGCGGCCGCCAGGGCGTCGGTAACGCTGGCGTTGAAACGTGCTTGAACGATGCCAATGGTCAGTTTCTTGCCGTTGAGGCGGTCTTCGGTAGTCGTGCCTTTGTCTGCGCCAAACATGGTGGAGGTCCTTTCAGGTGATGGTCGGATTTTGCTGTCAAGTTCCGCAAGGTATGCGGCGGTTTACTTGCAGATGTATCCGGTGATTTCCAAGCCGTAGCCGTTCAAACTGGGCATGCGGCGGGGGCTGCCCATGAGTTGCATTTTCTGTACGCCACATTGCAAAAGAATCTGGGCGCCGATGCCATAGGTTCGCAGGTCGATACGGCCACGCTCGGGCGCTTGGGACGCGCGGGCCGTGCCTTCGAATTGGGACAGCAGTTGTTCGCCGCTTTCGCCGCAGTTCAACAGCACCAACACGCCTTTGCCTTCCTTGGCAATAAAGGCCAGCGCGGCGTCCAGGCTCCAGCTATGCATAGTGCGGTTGATTTCAAGCGCGTCCAGCACCGACAGGGGTTCGTGCACCCGTGCGGGTACCACGGTGCTGGCGTCCCAGCTCCCCTTCACCAACGCCAGGTGCACACCCTGACCCGTGGTGTCCCGGAACGCGTGGGCAGTGAACTCGCCATAGGCGGTGTGCATGGGGCGAACGCCGAGTTTTTCGATCAGGGACTCGTTGCGGCTACGGTGCTCGATCAGGTCGGCAATCGTGCCGATTTTCAGTCCATGCTCGGCGGCGAACAGCTGCAGGTCGGGCAGGCGGGCCATGGTGCCATCATCTTTCATGATTTCGCAGATCACGGCCGCCGGGGTGCAGCCAGCCATGGCCGAGAGGTCGCAACCCGCTTCGGTATGGCCTGCACGCATCAATACCCCACCGTCGACGGCCTGCAAGGGAAAAATGTGGCCCGGTTGCACCAGGTCATTGGCGACAGCGTTTTTGGCCACAGCGGCTTGTACCGTACGGGCGCGGTCGGCGGCAGAGATTCCGGTAGTTACCCCTTCGGCTGCTTCAATAGAAACGGTGAACGCCGTGCTGTGTTTGGTGCCATTTCGGGTGGCCATGGGAGGGAGTTTGAGCAACTCGCAGCGTTCGCGGGTCAGGGTCAGGCAAATCAGACCACGGCCGAATTTGGCCATGAAGTTGATGGCGTCGGCGGTTACATGGTCTGCCGCCAGGACCAAGTCGCCTTCGTTTTCGCGGTCTTCCTCGTCCACCAGAATGACCATGCGACCTGCGCGCATGTCGGCAACGATGTCCTCAACCGGGGAGATAGAGACGGGGGAGAGGGCGGTCATGCGCAAAGTACTTTCCAAAGAGCGGTAAAAACAGGGCCGTGCCGATGGCAGGCGTGCCCACGATTATCGCCGCAAACCCCCGGTCAAAATCCTGTGCGTGCGCCATGGACAAGGTTTCAACTTCGTGCCGCCCCAAGCCGAATCATGCCCTTTAGGATTTACAGCGTCAGTCCACCGATGCGCTCCAGCGGGAACCCCAGCCTTTGTCGAGTGCGCGGCGGTCGCGCTTGGTCGGCCGGCCATGTTCGAGCGCGTGCGCCGGTTCGGTGGCCAGGCGGTTGTGCTCGGCCATCTCGGCGCGCTTGGCGACGCTTTGCGGCGTTTCCTCATAGAGCTGCTGCGCCACCGGAGCCGGGCCCCGTTGGTCGCTCACTGCTTTCACCACCACCGTGCGCGGTATCTTGGCTTGCCAAATGGTCAGCACATCGCCCGCCCTGATTTCTTTGGAGGGTTTGATGTCATGCTGCGCCATTTGCACACGGCCCTTGTTCACCTCGTCGGTGGCCAGCGAACGTGTCTTGAAGAAACGCGCTGCCCAAAGCCATTTGTCAATACGGGTGCTGTCCATGCCGGTTTAGGAAGGTGGGGAATGAAGGGGCAATCGTACACAGGCATCCAAACCCACGCACAAACCGTGCTCATACACATTGGTGAGGCTAATGGTGCCACCCAGCGCCCGAACCATTTCGTGCGTGATGGTCAAACCCAAGCCGGAGCCCGAATGGGCGTTGCCTGCCGCAAATGGTTGGAATAGGCGCAGCCGCAATTCGTCCGAAATACCAGGGCCACTGTCTTCGATATGCAACTCCGCCATGCCGTCCTGCGGCTGCAGGCGCACACAGAGGCGACCGCCGCGCGGGCTCAATCGGATGGCGTTGTGCAGCAGGTTGCGGGCCATTTCGCGCAACATCCACTCGTGGGCATGCACCCAGCAGGTGTCGGTGTGAATATCAAAATCCAGGTCCTTGTCCGCAATCAGGGCAGACACGTCCAGGGTTATGGCGCGCAGCGGCTCGGCCCAATCCATGGTGTCAAAGTCTTGTTGCTGTTTGACCTGCTCCACCTTGGCCAGCGACAGCATTTGGTTGGCCAAAAGGGTGGCACGGTCGACCGTGGTTTGAATCTCTTGCAGGGCTTCCGTGGGCGCCACATCCCCGCGCAGTGCCGACTGGACCTGTACTTTGAGCACTGCCAGTGGCGTGCGCAGCTGGTGGGCTGCATCCCGCACAAAGCGTTTTTGGTGGTCCAACAAATGCTGCAGGCGCACCATCACTTGGTTGGTGGCATCGGTCAGCGGTCGTATTTCCAGCGGCAGGTGCGCTGCATTCAGGGGGGTCAAGTCCTCTTCAAGACGTTGTTGCAGCTCGCTGCTCATGCGGCGTACCGGGCGTGTGACACGCTGTACAACGACCAGCACCACAGCGGTAATCACGGTGATCAAAATAGCCTGGCGCTGTAGCGTGTCGATCAGGATCTGCCGCGCCAGAGTGCGCCTCAGTTCCAGCGTTTCAGCCACTTGCACCATGGCCATGGTGCGTTCGCGCCGTGTGGCAACGGGTTGCAGCAGCACGGCTACGCGGACCGGGTCGCCGCGAAAACTGTCGTCATAAAAATCCACCAGCGCAGCGTAGGGTCCCTGGTTGGGCAAGGTGCCGCGCCAGGCAGGCAGATCCTCGGCGCCATCGATCCACTGCCCTTGTGCATCCGAAATGCGGTAACTCATGCGGCTGCGGTTGTCGGCCTCAAACGCTTCCAGTGCGGAGTAGGGCACTTGCGCACGCAGGCGTGCCTGCGGACCGTCGCCTTCAATATCCAGGAGTTCGCCAATTGCCTTGGCAGAAGCCAGTAGCGTGCGGTCGTAGGCGGTGTTCACGGCACTCAGTGCATGCCGGTACAGGCTGATGGTGTCCACCACCACAAATAGCAAGATGGGCAGCAAAATCCCCAGCAGCAGGCTGCGCCGCAGGGAGAGGGGGGGGCGGTTGTCCGAGACCATTTAGCCTACTGCTTTTAACAGATAGCCCAGACCCCGCAGCGTGACAAGTGCAACCCCGGTACCCAGAAGTTTCTTGCGCAGGCGGTACACCACCACTTCAATCGCTTCAAACTGGACTTCTGTCGCGCCTGGAAATACCACTTCAAACAAACGCTCTTTGCTCACCGCATGGCCGGGGCGCGCGATCAGGGCGGCCACTAACGCGAGTTCGCGCGGGCTCAGGTCCATGATCTGCTGGCGGTGGTACAGCGCGCCGCTGGTTTTGTCCAGGCGAAGGGCGCCCAGTTGGAGGTCGGGGTGGGCGACCTGTGTGCTGTTCGAGTGGCGGCGATAGAGGGCGCGCACGCGGGCCTCAAGCTCGTCCAAATCAAAGGGCTTGGGCAGGTAGTCGTCGGCACCCGCATTCAGCCCCAGTACTTTGTCCCCCACGGTTCCTCGGGCGGTGAGGATCAGCACCGGTGTGTCCAGACCCTGGGATCGTGCGGCTTTCAAAATGTCCAGCCCGTCCACTCCTGGCAGGCTCAGGTCCAGTACCACTACGTCGGGCTCGGCACTGCGCCAGTGCGCCAAAGCCAATCGCCCATCGCTGCATACGTCCACCCGCATTTGCGCGCGCACCAAGCTGCGCTGCAGCGCGGTGTGCAGGGCCAGGTCGTCTTCGATGAGCAACAAGTGCATGGGGTTTTCCCTAGGCGTTTGGACAGCCGTTTGACAGGCTGGGCTCGCATCATAGGGCCTGCATTCAACACAAGGAGACATCCCATGCGTCGTGATACCTTTCTGAAGTCCATGGCCGTTTTGGCCGCCGCCGGCTCACTTCCCCTGTCAGCCCGAGCCGCTGCCAACCTGAAGATGATGATTCCCGCCAACCCGGGTGGTGGTTGGGACGGCACTGGCCGAGCCTTGGGCAAAGCGCTGATTGATTCCAAGGCGGCAGATACCGTCCAATACGAAAACAAGGGCGGCGCCGCTGGTGTGATCGGCTTGGCGCAGTTTGTAAATGCCAGCAAAGGGGACCCCAATGCGCTGTTGATGACGGGCGCAGTGATGGTGGGTGGCATCATTACCAGCAAGCCAGCCGTGGGTCTGGACAAGGCCACTCCCATTGCCCGTATTACCAGCGAGTACAACGTGTTTGTGGTGCCTGCCGATTCCCCGCTCAAGACCATGAAAGATGTCGTTGCGCAGATGCAAAAAGACCCCGGCAGTGTGAAGTGGGGTGGCGGTTCGCGCGGGTCCACGGAGCACATCTGTGCCTCCATGTTGGCTACCAAAGTGAACGTCGATCCCAAGAAGGTGAATTACGTGGCATTCCGTGGCGGCGGTGAAGCCACTGCAGCCATCTTGGGTGGCAACGTCACCGTGGGTGGCAGCGGTTATAGCGAGTTTGCGGAGTACATCAAAGCCGGCAAGATGCGCGCAATTGGCGTGACGTCTGAAAAGCGTTTGCCTGGCATCAATGTGCCCACCATGCGCGAACAAGGTTTTGACGTGGTACTGGGCAACTGGCGCGCAGTTTACGGTGCTCCCGGCATTACGGCAGAGCAACGCGCCGCGCTGACTGACATGGTGGTTAAGGCGACCAAGTCGAAGTCATGGGCAGAGTCGCTGGAAAAAAATGGTTGGATGCCCGCAGTTCTGACCGGCAAGGCGTTTGACGACTTTGTGGACAACGAGTTCTCCAGCTTGCGCGGTGTGATGCACCTGGCCGGCATGTTGTGATGCGGGCGGTAATCAAGGCACGCCAGCAATCTGCGCTGGCCCTGGGAGTGCTGTTGCTCTCGGTGGGGCTGGCCATAGGCGCTTGGTTCATTCCTTCTGAGGCAGGCTACGCGGGCGTGGGCCCTAATTTTCTGCCTTGGGTTGTGTCATTGGCCTTGTTGCTGTGCGGAGGCGGGCTGCTTTGGGAGGCCCGGTCCGGCGGCTTTCGTGGTATGGATGATGCAGAGGACGAAGCCCCACCCTTCTGGCTGGGCTTCGTCTGGATGTCAGCGGGCCTGCTGGTTAACGGTGCCTTGATTACCACCATCGGTTTTATTTTCAGCTGCACCTTGTGTTTTGTGCTGGCCGCTCGCGGGATGCGCATGTCACAAGGGCAGCCTGCAGGCGGCGTGCGTTCTTGGTTGCAGGACGTGGTGGTGGGTTTGCTCATTGCCGCGCCGGTGTATTGGATGTTTACCAAGTTTCTGGCCATTAGCTTGCCAGGTTTGACGCAAAGCGGGTGGCTGTGATGGATATCTGGAACCAATTGCTTCAGGGCTTCATGACGGCGGGTACGCCGGTCAATTTGTTGTGGGCGTTCGTGGGTTGCGCGTTGGGCACAGCCGTAGGCGTGTTGCCGGGCATCGGCCCAGCCACCGCTGTGGCGATGCTGCTCCCCATTACCACCCAGGTCGAGGCAACGGCCTCGATGATTTTCTTTGCCGGGATCTATTACGGAGCGATGTACGGTGGCTCGACCACCTCCATTCTGCTTAATACGCCGGGTGAAACCTCCAGCATGGTCACGGCCATGGAGGGCAACAAGATGGCCAAAAACGGGCGCGCGGGAGCAGCGCTGGCTTCAGCGGCCATTGGGTCGTTTGTGGCCGGTACCATCGCCACCGTGGTAGTGACGTTGTTTGCACCGCTGGTGGCGGAATACGCTGTCAAGTTGGGCCCACCCGAATACTTCTGCCTGATGTTGTTGGCCTTCACTACCGTGAGTGCGGTGTTGGGGCAGAGCACCTTACGGGGCTTGACGGCCCTTTTTGTCGGGCTTGCCATAGGCCTGATTGGCATGGACCAGATTACAGGACAGGCGCGCTATACCGGCGGAACGCCAGAGCTGCTGGACGGGGTGGAGATCGTGCTGGTGGCGGTGGGCCTTTTTGCAGTGGCCGAAGCCTTGCACGCCGTGCTGTTTGAAGGCAAGGTGGTCGAGACCAAGAACAAGATGAGTCGGGTGTCCATGACAGTATCCGACTGGAAGCGGTCCATTCCGGCTTGGCTACGTGGCAGTGCCATTGGCGCACCCTTTGGTTGCATCCCTGCCGGAGGCACCGAGATTCCCACCTTCTTAAGTTATGCCGTCGAAAAGAAGATGGCCAAACCGGAGCACCAAGCGGAATTTGGTACCAAGGGTGCCATCGAAGGGGTAGCGGGTCCGGAGGCGGCCAACAACGCCACAGTCACTACCGCCATGATCCCCTTGTTGACGCTGGGAATACCGGTCTCCAACACAACGGCGGTGCTACTGGGGGCGTTCCAGAATTACGGCATCCAGCCCGGGCCACAGTTGTTTACCAGCTCCTCGGCGCTGGTGTGGGCGCTGATCGCGTCCCTCTACATCGGCAACATCATGCTGCTGGTGCTGAACCTGCCCTTGGTGGGCCTGTGGGTCAAGTTGCTCAAGGTACCCAAGGCGCAGTTGTACGCTGGCATCCTGATTTTTGCGACGGTAGGTTCTTACGGCATGCGCCAGAGCGCGTTCGACTTGTTTTTGCTCTACGCCATTGGTCTTCTGGGGCTTCTCATGCGCCGCTTCAATTTCCCTACGGCGCCCGTCATTGTTGGCATGATTTTGGGCCCCTTGGCCGAGGCGCAGTTGCGCAACGCCATGTCGATCGGGGAGGGTAGTGCCATGGTGTTCCTGCAACGTCCCATGTCGGTAACCTTGTTGGTGGTGATCGCTGCCGTGTTGATCTTGCCACGCGTGTTCAAACGGTTTTCGCGCAAAAACATCGAAGCGATCGGCTGACCCACGTTAGGTGTGAAATTGGCCTCTAGCCATTGTGGAGTATGCGCGAGTAGCTCCTGAATTTGTAGCGTTTCAAGAGTGGTTCCTGCGTTAACATTCGCGCATGCCCACTCCTGACTCCCTGCCCCGCGACGCACAAAGTATTCTGGAACTGGCTGCGCGCTCCATGTTTGCGCTGTTTTCCAGTGCCAGCGAGGGGATGATGCTGGTTGACCGCCAAGCGCGTGTGGTCTGGATCAACGAGCAGTACAAACGGTTTCTGCCTGCGTTGGGCTTCGAGCGTGAGGAAGACTTCGTGGGCCACCCGGTTTCCATGGTGGTCCACAACACGCAGATGCATCAGGTGCTCGAGACAGGCAAGCCCATCCTGATTGATCTGCTGACCAATCGTGCGGGGACCTTTGTCGTCAGCCGCATTCCACTTCGAGATGCCCAGGGACAAGTCATTGGTGCACTGGGCATTGTGTTGTTTGACCACGCGGAAACCACGCTACAGCCCCTGATTGAAAAATTTTCATTGCTTCAGCGTGATCTGGACGACGCCCGCCGGGAGCTGGCGTCCCAGCGTTTGCAAGCGCCGGGGCAGCGTCAGTCGAAATACACCTTTGCCAGTTTTGTGGGTTTGAGCCCGGCGGCGGTGGAAGTGAAGCGCCATGCCCGCCGCGCCGCACTGTCCAGCAGCCCGGTATTGCTGCTGGGCGAGACCGGCACGGGTAAGGAGCTTTTGGCGCATGCGATCCACGCTGCATCCGGTCGCGCCCGTCGCCCCTTCATCAGCGTCAACATCGCCGCAGTGCCCGAGACCTTGTTGGAGGCGGAGTTCTTTGGCTACGCGCCCGGCGCTTTCACCGGCGCGGATCGCAAGGGGCGAGATGGCAAGTTCCGCCTGGCCGATGGCGGGACCTTGTTTCTTGACGAGATTGGCGACATGCCCCAGGCCCTGCAAAGCAAACTGCTGCGTGCGTTGCAAGAAAGCGAAATTGAACCCCTGGGGTCCAACAAACTGTTGCCTGTGAATGTGCGCGTCATTGCGGCCACCTCGCGGGACCTGGTGCGCCTCGTGCGTGCAGGCACGTTCCGTGAGGATTTGTTTTACCGCCTCAATGTGTTGCCTATCCGCGTGCCTCCATTGCGTGAGCGCAGGGCTGATATTGCGGCCTTGCTGGAGGTGCTGGGCGAAGACGTAGCGCTGCGCAGTGGCTTGCCTCCCCCAGAGTTATCGCCCGATGCTCTGTCCATGCTGGAGGCCCAGCCTTGGCCCGGGAATATTCGTGAGTTGCGCAATGTGCTGGAACAAGCGGTGATGCGAAGCGAAACCGCCCGCGTTGAAGCGGATGTGTTTGCCAGCGTACTTCGCGAATCCGGGGTGCAGCCGCTGCAGCCTACTGTGCGCACCATTGCCCCGGAAGCGGATATGTCCGCCAGCGCGGCTCCCGTGGTCCGTCCTCTGGCGGATCAGATTGCTGCGCTGGAGGTTCTTGCCATTCGCGACGCCATGCAGGCTTTGGGTGGAAACAAAGTGGCCGTGGCCAAGGCCCTGGGCATTTCACGAGCGACGCTATACGCGCGCCTCGAATTGTCTAAAAATAATTCAGTTGTCTGAAATTTAGACAAATAAAGTGTATTTTTTTCAGTCAGTTACTTTTGTTTTCTTTCATGCACTTTGCAGTTTCCTGAGTTAAATCAAGCACTTACGTTCTTGGCACGCAAAGTGCTGATTGCATGCCGCAATACCACAACACAGGAGACAAACATGCAAACCACCCGCTGGGCCGCCAAGGCTACGCTCATCGCCGCCGGCCTCTGCGCTGGCTTGATTTCAGGCGCTGCATTTGCGCAGTCCAAGGAAATCAAGATCGCTCACATCTACAGCAAGACCGGGCCTCTGGAGGCCTACGGCAAGCAAACCCAGACCGGCTTCATGATGGGTTTGGATTACGCGACGGGTGGCACCATGATGGTGGCCGGCAAGAAGATCACTGTGATCGAGAGAGACGACCAAGGCAAACCCGACCAGGGCAAGAGTCTGTTGGCTGCTGCCTATGGCGATGACAAGGTGGACTTGGCGGTAGGCCCCACGGCTTCGCCCGTCGCTTTGGCCATGTTGCCTGTGGCGGAAGAGTACAAAAAAATACTGGTGGTGGAGCCCGCCGTGGCAGATTCCATCACCGGTGACAAGTGGAACAAATACATCTTCCGTACGGGCCGCAACAGCAGCCAGGATGCGATCGCCAATGCCGTCGCACTGGACAAGGCTGGAGTGACGATTGCAACCATGGCCCAGGACAGCGCCTTTGGTCGCGACGGTGTAAAGGCCTTCAAAGAGGCAATCAAGAAGGCCAAGCTGGTACACGAAGAATACTTGCCGCCTGCAACCACCGATTTCACCGCTGGTGGTCAGCGCTTGATCGACAAGCTCAAGGACCAACCCGGCCGCAAAGTCATCTTCATCATCTGGGCCGGCGGCAATCCCTTCAAGATTGCAGACATGGACTTGAAACGCCATGGCATCGAGATTGCGACGGGTGGCAACATTCTTCCGGCCATGGTGGCGTACAAGCAGTTTCCCGGGATGGAAGGTGCGGCCTACTACTACTTTGGCATGCCCAAAAATCCTGTGAACGAAGCCATGGTGGCGCGCCACTACAGCCAGTTCAAGGCACCACCTGACTTTTTCACCGCCGGTGGGTTCTCGGCCGCCATGGCCGTGGTCACTGCGCTGAAAGCCAGCAATGGGGACGCCAGTGCCAATACGCTAATCAAGACGATGGAAGGTATGAGCTTTGACACGCCCAAAGGCAAGATGACTTTCCGCAAAGAAGACCACCAAGCCATGCAGAGCATGTACCACTTCAAGATCAAGGTGGACCCTGCGTTTGCTTGGGGTGTGCCAGAGTTGGTACGGGAAATCAAGGCCGAAGAAATGGCCGTGCCCATCCGCAACCAGCGTTGACGTCCCGGCGGCACCTGCGCGGTGCCGCCTTTTCTAACCCCGACACACGGGGACCCTATGCTTGAAACCAAAGATCTCACGATCCGCTTTGGCGGCCACGTGGCGGTGAATGCTGTCAGCTGCAGTTTTATGCCTGGCACTTTGACCGCCATCGTTGGCCCTAATGGAGCGGGCAAGACCACCTATTTCAACCTGATCTCGGGCCAATTGCAGGCCACGCAGGGCAGGGTGTATTTGAATGGGGTCAACCTGTCGTCGCTCAGCCCATCGGCACGTACCCGTGCAGGGCTGGGCCGGGCGTTCCAGCTCACCAATTTGTTCCCCAACCTCAGTGTGCTGGAGAACGTGCGTCTGGCCGTACAAGCCACCCAAGACGGCAAGCATCTGCGAGGCCTGAACCTGTGGAGTATTTGGAGTGACCATGCGGGGCTGACACAGCGCGCACGGGAGATATTGCAGGCTGTTGCGTTGCATGACAAAAAAGACGCCGCCGTGGCGTCTCTGCCCCATGGTGATCAGCGCAAGCTGGAAGTCGCGCTGTTGATGGCGCTGGACCCGGATGTGTATATGTTTGACGAACCCACGGCGGGCATGAGTGCCGATGAGGCACCCGTCATCCTGAACCTGATTCGCACGCTGAAAAAAGACCCGTCCAAAACCATCCTGCTGGTGGAGCACAAGATGGACGTGGTGCGTGAGTTGGCGGACCGCATCATCGTGTTGCACAACGGCGCGTTGGTGGCCGATGGGGACCCTGCGGAGGTCATTGCATCGCCCGTGGTGCAGCAAGCCTATCTGGGCGTAGCCCCTGCCGCCAAGGAGGTTGCATGAGCGATAACTTGCTCACCCTCGAAGGCGTGCACACCCATATCGGCGCCTACCACATCTTGCATGGTGTGGACCTGCAGGTGCCAAGCGGACAACTCACCATGCTGCTGGGGCGCAACGGGGCTGGCAAGACCACCACGCTGCGCACCATCATGGGCCTGTGGCATGCGAGCCAGGGCCGGGTGGTGTTTGACGGCAAGGACATTACCGCTGTCGAGACCCCGCACATTGCCGGCCTGGATATTGCCTATGTGCCAGAAAACATGGGAATCTTTGCCGACTTGACGGTGCAGGAGAACATGTTGTTGGCTGCGCGCAAGGCCAAGCGTGCACACCAAATCGATCAAAAGCGACTCTCGTGGATCTTTTCCTTGTTTCCCCCCGTTGAAAAGTTCTGGAACCATCCCGCAGGCAAGCTATCAGGCGGGCAAAAGCAGATGCTGGCCGTAGCCCGTGCAATTGTGGAGCCCCGCAAACTGCTCATCGTGGATGAGCCCAGCAAGGGCCTCGCGCCGGCCATCATCAACAACATGATTGATGCCTTTGCCCAACTCAAGCAAACCGGTACCACCATTTTGCTGGTGGAGCAGAACATCAGTTTCGCCAAACGCCTGGGCGACCACGTAGCCGTAATGGATGACGGCCGTGTGGTGCACGCAGGTGCCATGCAGGCCCTGGCCGAAGACGAAGCGTTGCAGCGCACGCTGCTGGGGTTGTCACTATGAAAACACGCGATTTTGACTGGAAACCGTTGGCACTGGTGCCACTGCTGGCGGTGTTGGCTTTGCCGTTGGTGGGTTCACCCAGCACCTGGCTCACCCTCACCGTTGCAGGCTTGGCTATGGGCATGATCATCTTCATCATTGCCTCAGGCCTCACATTGGTGTTTGGCTTGATGGATGTACTGAACTTTGGCCACGGCTTGTTTATCGCGTTGGGTGCATTTGTCGCCACCACAGTGATGGGTGCCATGGGGAATTGGACCGGTTCACCAGAACTATGGCGCAACTTGGTGGCGGTGTTTCCCGCCATGTTGATTGCCATGGCAGTGGCCGGCGGTGTGGGATTGGCGTTTGAGCGCTTTATTGTGCGCCCGGTGTACGGCCAGCACCTCAAGCAAATCCTCATCACCATGGGCGGCATGATTATTGGCGAGGAGCTGATCAAAGTGATGTGGGGGCCTGCCCAGATTGCGTTGCCGCTGCCCGAAGGCATGCGGGGAGCAGTGCTGCTGGGGGATGCGTCCATTGAAAAATACCGGCTCATGGCAGTCGCCGTGGGTCTGGTGGTATTCGCTGCGCTGGCTTGGGTGTTGGGCCGTACCAAGATAGGTTTGCTCATCCGTGCCGGAGTGCAGGATCGCGAGATGGTGGAGAGCCTGGGCTACCGCATCAAGCGCCTGTTTGTCGGGGTGTTTGTGGTGGGCAGTGCGCTGGCCGGCCTGGGGGGCGTGATGTGGGGCTTGTACCAACAGACCGTCACGCCGCAGATGGGCGCACAGGTCAATGTGCTGATCTTCATTGTCATCATCATTGGCGGGTTGGGCTCCACCGGCGGAGCCCTGATAGGCGCGCTGCTGGTGGGACTCATGGCCAATTACACCGGCTTCCTCGCTCCCAAGGTCGCGTTGTTTTCCAACATCGCGCTCATGGTCGCCATCCTGCTCTGGCGCCCGCAAGGCGTCTATCCGGTAGCGAACCGATGAACACTCTTTGCTCCCCTTTTATGTGTGGTCGCTTATGTCAGGTGCACCTATGTTGAAACGCATACTTTCCAATGACCTGCCGCGCAGCCGCTGGCTTGCCCTGATGCTGGCGGTGTTGGTGCTGGCATTGGCCTTTACGCCCTTCCTCTTTCCTGGTGTTAAAGCGCTCAATGTGGCGGCCAAAGTGCTGGTTTTCATCGTGCTGGTAGCCAGTTTTGATCTCCTGTTGGGCTATACCGGCATTGTCAGCTTCGCCCACACCATGTTTTTTGGCATCGGTGCCTATGGCGTTGCCATTGCCACCACACGCTTGGGCCCCACCTGGAGTGCGCTGGCGGTCGGAGTTGGGGGGGCGTTGGTGCTATCGCTCGTGTTGGCGTGGCTCATCGGCCTTTTCTCGCTGCGCGTGCGGGCCATATTCTTTGCCATGATCACCTTGGCAGTGGCCTCCGCTTTTCTCACACTGGTTTCGCAGTTGCATGAATTCACCGGCGGAGAGGACGGTTTGACCTTCAAGGTGCCCGCCGTGTTGTCACCCAGCTTCGAGTTCAGCGAGGCGCCGTTTCTGGGGGCCTCCCTGGATGGCCGTTTGCTGTCCTTTTACCTGCTGTTTGTGATGGCTTCGGTTTTGTTTCTTGCGCTGTTGCGCATCGTCAATTCCCCGTTTGGTCGTGTGTTGCAGGCCATCCGCGAGAATGAATTTCGCGCCGAGGCTATTGGCTACCGTGTGGTCGTGTACCGCACCATCTCCAGTATTCTGTCGGCCATGTTTGCCACGTTGGCTGGCGCCATGCTGGCGCTCTGGTTGCGCTACAACGGACCAGACACCTCGCTGTCCTTTGAGATCATGATGGACGTGCTGCTGATCGTTGTCATCGGTGGTATGGGCACGCTGTATGGATCCATCATTGGGGCGGTCCTCTTTTTGGTCGCCCAAAGCTATCTGCAAGACTTGTTGCGCTTGGGCAGCGAAGCGGCCAGCGCGTTGCCCTGGCTTTCCGCACTCCTGTCGCCCGACCGATGGCTGCTCTGGCTGGGCGTTCTGTTCGTGCTGTCCGTGTATTACTTTCCTACCGGTGTAGTAGGGCGCCTGCGGGCGGCCAGCTTGGGGGGCAAGGCATGAACACGTCCCCGTCGTTTTCCATGCCCACGTCTCGTTACGTGCGTTGCGCGGGCTATGAAGTGCATTGCATGGAGTGGGGCGCGGCCGATGCGCCCGTGGTCATCGCCTGGCATGGTTTGGCGCGCACAGGGCGCGACATGGATGAACTGGCGCGCTACTTGAGCCCACGCTATCGCGTGATTTGCCCCGACACCTTGGGCCGTGGCTTGAGTCAGTGGAGCCGCTTTCCCGCGCAAGAGTATTGCTTGGCGTTTTACGCCCGTCTTGCTGCGGATTTGATGGAGGGGCTGCAGGTTGAGCACGCCCATTGGGTAGGTACTTCCATGGGCGGCGCCATAGGTACCGTGTGCGCGGGTGGTTTGTTGCAACCGCAGTTGCAAGGCCGCATCCTGAGCCTCACGCTCAATGACAACGCCCCTGAGCTGGCCAGTGCCGCCATTGACCGCATCCGTGCCTATGCGGGCACTCCACCGGCCTTTGACACGGTGCTGGAGCTGGAGGCATTTTTCCGACAGGTCTACCAGCCCTATGGATGGTTGAGCGATGCGCAGTGGCGCCACTTGACAGAGACCTCTACTCGCCGCTTGCCCGATGGGCGTGTGACGCCGCACTACGATCCGGCCATGGTGCAGCAATTCACCCAGTACCCAGACGACTACCGTATCTGGGACCACTATGACCGCATCCGCGTACCCGTGTTGTGCCTGCGGGGCGCGGAATCCGATTTGGTGTTGCCACAGACCGTGCTGGAGATGGCCACGCGCGGGCCAGGTGCATCCGGGCTTTTGCAAGTGGTAGAGGTGCCGGGGTGTGGTCACGCACCGGCACTTAACGTACCGGAGCAACTCACGCGGGTGTCTGACTTTATCGATACAGCACAGGCCGCCAGTTGAAGAGTTAGATGAAAATGGGCTGCAGCCTTTGTGGATAGTGCGCGAGTAGCTCCTGAAATAGGAGCGTTTTGGACTAGGCGCCAACTGCCAGTACAACCGCTGCATAGTCAAACACCGCCACAGCCGCTTGCCCTTTTCTGTGCTTGAAGCCGGGTGCGGCAAAACCCACTATTTGCAATCCGCAGGTCAGTGTCAAAACCACCTCATTGCCTGACGGGTCAGGTGTCTGCCGTGCGACCGTGCCAGTCAGGTAGTTGCAGGGCGCGGTCTTCTCTGATACGGCGGTCACCACCGCCACCGCCGTGGCCTTGGCCAGAGCAAGGGCTTCTTTGCCCACTGCCAAGCCCAGCAGCTCCGCACTTTCGCGTGTGATGCGCGCGGCAAGTTCGGTGCCGTCTTCCAGGTGAAGACGAACCATCATTGCCCGCCCAGCCCGCTCCAGTGCCACCACATGGCAGGGAAGCTGATTGCGCATGCTGGTGCGCAGGCCTAGCCCTGCAAGGCGGGGCGCCACGACGTCTGATGCGGCGTGGCGTTTTTCCATTTGGACTAGCGCTTGCTGGCGCATCTCTGCCAATGTTTCGGCCGCGTCCAGCAGCTGCCTCCCCGTGGCCGTGAGTTGCGCGCCGCCGCCGCCACTGCCGCCCACGGTGCGCTCCACCAGCGGGGCACCGGCCAGGTTGGTCAGCGTGTCGATGGCCTGCCAGGCGGCCTTGTAGCTCACATCAGCGCCGCGCGCAGCTTCAGAAATCGAGCCCACCTGGCCAATGCGGCGCAAGATGTCCAGCCGCTTGTCTGCGACCTCGTGGCCCAGTGCGCCTGCGAGTCCAGCGCCGGATAAAGAGGGGCGAGATGTCATAACGGCTATGCTACGCTATCCTTTTTTGGAATAGCGAATTTTCCATGAGTCCCTTGCAAAAAGTTATGCGCTGGGCCGGTATGTTTGCCCTGATCGGTGCCTTTTCCAGCGGCACCCTGCATGCCGAAGAAGTCACGGTGGCGGTGGCCGCCAACTTCAGCGCACCGGCGCAAAAAATTGCCGCTGCTTTTGTCGCAGCCACTGGCCACAAGGCTAAGGTGGTGGTGGGCTCCACGGGCAAGCTGTATGCGCAGATCAAGAACGGCGCGCCGTTCCAGGTCCTGCTTTCGGGCGACGACGAAACCCCCGCGCGCCTGGGCAAAGAGGGCGCTGGCGTGGTGGCCTCGCAGTTCACCTATGCCACGGGCCGCCTGGTGTTGTGGAGCCGTCAAGCCGGTGTCGTGGACGACAAAGGCGAGGTGCTACGCAGCGGGCATTTTGACCACCTGGCCCTGGCTGACCCCAAGCTGGCGCCCTATGGTGCGGCGGCCGTGGAGGTGATGGCCACGCTCGGGCTCAGCGCCAGTCTGCGACCGAAACTGGTGCAGGGCGAAAGCATAGGGCAGGCCTACCAGTTTGTGTCCAGCGGCAACGCCGCACTGGGGTTTGTGGCGCTGTCGCAGGTCATGGTGGGCGGCAAGATCGCTGAAGGCTCGGCGTGGGTGGTACCCGCCAACATGCACAGTCCGCTGCGCCAGGATGCCATCTTGATCAAGATTGGCAAAGACAATGTGGCCGCAGCCTCCTTCATGGCCTTTTTGCGCAGCGATGCAGCCAAGGCCGTGATCCGCAGCTTTGGTTATGAAGTCTGAAACGTCCCCTTCATGCCCCTGAGCCCTGACGACCTTGGCGCCATCTGGCTGACGCTGCGCCTGGCCAGCGTGACCACCGTGTTGCTCCTCGTGCTGGCCACGCCGCTGGCCTGGTGGTTGGCGCACACGGGTTCACGCTGGCGCGGACCCGTGGGGGCTGTGGTGGCGCTGCCGCTGGTGCTGCCACCCACGGTGCTGGGCTTTTACTTGCTGGTAAGCCTGGGGCCCGATGGGCCCCTGGGGCAACTCACCCAAGCCCTGGGCTGGGGCCTGCTGCCCTTTACTTTTGCGGGTCTGGTGGTGGGCTCGGTGGTGTATTCGCTGCCGTTTGCGGTGCAGCCTTTGCAGTACGCATTTGAATCCATGGGCAAGCGCCCGATGGAGGTGGCCTCCACGTTGCGGGCCAGTCCGCTGGATGCCTTCTTGACCGTGGCCCTGCCGCTGGCGCGTCCGGGTTTTGTCACTGCGGCAGTGTTGAGTTTTGCGCACACGGTGGGTGAGTTTGGTGTGGTGCTGATGCTGGGCGGCAATATCCCCGAGAAGACCCGTGTGGTCTCCACCCAGATTTATGGCCATGTGGAGGCGCTGCAGTACACGCAGGCGCACTGGCTCTCGGCTGGCATGGTGGTGTTTTCATTTGTGGTGCTGCTCGGCTTGGGCTGGCTCAACCCGCAGGGCAGCAGGTTGCGCACATGACTACGGAAACCAACCATATTCGTTTGCACTTGTCGCGCAACGGCTTCACGCTCGACGTGGACCTGGCATTGCCCGGGCGCGGCATCACCGTCTTGTTTGGCGCTTCTGGCTCGGGAAAGACCACGGTGTTGCGCTGCGTTGCCGGGCTGGAGCAGGCGGCCCACGCTCGTGTTTGCATGAGTGGGACGGTGTGGCAAGACGATGCCCTGGGCGTTGTGCTGCCCGCCTGGCGCCGCCCTGTGGGCTACGTGTTTCAGGAAGCCAGCTTGCTGGCACACCTGGATGTGCGCGGCAACCTGACCTATGCCCAAAAGCGAGCGGCCAAAACCAGTGGCAAGCAACAGGCGCTATTGGCGATGGAAACCGCCATTGGTTTGCTGGGCCTGGAGCCGTTGCTTGCACGACCAACGGACAATCTCTCGGGCGGGGAGCGCCAGCGCGTTGCCATCGCCAGGGCGCTGGCCACCCAGCCAGAGCTGCTGTTGCTGGACGAGCCCCTTGCTGCGCTGGACCCGGCACGCAGGCAGGAAGTCTTGCCCTGGCTGGAGCGATTGCGCGACGAGCTGCACATTCCCATGCTGTATGTGACCCACTCGGTGGACGAAGTGGTGCGCCTGGCCGACACCCTGGTAGTGCTGGCGCAGGGGCGGGTGAAGGCCAGTGGTCCGGCGGCTCAGGTGTTGGCACAGGTAGAGGTGCCGTTGAACTTGGGTGATGAAGTCGCAACTCTGCTGCATGCCAGGGTTGTGCAGGTAGATGCGCACTGGCATCTGGCCCGGTTGGCGTTTGCGGGGGGCAGCCTGTGGCTGGTCGATACCGGCCTGGCCGTGGGTGCCATGGTGCGGGTCCGTGTTTGGGCGCGGGATGTGAGCCTGGCCACGCAGGAGCCGTTACAGACCAGTATTCAAAACGTAGTGCCTTGCACGGTACTGGCCATTGCCGATGACTCCCACCCAGCGCAGGTCTTGGTGCAATTGGGTTGTGGCCCAGACCACTTGCTGGCCCGTGTAACGCGCCGCTCCGTACACCAGCTGGGGCTGGCGATCGGGATGCCCGTTTGGGCTCAGGTTAAGGCGTTAGCACTTGCTAACTAAATTGCATTGACGAATCGAAACCAGCGCAAATTCACCCGTTTGGGGGAGTGACGGGGTGCCAGGAGAGGGCTACGCTCATGCATCTTCTTGATGTTGCGCTGCAACACGATTGCCCATCCTCCCACCACGCTGAACTGGCGCTCAAGCACGGCGATTTGGCCCATAGCCTATTGCTGGCCAAGTCCGCCTTAAGTCGGGCCCAAGCAGCGCAAGACGTTTCCGGTGAGGCACGTGCCTTGTTGTCGTTGGCGCAGGCCGACTGCGTGGTGTCTCACTTTCGAAGGGCCCAAGAAACCGCCCAGCGTGCAGCGACCCTGTTTCAAATGGGTGAGGATTCGCTGGGCGAAGCCCAAGCGCTGGCCACACTGGCCTACACCCTCAGCGTAATGGGCCACAGCGCTGAGGGTGTGGAAGCCGCATTGCTGGGGCTTAAGCTCAGCAGTGGTGCGCCAGCGCCTTCATTGGCCATGTCCTATAACTATTTGGGCAAGGCCTATGCCTTTGGTGGAAACTTTGAGCGCGCCGATGAAGCCTTTTCGCGCGCCATTGAGCTACTGGAATTCGACGGCCATTGGATGGAAGCCACCCAGCCCCGCGCGAATCAGCGCGCCATGGTTGTTACCCGCTGTTTTTTTGACCGGTATTACCAGGGCCAATTTCGTTCACTAGAGCGCCTGGCGGCGTTGCGCAAGGCGGGTTCGCGCACAGCCCAGTCTCGCTCCAAGGTCCTGGTTATCCAAGGTACCCAATTAGAAGCCCAGCTTTTGATGGGTTTGTGTGATGGTTTTGAGGCCTGCTGGCTGGGTGATTTGGTGGTGGCCCAAAGCCACGTTGATTTTGCGCACGCCGCAGCCGCACGCGGAGCAGTGAACCCTTCCGTTGTCTTGGTCGAGTTGTGGCTGCGCGCAGAGATTGCGTGGGCGGCTGAAGACTGGCCTTTGGCCGAGTACCACAGCCACCGCATGCTGCAGTCCGCCATGTCCATCGACCACGAGCACATGGTCAGCATTGCCTATTTGCTTTCCGCCCAGTTACTGTCAGCCCAGGGCAAAGAGCGTGCTGCGCAAGCGCAATTGCGCGCGCTCAAATTGCGTGAAAACGAATTACGCCACGCGGCTATGCAACAGCGCGAGGAACGCATCGAATGGCAACTGCAGGCCCGCGCCAACCGTGCCACAGCCCGCCGCATGGAACTGCATGCGCAGCAACTGGAACAAATGGCCATGGAGGATCCGTTGACTGGCCTTTTCAATCGCCGCTATCTGGCTCGCATGGTGCCCGATTTGCTGCGCAAGGGCACAGAGCGCGGTCTTTCACCCGCGATGGCGTTTGTGGACGTGGATTCGTTCAAGCAAATCAACGACCGGTTTTCCCACCAGGTGGGCGACGTCGTGCTGCAAGAACTGGCGCACATTTTGCGGAGCTTTGTGCGCGAAGGCGATGTACCTGTGCGATTGGGCGGCGACGAGTTTGTGGTGGCCTTTACGCATGTGGAAGAGGCTGCCGCCCCTGGTTTGGCCCAACGTATTCAAGACGCGGTGGATGCCCACCCGTGGCATGGCGTGCACCCGGGGCTTCGCGTGAGTGTGAGCGTGGGGGTGGCCGGTGCCCACCTAGGGGACAACCTGGCCAACTGGCTGCATCGTTGCGACCAAAGCATGTACATCGAAAAAGACACCAGGCATCAGAACCTGATCTAACCCAATTGAGTACTGCGCGAGTAGCTACTGAATTGATAGCGAATTAGCTCTTCGCACCTGCCATCAGCGCAGCAAACCCCACAAACACACCACCGGTTAGCCGATTGAAGGCCCGCATCACGCTGGCCCGCTGCAGGTACCGCGCCAATTGTTTGCCGCTGGCGGCATAGACAAAATACCAAGAGATTTCCACCACCGCAAAAGTGCCCAGCAAAATGCCAAACTGCTGCAACTGGGGTTGTGATGGATTCAGGAACTGTGGGAAAAACGCTGCGGCAAACAAAATCGCCTTGGGGTTGCTGGCGGCCACCAGGGCACCTTGGCGAAACAGCGCCCAACTGCCCAGCGCTGAACCCAGGTTGCTGCCTTGGGCGGCACCCAAGGACGGCGCGCTCTCTTGCACCGGGCTGCGCCACACTTGCACGCCCAGGTAGGCGAGGTAGGCTGCACCCGCAAGACGCAACGCGTCGAACACTGCGGGAAATGCCTGTAGCAGTGCGCCTAGCCCTGCTGCAGACAAGCTCAGCATCAGCATCAACGATGTCATGCAGCCTGCCATGCTGGTTACTGCGCCGCGCAGACCCTGGCGTGCTCCGGTACTCATAACCAGCAGCATATTGGGGCCCGGCGTGGCCGAAACCACAAATGTCATCATCACAAATAGCCACCAGGTATGCAGGCTCATAAGGGTTCCTCCTCGAGGTTTAATCAGTAATGGGGGGGCAACTCGTCACGCAGGTTGCGTGGTGTGCCCGGTTCACTGGCCTGCTGGCGCAAGTGGGTCAACTCACGTGTCAGGAGTTCAATCTGTTCTTGCTGGCGAACAATGATCTTGTCGAGTTGTTCCAGTGCGTCTTCGGCAAAGCTGGCCTTGATTTCCAGATCGGTCAGTCGCTGCTCGGTGCGGGTTGTCGTGTCCATGGGGGTATTGGACACCATGTTGCGGTTTCTCCTTTTGTGGGATCGGTAGCTGGTGTTGATTGAAAGTTCAGGCATCGTCTTTTGCGGCTTCCAGTGCCAGGGGCAAGTACTGGGCCAACTTCTTGTTCTTGATGTCGTCCAACGACATGAGTTTGATATGCCGGCGCCCTTTGCCCGCTCCCTCAAGATGGCCCAGTGTGTCGTCGATGCGCGCCCCACGGCTGAACTCCAGCGACACGTGTTCCTTATACGCAAAGACCCCGCAGAAAGGAATCTCGGAGGCAAATAGAACGCCGCCGTACTTCACTTCTTCGGCAATGGGATGGATGGTTTTTTTGACCAAAGCGCGTACCGCTTCCACCACCGCATGACGCTCCTCACTTACGAGGCGGATGTCTTCCAAAAGGGTCTGAACGGATTGGGTGGGCATGGCTAACTCCTCCATCAAAATGCTGCAGTCTTTTTGCCAGTTTATAGTTTGGGCTTGCGAGTAATCTGTAGATGCTGACCTGGTGGTGCAGCGTCAATATAAAGGTGCGACATGGATTGCAACAATACAAAGGTCGTCGGGAGTTCAACCCCCAGGTGGATTTGGCTGGGGTGCGTAGTTGCCGCCGTTGCTGGCAGTTTTGCGCATTCCGTGCAGGCCATAGAACCTGCAAAGCAAGTTATTCCTGTGGGTTTGTCGGAGTTTCCTCCGTTTGAATACAAAAACGCGAGCGGCAAAGTGGTGGGCGCAGACGCTGAAATTGTCGAAGCTGTTTTGCGCCGGGCTGGGTACGTTCCTGATTTCAAGGTGCAACCCTGGGCGCGGATTCAGCAGAATGCCTTGCGCGGCGAATTTGCCGTGGTGTTTAGCATGACCAAATCCAAGGAGCGCGAGGCTCTCTATTGGTTTAGCGAACCTATTAACGCGGTCAAGGATGTTTTTTTTAAGGAAAAGAAAACCCCGCTGCCCTGGAAGACCTATGACGACCTCAGGACATTGCGAGTGGGCGGCAGTGCAGGGTATGGCTATGACGCCGGCTTCCAACAGGCTGTTGCCGAAAAAAGATTTGCCGCTTATGTAGAGGTGTTTGACGCAGAGCCAGAGTCCTCGGGCTTGCGCCTGTTGTCTTCTGGAGCGATTGATGCATTTGTGTGTGAAGTGAGCGTGTGCCAATACCTGATAAAAGCCAACGCTCCCAAATTTGATCACTTGGACTTCTCACCGCAGCCTATTGGTTTGGTGCGTCCTTACTACGCTGTATTCCCTAAATCGTGGCCAAACTCTGAAAAACTTCAACGGGAATTCAACGCCGGTTTGGCCAAGTTCATCCAAGAAGGCGAGTGGCGCAAGATACTGGTGAAGTACCGCATGGAGCCGAAACTTCCCTGAGCGTCTTGGCGCCAACTACCTGCTTGCAGAAGCTAAAAGTCCAACGCCGGGCGCAAGTTGCCGGATTGCCGGACGTAACGCCACTTTGCTGTGAAGCTTCCCAGAAGCCATGTGAGCACGCAGACAGCAAACAATTGGACCAAGGGCCATTGCCAAGCGCCTGCATAGGCGTCAAACATGGTCGCCTTGATCGCCTGAACCGACCACGTCAGCGGCAACCAAGGGCTGATTTGCATGAACCACCCACCGCTGAGTTCGACGGGCAGAAGGCTGCCGCTGCTGGTGAGTTGCACGGCTAGCAAAATCATGGCAAGACCTTTGCCTGCATCCCCAAGCAAAGCTGTGAGCGCCATGATGAGAACCAAGGAGGTGGTGGCCGTGAGGGCGAGGGTCAACGCAAACGGCCACATGTGTACCACGTGCACGTTCAACACGTAGACCATCACCATCCATAGGGCTAGCGTTTGGCACATCACCAACAGCAACGGCAGCATGACTTTTCCGGCAAACCGCACAGGTGCAGAAAATTGTTGGGCATGGCGGGGCAAGACCCTGACGTGGATGAGAAAGGCAGCCACGGCAGCGCCTAGCCAAAGGGCAGCGGGAACAACACTCGAGGCAAAACTTTCGCCGCTGCGCTGGACGGGAGCCAACATTTCTACGACCGGCTCAACCGAATGGGCCAGCCCGCTGGCCGTGCCATCCGGGGCGTGCAGGTTGTTGGGCAGTGCGCCTTGCAACAGGGCGATGCCGCCCTCCAAACGCTGCACACCACCATCCAGCTTCTGCAGTCCTGTGGCAAGGGCGGTGGTCTGGGCTGACATTTTTTTACTGCCGTCCGTTAGAACGTCGAGTTGGGCATCTTCCGGCAGCTTTTCCACCATGGTACGGACACCCCTGCCCATGGTTCGCACGCCACCCACCAGTGCCGTCACGCCCGTATCCAGCTTCTTGGCGCCGTCTTGCAACTGGGCTTGCGCTTCTTGTGCGGTGGCCAACCCGCTTTCTAGCCGTGTGATCCCTGTGTGCAATGTGCCAAGGCCTTCATTAATGCTGTCAGGCACAAAAAAACTTGCTTGGGATTGGGTGCGGTAATTGTCGACGCCGGTGCTGAGTTCTTTCGCTCCACCTTGCAACTGGGCCAAGCCCTGACCCAGTTCCACGTGGCCACTTGCCAGGGATTCAGCGCCGCTGCGAAGCGCATTGAGGTCGCTGTTTTTGGGGCGCCGGGCATCCAGGGTCCGCAGTCCGGCTCCCAATTGTTTGAAGCCACTGGTTGTTTGGTCTACGCCCTCGTGCAGGGTCTGGGAGCCGCCGGCGATTTGCTTTGCGCCACTGTAGAGCTGGGCGCTCCCCGTACGCAGCTCTTGGGCACCCAGGTGAATTTGCCTGACACTGTCGCGCAGACGCTCCACACTGTGTTGCGAGCCCGCAGCGTCGCGCAGTACCAAGGCCCATCGTTGCTCGTTGATGCTCTGGTTGAGCTGCTCGCCCATGGCTTCTGCAAAATGGCGGGCAATGGTGGCGCTTTGGTAGTTGTTGCCTTGGGAGGCAATGATCAGCAGCTTGCCGTCGCCTCTGGCAGCGCCAGGAATGGCCTGGGCGCTAAAGCCGCTGGGAACGATGAGTGCAAAAGCCAATTTCCCCAGGCGCACCGCATCGCGCGCAGATTCCTCGGAGTCGTATTGGCGAAAGCCAAACTTTTGCGATGCGATAAGCCTGCTTTCAAGTTCCTGTCCAACATTGAATCGCATCTCCCTGTATTGCACGCCCGCATCGTTATTGACAATGCCGACTGCGAGTGCCTGCGTCTGGCCTTCCGTGTTCCATACTGCGGACAAGTAGATCCAGGCGTATAGAGCTGGCACGATGGAAATGACCAACGCGGAGACCAGAAGCCGGGTGTGGCGGGCGAAATAGTTCGCCTCCATGCGCACCAGAAAACCAATTTGGTGTAACAGTTTCATGTGTTGTGACAGCGTGCGTAACGGGGCAACATTCAATCGCTCTTTGCCACATTGTCACTGATCCAATCACTTTCTGTGCCACCGCACCTGTACTTCAAAGCGCGAACTATTGTTTGGCCCCCAGTGCTAGGGCCGCTGCTCGCGAAGCCTGCAACGCGGCGGCATCCGGAGTTTCTTGCGTGGGCCAGCCTTGCAGGTGTTTTTGTGCCAGATTGCACAATGCAGTGATCCAATCGGGGTCGTCGTTGAGGCACGGGATGTAGTGGAACGCTTGGCCACCTGCGTGCAAAAACGCTTCTCGGGCCTCCATGTTGATTTCCTCCAGGGTCTCCAGGCAGTCGCTGGTAAAGCCAGGGCAAATCACATCGACACGCTTGACGCCCGCCTGGCCCATGGCTATCAGGCTGGGCTCCGTGTAGGGCTCCAGCCATTTGGCGCGGCCCAGGCGGGACTGGAACGTCACCTTGTATTGGTCTTTGCTGAGCCCCAGTTCTTGTGCCAGCAAGCGGGCGGTTTTGAAGCATTCACAGTGGTACATATCGCCCAACTGCAGCGTGCGTGCGGGGACGCCATGAAAGCTCATCACCAACTGGTCCGGTTTGCCATGGGCCATCCAATACCGGCGAACACTGGCTCCCAGTGCGCTGATATAGCCTGCATCGTCGTGGTAGCGGTTGATAAATCGCAACTCGGGAATGGCGCGGGTCTTGGCCGCCCAAGCAAACACCGCATCACACACGCTGGCGGTGGTGGGGCCGCTGTACTGCGGGTAGGCCGGAACGATAAGAACGCGGGTCACGCCGTCAGCCTTCATGGCGTCCAACTGCGAGGCAATGGATGTGCTGCCGTAGCGCATGGCCCAGCGCACTTTGACCTGGTGGTTGCGCTGACCCAACCAGCCCTGCAGCAGTTTGGCCTGTTTTTCAGTCCAGATCTTGAGTGGCGAGCCCTCGGGGGTCCATACACTGGCGTATTTGGCGGCCGACTTGGCAGGGCGGGTCCGCAAAATGATGCCGTGCAGGATCAGCAACCACAGCAGGCGCGGAATCTCCACCACCCGGGGGTCGCTCAAAAACTCCGCCAAATAGCGGCGCACGGCGGGGGCAGTGGGTTCGTCGGGTGTACCCAGGTTGCACAGCAGCACGGCGGTGCGGGGTACCTGGCCATGGGTGAAAGGGGGTTCGGGCTGGAAAGGGGATGTGAAGAGCATGCGGTATTCTCCCGCACCTATGCTACAACTCTCCCACATCAAGGCCATTACCCTGGACCTGGACGACACTTTGTGGCCCATCTGGCCCTGCATCGAGCGGGCCGAGAAGGTGCTGCATGCCTGGTTGCTGCAGTACGCGCCTGCCACCGCCACCCTGTATTCCGACCCGCACGCACGACGCACGCTGCGCGAAGACACTGAGCAGCAGTGGGCTGCCCAGGCGCACGACCTGAGCGTGCTGCGGCGCGAGTCCATTCGGCTGGCGCTGGCGCGCTCGGGCGAAGACAGGGCCCTGGCCGATCCCGCCTTTGAGGTTTTTTTTGCCGAGCGTATGCGGGTGGAACTGTTTGACGACGCTTTGACCACGCTCGATTGGATGGCGCGGCGCTGGCCGCTGCTGGCGGTGTCCAATGGCAACGCCGATGTGCACCGTGTGGGGCTGGGCGCCTATTTCGCAGGCAGCGTCAGTGCGCGTGATGCCGGCGTGGGCAAGCCGGACCCCAGGATCTTCTTGGCCGCCGCACAGGCCTTGCAGGTGGCGCCGGAAAACATCTTGCACGTGGGCGACGATGCCGCGCTGGATGTGCTGGGTGCCATGGATGTGGGCATGCAGGCGGTGTGGGTGAACCGTGCCGACCATCTGTGGAGCCACACCCAGCACCCGCATGCCACGGTGGCCAGCCTGACCGAATTGCGCGACCTGCTCAGCGACTGAGCTTGGGGTTGCCTTCAGCGAAAAGGTTTGAGACGCAAAGTGCTTTTGGTGTGGGCTTTGATGTCTTCTGCATCCAGGTGTTGCGGCACATACGCACCGGCCATGTAGCGCTCTGCCTGATCGGCATAGTGCCTGTCAAACAGCACACCACTTTGGCCCACCGGGTTAATACCCACGGCGCGGCTGGCATCGGCAAAGTCGATGATGCGGCGGGTTGAGGGGCCATAACTTACCGACCAAGGAGCTGGGCCCATGGGGCCGGACAGGTTATTGGGCGTTTCCCTGCCGCCAGGGGACGGGAATGGTCCCACATTGAACAGCAGGTGCAAGGGCTTCTGCATGCCCAGCGGGTGCGCGTGGGTGAGGGTGTGGGCAATGCCCCAGCGCCAGTCCAACAGGCTGGTTCCGTACAGGCCCTGCAAGTGTTGGAGTGTGTTGGTCCAGGCCACACGCACGGTTTCAAAGTGGCTTTCTTTTGCCTTTGTGTCCACGTTATCCCACCATGGCGATTGCGGATCGGCAATCAACAGCGGCAATGCGAAATCGATGGCACGGGTTTGTAGCAGATGCTCGAACTGAACTTCGCCCAGTTCATCTTCCATGGCGGCTTTTCCCAGTTCGTACAGCAGTTGGCTGAACAGCGTGGCAGCAATGCTGTCGGTGGTGTAGTCCCCATTCCATTTGGTTAGCGGCTCGATGAAGGCTTTTTCATTGGGGTCGGTCACCACTTGCTGCATTACTGGCAACAGGTTTTGCAGCACCCGGCGGGCGTGGCCATTGCCGCTGTCCAACTGCAGTGCCTGCGCGGCCTGGGTGTCCCATCGCACCTTGGGGTTGGAGAGTACGTCGTCCAGGCGTTGGGCGCGGTCGGGCAGGTTGTAGTAGCCGGGCACCGGCACCCCGCTGCTGGGCTTGGGCTGGTGGTTGGCCGACATGATGTAGCCGCGCGCCGGGTTTTCTTCCTGCGGGTTGAAGTTAAAGGCATAGAAACCTGGCTTCTCGGCCTCTCCCTTGGCCGCATCCAGAATGAATGTGGGATTGACGCCTTGCGGGCGTTGCGGCAACTTGGCTGACGCCCACCAGCCAATGTCACCCTTGGCGTTGGCCCAGACCACATTCAGGCCCGGTGCGTGAATCTTGCTAGCCGCCTCACGCGCTTTATCGCGGGTGTCGGCACGGTTCAATTCATAAAACGCCTGTGCGATGGGATTCTCTGTTTCCAGATAGGCCCACCACATCGCAATCGGGGTGTCTCCCATGCTGTCTTTGAACACGCTGTTGATGAGGGGGCCATGGGGCGAGCGGCGCAGGTTGATGCGGACCGGGGGCGCATTCTTGACGGTGATGGTTTCCGAGCGGGTCTCCAGGTTCACCCATTGGCCGTTGTGCCAAACCTGTTGCGGGTTTTCAGGATTCACTTTTTCCGCAATCAAGTCCATGTCGTCGTTCTGGAACATGGTCAGGCTCCAGCCAAAATCCATGTTGTGGCCTAGCAGGGCAAACGGGCTTAGTGCCTGAAAGTGGCCGTACAGTTCAAAGTCGGGCGCCGTCAAGTGGGCCTCGTACCAAACGCTGGGGGTCGAAAACGCGATATGGGGGTCGCCCGCCAGCAGGGGTTTGCCGCTGGCGGTGCGTTTGCCCGAGATGGCCCACGCATTGCTGCCCTCAAACAGGGGAACACCGGCTAGCTCCATGGCTTCCAGGCTGACCTGGGCTATGCGGTTGAGCCCGTCCCGGTCGCGCTGGCTCAGGACGGTGGGGGGCGTAAGCACGCCTTGGGGGTTCCACTCAATGTCAAAGGCGCGCAAGTAGTCGGCGCCCAGCTCGTCGCGAATAAAGGTAAGAACCGGCTCGGTGCGAAGCGCCGCCGCAAACGTGTAGGCCAGATAACCGGAGACGGCGAACGTGTCTTCCGGCGTGAATGGCTGGTGGGGGATGCCCAGGATGTCGAACTCGATCGGCGATCGGTGTTTGTCCTGGTATTGGTTGATGCCATCCAGGTAGGCCAGCAAGGCCTGGCCAGCAGGGGTGGTCATGTCCATTTTGGCGGCGGCGGACTTGGCATGGGCACGTATGCCCAGCGTGCGGAACAGGGTGTCGCTCTCCACCAACTTGGGGCCCAATACTTCTGCCAGCTCCCCCTTGGCCAAGCGGCGCACCAATTCCATCTGGAACAGCCGGTCCTGGGCGTGCACGTAGCCCAGCGCCCGGTACATGTCGTTCTGATTTTCAGCCTTGATATGGGGCACACCGCGCTCGTCAAACTGTACGCGCACGGTTGCACTCAGGTTGTCCAGGTTCAAGGTGCCGCTGCGAACGGGCTGTTTTTGGTAGAGATACCAGCCCGCAACTGCCAGGGCCGCGATCAGGAGCAGGGCAATCAGGCTGCCTACAATTTTGAGAATCAGTTTCACGACGGCTCCCGGTAGCGTGTGGCGTTGGGTACATTCCAAATCATAGTGGGCCGGGCGTCAAGAAGACAGCCCGCGCACAGCATCTATACCGCTGCGTACGGCACCCTCCAGTGTGGCGGGGTAGGGGCCTTCCACATAGTCGCCGCAGGCCCACAGGCCAGGCGCGACGGCAAGCGTCGGGCGCACCAGCCCTGGCGTGCAGGCAAAGGTCGCACGTTTTTCCACCACGGTTTGTAGCGGGGTGAGCGCCAGGCCCAGTTGGGTTTGTGCCTGGGCCAGCACCCGGGTTTGCAGGGTGTCGCGGTCGCCCTCGCTGGCGCTGACCACAAAGGCCAGCAGACCCGTTGGGCCGCCGAGCTGGCCCCGGTCAAACACAAACTGCGCGGGGTGGTTTGCATCGCTGCGCAGTGCCAGCATGGGCTGGCCCAGGCGGGCATTGGCGGCATGGGCGTAAACGGTGGCGATGGCTTCAAACTGCAAAGCCTGTGCGGTAGTGGCCCAGGTTTGCATGCGGTGTGCTATTGATTGAGGAGCTGCTTGCGCATATTCCATAAGGGCTGATGCTGCATTGGACGCGGAGGTGGCCCAAACGACCGCATCGAAGATTTGGTCGTTGACCTGCCAACCAGCGCCTGGTGACGTGGGGCGGACTTGCTCCACGCGCGTGCCCAACTGCACCGCGCCGCCATGGGCCAGCAGCCAATGCGCAGCCGTCTCGGGAAACAAGCGCGCCAGGTCTGTCTTTGGCAAGAGCAGGTTGGAGCTGCCACGGCCGCCAAACAAGGAGTCACGCAGCACCGTCAAAAACACTTGGCCGCTGGCGCGCGTGGCCGGGGTGTTGAGGGCGGACACACACAACGGGTCGATCATGGTGGCCAGCACGGAAGGCGTGAGCGTGCCGCACAAGTCCGCCACGCTGGTCTGTGGCGCGCAGGCAAAGCCGCCCAGCTGCCATCCGGTGGCCGCGCGCAGCAGGCTCCATTTGTCGGCCCAGGTCCAGCCTTTGGCACTTGCGATGCCGGCCAGCGCATCCAAGGGGCTGGGCCAGTTGGGCAGCGCCAAGCCATTGCCGTCTGGAAAAAGCAGGGTGAGCGGCAGGCGCAGCAGCGTGGCCTGCGGGTCTGCCCCCACGGTGCGCATGAGTTTCAGGGTTTCGGAATAGGCGCCAATCAGGATGTGCTGGCCGTTGTCCAGGATCACCGGTGTGCCGTCTGGCAATGTGCCGTTCAGGGCCCTGGCCCTTCCCCCGACTGCCCGTACAGCTTCAAAAACGGTAGCGTGGTGGCCGGCCTGTGTGGCGGTGACCGCCGCCGCCATGCCCGCCCAGCCCGCCCCGACGATCGCTACTTTCACAGTCGGCCCAAAGCCTGGACTTTCCATGCCAGCCACAACTTGCGCAGCGGCGTGAGTGCAACGCGCTGGTGCAGCACCTGGAAGTTGTCGGCCTCGATCTCGCGCAGCAGGGCGCGGTAGATGCTGGCCATCATCAGCCCGGGTTTTTGGGTGCGGCGGTCGGCGTCGGGCAACAGGGCCAGGGCTTCGTCGTACAGGCCCTGGGCGCGTTGCGCCTGAAAGCGCATCAATGCAGTGAAGCGGTCTGAGTAGGTGCGTTTCAAGATTTCGTGCGCCTTCACATCAAACTGCTGCAGTTCGTTGACGGGCAGGTAGATACGCCCGCGCAGAGCGTCTTCGCCCACATCGCGCAGGATGTTGGTGAGCTGCAGGGCCTGGCCGAGTTTGTGGGCATACGCGGTGGTTTGCGGATCGGTCTGGCCGAAGATGCGCGCTGCAACTTCGCCCACCACGCCTGCCACCAGGTGGCAGTAGCGCTGCAGATTGGGGTAGTCCAGGTAGCGGGTTTGCTCCAAGTCCATCTGGCAGCCTTCGATGACGCCCAGCAGGTGGCGCGCCTCGATGCCATATACGGCGGTATGCGGCATCAGCGCCTTCATCACCGGGTGGCTGGGTTGGCCCGCAAAGGCTTTGCCTACCTCGCTTTGCCACCAGGCGAGTTTGGTCGCGGCCACGCCGTGGTCTACCATCTCGTCCACCACGTCATCTACTTCTCGGCAAAACGCATAAAAAGCGGTGATGGCAGCACGCCGTGGTGCGGGTAAAAACAGGAAGGCGTAATAGAAGCTGCTGCCGCTGGCGGCGGCTTTGTCCTGGACATATTGCTCTGGGGTCATGGCGGGATTGTTACATCCCGCAGGACGGCCCGTGGAACTTAGAGGTTTTGAATTAACACGCGTCCGTCATATTCAAAAATGCGTACGCAGCCTCATCTCTACCGCATGACCCGTTATGGATTGGTTCGTGGTTTGCGCATGCACCAGGCACGCCACAGCAGTAGCGGCGCATCCCAAGCCCGCACCACCGGGCGCTGCCTCAGTGTGGCGAAATGCAGGGCTTCAATCTTGTCCAGAATGCGCAGCCCCCCTTGTACGACCAGGCGCAGCTCCCAGCCCGCCCGCCCCGGTAACCTGTGTACCAGTGGAGAACCTTTTAGCATGAGAGCCCTTGCGGCATGTACGCAAGAAGCTATCAAATTCGTAGCATTTTGGGTCTGGCGTAGGACCCCTATGTCGGCTTGCGGCACACCAAAATCGGCCCTCGCTGCATCGCTCAAGTAGTAGCGGCCTCGCGGAATGTCTAGGCTCAGGTCTTGCCAGAAGTTGATGAGCTGCAACGCGGTACAGATGGCGTCGCTTTGCGCCAGTGCCTGCGTGTCGTGAACACCATACAGATGCAGCAGCAGTCGCCCCACTGGGTTGGCGGATCGGCGGCAGTAATCCAGCAATTCAGCTTCGTCTGCGTAGCCCTTGCCGTCACGGGTTTTTTCGATGTCTTGGACAAAGGCGTCCAGCAAATCGTGCAGGTATTGGACTGGCAGCGCGTGCTGCCGGATTGCGCCCTGCAGCGGGCCAAACACGTGGGGCCAGTCCGCAAACACCGTTCCCTCAGTTGCCGCTTGCTGCAAGGCATTGCGGTAGACCTGCAGGCTGGCCAGGCGCTCGGCGGGGGCGGCTTCACCCTCATCGGCAATGTCATCGGCGGTGCGGGCAAAGTGGTAAATGGCGGCAATCGGGGCGCGCAAGTGTGCCGGGCAAAGCCAGGAGGCGACTGGAAAGTTCTCGTAATGGGTGATGGGGGCAGCGGCGGCGGGTGGGTTGCTTGGCATGGGCGCCATTGTGCCTTTGCAGGTGTTGGCGTTGCCCTTCCTTGACAAACATCAGGGCTTGCTCTAAATTACTAACCAATTGGTCATTAGCGCTTACTTGATTTTTCCTAGCCTGATTTTTTCTATTGCCCCCCAACACCATGTCCACCAGAACCTTTTATTCCACAAGTGCCATGCTTGCCGTTGCGCTTCTTGTAGCAGCATGCTCCAAACCTGCGCCTCAGACTGAGCCTGTGCGTGCAGTCAAGGTCAGTACTGTCGGCTTGGCCAGCTTTCAATCGGGTTCCGAGTTTTCGGGCGAAGTGCGTCCGCGCGTCGAGTCCCGGCTGGGATTTCGGGTGGCTGGCAAATTGGTGCGACGCTCGGTAGAGCTGGGGCAAACCGTGAAAGCCGGCCAAGTGCTGGCCCAGTTGGACCCGCAAGACTACAAGTTGGCGATGGACGCCGCCCGCGCCCAGACGGCTGCGGCGGCCACCAACCGTGACCTTGCGGCGGCCGACTTCAAACGCTTCAAGGAGTTGCGTGACCAGAACTTCATCAGCGGAGCAGAACTGGAACGCCGCGAAGCCTCACTCAAAGCAGCCCAAGCCCAACTAGACCAAGCCCAAGCCCAACTCAACAGCCAGGGCAACCAGACCTCCTACACCACCTTGGTGGCGGACCGGGCGGGCGTGGTGACCGCCATCAACGCTGAAGCAGGGCAGGTGGTGAGCGCAGGTACGCCGGTAGTGCAAATTGCCCAGGATGGACCGCGAGACGTGGTGTTCTCGGTACCGGAAGACAAGGTGGCGATGATCAAAGTGGGTTCGGCTGTAGAGGTGCGGGTATGGGCCAGCAAGACCACGCTGAAGGGCTTGGTGCGCGAAGTGGCGGCCAGCGCAGACCCGGTGACACGCACCTTCGTAGTGAAGGTGGCACTGGACGCCAAGGACTCGCTGGCGCTCGGTACCACGGTCTCGGTGGTGCCGCAAGCATTTGACCGGAGTGGCGTGCAAGTGATCAAGTTGCCGACCAGTGCGTTGGTGCAAAGTGGCAAGTCCACCGCCGTATGGGTGTTGGACGTTGCCAGCATGACGGTGAGGCTGCAACCCATCACCGTGGCCACTGCCGACGGCAACGAAGCTGTGGTCGCTGGTGGTTTGGAACCCGGTATGCGGGTGGTGACTGCTGGGGTGCATGTGTTGTCACCCGGGCAAAAGGTCACTATTTATAAGGGAAAAGTGCCTGAAGCGCCCGTGGCTTCTGCGCAAGCAGCTCCTGAAACAGTAGCGCCTGCAGCAGCCCTTGCTGCCAGCGAACCCGCTGCTAAGTGAGGCACCCATGAAACTTGACGAACCCAATCCAGGCTTCAATCTCTCCAAGTGGGCCTTGGATCATCCGGCTCTGACACGCTATTTGATGATCGTGCTGCTTCTGCTGGGAGTGGCTGCTTATTTTCAGTTGGGGCAGGATGAAGACCCACCGTTTACCTTTCGCGCCATGGTGGTGCGCACCTACTGGCCAGGTGCCACTGCGCAGCAGGTGGCCGAACAGGTAACGGACAAGATTGAGCGCACCCTGCAAGAGGTGCCGTATGCAGACAAGATTCGCAGCTATTCCAAGCCGGGTGAGTCGCAAATCATTTTCCAGATCAAGGACTCCAGCAAACCGTCGGATGTACCCCATGTTTGGTACAGCGTGCGCAAGAAGGTGGGCGATATTCGCGGCACGTTGCCGGGTGGGGTGGTCGGCCCGTTTTTCAATGACGACTTCGGTGATGTGTACGGTGTGATTTACGCACTGGAAGCCGATGGTTTCAACTACGCCGAGCTCAAGGGCTTTGCCGACGATGTGCGCCAACGCTTGCTGCGTGTGCCGGACGTCGCCAAGGTCGAGTTGTTTGGTGCGCAGGACGAGAAGCTGTACATTGAAATTTCTCAAAAACGCTTGGCCCAATTGGGGCTGGATATGAACCAGGTGCTGGCCCAACTGGGACAGCAAAATGCCGTAGAGTCCGCAGGCGCCGTGCAAACCCCGCTGGATGTGGTGCAGGTGCGTGTGGGCGGGCAGTTCAACCGCGTGGAAGAGTTGCAGGCCATGCCGATCCGTGGGGCTTCGGGCAATCAACTCCAGCTCAAGGACATTGCCACCATTGCCAAAGGTTATGTGGACCCACCGTCTGTGAAAGTGCACCACCAGGGCAAAGAAGTCATCGCGTTGGGGGTCTCCATGGCCAAAGGCGGCGACATCATTGCCTTGGGGCGTTCGCTGGATTCGGTGTTCAAGGGCATCGAAAGAGATCTACCTGCCGGCATCAAGCTGGTGCAATTGCAAGACCAACCGCAAGCAGTTTCCAAATCGGTGAGCGAGTTTGTGAAAGTGTTGATTGAGGCGGTGGTGATTGTGTTGGCGGTGAGCTTTATTGCGCTGGGCTTGCACAAGCGCCCCGGCAATCATCCGCTGTGGAGGCGCTGGATTCTTGATATTCGTCCTGGCCTGGTGGTGGGTATCACGATTCCGCTGGTGCTCGCGGTCACCTTTCTCGGTATGTACTACTGGGGAATTGGCCTGCACAAAATTTCTCTGGGCTCTTTGATCATTGCGCTGGGCCTGCTGGTGGACGACGCCATCATCGCCGTGGAAATGATGGTGCGCAAGATGGAGGAGGGCTACGACAAGGTGCGCGCCGCCACCTTTGCGTACGAAGTGACGGCCATGCCCATGCTGACTGGTACGCTGATTACCGCAGTAGGTTTCTTGCCGATCGGGATGGCCAAGTCCTCCGTCGGGGAATACACCTATGCCATCTTTGCGGTGACCGTGCTGGCACTTATCCTGAGCTGGTTCGTGTCGGTGTACTTCGTGCCCTATTTGGGTACGCTGCTGCTCAAAGAGCACAAACACATCGCGGGCGATGAGTCTGTCCACGCCGAGCACTTTGACACGCCGTTCTACAACGGTTTCCGAAAAACGGTGAATTGGTGTGTGCAGCACCGCTGGGTGACCATTGGTGCCACTGTGTTGGTTTTCGCCCTTGGCATTGTGGGCATGGGCAAGGTGCAGCAGCAGTTTTTCCCGGACTCGAGTCGCCCCGAAGTTCTGGTGGATGTCTGGTTTCCCGAGGGAACTTCCTTTGCGGCCAATCAGGCGGTGACCCAGCGGCTGGAGCAGCGGCTGATGCAGGAAGAAGGTGTCAATACCGTCAGCACATGGATTGGTTCAGGCGTGCCGCGCTTTTATTTGCCGCTGGACCAGGTGTTTCCCCAATCCAACGTTTCGCAGTTCATCATCATGTCCAAGGATTTGAAGGTGCGTGAATCGTTGCGGGTGAAGCTTCCTGCGCTGTTGGCGTCGGAATTTCCGGAGGTACGGGGTCGCGTAAAGCTGCTGCCCAACGGCCCGCCCATACCGTACCCAGTGCAGTTCAGGGTGGTGGGGCCGGATCCGATTGCGTTGCGTGACCGCGCCGATGAGGTCAAGGCAGTGATGCGTGCCAGTGCCAATACGCGTGGCGTCAATGACAACTGGAACGAGTCTGTGAAAGTGCTGCGCTTGGAAGTGGATCAGGCCAAGGCTCGTGCTTTGGGCGTGACCAGCCAGTCTATTGCGCAAGCGTCCAAATCGATGTTGTCGGGAACCACAGTGGGCCAATACCGCGAAGGCGACAAACTGATTGATATCGTGTTACGCCAGCCCCAAGATGAACGCAACGCCATTACCGATATCGCCAATGCCTATTTGCCTACTGCCAGCGGCAAATCGATCCCTTTAACCCAAATTGCCAAGCCGGTTTTCACTTGGGAACCGGGTGTGATGTGGCGTGAGAACCGGAATTACGCCATTACGGTGCAGAGTGACATTGTGGAAGGTCTGCAAGGCGCGACTGTTTCGGCAGAGTTGATGCCGCAGCTCAAGGCGATGGAAGCCAAATGGCAGCAACTGGGCATGCAGGGTTATCGCATTGAAGTGGCAGGCGCGGTGGAGGAGAGCTCCAAGGGCTCGGCTTCTATCGTGGCGGGTGTTCCCATCATGCTGTTCTTGACCTTCACGCTACTCATGCTGCAGTTGCAAAGCTTTAGCCGCGCGCTACTGGTTTTCATCACCGGACCCTTGGGTATCGCAGGCGTGGCGGGGGCCTTGATCTTGTTGGGCCGTCCGTTTGGCTTTGTAGCTTTGCTTGGTGTGATTGCCTTGATGGGCATGATCCAACGCAATTCAGTGATCCTGATTGACCAAATCGAACAGGACAGGGCTGCGGGAGTGCCCGCGTGGGACGCGATTGTGGAGTCCGCCGTGCGTCGTTTGCGCCCGATTGTGTTGACGGCTGCTGCAGCCGTGCTGGCCATGATTCCCTTGTCCCGCTCGGTTTTTTGGGGGCCCATGGCCGTGGCCATCATGGGCGGATTGATAGTAGCGACCGTTTTGACTTTGCTGGCTTTGCCCGCCATGTACGCCGCTTGGTTTCGCGTGAAGCGAGAGGAGAAAATTCCGGTCTAAATCGTGGAGGTGTTTCTGCAGGTTAAAATAGCGGGCTGACCGATTTCAAATGGGTGGTCTAGGCCTTGCAGGTATTCCCTGCAAGTGCATCAGGCCTCCCATTTTTGTTTTTTTTGCGCGGGTGGCGAAATTGGTAGACGCACCAGGTTTAGGTCCTGACGCTGGCAACAGTGTGGGGGTTCGAGTCCCCCCCCGCGCACCAACCATTAATAGGCATCCCATGGGTGCCGCAGGTGAAAGTCCTGCCAATACCACTATTAGGAGTTAGCCATGGCCGTTACTGTAGAAACTCTGGAAAAGCTGGAACGCAAGATCACCTTGACCCTTCCAGTGGGTGTTATCCAGACTGAAGTGGACAGCCGTCTGCGCAAGTTGGCCCGCACTGTGAAGATGGACGGTTTCCGGCCGGGCAAAGTTCCCATGAATGTGGTGACCCAACGTTACGGCTACTCCGTACATTACGAAGTGATGAACGACAAGGTGGGCGAAGCTTTTGCATCTGCTGCGAATGAAGCCAAGCTACGCGTAGCCGGCCAGCCGAAGATCACAGAAAGTGAAGCGGCTCCAGAAGGCCAAATGGCATTCGACGCGGTGTTTGAAGTCTTTCCTGAAGTCAAGATCGGGGACTTGGCGACGGCTGAAGTTGAAAAGCTGGCGGCTGATGTCACTGACGAGGCGATCGACAAAACCATCGAAATCTTGCGTAAGCAACGCCGTACTTTTGCCCAACGCGCCCAAGGTACTGCCGCGCAAGATACTGACCGCGCGACCGTTGATTTCGAAGGCAAGATTGACGGCGAGCCATTTGCCGGTGGTAAGGCAGTTGACTTTCAGTTTATTTTGGGCGACGGCCAGATGCTGAAAGAATTTGAAGACGCCACCCGTGGCATGAAAACCGGTGAAAGCAAAACTTTCCCTCTCGCTTTTCCTGCGGATTACCACGGTAAAGACGTCGCCGGTAAAACCGCTGATTTCATGGTGACCCTGAAGAAGCTCGAAGCGGCCAACCTGCCCGCCGTGGATGCTGAGTTGGCTGCGTCCTTAGGTATTGCCGAAGGCACGGTAGAAGCCCTGCGTGCGGACATTCGCAAGAATCTTGAGCGAGAAGTCAAAAATCGCTTGCTGGCGCGCAACAAGCAGGCAGCCATGGATGCTTTGGTTTCCAAAGCTGAGCTCGACCTTCCCAAGTCCAGCGTTCAGGCTGAATTGGACCGCATGATTGAAAACGCCCGCGCTGATTTGAAGCAGCGTGGAATCAAGGATGCAGACAAAGCGCCTATCCCTGACGACATTTTCCGCCCCCAGGCAGAGCGCCGTGTGCGTTTGGGCCTGGTGGTTGCTGAGTTGGTTCGCTCCAATGACTTGGCGGCCAAGCCTGAGCAAATCAAGGCCCATGTGGACGAATTGGCTGCTAGCTACGAAAAACCCGCTGATGTGGTGCGCTGGTACTTGGGCGACAACCGTCGCATGGCGGAAGTCGAAGCTATTGTGATTGAAAACAACGTGACTGAGTTCGTATTGGCCAAGGCCAAAGTCACTGCCAAGGTGGTGTCTTTTGATGATCTGATGGGTCAGAACTAATTGACCATGTGCTTGGCGTGTTTTGCACGCTGCTAGAGAAATGGGGCTTGCGCGGGACTTGCAGTCCGGCGGTCAAGCCCCATTTGCATGGTCGGTTGGGTTTTTCGGTACAGTTACATCATTCAATTTGGAGAGCATATGAACGTGAAATATGGAATGTCCGGCGCAATGGAAACCCAGGCTTTGGGCATGGTCCCCATGGTCATCGAGCAGTCAGGCCGTGGCGAGCGCTCCTACGATATTTATTCACGCTTGCTCAAAGAGCGCGTTATTTTTCTGGTGGGTCCCGTCAATGACCAGACCGCGAATCTGGTAGTAGCGCAATTACTGTTCTTGGAAAGCGAGAACCCTGACAAGGACATCTCGTTCTACATTAACTCACCAGGTGGCTCGGTGAGCGCCGGCATGGCAATTTACGACACCATGAACTTCATCAAACCGGATGTATCAACGCTGTGCACCGGTATGGCGGCCAGCATGGGCGCTTTTTTGCTCGCTGCAGGCGCCAAAGGCAAACGATTCTCTCTGCCTAACTCCAAGGTCATGATCCACCAGCCTTTGGGCGGCACACAAGGCCAAGCGACGGAGATAGAGATTCATGCGCGCGAAATCCTCAAGACCCGAGAGCAACTCAACAAGATATTGGCGGAGCGCACGGGTCAGCCGTTGGAAAAAATCGAGCGGGATACCGAACGCGATTACTACTTGTCAGCAGATGAAGCCAAGGAATATGGCTTGGTAGATCAGGTTATCGCCAAGCGCGCCTGATTGAGCGGCCATAGGCCCATTCAACGGTGTCTTTCTGCTCGAGAGACACCGTTTTTATTTGGTTATCATTGCTTAACTTAGCGAAAAAGGCAGATTTCACATGGCCGAGAAAAAAGGCGCAACTGGCGAAAAGACCTTGTATTGCTCTTTCTGCGGCAAGAGCCAGCATGAGGTCAAAAAGCTGATTGCGGGGCCGTCGGTATTTGTGTGTGACGAGTGCATCGAACTCTGTAACGAGATCATCCGCGACGAACTGCCCGCCACCACCGAAGCGAAAGACGCACGTAGCGACCTGCCCACCCCGGCTGATATCAAGGCCAATCTGGATAACTACGTGATAGGCCAGGAGCCCGCCAAGCGCACGCTGGCGGTTGCGGTGTACAACCACTACAAGCGCCTCAAGCACAAGGAAAAAGCCAAGAAGGACGACGTGGAGCTGGCCAAGAGCAACATCTTGCTGATTGGGCCTACGGGTTCGGGCAAGACCCTGCTTGCACAAACGCTTGCGCGGATGTTAGATGTGCCATTTGTGATGGCGGATGCCACTACGCTCACCGAGGCCGGCTATGTCGGCGAGGATGTGGAGAACATCGTCCTGAAGTTGCTGCAAAGCTGCAATTACGATGTCGAACGTGCACAACGCGGCATCGTTTACATCGATGAAATCGACAAAATCTCTCGAAAGTCTGACAACCCGTCGATCACGCGGGATGTGTCAGGTGAGGGTGTACAGCAAGCTTTGCTCAAGCTGATTGAAGGCACCATGGCTAGCGTGCCACCTCAAGGCGGGCGCAAGCACCCCAACCAAGACTTCGTGCAGATCGACACCACCAACATCTTGTTCATTTGTGGTGGTGCTTTCGCCGGACTTGAAAAAGTCATTGAACGGCGCACTGAGTCCTCGGGTATCGGTTTTGGCGCTGCAGTGAAGAGTAAACAGCAGCGTGCACTGACCGAGGTGTTTAAGGAAGTTGAGCCAGAAGACTTGATCAAGTTCGGTTTGATTCCAGAGTTGGTCGGCCGTATGCCAGTGGTTGCAACTTTGGCAGAGCTGACCGAGGAAGCCTTGGTGGAAATATTGACGGAACCCAAAAACGCGCTTGTCAAGCAGTACGCCAAGTTACTCGCCATGGAAGGTGCTGAACTTGAAATCCGGCCGGCCGGTCTTAAGGCTATTGCCAAGCGAGCTTTGGCACGCAAGACCGGTGCGCGCGGGTTGCGCTCCATTTTGGAGCAATCGCTGATTGACACTATGTATGAGTTGCCCAATGCGAGTAACGTAGAAAAAGTGGTGGTGGATGAGTCCACCATCGAAGAAAACAAACCCCCATTGTTGGTTTACCGCGAATCGGCAAAGAAGGCGTAAAGCATTTCCACCCAAGGGCCTTATTTGCATGGCTTTTGGGAGAGTACACCTGATTTTGCGTGCGTTGTTGCCACCCATAATGGCAGTGCGCTTGAATTTCAGGCAACTCGGTCCATATTCAACAGGTAACGAAAAGGTTTCCCATGTCTGGCCATACACCCCTGCCTGCTACCCCCATTGATTTGCCATTGTTGCCTCTGCGTGACGTGGTCGTTTTTCCCCACATGGTGATTCCACTATTCGTTGGGCGTCCCAAAAGTATTAAGGCGCTGGAAGCCGCGATGGAGGCCGAGCGCCGCATCATGCTTGTGGCACAAAAGGCCGCAGCAAAAGATGATCCGGTTGTGTCCGACATGTTTGATGTGGGCTGTGTGTCAACTATTTTGCAGATGTTGAAGCTGCCAGACGGCACCGTAAAGGTGCTGGTTGAAGGACACCAACGTGCGAGCGTCAACGAAATAGTGGAGGGCGAGCAGCACTTCATGGCCAACGTCACGCCAATCGAAACACCCGATCAGGCTACGGACGGCGCCCGGAAAGCCGCCAGTGAAGTGGAAGCGTTGCGCCGGGCTGTGATGCAGCAGTTCGACCAGTACGTGAAGCTGAACAAGAAGATTCCCCCTGAAATTCTGACTTCCATCTCCAGCATTGACGATGCTGGGCGCTTGGCGGACACCATTGCGGCGCATTTGCCCCTGAAACTAGACAGCAAGCAAACCGTGCTGAGCCTGCCCCTCGTGAAGGACCGTTTGGAAAACTTGTTCGAACAAATAGAACGAGAAGTAGACATCCTAAATGTGGACAAGAAGATCCGTGGGCGCGTGAAGCGTCAGATGGAAAAGAACCAGCGCGACTTCTATTTGAATGAGCAGGTCAAGGCCATCCAGAAGGAACTGGGCGAAGGTGAAGACGGTGCCGACATTGATGAAATTGAGAAAAAAATCAAGGCTGCAAAGATGCCCAAGGAGGCGTTGAAGAAAGCCGAGGCTGAACTCAAGAAGCTAAAGTTGATGTCCCCCATGTCGGCCGAGGCAACGGTGGTGCGGAACTACATTGAGGTGCTGACCGGTTTGCCATGGACTGCCAAGACCAAAATCAAGCACAACTTGGTCAACGCTGAAAATGTGTTGAACGAAGACCACTACGGACTCGATAAAGTCAAAGACCGCATTTTGGAATATCTTGCTGTGCAACAGCGCGTTGACAAGGTGAAGGCGCCGATCTTGTGCTTGGTCGGTCCTCCAGGGGTTGGCAAGACGTCGCTGGGGCAATCCATTGCCAAAGCCACTGGCCGCAAGTATGTGCGTATGGCGTTGGGTGGAATGCGTGACGAAGCGGAAATTCGCGGACACCGCCGCACCTACATCGGCGCCATGCCAGGGAAGGTGTTGCAAAGCTTGTCTAAAGTTGGCACTCGCAATCCGCTTTTCTTGTTGGATGAAATTGACAAGTTGGGCACCGATTTTCGTGGTGACCCCAGCAGTGCGCTGCTGGAAGTGTTGGACCCGGAGCAAAACAGCAAGTTTGGGGATCACTATGTCGAGGTGGACTACGACCTCAGTGATGTGATGTTTGTGGCAACCAGCAACTCCATGAATATTCCTCCAGCCCTGTTGGACCGCATGGAAGTGATACGCCTTTCCGGTTACACCGAAGACGAAAAAACCAACATTGCCATCACCTACTTGTTGCCCAAGCAGATGAAGAACAATGGAGTGAAGGCTAGCGAGCTGGCAATATCTGAGGCTGCGGTTCGCGACATCGTGCGCTACTACACCCGCGAGGCGGGGGTTCGATCCCTGGAACGTGAACTCTCCAAGATCTGCCGCAAAGTGGTCAAGGGCCTGTTGCTGAAAAAGTTGGAGCCACAGGTGGTGGTGTCAGCGGACAATTTGAACGACTACCTCGGTGTGCGCAAGTACACCTACGGACGTGCAGAAGAGCAGAACCAGGTCGGTCAAGTCGTTGGCTTGGCTTGGACAGAGGTCGGTGGTGATCTGCTGACTATCGAAGCGGCGCTGACACCCGGCAAAGGGGTGATTACCCGTACCGGATCTCTGGGCGATGTCATGAAAGAGTCTGTGGAGGCTGCGCGGACCGTGGTGCGTAGTCGTTCGCGTCGTTTGGGTATCAAGGATGAAGTGTTTGAGAAGAAAGACATTCACATCCATGTGCCCGACGGTGCAACGCCCAAAGATGGCCCGAGCGCCGGCGCTGCCATGGCCACCGCGTTTGTGTCCGCCTTAACCGGTATTGCCGTGCGTGGCGATGTGGCGATGACCGGCGAAATCACACTGCGGGGTGAAATTACGGAAATCGGTGGTTTGAAAGAAAAATTGTTGGCGGCTCTGCGGGGCGGCATTAAAACAGTTTTGATCCCCGAGCAGAACGCGAAAGACTTGCAGGATATCCCCGAGAACGTCAAAAACGGCCTCGAGATTGTGCCCGTGCGATGGATCGACCAAGTTCTGGAGCTGGCGCTGGAGTCATTGCCAGTACCGCTGCCAGACGATGAGCCAGTGGCTGCATCGGCAGTGCCAGCGGTAGACTCTGAGGTTCAGTTGACAGAGGCGATCAAACACTAAGGCAGTACGGTCTTCTACTGCGGATAGGCAAAAAGTTTGCTTCCTTTACGCAGAGACGGCAAAAAACTGCGATATAATTTATGGCTTGAAACGCGGGAATAGCTCAGTTGGTAGAGCGCAACCTTGCCAAGGTTGAGGTCGAGAGTTCGAGACTCTTTTCCCGCTCCAATTCCAAAAAAGGGAAGCAAATAAGGCTTCCCTTTTTTATTAGTTGAAACCCTATCATTTTGGGTTTTGACTGAAAAATTTGGCGCGGTAGCAAAGCGGTTATGCCCCGGATTGCAAATCCGGTTAGTCCGGTTCGACTCCGGACCGCGCCTCCAGATTATTCTGGTCACAAATGCCTCGTCGACTTCGGTTGTCGGGGCATTTTTGTTTGACAATAGACCCTCGTGCCCGAGTGGTGAAATAGGTAGACACATCGGACTTAAAATCCGCCGCTTCGTGAATAACGGGCGTACCGGTTCGATTCCGGTCTCGGGCACCAACTACAACTGCTATGTCGAACTACAACCCCGCTTTCGAAATCCATGTTCATGGGCAAGTTCTGCTGCGCGCAGATGTTACTTTTGCGCAATTGCAAGACGCCTTGAAACCGATGTGGAACTACGCTGGGGCCAAGTCGCTTACTGATGGGGCCAAGAGCAGCTACGAAGACGAGCCTGGCCTTCAGTTCGATGCGAATGACCACATGCTGCAGATGTGTTGGACAGTAGCCGGCGACGAAGACTTTCGGCAAGCGTTAGACGAAGTCTGCATGAACCTCAACGAATTGGCGGATGCCGGTGCTGCAATTGAGGTTACCTTTTATGACGCCGAATTTGACGAGGAGGAACCATCCGCTGGCGGTGCATCTCGCGATGACTTCGTAGTCTTGTTTGTGGGTCCTAACCCTGCTTCCATCATGCAAGTTCAGCGCGACTTGCTGGTCCAAGACCTCATCAATCTCATGGAGCGCCATTTTGATGGGGCTGAGTTGGGTGGCGTAGTCGCAGAGGTCGACAAACTGTTCACCCAGCGCTTTGACGCGCTGGTGAGTTCACTTGAAATTGGAAAACCGCCGCGTGGTTCCGGTGGGGCCTTTGGCGGTGGTCATGGTGGTGGGCGAAAGCCACGGCACTTGCACTGATTTGCATTTGATGAAGCCACTGGCTTCTTGGAAATGACTGGGGCCCGGCATCTTCCGTTTAGTTAGCGGCATCCAATCCATTTAGAAAATGTTCCTGCATGCACTGCTGCGTGCGCGCTGCATCCCGCGCCAGCAGCGCGGCCATGATGGCCTGGTGTTCGGCCAGTGACTCGGCAATGCGGCCGGTCTTGAGCAGGGAGTTGTGGCGGTTGAGTTTCATGACCTTGCGCAGGTCGGCCACCATTTGGTCGCGCCAGCGGTTGTTGGCGATTTCCAGCAGCCGCATGTGAAATTGCTCGTTCAGAGCAAAGAACTTGTCGGTGGTGTCTTTGCCCGGTTTGGCCGCGGCTTCCAGCGCTTTGTGCAGTGCTTGCAGCTCCTTTAGCTCGGCATCGGTGGCTTTGGTGGCGACTACCGCAGCCGCGTCGCTCTCCAGCAGGCTGAGCAGGTGGTACACGTCGGCCAGGTCTTGCTGCGAAACCTCGGTCACATAGGCGCCGCGGCGCACCTTCATGGTCACCAGGCCTTCCGCGGCCAACACTTTCAGGGCCTCGCGCAGGGGGGTGCGGCTGATGCCAAATTCTTCTGCAATCTTCAGTTCATCTATCCAGCTGCCGGGCTCCAACTCGCGCTTGAAGATGCGCTGGCGCAGCAGCTCGGCCACTTCCTCATACAGAGGGCGGGGGGCCAGAGACACGGCGGGGCGGGCGTCAGACATCACAACAGACATGCAAAAACGGTTGGTTCCAGAAGTTGGTGGATTGTAAGCTGCAATCAATATTTTGAATCAATAATTATGAATAATGTAAACTCGACGTACTGGTGTGGCCCATAAATCCACGCTTTGCAAAACAGGTTTGCACAGGCTTAATGCTGGACGCAGCCTGTCCCAACGCCCACATGATTGCAACTTTGCCATGACCGATAAGAAACCCGAATTCCAATCCGCCACCCTGGAGCAATGGGCCAAGGCCGCAGCCAAATCCGCCCCCGGCGGCAATGTGGACGCGCTGAACTGGATCACGCCCGATGGCATTGCGGTCAAACCCCTTTACACCGCAGCAGACACGGCAGACCTGAAGTACGCCGACACGCTGCCCGGCTTTGAGCCTTACCTGCGCGGCCCGCAGGCCACGATGTACGCCGTGCGCCCCTGGACGATCCGCCAGTACGCAGGTTTCTCTACCGCCGAAGAGTCCAACGCGTTCTACCGCAAAGCGCTGGCCGCAGGCGGGCAGGGCGTGAGCGTTGCGTTCGACCTGGCCACCCACCGGGGCTATGACTCGGACCATCCGCGTGTGACCGGCGACGTAGGCAAGGCCGGCGTGGCGATTGACTCGGTCGAGGACATGAAGATTCTGTTTGACCAGATTCCGCTTGACAAGGTGTCGGTCTCGATGACGATGAACGGCGCGGTGCTGCCGGTGTTGGCGGGCTACGTGGTGGCGGCCGAAGAGCAGGGCGTTTCGCAAGACCAACTCTCAGGGACGATTCAGAACGACATTCTGAAAGAGTTCATGGTGCGCAACACCTATATCTATCCGCCCGCGCCCAGCATGCGCATCATCGGCGACATCATTGGCTACACGGCCAAGAATATGCCCAAGTTCAACTCGATCAGCATTTCGGGTTACCACATGCAGGAAGCCGGAGCGAACCAGGCACTCGAGTTGGCTTTCACGCTGGCCGACGGCAAGGAGTATGTGAAGACTGCGATTGCCACCGGGCTGGACGTGGACGACTTTGCCGGGCGCCTGAGCTTCTTCTGGGCGATTGGAATGAACTTCTATCTGGAGGTTGCCAAGATGCGCGCGGCGCGCTTGCTGTGGTGCCGCATCATGAAGGGCTTTGACGCGAAGGCGCCGAAGAGCCTGATGCTGCGCACGCATTGCCAGACCAGCGGCTGGAGCCTGACCGAGCAGGACCCCTACAACAACGTCGTGCGCACCACCATGAAGAGACCCACATCACCAACGTGATCGACCCCTGGGCTGGCAGCTACATGATGGAGAAGCTGACGCAGGACATGGCCGACGCTGCGTGGAAGATCATCGAAGAAGTCGAAGCCATGGGCGGCATGACCAAAGCCGTAGACAGCGGCTGGACGAAGCTGAAGATTGAAGCCGCCGCCGCCGAGAAGCAAGCGCGCATCGACAGCGGCCAGGACGTGATCGTGGGCGTGAACAAGTACAAGCTCAAGAACGAAGACGTGATCGAAGCCCGCGACATCGACAACGTGGCCGTGCGCGAAAGCCAGATCGCCCGCCTTAAAGATATCAAGGCAAAACGCGACTCCGCGCTCGTGGAATCTGCGCTGGCTGCTATCACTTCTGCAGCAGAGTCCGGTACCGGAAACCTGCTGGACTTGTCCATCAAAGCCATCCGCCTGCGCGCGACGGTGGGTGAGGTGAGCGATGCGTTGGAGAAAGCCTTTGGCCGCCACCGTGCCGACACCAACAAGGTCAGCGGCGTGTACGCAGCCGCCTACGACAGCGCCCAAGGAGACACCATGGAGTACTGGAACGCCCTGAAGGCCGATATTGCCGGCTTTGCCGACAAGCAGGGCCGCCGCCCGCGCGTGATGATCAGCAAGCTGGGTCAGGACGGCCACGACCGCGGCGCCAAGGTGGTAGCCACTGCGTTCGCCGACCTGGGCTTTGACGTGGATATGGGTCCGCTGTTCCAGACCCCCGAAGAATGCGCCCGCCAGGCGATTGAAAACGACGTGCACGCTGTCGGCGTGTCCACCTTGGCCGCAGGCCACAAGACCCTGGTGCCCGCCATCATTGCCGAGTTGAAGAAGCAGGGCGCCGACGACATCATCGTTTTCGTCGGCGGCGTGATTCCGCGGCAGGACTATGACTTCTTGTACACCGCAGGTGTCAAAGGTATCTACGGCCCCGGCACGCCGATCCCGGTGAGTGCGCGGGATGTGTTGAGCCAGATCGAAAAAGCGCTCGCGATTTAAGAACATGAAGATGACACAAAAGGATCGTGCTGTCGGTGCCATTGGTATGGTGCTGGTCGGATTTGTTTTTTCGACCGTTTGCTGGGTAGAAGACAGCCCCGGGTTTGCTGTCTTCTTCTTGGTAATGTTTGGTGCATTTGCACTTTTTTTCCACAACGCTTCTGACGAGTCGATTGCGTGGTTTATCCGTTGGTTTTCGTAAGATGCCAGTTTCTATAGAGCTTGGTGTCCTAGGTGCCGATTCAATGGCGCAACGCCGCGCGATTGCCAAAGCCATCACCCTGCTGGAGTCCACCCGCTTGGACCACCGCGCGCAGGGCGACGCACTGCTCACCGCGCTGCTGCCGTACACCGGCAAGTCGTTCCGGCTGGGCATCAGCGGCGTGCCGGGCGTGGGCAAGAGCACTTTCATTGAAGCATTAGGCTTGTACCTGATTGGTCAGGGCCACCGCGTGGCGGTGCTGACGATTGACCCGTCCAGCTCGGTTTCCGGCGGCTCCATCCTGGGTGACAAGACGCGCATGGAGCATTTGTCCATGCACGAAAAAGCCTTCATTCGCCCCAGCCCGAGCAGTGGCACGCTGGGTGGTGTGGCCGAGAAAACGCGCGAGGCCATGTTGGTCTGCGAAGCGGCGGGACACGACATCGTGATTGTGGAAACCGTGGGCGTGGGCCAGTCTGAGACAGCCGTGCAGGGCATGACCGATATGTTTGTGCTCATGCAGCTGCCCAATGCGGGCGACGACCTGCAGGCCATCAAAAAAGGAGTGATGGAGCTGGCGGACTTGGTGGTCATCAACAAGGCGGACATCGACCCTGATGCCGCTACCCGCGCGCAAGCCCAGATCACCTCCAGCCTGCGACTGTTGGGCATGCATGGCAACCCGAATGACCCGCACAGCGACAAGCACTGGGCACCCAAAGTGATTTCACTGAGTGCGCTGTTGGGGCAGGGCGTTGACACCTTTTGGGCTGCGGTTAGCGAATTCCAGACTCTGCAGAGCGCCAACGGCCTGTTCAACCAGCGCCGCCAGAATCAGTCGCTGGCGTGGATGTGGGAGCGCATTGACGCGGGCCTCAAGCTTGCCTTCAAGCAAAACCAGGCGGTGCGCGAGCAGCTGCCGCAACTTACCGCAGCCGTGCAGTCAGGCCAGATGGCCGCCAGCACTGCAGCACGAAATCTGCTATCGGCGCTCGAATTTACTGCGCAAGCAGCTCCTAAATAGATAGCAAATACCAACCCATTTTCTGACCTGAAGGAAGACAAGCATGCAAGACATCCTCGTACAACTGGAAGCCAAGCGCGAGCTGGCCCGCATGGGCGGCGGGCAAAAGCGCATCGACGCACAGCACAAAAAAGGCAAGCTCACCGCGCGCGAGCGGCTGGAAATTTTGCTGGACGAGGGCACGTTTGAAGAATGGGACATGTTTGTCGAACACCGCTGTGTGGACTTCGGCATGGACGAGCAGAAGATCCCCGGCGACGGCGTGGTCACCGGCTACGGCATGATCAACGGCCGCCTGGTGTTTGTGTTCAGCCAGGACTTCACCGTGTTTGGCGGCGCGCTGTCAGAAGCGCATGCCGAGAAGATCTGCAAGGTGATGGACCAGGCCATGAAAGTAGGCGCGCCGGTCATCGGCCTCAACGATTCGGGCGGCGCCCGCATCCAGGAAGGCGTGGCCTCTTTGGGCGGTTATGCCGACGTGTTCCAGCGCAACGTGATGGCCAGCGGTGTGATTCCGCAGATCAGCATGATCATGGGGCCTAGCGCCGGTGGTGCGGTGTACAGCCCGGCCATGACCGATTTCATCTTCATGGTGAAGGACTCGTCCTACATGTTCGTCACCGGCCCCGAAGTGGTGAAGACCGTGACGCACGAAGAAGTGACCGCCGAAGAGCTGGGCGGCGCACTCACCCACACCACCAAGAGCGGCGTGGCTGACCTGGCGTTTGAGAACGATGTGGAAGCGCTGCTGATGCTGCGCCGCCTCTACAACTACCTGCCCCTGAGCAACCGCGAGAAGGCCCCGGTGCGCAAGAGCGGCGACCCGATTGACCGCAAGGACCTGAGCCTGGACACCCTGGTGCCCGACAACCCCAACAAGCCCTACGACATGAAGGAGCTGATCGTCAAAACCGTGGACGATGGCGACTTCTTCGAGATCCAGCCCGAGTACGCCAAGAACATCATCATCGGCTTCGCGCGCATGGACGGTCAGACCATCGGCATCGTGGCCAACCAGCCGCTGGTGCTGGCAGGCTGCCTGGACATCAAGAGCTCCATCAAGGCCGCGCGCTTTGTGCGCTTCTGCGATGCGTTCAACATTCCTGTGGTCACGTTTGTAGACGTGCCCGGTTTCATGCCAGGCACCAGCCAAGAGTACGGCGGCATCATCAAGCACGGTGCCAAGTTGCTCTACGCGTATGCCGAGTGCACCGTGCCCAAGATCACGGTGATCACCCGCAAAGCCTACGGCGGCGCTTACGACGTGATGGCCTCCAAGCACTTGCGGGGCGACGTGAACCTGGCCTGGCCCAATGCCGAGATTGCGGTGATGGGCGCCAAGGGTGCGGTGGAAATCATCTTCCGCGAGGACAAGGGCGACCCTGCCAAGCTGGCCGCCAAAGAGGCCGAATACAAAGCCCGCTTTGCCAACCCCTTTGTGGCCGGCGCGCGCGGCTTTATTGACGATGTGATTTTGCCGAGTGAGACCCGCAAGCGCATCTGCCGCTCGTTGGTGATGCTCAAGGACAAGAAGCTGGAAAACCCGTGGCGTAAGCACGGGAATATTCCACTCTGATCGCCGAAGAACAAAAAAAGGACTCCTCACCATGTTCACCAAAATTCTGATCGCCAACCGTGGCGAAATCGCCTGCCGCGTTATTGCTACCGCCAAGAAAATGGGCATCAAGACGGTCGCCGTTTACTCGGATGCCGACAAGGAAGCCCGCCATGTGGCGCTGGCCGACGAGGCCGTCAACATCGGCCCCGCGCCCAGCCGCGAGAGCTATTTGCAGGCTGAAAAGATCATTGCGGCCTGCAAGCAAACCGGCGCGCAAGCGGTGCACCCCGGCTATGGCTTTTTGAGCGAGAACGCTGAGTTTTCCAAACGCTGTGAAGAGGAGGGCATTGCCTTCATCGGACCCAAACACTTCTCCATTGCTGCCATGGGCGACAAGATTGAGTCGAAGAAGCTTGCGGACAAAGCAGGCGTGAATTGCATCCCCGGCTACAACGACGCCATTGCAGGGCCTGAGCAGGCGGTGGAGATCGCCAAGGGCATTGGCTACCCCGTGATGATCAAGGCCTCGGCCGGCGGAGGCGGCAAGGGCCTGCGCGTGGCCTTCAACGACAAAGAAGCGTTTGAAGGTTTCTCCAGCTGCCAGAACGAAGCCCGTAACAGCTTTGGCGACGACCGCATCTTCATCGAGAAGTTTGTGCAGGAGCCGCGCCATATCGAGATTCAGGTGCTGGGCGACAGCCATGGCAACGTGATCTATTTGAACGAGCGCGAGTGCTCCATCCAGCGCCGCCACCAGAAAGTGATTGAAGAGGCGCCAAGCCCCTTTATCAGCGACGCCACCCGCAAAGCCATGGGCGAGCAGGCGGTGCAACTGGCCAAGGCCGTGAAGTACCAGAGCGCCGGTACCGTGGAGTTTGTGGTCGGCAAGGACCAGGACTTTTACTTCCTGGAAATGAACACCCGCCTGCAGGTGGAACACCCGGTCACCGAGTGCATCACCGGCCTGGATTTGGTGGAGCTGATGATCCGCGTGGCGGCCGGCGAAAAGCTGCCACTTACGCAAGCGGATGTGAAACGCGATGGCTGGGCCATCGAGTGCCGCATCAACGCTGAAGACCCGTTCCGCAACTTCCTGCCCTCTACCGGCCGCCTGGTGCGCTTTGCGCCGCCTGTGCAGACCATGTGGCAGGGCGACACCGAACACCTGCAAGGCGTGCGCGTGGACACCGGTGTGCAGGACGGTGGCGAGATACCGATGTTCTACGACTCGATGATTGCCAAGCTCATCGTGCACGGCAAGGACCGTAATGACGCGATTGCCAAGATGCGCGAAGCGCTCAATGGCTTTGTGATCCGCGGTGTGTCCAGCAACATTCCGTTTCAAGCGGCGCTGCTGGCTCACCCCAAGTTTGTGAGCGGTGATTTCAACACCGGCTTCATCGCCGAGAACTACGGCAAAGGCTTCTTTGCCGAAGATGTGCCGCATGACGACGCAGCATTCCTCACCGCGCTGGCCGCCTTTGTGCGCCGCAAGTCGCGTGAGCGTGCAGCGGGGCTGTCTGGCCAGTTGCCCGGTTATGCGGTCGACGCAGGCAAAGACTATGTGGTCGTCACCCTCGATGCAGCAGGCAATAACCGCTACACCGCTGTGCATGTGGACGAGTTTGAGGGCGAAACAGGCTCTGCCCAAGTGCGGGTGGGCGCGAGCAGCTATGTTATTCGTAGCAAGTCGCGCCTGAACGACATTGCCATCACCGGCACGGTGAACGGCAAGGCCTTCACCGCACAGGTGGAGCGCGGCACGCCCAAGAACCCGCTTGCCCTGCGTGTGCAGCACAACGGCACCCGCATCGATGCGCTTGTCATGTCCCCCCGCATGGCAGAGCTACACAAGTTGATGCCGCACAAGGCACCGCCCGACATGAGCCGCTTCGTGCTCTCGCCCATGCCCGGTTTGCTGGTGGATGTGGCGGTGGTGCCCGGCCAGAAGGTGCAGGCTGGCGAGCGTGTGGCCGTGATCGAAGCCATGAAGATGGAAAACGTGCTGTTTGCTGCCGCAGACGGTGTGGTCGGCAAGGTGTTGGCTGCTAAGGGTGAGAGCCTGAGCGTGGATCAGGCTATCGTGGAATTTGTTTAAGGATTGGTCATGACACAGCGTCCGTTCAAGGTCTTGGGCATCCAGCAAATCGCCATCGGCGGCCCCGACAAGAAGCGCCTGCAAACCTTGTGGGTGGACATGCTGGGGCTGGAGGTCACTGGCACGTTCAAGAGTGAGAAGGAAAACGTGGATGAGGACATCTGCGCTATCGGGTCCGGCCCCTACAAGGTGGAAGTCGACCTAATGCAGCCGATGGACCCTGACAAGAAGCCTGCGGTGCACACCACGCCCTTGAACCATGTAGGCCTATGGATCGACAACCTGCCGGTGGCGGTGGAGTGGCTCACGGCCAAGGGCGTGCGCTTTGCTCCGGGTGGCATCCGCAAAGGTGCAGCGGGCTATGACATCACCTTTTTGCACCCCAAAAGCAATGAAGAATTCCCGATTGCGGGGGAGGGGGTGTTGATCGAGTTGGTGCAGGCCCCTGACGAGGTGATTGCGGCCCTAGCTTAATGGCTCTATCTGGCGTGTTCGGGCAGGCATGCTAGTTAGGGAAAACGCTTGGTTTTGGTGCCATTTTTACTTCCGGCTTTGAAAAAATGACGCTAAAGTCCAAGTACTAAGTAAAAGAACAAGGAGCAACGCCATGGGTGCTGAAAAAGTTTTGAGTGTTGGCATGTTGCTGATGCGCAAGATGCGCTTGGGGTCCAAACTGGGCATCGTGTTTTTCGTCGCGCTGGTCCCCCTGTTGTTGATTGTTTGGCAGTTGTTCTCGCGCAATATGTCGGATGCACAGATCACCCGAAGTGAAGTGCAAGGCGTCCATATCGTCGAGCAAGCCTCCCAAGTCATCCGCCTGATCCAAACTCATCGGGACCAAACCAACCTGGTCTTGCTGGGCAACACGGCGGCCCAAGGCAGCCGCGACCAGACGCGTGGGCAACTGAACGAAGCGCGTGCCGAACTTGCTCGCAGGGTTGTCAATAGTGACCCAGAGGCGATTCCCCCTGAATGGAGAGACGTGCAAAGCCGGCTGGATGGGCTGATAGCCCAATTGGAAGGCAAAGATGCTCCACAAGCATTTGCGCTACACACCACGCTGGTGGCTGACCTGACCCGGTTTGTCTACGGCGTGGCCGACAAGTCGGGTTTGTTATACGACCCGGAACCTGCGATCTATTTGCTCATGGACGTTTCGGTGTCCCGCTTGACGACATTGGGGGAGCAAATCGGTCTTTTGCGGGGTGCAGGGGCTGGTTTTTTGAGCCAACCGCAAGTCAGCGATGAAGCGGTTGGACGGATCTCTGCGCAAGCCGCTATGGTGGCGGCTCTATCGGCTGATTTGGTTTATTCCGAGAAAATTCTGGCCGACAAAGGTGTTCGCCTAGCAAGCGGTCCGGTACTGCAAACTGCGGTAGTTGATTTGTCGGCGCAGATTCGCGAGCGCTTCAAGGCAGGCGCCGCTGGCGGCAATGCAGAAGCCTACTTTGCAGCGGGCACCAAAGCCATGGATGCGAACTGGGCCCATCACCAGGCTGTCAATCAACAAACGCGGGCGCTCCTGGAAGCGCGCGAAGCGGGCTTGATCCGCTCTTGGTACGTGCTTGCCATTGGCAGCGTGGCCTCTGTAGCGGTGCTTACTTATCTGATCTTGTCGTTCAACTTGAGTTTCTTGGCAGACTTGCGTCAAATTCAACTGTTCATGCGCGAAACCGCTAGCGGAAACTTGCGGCATAAAGTCAGCATTCGTGGCTCTGACGAACTGGCCGCAATGACGACTTCTATGGATGCGATGGTGAACAACCTCTCTTCCATGGTGGCCAGCGTACGTAGCAACTCGGCGTTGGTAGCCAATTCGGGGGATGTACTCGTAGCCAATAATGAATCTTTGTCCGGCCGCACAGAGCAACAAGCTGCCAACCTGGAAGAAACCTCGGCAAGCGTGCAAGAGTTGTCAGTTACCGTGAAGGACAACGCCCAGACCGCCAATCACTCGGACCGCGCGGCACAAGAAGTGCGTGCTGTGGCAGAGCAGGGGGCCAAAGGCATGGTAGAGGCGATTGCGTCGGTAGAGGCCATTGAAGCCAGCACCAAACGCATGGATGAGATTGTGGGTGTGATCGATGGGCTGGCTTTCCAGACCAATATCTTGGCCCTCAATGCGGCGGTTGAGGCGGCGCGTGCCGGTGAGTCAGGCCGAGGCTTTGCGGTGGTGGCTTCCGAAGTGCGTTCGCTGGCGCAGCGCTCGGCAGCGTCGGCCAAAGAAATTCGCCAACTCATTGGCACCTCTAGCACCCAAGTGGCTTCTGGCGTGGCGCAAATTCGCGCCGCAGGCGCCAATATCACGCGGATTGTGGATGGCGTACGAAATGTGGCGGCCAATATGTCGGCCATCTCCACCTCCAGCGCCGAGCAGAGCAATAGCCTGGCCGAAATCACCACCGCCATTCGTCAGCTTGACGAGATTACGCAACAGAACGCTGCGATGGTGGAGCAGGCGGTGAGCCAGTCCACCGCTTTGCAAGAGCGCGCCAGCGTGTTGTCGGATGCCGTGGCGGTGTTCAAGCTGCAACAGGGCTCTGCTGACGAGGCCCGGGCCTTGGTGGAGCGGGCATTGACGCTGCGCCGAGGGGCCGGCAGTCGCGATGCGTTTGTTCGCGCAGTTACCCCTAAGGAAAGCGGTTTGGTGGACCGCGACATGTATGTGTTTGTGCTGGACCGTAGTGGTCAGTACCTGGCCTTTGGCGGAAACCCGGCCAAGGTGGGTACGCGGGTGCAGGATGTGGCCGGTATCGATGGCAATGCCTTGATAGACTCCATCGTCGGGCAAGCATCTGTGGCCCCCGGTTGGGTGGAGTACGACATTGTGAACCCCCTCAATGGCAAAGTGCAGACCAAAATGTCCTATGTGGTGCAGGTCGATGACGTGTTTGTCGGTTGTGGGGTATACAAAAACCTCATGATCGCGGCCTGAATGAAATGCGTCGAGCCCTGCTTAGAAAACTGAACTATGAATACCTCCAAATCAACCGCACTTCGGGTTTTGGCTGCCGATGACAACCCGGTCAACCAGAAATTGATTGTGGCTGCGCTGAAGCAGCTCGGGCATCAAGGAGTTGTCGTGAGTGATGGTGAGAAAGCACTGCGTTGCCTTTCTCAGCTCAGTTTTGATGTACTTCTGCTGGATGTGCAAATGCCTGTCATGGACGGGTTGGAAGCGTTGGCATCCATTCGCAAGCAAGAGCTTCAGGGCAAACCACACTTGCCGGTCATTATGGTCACCGCGAATGACGTACCGGGCGATCGTGAACGCTATCTCAAGCAAGGTGCCGACGGCTATGTCGCCAAGCCCGTTGACATTGCCCTGCTGGACGCTGAAATCAAACGGGTTTTGCGTCGACTTTAAATGTCGCAGTGGGCAACAATTTCAGATTCCCCGAACGCTCTTGCATTGTGATGCACGGGTCTGAACGCTAGCCGATAGGCGTGGCTTCAGTTCTTGACTGCAGGTGTTTCGCCACACACGCGGGCCCGACCGCTGTTCTTGGCGTTGTACAGCCGCTGATCAGCGAGGGCAATCAGTTGTTCTGCTTCCAGTTCTCCTCCAATGGAGCTTGCCACACCCATGCTAAGGGTGACATATTGCGACACATCGGAGTAGAGATGTGGCAGGGCACGTTCCTGCAAACGCTTGGAAATCTTTTCCGCAATTTCCATCGCGTTGTCCTGAGAGGTTTCAGGTAGCAGGCAGATAAACTCTTCGCCGCCGTAGCGCGCTGCAATGTCAGTTTTGCGTCGCAGGCTTCCTTTGACGGTCGAGGCAATTTCCCGCAAACAATCGTCACCGGTCTGATGGCCATAGTGGTCGTTGTATCGTTTAAAGAAGTCTACATCCAACAAAATAATGGCCAAGGAGCTGGCTTGACGTACCGAGCGGGACCATTCCATTTCCAGTTGGTGGTCAAAAAAACGTCGGTTGAACAGCGTGGTGAGTCCATCCCGAAAGGCCAGAGAGCGCAGGGCATCTGACTGGTACTTGAGCAACAAATGGGTCCTAACCCGGGCACGCAGAACACTGGGGTTGATGGGTTTGGAGATAAAGTCCACCGCTCCCAATTCCAACCCAAGCGTTTCCTTTTCAGGGTCAGAGTGGGAAGTAACAAAGATCACCGGGATGTTGCGCGTTGTTTCGTTGGCCTTGAGCCGACGGCAGACTTCAAAACCATCCATTTCAGGCATCTCGATATCCAGCAGAACGAGGTCTGGCAACTTGCTTTCGCACAGTTGGAGCGCAGTTTTTCCGTTGGTTGCCTTGAAGACCTGGCAGTCTTCAGCGAAAGCGCGATACATCACGTGGATGTTGACGGTTTGGTCGTCAACCATCAACAGACTGGGTTTGTGCGCAGGGGCTCCGTCAGGCAATGCGGCAAAAATGGAGGAGTCACTGAGCATGGGTGACAAATAGGTTGCGCATGTATGGTCAGATTATTGCCGGATAAACGGAGAAAGGATGCACTCGTACAGCTAGGTTCCAACAATTTAGGGTTACATCCAACAAAATCCAGGGGCGGCACTGGCATGAAGTGCCGTTTGGGATTGCTGATGATCCTCGTGGGAGCTAGCGCACCAGGCCTAAGGGACTTGTCGTAGTGCCTTGGCTCTTGCTAGAGCTGCTTCAATCACGGCGCGCTTTTTATCGAGAACAGCCGGGTCTGTATGTTGGGAGTGGGCCGGCAAATCCGCGAGTTTGATGTTGGCTTTTTCTTCCAGGCGCTTGGTGTTTTCATCGACGTCTCTGGCAAGGCGCGCGCTGTGCGATGCATACCTTTTGCGGGCTGTGTCTGCAAGCTGGGCGGACCACGCAGCCCAACCCGTGGTTTCGCCAGTGGCGTTTTCCATCAAAATGCAGTCGACCGGGCAAACCGGCAGGCACAACTCGCAGCCAGTGCAAAACTCTTCAATCACCGTGTGCATCCGCTTGTTGCTGCCGATGATGGCGTCGGTAGGGCAGGCATCCAGGCAAAGGGTGCAGCCGATGCACCAGTTCTCATCAATGAAGGCTACGCTGCGGGGCGCTTCGGTGCCAAAGGACGGGTCTAACGGCAGCAGCGGCAGGCCGGTGATGGCAGCCAAGCGCGCAATGCCCTCTTCGCCCCCGGGCGGGCATTGGTTGATGCTCGCTTCTTTATCGATGATAGCGTGGGCATAAGCGGCGCAATCTGGGTAGCCACAGCGGGTGCACTGTGTCTGGGGCAGCGCGTCCAACAGGCGCTGCACCAGAGGCTGTAGAGTTGCCGCGACGGGCTTCACTTGCTCTTTATGCTGCGCTTGGCTGCTACCTTTTTAGGAGCTATTGGCGCAGTCTTCACGGTGGTCCGGGTTACTTTTTTTGCTGACACAGGCTGTGCAGCACGTTTTGCGGGTTCTGGTGCAGGTGGGGTGGCCGGTGCGGCTTGTTCCTTCGGTGCAGGGTGTGCCTTGATGAATGCCTTGACCTGCGGGTAAACATGTTCGCGCCAGCGGCGACCCGAAAAGATGCCGTAGTGGCCCGCACCCTTGGCCTCAAAGTGGCGTTGGCGGCTCTTCGGAACACCGCTGCAGATATCGTGCACGGCCTCGGTCTGGCCGGCGCCCGATATGTCGTCCAGCTCGCCTTCTACGGACATCAGGGCGGTGGTCTTGATGTCCGATGGCTTTACCCGTTCCGGCTTGCCCTGGGGGTTGCGTACATCCCAGGTACCGTTGACCAGTGCAAAGTCCTGGAACACCACCTGGATGGTTTCCAGGTAGTAGTCAGCGTCCATGTCCAGCACCGCGTTGTATTCGTCGTAGAACTTGCGGTGGGCCTCAGTGCTGGCATCGTCACCCTTGATCAGGTCCTGGAAGTAGTCGTAATGGCTCTTCGCATGGTGGTCGGGGTTCATGGCCACAAACCCGGTGTGCTGCAAAAACCCAGGGTACACGCGACGGCCTGCGCCGGGGAAGTTGCTGGGCACGCGGTAAATCACATTGTTCTCAAACCAGCTGTGGCTCTTGTTCATGGCCAAATTGTTTACCGCCGTAGGCGACTTGCGCGCATCAATTGGCCCCCCCATCATGGTCATGGTCAGCGGCGTGGTTTCGCCACGGCTGGCCATGAGTGCCACAGCCGCCAGGACAGGCACCGTGGGCTGGCACACGCTCATGACGTGGCAATTGCCATACTTGCCTTGCACGTGTCGGATGAACTCTTGCACGTAGTTGACATAGTCATCAAGATGGAATTCCCCCTCAGACAGAGGTACCAAGCGGGCGTTCTTCCAATCCGTGATGTAGACCTTGTGGTCTTTCAGCATGGTTTTGACGGTGTCGCGCAGCAGTGTTGCATAGTGTCCCGACAGTGGCGCCACGATCAGCACCACAGGCTGGCCTTTGATCTTGTCCAGCGTCTTGTTGTCGTCGGTAAAACGTTTAAAGCGGCGTAGTTCGCAAAAAGGTTTGTTGATCTCTACGCGTTCGTGGATAGCTACGTCTACACCATCTACATCGATGGTGCGAAGGCCGAATTCTGGTTTTTCGTAGTCCTTGCCGAGGCGGTGCATGAGGTCGTAACCCGCCGACAGACGCTGGGCGAAAGGGTTTTGCCCCGCCACAGAGAGCGGGTTGCTGTAGAGCTTGGCAGCGGCCAGTGCCAGGTCGGAAAATGGCTCCATAAGGGAGCGTTGTGTTTCGTAAAGCTGGTACAGCATGTTGGCCTCTTAAGAAATGTTGCAGTGCAATATAGCAGTGTTGCGTGCTTCAGCGATTGCTTGCGCGCAGAATCCCCCGAATTGCGTTGCGACTGTGGGCGCCAAAGTTGGATAGTAATTCCGCCACGAGCGCGTCCAAAGCGGATTTGGCTTCTGGTTGGGTATTCGCGAGTTCTTTCACCATGGTGATATCTCCCTCATTGGCTCCGAAGTCAAATGCCGGGTCGGACACAAAGCCCTTGGGCATACTGGTAATGAGTGTTTGGGCAATGCGGGGGCCGTAGCTGGCTGCTTGAGAGGACACGACGTTGCGCAGGTACAAATCATGCCACTCGGGATAAATACTATCTTTTTCGCCATTGCGCAAGGCTTGGTCGATAGGTGTGTCGCGCTTGGCCAATGCGGAGTTCAACAGCACTTCGGCTTGGTACTTCTCCAGCGCGAGATGGCGATTGGAGAGCAGAGTCACCATGTCGTTTTTCATCCCGGAAAAGCCGGCCATTGCCATGGCATTTACGGCCAGGAGTTTGAGCACGGAGTCACCCGGTGACAGACTGGCATGGTAGGGTTGGGTCAGGTCCTGCAGGTAGTGCAGTGCAAGTCCAGTAAAGCGCCATCCCCAGTAAGGGTGTCCTGTTCTGAAGGCCAGTGACGCGAGAGATGAATATTGGTAAACCCGAAGTTGCGGAAACGTCCGCTTGATAAAGGGGGCCGCGGAGTAGAGCACTTTGCTTTCGTGCATGAAGCCCATATGGAAGGGGGCTTGGCTGGAGTAAGGGAGCAGGGGGTTGCCGAAAGGAAGGGTGCCAAAGCCGTACAGCTTGCCCCATTCCGAGGGGCTGTCTTCAAAAAGGTTGATGTCCAGTCCGTAGTCCGGTTCATCGGAAGCACTGGCCACGACGGCCAGCGGCGCTACCATATCCCCTGCATAAAGGGGCTGGAATTTTTGGCTGGCGTTGCCCAACATGGGCAGGGTCGTTACGGTCTCAGATGAAAGGCGCGGTGCGGGCGATACCGCAGTTTTGGGGTCGGGCTGGATAAAGAGAGCAAATCGGCTATTGGGTGCAATACGGAGCGCATGGGTGAAGGCCAAGCGACGCGCTTCATCACTACGCTCGGGGTTGGCTTTGAATTCAAGCTTGGCCGGGCGGGGCGGGTAGCTTTGCAGGTTTGCGGCAGCCCAGGCTTCCTGGCTTGCCAGCAGCGCTTCTATGGTCTTCTCTTCGGCCTTGAGAAAAGCTTCCAGTGGCTCCACCACCACAGGTGCGGCTTGCGCAACTTCCGGCATCGTTTCGAGGGCGCGGTAAGCAGCCAAGCTATGGTTGCCCCAAGCTCCAGCAGTTGACGAGACCAGCCCTAGCAGGGTTCCCAAGGTATAGGCCCACTTTTTCATACGTTATCCCTTATCTGTGCCCGTGGAATCTGCGCGAGTAGCTATCAAAAATGTAGCAACCCGCGCAGGTGTTCTCGCTTGCTACCCGGCTTAGACTACCTTGGCGATTGCCGCACAAACGTAGTCAATGTTCTTGCTGTTGAGCGCAGCTACACACATGCGTCCCGTGTCGGTGCCATACACGCCAAACTCGTTGCGCAGACGCACCATTTGGTCCTTGGAGAGCCCGGAGTAGCTGAACATGCCGATCTGGGAGGTGATGAAGGACATATCCTGTTTCACACCGGCGGCTTTCAGGCCATCGACCAGTTTCTGGCGCATCGCTTTGATGCGCACGCGCATTTCGCCCAGTTCTTTTTCCCACAACGTACGCAGTTCGGGATTGTTCAGCACCGCTGCCACCACTGCACCGCCATGGGTGGGCGGATTGGAATAGTTGGTGCGAATGACAATCTTGAGCTGGCTCAGCACACGGCCGGCTTCTTCTTTGTCCTGGCACAGTACGGACAAGCCGCCCACACGCTCGCCGTACAAGCTGAAGCTCTTGGAGAATGACGTGGACACAAAAAAGCTCAGGCCCGCGGCAACAAACTTCTGGATGACCGCACCGTCCTCAGCGATGCCATAGCCAAAACCTTGATAGGCCATGTCCAAGAAGGGAGTCAGGTTCTTGGCCTTGACGGCGGCAATGACTTGGTCCCACTGCTCGGGCGTGATGTCGTAGCCGGTAGGGTTGTGGCAGCAGGCATGCAGCACCACCACGGTGCCTGCCGCTGCGGCATTCAGGCTGGCAAGGTAGCCTTCAAAGTTCACGCCACCCTTGCCGCCATTGGCCGTTGCATCAAAGTATGCATAGGTACCCACCTCAAAACCGGCGTTGGTGAACAGTGCGCGGTGGTTTTCCCAGCTGGGGTCAGATATCAGCACTTTGGCGGTGGGGTTGAGCTTTTTCAGGAAGTCGGCGCCAATCTTCAGGCCGCCGGTGCCGCCAATGGCCTGCACTGTAGCCACGCGGCCGGAGGTGACGGGCTCGCTATCGGCACCGAAGACCAGTCCCTTGACCGCGTTGTCGTAGGCCACAATGCCGTCTATGGGGAGGTAGCCCCGTGCGGTGGGCTTGTCCATCATGGTCTTCTCGGCAGCTTGCACGCACTGCAGCAGGGGTAGTTTGCCGTTGTCGTCGAAATACACGCCTACGCCCAGGTTCACCTTGTTGGGGTTGGTGTCAGCGTTGAATTGTTCGTTCAGACCCAGGATGGGGTCGCGGGGAGCCATTTCGACGGCAGAGAAAAGAGACATGAAAAAGTCCTGTGATTGGAATGTCGGGGATACCTAGTACCGCGGCCTGCGGTGCGGGTAATCCCTATTTTACCGGGCACTGCGTTGGTGCCTTTTCTGGGTGTTTAACGCGTCAGGCCCCGTGCCAGTGCACGCGTCACCTCGGCGGCTGGCACATTGCGACATTGAGAGGCGTTTTGCCCGCTCCAGAGAGGTGAAAAATCAGTGCTTCCTTGGCTTTCGGCACGCGCACGCAGCGGCGCAAGGGCGGCGGTGGCCAGCGGAAATGTTGGGGCCGCAGGGCTCAGAGGCCCCAACTCCCGCATCAGCCGGTTCATGATGCCGCGCGCTGGCCTGCCTGTGAATAGAGTCGTGAGCGCCGTGTGGCACGCCGCCGGGCTTTGCAGTGCTGATCGGTGCAATTCCGAGGTGGTGGCTTCTGGGCAGCACATGTAGGCAGTTCCCACCTGTACCGCCGAGGCGCCCAACGCTATGGCACCAGCGATGCCGCAGGCATCAGCGATGCCGCCAGCTGCTATTACGGGCAAATCTACCGCCTGGACAATTTGTGGCAGCAGGGCCATGGTGCCCAACTGGGTGCTGAGATCCTCCGTCAGGAACATACCCCGGTGCCCACCTGCCTCAAGCCCTTGGGCAATGATGGCATCAGCCCCGTGGGCTTGCAGCCACAAGGCTTCATCCACGGTAGTGGCCGACGCGATCACTTTGCTGCCCCAGCTTTTGACACGCTGTAGAAGCGCGGCGGATGGCAGCCCGAAGTGAAAACTTAACACTGCGGGTTTGAAGGCTTCGACCACATTGGCTACATCTTCGCTGAAGGGTGCGCGGCTAGCGCCTGGCGCTATGTCGGCCAACAATAGCCCCAGTTCCGAGTAATACGGCTGCAGTGCTTGCTGCCAGACCGCGTCACGCGCGGCGTCGGGCGGTGGTGGGGTGTGACAAAAGAAATTGACGTTGTAAGGCTGCTGAGTCAATGCAGTGAGCTGCGTGAGTTCTGCGTGCAATGCTTCCAGACTTAACATCGCAGCGGGAATGGAGCCTAGGCCACCTGCATTGCTCACGGCGGCAGCCAACGCATGGCCTTGCACACCCGCCATGGGGGCTTGAATCAGGGGCAGGGCGGAGCCCAGAAAAGAAGGGTTTGGCATAGAGATGGTGGGTGGGGGCGCGGTCTAGTCTACAGTTCCACCTTTGCCCTTTTGAGCCTGCCGCCATGTCCGTCCCCCACCCCACCATTGCAGTGACCGATGATGCCGAACAGGTGCGCACGGGAATCTTTGTGCGCTACCCGGACTCACCGTATGAGTTGTACCAACCTTATCCGCCAGCCGGCGACCAGCCCGAGGCGATTGACCAGTTGGTCGAGGGGGTAGTCGATGGTGAGGTTTTTCAGACTCTGTTGGGTGTGACCGGCTCGGGCAAAACCTTCACCATGGCCAATGTGATCGCCCGCCTGGGTCGTCCGGCCATTGTGTTTGCGCCGAACAAGACACTGGCTGCGCAGCTGTACAGCGAGTTCCGCGAGTTCTTTCCCAAGAATGCGGTGGAATACTTTGTAAGTTACTACGACTACTACCAGCCAGAGGCCTATGTGCCGCAGCGCGACCTGTTTATCGAGAAGGACAGTGCGATCAACGAGCACATTGAGCAAATGCGCTTGAGTTGCACCAAGAGCCTTCTGGAGCGACGCGATGTGGTGATCGTGGCCACGGTGTCGGCCATTTACGGCATTGGCAAGCCCGAGAGCTACCACCAGATGGTGATGACGCTGCGTACGGGCGACAAGCTGGGCCAGCGCGACATGATCGCCCAACTGGTACGCATGCAGTACCAGCGCAACGACATGGATTTTTCACGTGGGGCGTTCCGTGTGCGCGGGGACACTATCGACATCTTTCCGGCAGAGCACAGCGAAATGGCGATCCGCGTGGAGCTGTTTGACGATGAGATCGAGAGTCTGCAGCTGTTCGACCCGCTGACCGGGCGTATCCGCCAAAAGATTCCCCGGTTTACTGTCTACCCCAGCAGCCATTACGTGACGCCGCGAGAACAGGTGCTGATGGCCGTGGAAACCATTAAGACGGAGCTGTCGGACCGGCTCAAGGAGTTTGTCAGCATGGGCAAGCTGGTGGAAGCCCAGCGGCTGGAGCAGCGCACGCGCTTTGACCTGGAAATGCTGAGCGAGGTGGGGCACTGCAAGGGGATTGAGAATTACTCGCGCCACTTGAGTGGCTCGGAGCCCGGTGAGCCGCCCTCGACACTGACCGACTACCTGCCCAAGGATGCCGTGATGTTTTTGGACGAAAGCCATGTGCTTATCGGTCAGTTTGGCGGCATGTACAACGGCGACCGGGCGCGTAAGACCACGTTGGTGGAATATGGCTTTCGCCTGCCCAGCGCGCTGGACAACCGGCCGCTGAAGTTCGAAGAGTTCGAGACCAAGATGCGCCAGGCCATTTTTGTGTCGGCCACTCCCGCGCAATGGGAGAAGGACCATGCAGGCAAGGTTGTCGAGCAGCTGGTGCGTCCGACCGGGCTTGTCGATCCAGAAGTAGAAGTGCGCCCTGCCACCAGCCAGGTAGATGACGTGCTGCAGGAAATCCGCATTCGCGTGGACAAGAACGAGCGTGTGTTGATTACGACTTTGACAAAACGCATGGCAGAACAGCTCACCGATTACCTGACCGACAACGGTGTCAAAGTCCGCTATCTGCATAGTGATGTGGACACCGTGGAGCGCGTGGAGATATTGCGCGACCTTCGCTTGGGCACCTTCGATGTGCTGGTGGGCATCAACCTGTTGCGCGAGGGACTAGACATTCCAGAAGTCTCGTTAGTGGCCATTTTGGATGCTGACAAAGAGGGTTTTTTGCGCTCTGAACGCTCACTGATACAGACCATCGGCCGGGCGGCACGTAATTTGGAAGGCCGTGCCATTTTGTATGCCGACAAGGTCACCGACTCGATGGAGCGTGCGATCGGTGAGACCGAGCGCCGACGCAAAAAGCAGATTGCCCACAATTTGGAGCGAGGCATCACGCCCAAGGCGATTGTTAAAAAGGTGCGTGACCTGATAGATGGCGTCTACAGCGAGAAGGCCGGCAAAGAAGCTGAGCGTTTGGAACGCGATGCCCAACAGCGCGCCCAGGTGGAAGACATGAGCGAAAAGGACGTCTCCCGCGAAATCAAGCGCTTGGAGAAACTGATGATGGAGCATGCGCGCAACCTGGAGTTCGAAAAAGCAGCACGTGTGCGCGATCAGTTGCACATCCTTAAAGAGCAAGCCTTTGGCGCGCCAGGGGCCGATAACGTGGTGATTTTGTAAAGTTGATTAAAACTATCGGACTAATAGACTGATCAGTCTGCTTGTCCGAGTAAATTGAAGGGTTGTGTGCTATAGTTGACTCCGTTAGTCAACAATCCCCTAGGACTGAAGGAGCCAGCGATGCGTCTCACAACCAAAGGCCGTTTTGCGGTCACCGCGATGATCGATTTAGGCCTGCGCCAAAGCTCGGGTCCTGTGACGTTGGCTGCAATCAGTCAGCGCCAACAAATCTCCCTGTCTTATCTGGAGCAGCTTTTCGGCAAGTTGCGCCGCCATGATTTGGTTGAGTCCACCCGTGGGCCTGGGGGTGGGTATACCCTTGCTCGCAAGGCAAGCGACATCACGGTTGCTGAAATTATTGTGTCGGTAGACGAGCCTATTGACGCCACCCAGTGCGCAGGCAAGGAAAACTGCTTGGGAGAGGGGGCGCGTTGCATGACCCATGATTTGTGGGCTTCATTGAATACCCGGATGGTGGAGTTTTTGGATTCCGTGACGCTGCAAAAGCTGGTGGATGACCAGTTGGCCAAAGGCCTTCAAGTCGAAGACAAACCCACCATCAGGCGTGCCATTTCCGCCATGCCAGTGGTCAAACCGATTCGGGTGAACGCGCCCAACTCGGTTTTTGCCTTGGGTAACGCGTTTTCCAAGTCCTGATATCGCCGTCATTTTTAAGTTAGTACTGAGCAAGCCATGGATTCCACTCCTCATTTCCCTATTTACATGGACTACAGCGCCACCAATCCCTGCGATGAGCGGGTGGTGGATGCTATGGTGCCTTGGCTGCGCAACCACTTTGGCAATCCCGCGTCGCGCAGCCATGCTTGGGGCTGGGAGGCTGAAGCGGCTGTGGAAAAGGCCCGCGAGCAAGTGGCTGCGCTGATTGGTGCTGATCCACGTGAGATTGTTTGGACCTCGGGTGCGACCGAATCGAATAACTTGGCGTTGAAAGGTGCTGCGCACTTTTACCAGTCCAAGGGTAAGCACCTGATTACCGTCAAGACAGAACACAAAGCGGTATTGGATACCTGCCGCGAACTCGAGCGCCAAGGCTTCGAAGTTACGTATCTCGATGTCAAGGAAGATGGTTTAGTGGATCTGGATGCCTTTCAGGCTGCTATTCGTCCCGATACCATCTTGGCCAGTGTGATGTTCGTGAATAACGAAATAGGTGTGATTCAGGACATCGCGGCCATTGGTGCTATTTGCCGTCAAAGGGGCGTGATTTTTCATGTGGACGCTGCCCAAGCTACGGGTCGGGTGGACATTGACATGGCCACACTACCCGTCGATTTAATGAGTTTGACTTCTCATAAAACGTATGGTCCCAAAGGGATTGGCGCTTTGTTTGTGCGCCGCAAACCACGCATTCGCCTGGAAGCGCAAATGCATGGTGGCGGCCACGAGCGCGGCATGCGCAGTGGCACGCTACCCACGCATCAGATCGTCGGCATGGGCGAGGCTTACGCAATAGCCAAAGCTGAAATGCACGCTGAAAACATTCGCATTAAGGCCTTGCACGACCGTATGCTGGCAGGCCTCAAGGATGTTGAGCAAGTGTTTATCAATGGGCATGAAACGCAGCGCGTGCCGCACAACCTGAACATGAGCTTCAATTACGTAGAAGGTGAATCCTTGATCATGGGCATCAAAGGGCTGGCTGTGTCCAGCGGTTCTGCCTGCACCTCGGCGTCATTGGAGCCCAGCTACGTGTTGCGCGCACTGGGTCGTAGTGACGAGTTGGCGCACAGCAGTTTGCGAATGACGATTGGCAGGTGGACCACCGAAGCCGATATTGACTATGCCGTGGACACAATCAAGAAAAACGTAGGCAAGCTGCGGGACCTGAGCCCGCTGTGGGATATGTACAAAGAAGGTATCGATCTATCGACCATTCAGTGGGCTGCCCACTGACCCCTCAATTTGGAGAAAAACGAAATGGCCTATTCTGAAAAAGTCGTTGATCACTATGAAAATCCCCGCAACGTTGGCAGCTTTGAAAAAGGTGACGACAGCGTGGGAACCGGCATGGTGGGAGCACCCGCCTGCGGTGATGTGATGAAGTTGCAGATCAAAGTGAATCCTCTTACAGGGGTAATCGAGGATGCACGTTTCAAGACCTATGGGTGCGGTTCTGCCATTGCTTCGAGCTCCTTGGTGACAGAGTGGGTCAAGGGCAAGACGCTCGATGAGGCGGCTGCTTTAAAGAATAGCCAAATCGCAGAAGAGTTGGCATTGCCACCGGTAAAGATCCATTGCTCCATCTTGGCAGAAGACGCCATCAAGGCAGCGGTTGACGACTACAAGAAAAAACACCTCAACTAATAAGCTCGCGGGATAGATCCCCGGGCTCACCCCGTCTGAATACAAAATGACAGTTACTCTCACCGAGGCCGCAGCGCGGCACGTGACCCGCTATCTGACCAAACGTGGAAAAGGCGTGGGGGTTAGGCTGGGCGTTAAAACGACGGGTTGCTCTGGTCTCGCATACCAGTTGGAGTATGTCGATGACCTGGCCCCCGAAGATATTGTGTTTGAGGGTTTTGGTGTGAAGGTTTTGGTTGATCCCAAAAGCCTTGCCTACATTGATGGCACGCAACTGGACTTTGTGCGTGAAGGCTTGAACGAGGGCTTTCGCTTCAACAATCCCAACGAGCGTGACAAGTGCGGTTGCGGTGAGTCCTTCCGCGTGTGAATCTGCAGGCCGATGATTTCGAACTGTTTGGTCTGACTCGGCAGTTCGCGCAAGACCGTGCTGCGCTAGACGTCCGCTGGAAGGCCCTACAGCGTGAGGCTCACCCCGATAGGTTTGCCGCCCAAGGCGCTGCCGCGCAACGGGTGGCCATGCAGTGGTCCGTGCGTATCAATGAAGCTTACCAGCGACTCAAAGACCCGCTTAAACGTGCTGCTTATCTGTGTGAACTTGGGGGCGCGCCCGTGAATGCCCACAGCAATACCGCTATGCCGGCTGCGTTTCTGATGCAGCAGATGGAATGGCGCGAGGCGCTGGATGACGCGGAAGCGGTGTCTGCACTGCAAGCGGTGCAGGCCGAGGTGGACGCCTCGCGCGCGCAATTGCTGCAACAATGTGCCACCTTGCTGGACCAGCAACACGATGCGGTTGCGGCAGTGGGGCCTGTGCGGGCCTTAATGTTCATTGAAAAATTCACGCAAGACTTGAATCAGCGCTTCGACCAGTTTGAATAATTACCGCCATGGCGCTTCTACAAATTTCTGAACCCGGGCAATCGCCCAACCCGCATGAGCGTCGCATTGCCGTGGGTATTGACTTGGGCACCACCCATTCGTTGGTGGCCGCGGTGCGCAACGGCACGGCCGAGTGTTTGCCTGATGCGGATGGCAGGGTGATCCTGCCCAGCGTGGTGCGTTACGTGGATGCCCAGCGCCGTCAGATTGGCTTTGCGGCGTTGGAGCACCAGGCCAGCGACCCCGGCAATACGATTGCCTCGGTCAAACGCCTGATGGGCCGAGGCCTCAAGGACATTGCCCATCCTGAGAAGCTGCCTTACACGCTGCTGGACACACCGGGCATGGTCAAGGTGCGCACGATTGCGGGCGAGAAAAGCCCGGTCGAGGTAAGTGCCGAAATATTGGCCACGCTGCGCTTCCGTGCCGAAGACACTTTCAATGACGACATTTATGGCGCCGTGGTGACGGTGCCCGCGTACTTTGACGACGCGCAGCGCCAAGCGACCAAAGACGCTGCGCAGCTAGCCGGCCTGAATGTGCTGCGCCTGATCAATGAACCTACTGCAGCGGCCATTGCCTATGGTTTGGATAACGCGTCGGAAGGCGTGTATGCCGTGTACGACCTGGGTGGCGGAACCTTTGATATTTCTATCCTGCGCATGTCAGCCGGTGTTTTCGAAGTATTGGCAACTGGCGGCGATTCGGCTTTGGGCGGTGACGACTACGACCGTGCCTTGGCGGATTGGCTTCTCCAAGAGGCTGGCCTTTCTGCAAACACCCCAGAAGACCAAGCCCTGTTAATGGCCGAGGCCCGCAGTGCCAAGGAGGCGCTGTCGTCGGAAGACATCGTGACGGCTGAAGTGGACCTGTCGACTGGCGGGCTGGATGTATCTTTGAACCGTGACCAGTTTGAACAGGCCACGGCGTCCTTGACTGCCAGAACCCTGCAGTCGGTGCGCAAGGCATTGCGCGACGCGGGCCTGCAAATAGAACACATCCAGGGCGTGGTCATGGTGGGTGGCTCTACTCGCATGCCACAGGTGCGCCGCGTGGTTGGCGAGTTTTTTGGTCAAGAGCCTTTAACCAACTTGAATCCTGATGAAGTCGTGGCTTTGGGTGCCTCCATTCAAGCCAATCAGCTAGCGGGCAACAACCCATCTGGCGACTTGCTGCTGCTGGACGTCATTCCCCTGTCCCTGGGTATTGAAACCATGGGGGGCTTGGTGGAACGCATCGTGCCGCGGAACCAGACCATTCCTACTGCCATGGCACAGGATTTCACCACCTACAAAGATGGTCAGACGGCTTTGGCCTTGCATGTTGTGCAGGGCGAGCGTGATCTGGTGTCAGACTGCCGCAGTCTGGCTCGTTTTGAGTTGCGCGGCATTCCACCCATGGCCGCTGGCGCAGCGCGTATTCGCGTAACGTTTACGGTGGATGCCGACGGTCTGTTAAATGTGGCGGCCAAGGAGCAGGTCAGCGGTGTCGAAGCGCGCATTGATGTCAAACCTTCGTATGGTTTGAGTGACGATCAGATTGCGCAGATGCTTAAAGAGAGCTTCACCACGGCCGAGGCAGACATGCGTGCACGTGCGCTGGTAGAAGCCCGTGTCGATGCCGACCGACTGTTGCTGGCCACCCAAAGTGCGCTGGATGCGGATGGCGATTTGCTCAATGCAGAAGAACGTAGCGCCGTGGATTCCGCCATGCGATCCCTGGAAGCTGCCCGCAACAGCGAAGAAGCAGCCTTTGTTGAAGCCCAATCCAAAGCCCTGTCTGAGGCCACCGAATCCTTCGCAGCTATGCGCATGAACCGCGGTATCGCGCACGCGCTGGCTGGCAAAAATATTGAAACCCTTTGACCCCCGTGTGAAGAAGCACCATGCCGATCATCAAAATTTTGCCGCACGCTGAATACTGCCCCGATGGAGCGGAGGTTTCTGCGCCTGCGGGCACTTCCATTTGCGAAGCCTTGCTGGAAAACGGCATCAAGATCGAACATGCCTGCGACATGAGCTGCGCTTGCACCACCTGCCATGTGGTGGTGCGCGAAGGCTTTGCTTCTCTCAATGACCTGGAAGAAACAGAGGAAGATTTGCTGGACCGGGCTTGGGGCTTGCAGCCACAGTCGCGTCTGAGTTGCCAGGCGTTCTTGGCGCAAAAAGACCTGGTGGTAGAAATCCCCAAGTACTCGCTGAACCACGCCAAAGAAAATCATTGAAGCTCTAACGCCACTCCAGCTATGTCGCGCCAAATTTTCCTGGACACGGAAACCACCGGTTTTTACGCCAACCATCCTGACAACCCAGACCGGATGGTTGAAATCGGCTGCGTGGAACTGGTGAACCGCAAGCTCACGGGCAACAACCTGCATTTCTACCTGAACCCTGGGCGGGACAGCGACGAGGGTGCTTTGCGTATCCACGGGTTGACCAGCCAATTTTTGAGTGACAAGCCACGGTTCGAAGAGATAGCCCAGCAATTGGTGGACTACGTGGCCAATGCTGAAATCATCATCCACAATGCCCCCTTCGACTTGGCGTTTTTGGATATGGAGCTCGGGCGCACGGGCCACCTTCCATTCAAGGAATATGTCGGGGGCGTGCTGGACACCCTGGTGATGGCCAAGGAAATGTTCCCCGGCAAGCGCAATAGTCTGGATGCCTTGTGCAGCCGATTGGAAGTAGACAACTCGGGGCGCACGCTGCACGGTGCCTTGCTGGATGCCGAGCTTTTAGCTGATGTCTATATCAACATGACGCGGGGGCAGGATGCCCTGCTGATGGAAGCGGCGGCAACAGACACTGCGACGATAGTGATTGAACGCGTTGATCTGCGTGGCTTGGCTTTGCCCACTCTCCAGGCCAATGCCCAGGAACTAGCCGCCCATGACGATGTGCTGATGCAACTCGACAAGTCCAGCGGCGGGAAAACACTTTGGCGCCAAAGCGCGGGAAAGACTGGTATATAATTCGCGGCTTACCTGAACAAGGTTCAGGGCGATTAGCTCAGGGGTAGAGCACTGCATTCACACTGCAGGGGTCGCAAGTTCGAAACTTGCATCGCCCACCAAATACTGGTTATAAATCAAGGACTTTCGAGAAATCGCAAGTCCTTTTTTGTTGGCGGTATGAAAAACACGTCTTTTCGCACTGGCCGTCGCTCAGTGCAACTTCAATGGCAGAGACGTCCTTGGTTTTAAGGTCATTGGCGCTGAGGTGGGGCATGGCAGTTCCAATTGCAGGACAAAGCGTGAATAGTGCTATGCATCAAGTGCTTCGGTGTATCTATCCCGGACGATACCCCGCCTCCCGCTGGTGCCGCAGCGCCAGAACAAGTATGCAGTCTAGGTGAGGCAAATACCGGTATAGCGCCAAATAGCCGGTTCGCCCTCGGGAGATCACAAGCTCACGCTGCCCGAAATGAACCTTGCGGCCAATCTCTGGGTGTTGCAGCAGAATGTCCAGCGCATCAAAAATCAGTTCGGCCGTTTCATGGGCCGCTTTCGGGTCGGTGTCCAGAAGAAAGTCGCTTAGACGTTCCAAGTCTTCCACGGCTTGCGCAGCAAATACCAACTCAGTCATGCGTTGCGGTCCTGGGCTTGGTGGCATCCAGGGCCTTGGCCTGCGGCCTGCGCGGCTTTGTCGCCGCTGTGCCGGCTTTTACCCGCGCCATGACATACGCTTTGACATCGGCAACCGCATAGACAGCGTTGGTGCGCAAAGTCTCTTGGTAGGCGGCTTCGCCGTCGGCAAAAAACTGCTGGCGTACCAAAGCGTCCTCCATTGCGGCCTGCAGGGTGTCCACCATCAGCGCATGGGCGGTCTTGCCCTCAAAGGCGGCTACTTTGGCAATCGTTTTTTTCAAATCGTCGGGGAGCTTGAGTGAGGTGGTGGCGGTCATGGCATTCTCCATTAAGGTGACACCATCGTAACACCTTGGCCTATCGTGAATAAATTGCATGTCAAATCGGTCTGAAACCGAATTGGAATATGTGCAGCAAGCTACGAAATTTGAAGCAACCAGGGGCAGAAAAGTCAGGCAAACGCCAGCACCAAATGCCCCATTGGCTCCACTGTTGGTCGCACCTTGATTTCAATGTCGTAGCCCAGGCGGTTCAGGCAGTCCATCAGCTTGCGCTCGGACAGGTCGGCAAATACATTACCAGAACCTATCTCCACCTCAAGCCCGTTGATGGCGCGCACAGCAGTTTTCTTGTTCATGTCACAACTCCTTTGCAAGCGCCTGAGCCACCTTGAGCCGTGTGCGAATAATGTCCATATCCTCTTTGGGCGTCTCGATGCCGCGCTTGCTCTTCTTGTCGAGTGACCAACTTCGTCGACCTGCCGGGGTGGGGGCAGCGATCAAAGCTTTGCCAAAGGAATAAACAACTCTGGGCACGTTGTGGGCTTCGGGACGAATCCGCAGGGTGTCACGCATGCCTTATTCACCCCAGTTCCCGAGCCTGATTTTTACGCCATGCTGCTGGCGGGTTAGCGCTACACCCGCAAGCCCTTACTTCAATCATATAGTCGACAAACAGCCACCACCGGTTTGGCCGCCACCCGAACCTGCCAGTACATCCTGGAATTACGGGTGTCAACCTTTGGCAGGACGGTTCACTGTCAACATCAATTGACCGTGTTTTGAGTGAGGTAGTTGAGCATCAGTTTGTCATTTTGGCCAGCGCCCTGAAAAGCAAGGCCGGCGAAAAAATGCTCTTGCCCGGCAGCGCGGTTGTGGTGACAAATTTTTCCGGTTAGCTGCAATTGCACAGGTTTGTTGTCTATCTCCACATCCATAACCAGTTCGAGCAGTTCCCCAATCGTTCCCAGTGGATCTGAAGAACTGACCATGGCGCCATCGGTGCTGATGTCGACCAGGTCGACCAAACGGGGACCCACCTCGGGTGGTGCGCCTGCACGCCGGGCTGTGGTGGGCCAAGAGACTTTAGTACGCATGGACTGGCGGACTTTTCGGGCATCTACCTGTGCAGGGTAGGCCAGCAGCGCGTAGGCAAACGGCTTCTCAAAAGTCTGCAATACCTTGCTCAAGAAAGAGAACTCATACTGCCCGGTGAATCCGCGGACCACACACACTTCTCCTTCTGTCATTCCTGTCTGGGTGGCGTCTGCACTCTGCGGGCCGACCATGACGCCTTTGCCTTCTATGGCACCGAAGAACTGCGCTTCTTTCTTGGTTGTGCCTTCCACCAAGCGCCGGGTTTGCAACGCCATACCGGAGCGCAGCCCCAATGACTTGAGCGGCATGCGAAGAATGGTGTCGTTATCAGTACTCATGAATGGGGTTCCTCATCAAGGCGTAGGCAATGTCTGGGCCCAGCGCACAATGGTCTCTGCCATGGGGGCTGTCGCTTTGGGCGCCCTTATGTCTCCGGCCAACACGTGTTGGCCCTCTGCTTCACTGTAGTCCACGGTCTGCATTTGCTTGTTAGCCGAACCAAATCGCGCAAATGCGGCTTTGGTTTGCTCGGGCTCCACGGTGCGATCTTGCGCACTGTAGAGCACCAAAAGCGGTGTCTTAAATGCGCTGAGATCACTATTCCGAATGCCCTGCACCAGGGCCATCATGGGGAAGAGGGCGCTGGTGGGGTAACTGCCCGTCCAGGCTCCCCCTTCCGTAGGATTTGCAGCAGGGCGCCCGCTGATGGGGCCCTGCAGGATCAAGGCAATCTGCTGGCCCCAAGGGCCGTTGATGATTTCTGCGCGCTTGTCTTTGGGGCCAAAGTTGGGGGACACAAACACGTGCCCTGCAACTTGGGCTTTATGGCCGTTGACGTCCAGCCAAGTGGCCAGCGTAGCGCCCGTAGAGCAACTGATGACAAGCACCTTGTCGCCCAAGGTCTGGCCGATGCGCAGCGCTTCTTGGGCATCTGCCAACCAGTCTTGTACAGTCATTTCACCCATGGCGGCGGCAGGGCGGCCATGCCCGGTCAGTCGGGTATAGAAAACGTTGGCACCCAGTGCTTTGGCAACCCATTCGGTCATGGGAGCAGTTTCCAGGGGGCTGGCCGAGAAGCCATGGAGGTAGACAACCGACCAGGCTGTACGTTGCCCCGCAGTGTTAGCCCACACAATGCGTTTTTCATTGCGGGGTTTGATGTCTGTAAAAGCACTTTCCTGACTGCTTACCCAAGCTTCAAGTTGGGTAATGTCTTGGGGCGCTTGTGCACGTGGAGTCGGTGTGTTGGGCCCAAACGTATTGCGCGGACCGGAGATGAACACCACCACCGCCAGCAGCACCACGGCAGCCAAGGTAGCCAGAATTCGGAACCAGGTTTTCTGCATGAGGTGGCTGGGGACTTTGGGGGGCGGTTTCGTCATGGGGGCTTACTCAGGCGGTAGTCACTGCATCGGGTGTCGGTAAGATGGTACAACGCCCTAACCCTGTTTTGTTTGCCCCAAGGAAGTCTTGCCATGTGTCTTTGTCAAACTGTTGGTGAAATGCTCCATGGGGGTAAAGGTAGGAGGGGGGTCGCGTGAGTGCCGGCGTTGAGCGGGTGGACTGTGTGGTGGTCGGGGCCGGTGTGGTAGGTCTTGCAATAGCCCGCGCACTCGCATTGGCGGGGCGTGAGGTACTGGTGCTTGAAGCCTGCAGTGCCTTTGGCACACAAACCAGTGCCCGCAGCAGTGAAGTCATCCACGCGGGCATCTATTACGCCACGGGTTCCCTCAAGGCCCTCTTGTGCGTGCGCGGCAAGCAACTGTTGTATGACTACTGCGCAGAGCGTGGCCTGCCGCACCAGCGCTGCGGCAAATTCATTGTGGCTAGCGACTCCTCTCAAGTCGAGCAGTTGCAAGGCATACAGGCGAAGGCGGCAGCCAATGGTGTGACCGACCTGGTGCTCTTGAGCGCTGCGCAAGCGTGCGCCATCGAGCCCCAACTCCGGTGTCTGGCTGCATTGCATTCGCCCTCCACGGGTATTGTGGATAGCCATGCACTCATGTTGTCTCTGCTGGGCGATGTAGAGCGTGCGGGTGGTGTTTTGGCAGTCAATTCGGCCTTGGTGAGCGCAGATATTGCGCAATCAGCTATCAATTTAGTAGCGGAAGACGGCACTGTATTGTCTGCCCGTACCGTGGTCAATGCCGCCGGGTTGCATGCGCCAGCGTTGGCGGCACGTTTTGCTGGCCTGGCAATGCACCATGTACCGCAGGCCTACTATGCCAAGGGTAGCTACTTCATCCTGGTGGGGCGCAGCCCATTCGCGCGGCTCATCTATCCGGTGCCTGAGGCTGCGGGCCTGGGTGTGCACCTGACCATTGACCTGGGCGGCCAAGCGCGTTTTGGGCCGGACGTCCAATGGGTGGACGACCCACAGGACCTGGAAGTGGACCCGGCGCGGGGAGATGCGTTTTATGCCGAGGTGCGCAAGTACTGGCCGGCACTGCCAGATGGCGCGTTGCAACCAGCGTATGCCGGTATGCGCCCCAAAATTCATGGCCCAGGTGCAACAGGCGCGTCAGACTTTGTGATCCAGGGGCCCGCGCAGCATGGGGTCGCGGGGCTGGTCAATTTGTTTGGAATTGAGTCGCCGGGGTTAACCAGTTCGCTGGCTATTGCCGAGTACGTGCAGCGGTTGCTGCAGGCGCCCTGAGTTTCTTGATCGCTTGGGCCGAGTCATTGATCAGTTGTGGCCCCCCGTAGATCAAGCCCGTGTAGATTTGCACTACATCGGCCCCGGCTTTGATTTTGCTGACCGCATCCGCTGCGCTCATGATGCCGCCCACGCCGATGATGGGAAAGTCTCGGCCCAGCGCTGTGCGGAGTTGGGCAATGACCGCATTACTTTTCTCCAGCACCGGCGCGCCCGACAGGCCACCTGCCTCCTCCGCATGCGGCATGCCCTTGACCGCGTCGCGCGACAAGGTGGTGTTGGTGCCGATGACGCCCCACGCGTTGTTCACCTTGCCACTGCTATCGGTGCCGTAGCGCTGGAGCGTTGCGGCAATCACGGCCACCTGGTCGGCCTCCAGGTCAGGGGCAATTTTTAGAAAGATGGGTTTGCGCTGGCCGTGTTTCTGCGCCAATAGTTCGCGGCGCTCGGCAATGGCACCCAGGAGTGCGTCCAGCGCCTCGTCGCTCTGCAGGCTGCGCAGGTTCTTGGTGTTGGGGCTGGAGATGTTCACCGTAATGTAGTCCGCATGCGGGTACACGCCGTCCAGGCAAATCAGGTAGTCGTCGGTGGATTTTTCAATGGGGGTGGCGGCGTTCTTGCCGATGTTTAGGCCCAGCAACAGGGCGGGGCTTTTGCTTTGGCGCAGTGCAGAGCGCCGCACATTGGCAATGAAGGCGTCCAGCCCGCCGTTGTTGAAGCCCAGGCGGTTGATGAGCGCGTTAGCGGCAGGCAGGCGGAACATGCGCGGTTTCGGGTTGCCGGGCTGTGCCAGCGGGGTAACCGTACCCACTTCGACAAAACCAAAACCCATGGCGCCCAAGCCGTCTATGCAACGGGCGTTTTTATCCAGGCCGGCCGCCATGCCCACGCGGTTGGGGAACTTCAGGCCCGCCAGGGTGAGGGGATCGTCCACCCGGCTGTTGCAATACGCCAGCTTGAGCGGGTTGCCCTGCGTGGCTGCAAGGCTGGCCATGGTGATGTCGTGGGCGACTTCTGGGTCCAAATTGAACAAAACGCTGCGGGCGAGGGCGTAGGGCACCAGAGACATCGGATAATTCCTGCTTTCAGATTTCAACTCCCTCGATTGTCCCTCATGACCACATCCGCATCCCCCGCAGCGCTTAGCCAAGACGAACTCAAAACGCTGGTCGGACAGGCTGCGCTGCAGTATGTGGTTCCGGGCCAGATCGTTGGCGTGGGAACCGGCTCCACGGTTAACAAGTTCATCGACGCACTCGCGACGATCAAAGACCAGATCAAGGGCGCCGTGTCCAGCTCGGTGGCAAGTACCGAGCGCTTGCAGGCGCTAGGCATCCCCGTGTTTGACAGCAACCAAGTGGAGACCCTGTCCGTCTACATAGACGGTGCCGACGAAATTGATGGTGCTGGCAACATGGTCAAGGGTGGCGGTGCGGCGCTGACGCGCGAAAAAATTGTGGCGGCCCAAAGCACCAAGTTTGTGTGTATTGCCGATGAATCCAAGCTGGTGAAGACGCTGGGCCAGTTCCCCCTGCCGGTAGAGGTCATCCCCATGGCCACCCAACGCGTGATCGCCCAGTTTGCCGCCAAAGGTGGCCTGGGCAAGGTGCGCCACAAAGACGGCAAGCCGCTGGTAACCGACAACGGCCAATGGATTGTGGACGTGACCGGCTTGCAGATCACCGATCCGATGGCATTTGAAGCCGAAGTAAGCCAATGGCCTGGCGTTGTGACGGTCGGTGTGTTTGCTTACCAGCGCGCCCAGGTGTGTCTGCTAGGTACCGCCAGCGGTGTGAAGACGATGAATTTCTAAATTAGCGCCACGGGAGCCGTCACCCTGCGTTCGTCCTATCGCGCCGATTCATCGACAGTGAATGGATGTTGCCGGGCTGGCAAAAACCTAAAAGGCGTCCCGCCCCTGCACGCGGGCCACGATGCGCAAGTCTGGCCCCACCATGTCGGTAGACTTGAAATCCAGTGCCACGCCTTGGGCCAGCTCGGTCAGTGGGCCGATGTTAAACATGCCCGCGCCGTGGCCCAGCAGCTTTGGGGCGAGGTACACCACAAACTCATCGACCAAGCCCTCACGCACCAACGATCCATTGAGTTTGAAGCCCGCCTCTACATGCAGCTCGTTGATCTCGCGTTGGCCCAGGTCCCGGAGCATGGCCGCCAAATCCACCTTGCCGGTTGGCAGGCCTTGTGCGCTGTGGGCGGGCAAGTAAATCACCTTGGCGCCGAGCGCCTCCAGTGCCGTTTGTTTTGCATCATTTGGTGCTGCAGCATATATGAATACTGCGCGACCAGCTATAAAAATGGGAGCATCAAGAGGTGTCTGCAAGTCACTGTCCACCACCACCAAGTGGGGCTGGCGCGGTGTTTCCACCAGGCGCACATTCAACGTGGGTTTGTCAGCCAGGACCGTGCCAATGCCAGTGAGGATGGCGCATGACCGTGCACGCCATGCGTGGCCATCGGCACGTGCCTCGGAGGCCGTAATCCACTGGCTCGCACCATTCTCCAGCGCCGTGGTGCCATCCAAAGATGCCGCCACTTTCATACGCACCCACGGTGTCTTGCGGACCATGCGGCTGAAGAAGCCAATATTGAGCTCGCGCGAGGCGATGGCGAGCGGATCGGCCGGGTCCACCAACTCCACCTCCACGCCCGCAGCACGAAGTCGCGCAAGGCCCTGTCCGCTAACCAAAGGGTTGGGGTCCAGATTGGTGGCCACCACTTTTCGGATACCTGCTGCTATCAACGCATCGCAGCAAGGGCCCGTGCGACCATAGTGGGAGCAAGGCTCCAAGGTCACATAAGCCGTAGCGCCAACGACCGAGTGACCATGTGCCGCAGCATCCCGCAGTGCCATGACCTCGGCATGCGGGCCACCTGCGCGCTGGGTGTGCCCTTGGCCGATGATGTCACCTGCTTGCGACGTGATGACGCAACCTACATGGGGGTTAGGGGAGGTAATGCGGAGGGCCAACTCCGCTTGTTCCAGTGCACACTGCAGAAGTGGTGAACTGTTTCGGATATGTTCAGTGCTCAAAAGCGATCTCTACGGTACGTTTACTATCAACATTCCCCCCATTTTTGATTGCTGGACGCATGGGGGTGCTAGCCATCCATTCAACGACTTCCTTCATTTGGCTTTCACCCAAATGAATGGGCCGAACATCCAGAAGCTCTACGCCCGCAATCGTTCCATCCCTCTGTATCCAGACACGTACTACGATGGAACTTACGTCAAGGAGGTAGCCTTTTTTGAGGGGCAAAATCCAGTTGGCCGCAGGCATCGCTGGAACATCGGTTTGCTCAATCGGCAAGAAGTCTTTGTTTGCAAATCCAGAGGAGAAAGTTGAAGCAAGCACCGTTTCTTTGACTGGTTTTGGGGGTACTTGTTTGACGTCAGAATTGGCATCCCGACTGGCAACATCGGGAGCCGCCACATGCGGCAAATCAGTTCCGACGGCATCACTCAAGAGTTCGGCTGATGGAGAAATGGTCCATTGCTGCAGGGTTAGCAAACCAGGATTTATCGCACGGTCGTGGCGCAGCGAAAGGCCGTCTGATTGCTTCCACAAAAAAAACAAGCCGCCATGAAGAATGAGCGCCAGAGTGGTGGCAAAAAGAAAATTGCCGCGAAAGAACATCTATTTTGGACTAACGCCAACATTCAGCGGCGGCTGCGGCGGCTGATGCAAATCTGGTAGTCGAAAACCCCGTGTTCGATCGAACGCCTGTGTTGGTAATGTTGAAGTTCCCGCAGCGATCGGAAGCCATTGGCCCACCAGCAACCCGAGTGGCAGTCAAGGTGTAAGTTCTTGCAGCTGCGGCACTAGGCCCAATGGTGTAAGCGCTGTTTCCCTCGCGCGGGGAACGATTCAAATTGGCAGGAAAAACACCTGCAATGGCGGTGCCTGCCGTGTTCTGGTCATACCGATAGTTTTCTGAATAGTGGCGCTCCATCCACTGCGCAGCCTCTAGCAGCACTGCTTTCGCTTGGGTCCGCTGGCTTCTGGCGATGTACTCTTGGTAGGAGGGAAAAGCAACGGCAGCAAGAATGCCCACTACCGCCACGGTAATCATGAGCTCAATGAGGGTGAACCCGGTTTGTTGGTGGTTTGGTGTTTCTTTCATTACGGTGCCCTTGTTTTAAACGACGGGATTTCACGCCAGTAAATCCGTGCTGCTGTGTTTGCCGATTGCGCTCTCCTGTCAGTGAGCTCACCAATCATGCGTGTGCAATTTTCTTCGCCCGAACGGCAACTATTCGACGTCCCGTCACGGGCGACTGTAATGCGCTGGTCCTTAATTCTGACGGAAGCCAGAAAATGGCGTGCGCCGCCGGTTAGCGTGACGGATCCAAACACTGATTTGTCCAGCAGGCCTGAAATGGGGTCGAGAAACGTTGCATACGCAAATGGGCCACTGAAACAAATCTCGGTACTGCTTGCGGCGGGCACAATGGATACGGCTACGAGCAGTCTTTGCGCAATAACGGGGTTGCTCACCGACATTTCACCTGAATCAGGGAAGTTCAAGTACCAGCCTTTGCTGTTGGTCCAGTCAATGTCTGCACCTGAAACATAGCCGTCACCTACAGTACCGTTCAATGGATCCAGATCATCCAAAGTAATCCGGGTCATTGTGCGGCCAGCCAGTTGCGAGCGCAAACGTGGCAGTCCGGTGGTCGTGTCATCCAGCAAGGTCGGCGTGTCAATATAGGCTTGACTGCTAAAGATGGGCTTGTCCCAAATGCCGAATAGGCCGTTCACCTTTCCGGAAGTGTCTGGAAAATCCGCGTTACTGATGGACTTGCCTGTGGCAATATTGATTACCACGCCACCGAGGGGGTGGAAGCGATATTCTGGCGCGGTGGTTATCGGCAGAGGGGTAATGTTGTCCGTAGACCTTGCGGAATAAAGTGGCCTGCCGCCAAATGCCAATCCCCATGCACTAGGGTTGGGGTTAGATACATCAAACTTCCAGAGATTGCCCCTCAGGTCACCTGCATAAATATAGTCAGCAACGCCATCGTTGTTGGTGTCAATCCAGGTGGGCTGCGCTAGGCCGTTGCCAATACCCGTATCCGCAACCAATTTCACATAGTTGGTGCCCGTGGCCCAGGTGCCTGCAGTAGGGCCATTAACAAACAAAATGTACAGAGCAGCCCTGCCGCTGGTGCTGTTCACTCCATTGGGCATTAAAACGGCAAACTTCCCGTTGTTCATCTTCGCAACCGGTGATGCGGCTTCAGAAACCCGGCTGGGGCTACCGATTTGCGACAAGTTGTACCCCAAATCACCGCTCGTATCATCGGCCTCCGAAAACTGCCACTTGAAGATCGAAGTGGCATTGGCTTGGGTCAAGTTGGCGGGGTTGGTTGCGTCCAGGGCAAACATGCCTTTGGCGCCACGGCCCAAGGAAGCAAACACATAGGTACGCCAGCCAGCCGGAGCCGGAGCGCCAGCGTCGTAGCCAGGCGCGCTGGCCAGCGTGGTGGTGGACCCCAAAAGCACATCTGCAGTGAAAGGTGTTCCGTCTACAAAAGACTGAACCTTTTCTGTGGCAGGTTGCACCCATTCTTGCAGCCGGGAATGCACCAACTGCGGCACATACGACATGATGGGTGTGCCCCCTTGGGTGGTGTTTGTGCTGGCGTCAAACCCGTGCAGCATTCCATCTCCTGCGCCAAGCCAAAGAATGTTTTGACGTGTCCGGTTCGCAGAAACAAAAGCACCATAGCCGGGGAAAGCGCCGCCAAAGTAGTCGGCATTGGGGCGGCTCATCACGGTTGGGTTGGAGTTGACCACCGGGCCCATGACAGAGTTCACATTGCGTTTGCGAAAACGCAGACCGCTCGGGCTTTCGTCAACGCGGCTACCGCGCAGCCAATTGAGCTTGGCTTCGGCGGTTGCATCGGTACCGCCCAAGGCTGTAGTTTTGATCGCATCCGACAAAGCCGCCCAGGTAAAGGCCACACCTGTGGTGTTGTTGCTGTTGGTGATAATCACCCGATCTGCTGCGGCAGTCTGCGTCAGTTTGGTATGGCCAGCCCAGTGGTAGACACTGCGGTTCAAGGTGCCGTCAGCATTCAGCGTCGTATTGAACGAACCATCTGGCTGAATCTGAAAGGTGATGAGCTCTCCATGGCCATCATCACCATCAAAGCTTGCCAAAAACTTCAAGCTGCCAGCCTGAATTTGGGCAGAAGCCACGGCAGGAGCCGTGTTGGACGCACTCACAATTGCACTGAAAGCCGAGCGCAAAGATCTTTCCAGTTCACTGGGGCGAACCGCCAAGAAGTAGTTGTCAGGTATTCCATCAGAACCGATCGTTCCATCCAAACGCTTCACATCCCAGTTGGCCCGGTTGACCACAGGTTTTTCGTAATACACCTTCGGTAGGACGGGTGGATCCCTCACGTCTTCCAACTTGTTAAACCCACCCCACTTGGCTGCGTACCACAAGGGGTCTTCCAAGCGACTACCGCTGGTTGTGCCGAAGGCAAACTCAGCGCGGCTCTCGGGTTGGTTCACTTGGCAGTTATTGCATCCACCATTCAAGATATTGGGGTGCGCTGTGCCATCAGCCAGTGTGACAATCATGCCGGGGTCAGCCCGCGTGTAGCCAATAATTCCCGAATGAAAATGCACGCCATCCCGCGTAGTGCCTGAAATGGTGTAGCCAAAGCCTTGGGGGTTGGCGGTGGCCGCGTTAAACACACGCGTGTAAACGTAGAGCGTGTTGCCTACCACCTCGTAGCGCAAGATACCAGACACGTCACTGTCGTAGTCGCCGCCTTGTTCCGAGTCTTCCCACACAATCAGGTACTTGCCAGAGGTAGCGGTGGGTGTGCCGACAACCCGGAAGTCGACAATGGTGCCGCTGCCCACATTCCCGCCAACAAGAAGTTGGTAAGACGGCTGAATAACAACTTTGGCACCATCGGTAGTGGGGTTGGGGATTTCAATGCGCGGCTTGCCAGGCGAGAGCGCCACAGAAAAGCTTTTGACCTTGTAAGCATCTTCATTGGCCCGCAGTTCTGCAGCCGTAGGCGTTCTAACCGCATTGGTACGCGCCCAGTAGGCTGCACCCGCCAGGGCATAGCCCCCCGCATAAGACGGCGCATCAGGGCATATGCCATCGGCAGTTGCCAGGGTGGTGGTGGTGCCGTTTATCACCTTGGCAGTACAGGTACCGGTGTTCGTTGCACCGTTATTGCCAATAAACCATGTCTTGGTCGGGTCATGAATACCTTCGTCGGTGCCAATAACGTTGACCTGCGTCACCAGATTGGGCCCAGCGGTAGCTCGCAGTGTTCCAAAGGGCGTCCACTCCGTGCCCGTATTGGCGTCATAAGACGTCACACTGGCATTGAAGTTAATGGCGCTAACTGCACGGCACTGGCCTTGTCCAAAAATAGCCTCTGCAGCAGCTTGTGCAGTGGGGCTGCCTTTGGTGAAAGGGTCTATCCATGCAGGTTTGGGCAAGCCCATTTCAGCATCTTTGGAGCCTGCGTTCGTGTAGTCATATTGCGTACTTGGAGAAGCGAGCCCGCCCAGATAGCGCAGCGACTCCACAAACATTTCGCCCAAGGGGTTTCCCCAGCTTGTACATTGATTGTTGGTGAGCGATGTCAACTGGTAGGTGCAATTTCCATCGCCAATATACGTGCCATCGCTGTAGCGGTAGCCGTAGATGCGCAGTTTATCCATCGTGTACACGATGCCTTGCGTGGTCGTGAAGGTTCCATTGGTGGTGTAGTTCACCTCGTTGCGGAACGACTGCATATTGCTCCGCAAGGTACCCCCGCTGATGTTTCGCGCAAACGAGCCGGTCATCAGTCCAAACTCAGCCAAGTTGCCCTCGCCATATTCATGGAGCAGCCCAATCGGCTTCAAGCTGCCATTGGGGTACTCTCTACAACTTTCGGTGCCAATCAGTGATGCAGAAACACAAGCATCGACCCGAACAATGAAGTCGGGACCTGCCCCAGAGACGACGACACCTTGCAAGTCTTTGCGTGGATTGTTTGCACTGGCACCGAGCCCGGTGACACCCACGTTATTGCCGTTTGAGGCGTTTCTCTCGCCACCTGTGCCCGAGTTTTGCCAATAGCACTGCCAGCGCTCGTTGGCGTTCCAAAGCTGGTAATCACCCTTGGCAACCCGCATCAACGGAGGATTCACATTGGTATGCGAGTTGCCGTTGGTGGCCGCATTGCTGTTAAAGGGCAAATTTTCGGTTTGGTTATTGCCCAGAGTTGTATTGCAGATCGTGGCGGAAGTCTGCGTCAGATTTTGAATGCGCCACTGCTGAACGTCTGCCGCAGCGGTGGTAACAAAGCCCGAAGGCAGCACCGCCATTGTGAACCAGCCTTCTGCTGCGTTGACTTCAATAGCAATTCCTTGCATGTATTGCGTCGGGGTTGCGGTATTGACCGCGCGAACTTGGTCTCCAAGTTCGATGTTGAAGGTACTGGTGAACGCGACCCGATGGGTAACACAGTGGTACTCAGGGGGACGGCTATCCGGAATATCAGCAAAAAACGTGTCAATTTTGCTTTGGCACGTAGTGGCTACAGCGTTGGCTGGTGCGGTGCCCGGGCTATTCTTGTGTAGTCTGTTGTCCCCCGATACGAACTCGATTCTGCGTCTAGCATTAGCGGTGTTGTTGCCGCTGATGAGACTTTCACTCGCCAACTGGGCGGCGGTAAACGGGGTGAGCTGTACAAGATCGCTGCCCTTGTAGTATTTGGCAAATGAGTGCGCGTCTGTGGGCAGGCTGGCACGTTCAAGAATCGTGGCACTGGCTGAGTCAGTGGAGCGGTAGCCGCCGTACAGCACTTTGCGCACCACATCCATGCGAGACATGGTGGCCCAATTGAGGAAGTTGCCACTCCAGTTGCCGCTGCAATACTTGTTGGTGTTGACACTGGTGGGCGAGAACTTGTTGCTGGTTCCGCTGTAGTCGTAGCACTTGTACGGATCAAAGTAGCCGTAATAGGTGAAGGCGTGCTTGTAGGTGGTTTCAGGCAGGCCATCGTTGTCAAGGTCGGAAAACTCATCGTACGCGCGGTAAAAAAGCTGATGGTCTTTCGACATATTCAGCATGATCATGGGCCGCGGCGTAGAGGTCACGATGTTTGGCGGAATTGCGGGTGTCAATGGGACCGATTGGGCCCACGTAGCCGCTTGCCCACCCAACAAACCAATGCCAACCAAAAATAAGACAATTGAATGCTTCATGACCATGCTCCTTATTTGGGATACGGTAAGAAATAGCTTTGCATGACTACTTCGGTGTTGATGTCTGCACCAAAACCACGTGCTGTAATGCGCACGGTGGAGTTCTCACCACGTGACAAATATTCCATGATGTATTCCGGTTGCCGCGAAACCCCGCTCAAGCGAGCCACGCCGGTAAACGTGCCCAAAGGCACTGACCCATCAAAAATACAATTGGTATCGATGCCTCCCGCGTCACTGGGCTTGGTGCTGGCGGGGCCTGCTGGGTCTCCTTCCCATCGGCCGTTTTTGTTATTTGCCGTGGGCCACCAGGGCTCGGGGTTCACAACCGTCGCGTAGTTGCTGGAGTCGTAGTAAGTGAGCTCATAGCGGCATTGGCCGCGCGGGCAATTAGCGTCGAAATTAGGTCCTCGCGTAGCACCTTGCAGCGGCCTGTCATCGTTGCGCGGGCATATGGCGTTAGGCAGGCGCGTTGAAACAGTCAGCATCAGATCCCGTTCTGCGTCACGCAAAGCCGCTTCAGCGGCCTGACGGGCGACTTCGTAATCCAGCTGGTTGCGTGTCAGCGTCTCGCCCACAGTGGCATGGCGAATACCCAAAGTCCCCAAAATAGTGATAACAATCAAAAACATCAACACCATAGGCAAAGCGATGCCACGTGTTGCGGCCCGAGGGGGGCGGAGCAGAGGATTGATGCGCATCAGTAAACCCCATTCAGGTTATTGCGGATGGCAAAAACACGCTCAAAGCGCTTGTAGATGGTGCGATCGCCAGCGTCGTAGTCAACAACGTTTCCTCTACAGTCGTTGTATGTGCGATTGGCGCCTGCAGCGTCTTGGGTCCTTGAGTTTTCTATAGTGCGCGTCAAAAGGCAAACATGCACTGCAGTGACCCGCTGCCAACCTGTTCTGCCGCCAGCGACAGCCAACGCAGACACTTCTGCTGCCGTGTGGTAGGTCGCCGGTGAAAGACTGCCAGTGCCTGTATGAACGCCGTAGCGAAACACCATGTCGGCAAGTCCTTCAAACATCGGTTGGTAAACGTTGTCCTCTGGATTTCTGCCATTTCCATTGCACCCGAGACTTCTCGTGGCTACGGCTCGACCTGAACTGCCAGCACCTTGGGATGTGTAGTTGTTGTCAACTAGACCAAAACGGTTAGATACGTAACGGGGGCGGCCTGTGGCAATTTGCATGGCGTTGCTGAGGTCATTGGCCACACTTTGTCTAAGGCAATCAAACCCGCTAGAGAACGTGGTGGTGGAGTCCAGCTCTGGGATACCAAAGTAATTCACCACCACGGAGTCTGGCGCATTGGCTACTGCTACGGGGCAGGTGCCGGTTACTGGGTTGAAGCGAGCACCATCACAGCCAAACAGTCCTTGGTTGTACGCTAAAGAGCCAGGGTTTTTAGTGTTGACGAATTCACCATAATATTGGGCACTGCTAACGCTTGCCACAATTGCCGGATAGTAACCAGCCATCTGCAACTCCCTGCCAACCATGTCAAGCACTAGTTTGGCGTTCTCGTTTATAGAAGAAACGCTGGACATGGCCGTTGCAGTACTTCTGGCACCCAGGTACGCAGTTGCAGCGGCCAAACCGATAGCCAAGCTGATGACTAAGCTCACCATGAGCTCAATCAACGTAAGACCGGTTTGTTGGGCCTTCATGGGTAGGCGTTTGTGCGCAACAGTCATGGAATCACCTCCAGGTTCGCGCAACGTACCCCTGTCAAGGCTGCTGCGTTACCTACAGCCGCAGGGCAGCAATTGCGTGCAGCGATTCCAGTGGTTGCCGCTGTACAGATAGCAGGCGACTGCAAAACACCCGCGTCCACGTTGTCTTTGTCAAACCAAGCAACGGTAACCAGAAAACGCAGGTCCACGCCCTTGGTTCCCGTTGGCACTATGAAACCAGTGGCTCCAGGGAGTTGCTGATCCAGATCCCTGCGCCAAACCAACATGTCATAAGTGGCTAGTTCGGCCGCTGTACATACTGTCGTATCGCAGTCTCTTGCGGGGTCAAAATAGGTGTTACTGGCTTCAATCGCAGCACGTTCATCTGCGTAGCTGCGGGTGTAGGTATAGGCGGTTGCCAAAGAACCCGAGTTTGCCCGAATCCGATCTGCCAAGCTTGCGATGTTGGAAGACAAGGCGCTGCGAATCCAACTTGATTGTTCGTATTTGAGTGCGGCCGTTTGCATGCCTAGCATGCCTAAAAGGCCTATGGACAGCACCAGTATGGCCACCAGGGCCTCAATCAATCCGGCGCCGCGCTGATTTTTCATTAACATGCGCTAACTCCCGCGTATTGCTTGGTTGTTACTCGTCCCGATGAACTGATACAAATGGATCGGTAATGTGGGCTGCTCACATTTTCTGGGGTGAATGCAAGGGTAAAGTTGCTTTGTCCGCTATTGGTTAACCCTCTGGCTTCGAATGTCAACCTGCGCAAGCTATTGCTCGCTTCAAGGGTGAAGTTGTTGTCGCCCGCTTGTCGCACGGAAATCAATGTCGAACCGCTCGCAGTGGGGTTGTTTAGAACAGTGGAGCAGGTTGGGTTCGCAAAAACTATCCAGCCGTTTTGCCAGTTTCTATTCCCTGCCGCTGCACAGGTGGGGGTTCCACCCGTTAATGCGTTTGCCGTGTTTATTGATGTGCAAATGGTGACGCAACTATTCCTGGTAATAGCTTCGGTTCTTGCGCGTAATATATCGTTCGCGAAGTCCGAGGTAATACTTCCCACTTGGCTTCGCACCTGCATTTCTCGAAAGTTCGGAACACCGATAGCCAAAATGATCGCTAAAACGGCGATAGTTACCATGAGCTCTATAACAGTAACGCCGAGCATGCTCCGCGGTAGTTTTTCACTGATAGGAGCTTGCATAGCCTTGAAGGGACAGTGAGCAGACATGCTCAGAGTATAGAAATGTCCGGCCGAGGTCAGATGCCCGGTCATCGCTGTTGTGATACCACTGGTCCCAGCGGTCTAGGGCATGTTGCTTGCCTAGCGGCTCACCTCATCCACCAGTGTCTTGAACTCATCAATATCCTCAAAGCTGCGGTAGACGCTTGCGAAGCGCACGTAGGCAACCTTGTCGAGCTTTTTGAGCTCGCGCATCACGAGTTCTCCAATACGGGCGCTTTGGACTTCGCGCAGACCCAGATTGAGGAGTTTTTCTTCAATGCGCTCTATGGCGCTGTCGATTTGCTCGGTGCTCACCGGCCGCTTGCGCAGGGCCAGGTTCATGGAGGCAAGCAATTTGGCGCGCTCAAATTCAATGCGGCGGCCGTCTTTTTTGACGATAGCTGGGAAGTTGACGTCTGGGCGTTCATACGTAGTGAAGCGCTTTTCGCACGATCCGCACTGGCGGCGGCGGCGGATGAAGTCCCCGTCTTCAGAAACTCGGGTTTCCACCACTTGGGTTTCCGAATGACTGCAAAACGGGCACTTCATCGACTTCTAACTTACTTGTAAACCGGGAAGCGGGATGTCAGGGCATGCACCTTTGAGCGTACCGCGGCTATGTTGGCCTCATCCCGTGGGTTGTCCAGCACATCTGCAATCAGGTGCGCTGTGGCGCGGGCTTCCTCGTCCTTGAAGCCCCGGGTGGTCATGGCCGGGGTGCCAATACGTACACCACTGGTGACCATGGGTTTTTCCGGGTCGTTGGGGATGGCATTCTTGTTGATGGTCATGTGGGCGGCGCCCAGCACGGCCTCGGCTTCTTTGCCGGTAATCCCTTTGGAACGCAGGTCTACCAGCATGACGTGGCTGTCGGTGCCGCCGCTGACGATTCGCAGTCCGCGCGCCGTCAAGGTTTCTGCCACGATCTTGGCGTTGCGCACCACCTGCTGCTGGTAGGTTTTGAACTCGGGTGCCAACGCTTCTTTGAATGCAACAGCCTTGGCCGCAATCACATGCATGAGCGGACCGCCTTGCAGACCGGGGAAGATGGCGCTATTAATGGCTTTCTCGTGCTGGGCCTTCATCAGGATGATGCCGCCGCGCGGACCACGCAGGCTTTTGTGTGTGGTAGAGGTCACCACGTCGGCGTGGGGCACCGGGTTGGGGTACACGCCAGCGGCGATCAAGCCAGCATAGTGGGCCATGTCCACCATGAAGATCGCACCTACATCTTTGGCGACTTTGGCGAATCGTTCAAAGTCGATGGCGAGGGAGTAGGCGGATGCGCCCGCGATGATCAACTTGGGTTTGGTTTCATGGGCTTTGCGCTCCATGGCGTCGTAGTCGATGGCTTCGTTTGCGTCCAAGCCATAGCTCACCACGTTGAACCACTTGCCACTCATGTTCAGGGCCATGCCGTGGGTCAGGTGTCCGCCTTCAGCGAGGCTCATGCCCATGATGGTGTCGCCGGGCTTAAGGAAGGCCAAAAACACGGCTTCGTTGGCTGATGCGCCGCAGTGGGGCTGAACATTGGCCGCTTCAGCGCCAAAAATCTGCTTGATGCGGTCAATGGCAAGTTGCTCAGCCACATCGACATGCTCGCAACCACCGTAGTAGCGACGGCCAGGGTAGCCTTCGGCGTATTTGTTGGTCAACTGACTACCCTGGGCTGCCATGACGGCAGGAGAGGCATAGTTTTCGCTGGCAATCAGTTCAATGTGGTGTTCTTGGCGAGCGTTTTCGGCCAGGATGGCGGCCCAGATTTCGGGGTCGGCTTGTTCAACGAGAATGTTGCGATCGTACATGGCAGTCCTAAAAGACGAAGGGCCTGTGGGTCGGTAAAACACAGGGCTGCCCAGGCGAACGGCTGATCGCAAACCCGAAAAGGTTTGCGGCACGCTTCCCAGTGGTGTCCCACGTCAATGCCTAAGGCCGTTTTGATGGCCCGGCACCTATCGCCAGTTGCGTGCAGGTCGGAGTTTACCCGAGCGCGTTCAGGAGTTTGCCAGGTAGGCGACGTTTTCCACACCCACAGGCTTTGTTGCTTCCGGGTTGAGTAGCTGTGCGGGAACCGCTGTGGCCGGTGCAGCGATAGAGGGCATGGGTTTGCCGGTGGCTACGGATTGCAGGCGAGCATACTCGGCCATTACCTTGGCTGTATAGCCACCGTCGTGCTCGAGGTTGGCGGCCCCAACGTAGTACTTAAGCCCACCTTCAATCGAGCCAGCACGTGCTATGCATTCTTGCAGCACCTTTACGCCGACCCGTAAGTTGGTAACCGGATCAAAAGCTGCCAGTTTTCCACCAAAGTCTTCGTACTTGTCACTGTGTACCTTGGTCATGACTTGCATCAGACCTTGGGCACCCACGTGGCTTTGGGCAAACGGGTTGAAGCGTGATTCAATCGCCATGACAGCAAGAATGAGGGTGGGGTCCAATTTGGTGCGTTGGCCAATTTCGTAAGCCTCTGCAACTAAAGCACTCAGTGGCTCAGGCGCGACGCTGTACTTTTTACTTAACCAAAAAGCAACGGCCGCTTGTTCCCTGGGCAGGGAGTGTGGGCTGGCCGCCGTGGCGCGCTCGATGGCATCGGGTTCGGCGGGGATACCGTTGATCGCGATATGGCGGTCTTGCAACCAGCCCATCAGCCGAATTTCTCCGGCCTGGCGGATTTCGGGGCGTGCCGTCAGGGTGATGACGGCGAACATGACGGCCAAGCCTAGCAGGGCGACGCCGTTGTGGGTAATGTCGAAAAAACCTTGGGCAATGTCTTTCGCAGCTATGCGAAGGCCTTTGGTGAACTGTTGAGTCGCTGTCATAGCTCTTCCTTCTTTGGCGGGGGCTTGCAGTTGGGTTGGCTAGTGAGCCAAGAGTCCAACTACAAACACCTCGTTTAGGTTGGTACGCTATCAATATCCTGCGGCGTCGTATCGACATGTGCAGCGATTTGAATATGCCGGGTTCGGCAGCGGGGCGGGTAATCCCTAGTCAAAACTTGGGATGGGCGGATTCTAGGTGGCTTATATATGCATGGTCAACCATATTAAATCGATTTGATATGCAATAAGTTGGTTTTTTGCTGGGTTTTCCTCAGATATTGGCAGTTTTGGGGAATTTAGAGCCCTAGACTTAACTTGCCAATGGACGGCGGGTGAGCCATTGAAACTTTGATTTGAAATGGAAGAGGCCAGCGCCTAGACTGCGCTTGCCTGATCATTCAGGTGTGGTTCCGGCAGTAGCCAGTCCGTGCTTCAGGCACCGTGATAAAGCGGCCCCGGTAACTCTAAGGAGGCAATCCGTTGCCTCAAGTTCGCATAGGGACGTCACTCTCCCTTGCGACTACCCATGATGGCATGGACCTTTGGTTCGCCATCGAGCCCGGCAGCAGTCCGTTTGGAGTTCTGTCGGGCTTTTTTTGATAGCGCGCCCAACCCAGAAGACGCCTCACAAGGCCAATACATCTCTATATATATAGATGCGTACGCGTCTCTCTGGGGAAAGTCAGCGTGATCAACGGAAAATTCGAATCTCGATTAGCCTAGCTCTTTGCTATGAAAATAGGAGCTGCTTGCGCTTATTTTATAAGGGCTGTGGCAACTATTACTCTGAATTTCGATGTGCTTTCGCAATCCGATCAAGCGCCATAGGCCATGGCGCTATAAAAAACGGAGGGCGCAGGGCATTTCGAGGCGAAAATACCGGGCTATATTTTTTGTTTACCAACCCTGATTGCGCCCCACTGTGACCTCGTCCAACTCTGCCAAACACCTCGACATTGCCCAACTGGATAGCCTGACCGGCGGTGCATTTTCCGCTTCCACTGCGGGCGACCGGGCCTCCCGTATCCGGGAGTGGTTGCAGGGCAATCCCAACCCCGAATTGTTGGCCGATGTGTTTCGTGAGCTTAGTGTCAAGGACAAAGGCGCTGCCAAGTTGGTGCGCGAGCGACTCGATGAGGCCAAGCGCGCCAAGGGACAAGAGCTGATGGCCGCTGAATGGGCGGCCCGTGCGCAGGCCTTGATTGAGACTGCCAAGCTCAATATTGCAGACGCCTTGGCTTGGCAGCGTGACGCCGCCAAAGCCGGAGCGCCTCTTAGCAAGGAGCCGCTGGCGACACTGAAAACCCAGTTGGCCGAGCGTGTACGGGGTATTGAAGACCTGCAACACCAAGTGCAAGTTCAGCGGGAGGCTGCAGTTTTGCTGGCGCAACGGATTGAAGTGTTGTCAACCAAACCTTGGAGCGATGCACAAACAGCCTTGGATGCCCTGCGTGTGGATGTGGAGCATTGGCAAACCCAGGCCACCGCGCTGGTAGCGCATACGAGCTGGGCCAGTGTGGACATGAAGTTCCCGCCTTTGCTGGATGCTTCACGCGGTCAATTGCTTGTGGTGTGGGATGCCTTCCGTGCCGCGTTGGATTTGGCCATTGCCGCTGCGGCAGACGCCGGCGCACCGTTGCCGCCCGTGCCCGTGTGGGCGGACGAACTGCGCAGCGCGCGTGGCGTGCCAGCCGATGTGCCAGCCAAACAGGGCAAGCCCAAAATTGCCCCGGAGGTGCGGGCGCAAGCGAGCGCTGCCGTCCGTGCGGCCTTATCGACACTGGAGCAGGAAGTCGCCGAAGGCCATGGCAAGGCCAGTACCGGCGCAGCAAACGCCTTGCGCAATGCGCTCAAGGAATTTGGCAAAGCCATTGATGGAAAACTGGAAAACCAGGCGCATACCGCACTGGCTGCCGCTGGAGAGCTGGAAGGCTGGCAGCGCTGGCGCGCGGACCAAATTCGCGAAGAGTTGGTTGCCAAGGCTGAAGGTCTGCTCAAGCGCCCTGACGGCCAAACCATTGGCGGGCGCAAGATGCAAGAAACCCTGCGTGCCCTGCGCGACCAATGGAAGCAAACCGACCAAGGCGGTGTTCCCAACCATGCTTTGTGGAAGCGCTTTGACGAAGCTTGTAACGAGGCCCACAAAGTGGTCGAAGGCTGGCTTGAGAAAGTGAAAGCGGATTCGGCCGAGCACAAAGCCCAACGCTTGGCGCTGATTGCCGAGGTCCACGCGTGGGCTGAGGCCAATAAAACCGCGCTGGATGATGACTGGAAGGGCTTCAACCGCATCTTGCATCAGTTCGGCGACCGTTGGCGCGAAGGCGGTCATGTCGGTGAAAAGGTGTTTGCCGAATTGCAACCGTTGTGGAAAGCCGCCATTTCCCTTGCCGCGGCTCCGCTGGAAGCCTTGCAGGCCCAAAGCTTGGCGTTGCGCCATGCGATGATTGAAGAAGCCAAGGTGCTAGGTGCGGCACCTGTGTTGCGCATTGATGCCGTGAAAGCGCTGCAGCAGCGCTGGCAATCGGAGGCCCACGCTGTCCCCATCGACCGGCGCCAAGAGCAAAAACTCTGGGACGCGTTTCGCAAGCCGATTGACGACGCCTTCAACCGCAAAACTGTTGAGCGGGAAAAAGCCGAAACTGCCTTGGGCGCGCGCGACCGTATGGTGCTGGACGCCGCCAAAGCCTTACAGGTCGCCAATGCCTCGGGCGATGCCCAAGGAATTCGCGTCGCTATGGTCGCCTTGGAGGCTGCTTTGCAAGGACAGGCTCAAGCCCAAGCCGACGTCACTGCGGCCGGCGCACAGGAGCAAGCTGCGCAAACCGCTGTTGCTGATGCACCAAATATGCCTCTAGGGCTTGTAGAGTCTGCGCAAGCAGCTCCTGAATCAATAGCAGATGGCGCCGCAAACACTGAGGCCGCTTCGGCGGCAGACACACCAGAAATCCCGGTGGTGCCCGCGGCGCCTGCTAAACCTGCGCCCAAGCCCGTAGTGGCCGTGCGTGGAGACGACCGCCCTGGCATGAAGAAAGAGACGCCTGCGGTTCCAGGCGCTCGCTCTGGTAAATGGGAGCGCAAAGATACAGGGGCTGGTCGTGGTGGCCGTGAAGCTGCCGCTGGCCCATGGGGTGAGCGTGGCCCACGCCGGGACGACCGCAGTGATCGTGGCGACCGAAGCTTTGCTCCCGGTGCCCCTCGCTTGGGCGATGCTGCATTCCGCGCCCAACGAGATGCGCTGGAAAATGCGCAATTGGCTTTAAAGAAGCTGGCTGCCCAAGCCCATGGCGAGGCTTTGACCCAACTCTTGACTGCATGGGAGAAGCGGGATGCCAGTCTGGTACCAGCAGCCCAGGAGCTGGGTAGCCGCGCTGCGGCCCAAAACCGCCCGGTCTGGGTAAAGGCCGTGGAGGGAGTGGCCAAGCCGCATGGGGTGGAAGCATTGTTGCGACTGGAAATGGCAGCTGAAGTGCCCACTCCGGCAGAGCATTTGGATGCACGCCGTGGATTGCAACTGCAGTTGCTCACACGCCGCAATGACCCAGCTCCTGCGCAGACTTGGGGCCAAGACACCGCCACCGTGCTGACAGGTGAGTTCAATGCAGCCGACGCACGCCGCTTGCAGGCAGTGCTGAAAGTGTTGCTCAAGCGGTAAAACTACAGGCTTCTGGTTGGCGCGTTGCCGGGCCCTGTGAAACAATGGGCGAAGCCCCGAGGTGGGTGCTTTGATCAAGGGGGAAACTGTGGACTCCGTGAATGATCTTCTGCGCCGGCTGGAGCAACTCAATGAGATTGGCTCTGCACTCTCCAAAGAGCGTGACATCACACGTTTGCTGGAGAGCATTTTGGTGGCCGCCAAAACCATTACCCATGCCGATGGTGGAACGCTCTACCGGATGACCGATGACCAGGAGGAGTTGCGTTTCGAAATTTTGCGCACTGATTCCTTGCACATTGCGATGGGTGGGACCTCAGGTAATCCCATTAATTTTCCCAATCTGCCTTTGTATGACGTAGAGGGAAGCCGCAACGATTCGCTGGTGGCTGCCTACGCGGCGCTGCACAACGAAACAGTCAATATTGCTGACGCCTACACCGAGCCCAATTTTGACTTTTCGGGGACACGGCAGTTCGACGAGCGAACGGGCTACCGTTCCCAGTCTTTCTTGGCGGTGCCCATGAAAGACCACGAAGGCGATGTCATTGGCGTTCTGCAACTCATCAATGCTAAGCACCCGGACACGGGTGCCGTGGTGTCTTTTTCAACGGCAGACCAAAGCTTGGCCGAGTCCTTGGCCTCACAGGCTGCGATTGCCATTACCAACCGCAATTTGATGACCCAATTGGAGGCCTTGTTCGAGTCCTTCATCAGCCTGATCAACTTGGCGATTGACGAGAAATCGCATTACACCGGTGGCCACTGTCAGCGCGTACCTACTTTGACCATGATGTTGGCTGAAGCGGTGATTTCCACCCAAAGTGGGCCACTTGCAGGCTTTACGATGGACGATCGTGACCGGTACGAGTTGAAGATAGCAGGCTTGTTGCACGATTGTGGAAAGGTGACGACGCCAGTGCATGTGGTAGACAAAGCCACCAAGCTTCAAACGCTGTTTGACCGTATGCAACTGGTGGACACTCGCTATGAAGTGCTGAAGCGGGATCTAGAAATAGCTGCATTGCGTGAGCAGTTGGCACTGCGCGATTTACGAGATGCGAAGGCAGAGGCCGCGATCATGGCCAAAGCTCGCAAGGCTATTGATGCATTGGACGAAGACCGTGACTTTTTGCGCAAGGCCAACAAGGGCGGAGAGTTCATGAAGGATTCAGACACCGAGCGGGTGCGCCAGATTGGCACTGGTGCACTGTGGCGCAATACCGATGGGGTGGAGTCGGAGTTTTTGACCTCGGACGAGATTGAAAACCTGACGATCCGTGCGGGCACGCTAACTGCTGGCGAACGGGACATTATCAATTACCACATCGTGGCGACAATTAAGATGCTCGAGCAACTACCCTGGCCCAAGCATCTCAAGAACGTCCCAGAGTACGCCGGTGGACACCACGAACGCATGGATGGAAAGGGCTATCCGAAAGGGCTTACACGTGCGCAAATGTCGGTGCAGGCCCGTGTCATGGGGATTGCCGATATTTTTGAGGCACTTACCGCAAGGGACCGTCCTTATAAACAGGGCATGAAACTGTCGCAGGCCATGGGCATCATGCACAAGTTCAGTACCGGGGGGCATATCGACCCTGATCTGTTCGACATTTTTGTGCAATCGCAGGTGTACCTGCGTTATGCCGAGCAGTTTTTAGATCCTTGGCAAATTGATGAAGTTAATCCGCAAGCTTGGGTGAACTGATCTCCAGGCTGTCGGGAGCCAGTCGGCTCACTTGCACGCCCGTCTTTGCCCGCGTGGACCATGACAAACGAAGCACTTGCGCACGCGGTGGCACGGCACCTAGATCCCAATCACTGAGTACGGTGCGGTCGTGCATCGCATCCAGCGTATGGAAACCCGGTTTGTGGGTGTGACCATGTAGCAGGTGCTGCGCGCTCGCAGCCGATAACCACTGCAATGCAGCGGGCGTGTCGACATCCGCGTACTCGGTCCCGACTTGTTTTTTTGCCTCACTTTGGCTGCGTAGGTTGCGCGCAGTTTCTTGTCGTCGGGCCAATGCTTGGCTCAAAAAATCTTGCTTCCACTCTGGACTTCGTACCTGGGTGCGGAATGCCTGGTAGTCGGTGTCGCCCAAGCACAAGGCGTCACCATGGCTAAGCAGCCAACGCGCAGAGCCTATTTGCAGAACGGTGGGGTCGGGGAGCAGTGTGGCTCCACAGCTTTGCATCAAAGCGTGTCCCATTAGAAAGTCACGATTGCCGTGCATGATGTAGATGGGACGGCGCTGTGCAGCTTTTTTCAGTTCGCGGCTGCACTCTGCCTCGAAACTTGAGCCCTGGGTCAGTACATCGTCGCCCACCCAGACTTCAAACAGGTCACCCAAAATAAAAACCGCATCCGCCGTGGTCTGGCCCAGATACTGGCGCCAGGCCTCGAAGGTCAGAGGTTCACTGGCTTGTAGGTGCAGGTCAGAAATGAAGTCGACACATTGCCAGTGGGGCGGCGCGTGCAGTTCCATCCCACGCCACCCGGTGCTTACAGCGCGACGGCTTTTTCGATGATCACGTCTTCTTTGGGGACGTCATCATGAAAGCCTTTGCGACCGGTTTTGACTGCTTTGATCTTGTCAACCACGTCAGTGCCCGAGACTACTTTTCCAAACACGGCGTATCCCCAGCCTTGGGTCGAGGGCGCAGTATGGTTCAAGAAGCCGTTGTCTGCGATATTGATGAAGAATTGGGCCGTTGCCGAGTGTGGGTCGCCGGTGCGCGCCATGGCCACGGTATAGACATTGTTCTTCAGGCCGTTATTGGCCTCGTTTTCAATGGGGACGTCGGTGGATTTCTGGCCCATACCAGGTTCCATGCCGCCGCCCTGCACCATGAAGCCGGGGATGACGCGGTGGAAGATGGTGTTGTTGTAGTGACCCTTGTTCACATAGGCCAGGAAGTTGGCAGTGGACTTGGGCGCTTTGTCACCATCCAGTTCCAGCGTTACGACGCCGTAGCCGGTGATGTGGAGTTCTACTTGGGGATTGCTCATGGTTTATTTCGCCAGTGTGGCGGAGTTGATGATGATGGGGGTTTGCGGTACGTCACTACGAAAAGGGCCACCCGCGCCAGTGGGGGTGGATTTTATTTTTGCAATCACGTCCATGCCACTGATGACTTTTCCGAACACGGTGTAGCCAAATAGCTGTGGCGCGTTCAACAGCGAAGCACGCGGTGTGTCTTTGTAGGTCTGGCCCTGGTATTCAAACTTGGGTACAGGGTCACCCGGCGGTATCAGCACGGGATCCAGAAAGGCGTTGTCTTGAACATTGATAAAGAACTGTGCCGTTGCGGATTGAGGGTCGTTGGTGCGGGCCATGGCCAAGGTGCCGGTTACATTGCGCGGGCCACCGCGCGCCAGGGCTTCACGGCCCTCGTGGGGCACAGGCGCCCGTGTGGCCTTCTCTGCATACTTGGCATCAAACCCGCCACCCTGCACCATGAAGTTGGGAATGACGCGGTGAAAAATAGTGCCGTGGTAGTGCTTGTCTTTGACATACTGCAAGAAGTTCTCTACTGTTTTTGGAGCCTTGTCTGCAAACAGCTCTACAGTGAATTCACCTGCACTGGTCTGAAACTTGACGTGCGGATTTTGTGCCGCCGCCATCGCGCTTAGCGAGAGCAACGCGCTTGACAACATCAGCCCCCTCAGCCATTGGGTCATCTGGTGTCGCATTAGAGAATTCCTTCGTAGAAAATTTTCCATTGGTTGTCCTGGCGTATCCAGTACTGCCGCTTGGTGAGACCGGTGCGTGAGCCCTCTGTCACTTCGCCAAAGGTGGCTACCATGGTGTCGGCACTGTCCGTCCATCGCAAGTAGGAGACATCTTTGAGTTGGATGGTGCGCCCTTGGGCTTTCTGCATTTCTGATCGCAAAGTGGGCGTCCATTGCGCCAGGTTTTTGCCATTGGTATTGAAGTCCGCGGTATAGAAGGGCAGCACTTGGGTCACATCACCTGTTGTTTTTGCATTTCGCCAGGCGAACAATGCTTCTTCGAAAGGCTTTGCTTCCGCGCGTGATTCATTTTGACTAATCCAGCGCAATTGCGGAGCAATGAGAACGGGTGTGCCGCGTGCCTCGACAGTGCGGATGATGTGCTCCAAGTCCGGGTTGGCAAGGACCACGCAGCCATCGGTGGCCAGTGGCGCGCGCGAAAACTGGTTGGGTGGTGTTCCATGCAACCAAATACCGCTGCCAGTTTTGCCACGCTTGGTGTCAAGCACATTGGGGTAATTGATGGGCAAGGCCCCCGAACCATAAAAATCTTTCAGGCTTTTGGGGTCCAGGTTACTGGTGATGTGGTAGACCCCGAGCGGCGTCCGCTGATCACCTTCGATAACCTTGGCTATGCCAGCCTTACCTACTGAAATATAGTAGTCTGCCACCAAGCTCAATCCGGCTGGTGTATTCGAAAACAAGTACAAGCGAGATCGAGATGCGTCCACTGCAATGGCGTGGCGCGTGCGTGGAGAGACCTGCGCAAACTGTGCCGGCACCATGTCCGCTGGAGGTCGCTCGCGCAGGGCCCGAACGCGCCGCAAGGATTCTTCGCGCAACTCGTTCAGAACGGTGGGTGCTTCCTTGGCCATGGGCTCGGGTACATCGCCCAGCTTGGCAAGAGGGCGCGTACGGGAAGCTAGCAAGTCACCATAGGCAAGTTGGGCCAACTGAAAATTCGGTATCTCTTGGGCCAAGAGTTCAGCTTTGCCCAGGGCTTCGCGATTCTGGCCTTTGCCGATCAGGCTGTAGACCTCGATGAGCCGGGCCTCGGCAATGCCTTGGGTAGTTTTGGCGTTAACCGCAAGACTGGTTCGCTGGATATTGGCCCTGTCCAGACGCTTGTCCGATTGCGGTTGCGCCGACGCGCTTGCCCCCCACAATGCCAAAAGACAAAGAGAAAGAAAAAAGCTGCGTGTCAGGAGGCGACTAAAAACCAAGGGCTCGCGGGTACAGATCATTGGCGGAGTTAGAGATCGGGGAAGGCAATTAGTTCACCGACTCGCGAACAATGAGCCAGCGATCTCCAGACTTGACCAGGTCAAGTGTCTTGCGACTGGAAACAGCGAGTGCGTCTGCTTTGTAATCCTGTCGGAATTTCACTACCGCTTTGTCCCCGTTGACGCTTACGGTCAGATTCTCGAGCTTGACCGATATTTTGGACTTACCCCCAATACGCTGGCGGCGTTCCGTTTCCCATGCACTTCGGCTGACGTTACCGGGTGGATTGAAGTCTTTTCCATAGGCGGAAAGGTAGCCCTTCACATCCTTGGCGGCCCAAGCACGAGCCCAAGACCGTACGGCTGCTTCTGCATCTTTACTCGCTTGGATGGACGGGTTCACGGTTGCCGTCTCGGGTGGCTTAACGGGGGCCGATGCAGGAGCCACGGCTGTAACTGCTGGGGCAGCGACTGGAGGTGAGGTTATAGATGGCTGGCTGGCTGAGGGCTTGGTCGCTGCGGGGGTCGGAAGCGTGGGGGGGGCTTTCGCGGGTGGCGTAACCGAGGCCACCACTTGTGGAGGTGCCGTAATGGCTGGTGTGCTGGACGGACGCTGCCCCTTGGCAATAGCAGGGTTGAACAGCTCGCGGATCAGTGCCAATTTGGGGGGGACGGCAGAATTCGAGGCATCGAGCTGTAGCGCTTTGCCATAGGCTTGGCTGGCAAGTTTGGCGTACACATCCCCCAGATTTTCATGCGCCGTGGTGTAACTTGGATTGGTGCGAATGGCCATCTCAAGCGCCGTACGGGCCTTGTCAAATTGACTTTGACCCGCGTACAAAACGGCTAAGTTATTGTAGGGCTCTGGCAGTTCCGGGTAGTCTTCCGTCAGTCGGGTAAAAGTTCCAATGGCATCCGCGATTTTCCCGGAATCGCGCTGAATAACGCCCTTGATAAAGCGCATTTGCGGATCCCGTGGTTTGCTTGCAAGGTATTGATCGGCCTTGGCAAGTGCCTCACTAAATTTGCCGTTGCGCGCAAGTTGCGATACATCGGAGTAGTCATCCGCTTGGGCTGTGGAGAGGAAGAGGGCGGCGGCGAGCGCCATGAAACGCAGTGACATGCTTGCAAGTGAGGGGGCGTGCTTCATAGTGCCTTTGGAATCTAGCGCGTCGGGGGACCCCTCTTCAGGGGGCTTATACTGCGGTGCATTGTAGCTGAGGGGTAGCGTCGCTAACCCTTGGCAAAACCCTGATTGGACAGTATGCGAGCCCTGTAGCCGAGTATTCGGTTGCCATGGGCTCGATGCTTTTGTGAGTTGGTTTTGAGATACCCATGAGTCTGCGCATTTACAACACGCTATCGCGTTCGTTGCAATCTTTTTCTCCTGCAGAGCCGGGACACGTCCGCATGTATGTGTGCGGAATGACGATTTACGACCTATGCCATATTGGCCATGCCCGCATGGCGATGGCCTTTGACATCGTGCAGCGATGGCTCAAGAGCAGCGGATACCGCGTAACGTATGTCCGCAACATAACGGATATCGACGACAAAATCATCCGCCGCGCGCTGGAGCGCAATATCTCGATCCGGGCGCTGACGGACGAAATGATTGGCGTCATGCACGAAGACATTGGCCGTCTGGGCATAGAACCACCCACGATAGAGCCTCGCGCCACCGAATATGTGCCCCAGATGCTGGACATGATTCGTCAATTGGAGGGCAAGGGCCTGGCTTACAAGGCGACTTCTGGTGACGTGAATTACGCGGTCCGGAAGTTTGTGGGCTACGGTAAGTTGTCTGGCAAGTCGTTGGAAGACATGCGTGCCGGCGAGCGCATAGCAGTCGACGAAGGCAAGGTTGACCCCATGGACTTTGTGCTGTGGAAAGCCGCTAAACCCGAGGAGCCCGCCGACGCAAAATGGGACAGCGCAGCGAGTGGCCATGCCTACGGCGTGGGCCGCCCTGGCTGGCATATTGAATGCTCGGCTATGTGTGGCCAGACGTTGGGGGAGAGCTTTGACATCCATGGCGGCGGCGCGGATCTGCAATTCCCCCACCACGAAAATGAAATCGCCCAGACCGAAGGTGTCACGGGTCTGCCCATGGCCCAGGTCTGGATGCATAACGGCTTGGTGCAATTGGACAACGAGAAAATGTCCAAGAGCCTGGGCAACTTCTTCACCATCCGCGAAGTGTTGGCCAAGTATGACCCCCAGACCGTGCGCTTCTTCCTGGTGCGTGGCCATTACCGAACGGCGTTGGGTTATAGCGATGCCCATCTGAATGACGCACGCAATTCGCTCAAACGCTTGTACACGGCCCTTGATTTGGTGCCGCCTGCAGAGATTCAACAAGGCATTGACTGGACCCAAGACCATGCCGCGCGCTTCAAGGCCGCCATGGACGAAGACTTTGGTACTCCTGAGGCTGTGGCCGTGCTGTTTGATCTGGCCGGCGAAGTCAACCGTACGCAATCCGCTGAACTGGCTGGTTTGCTCAAGGCCTTGGGTGGAGTTCTGGGCCTCCTGCAGGAAAGCCCCAAGGCCTTTTTGCAGACGGGAGCAGGTGTGGACGAGGCTGCCATCCAGGCCCTTATTGCACAGCGTGCCGCAGCCAAGGCCGCCAAGGACTTTGCGCTTGCCGACAACATCCGCAAGGACTTGTTGGCGCAAGGCATTGTGCTCAAAGATTCGCCCAATGGCACCGCCTGGGAAACCGTTCAGTAATGGCCACCGCTGTGAAAAAGGCCGACCCGCCGGCCCCCGTTTTAGCGACCCCGTATTTCTGGGAAGAGGCGTGTAAGCACCTGGTCAAGAAAGACCGGGTGATGAAGCGTTTGATTCCCCAGTTTGGAGATGCTTGCCTCCAAACCCGTGGAGATGCGTTCGTTACCTTGGCGCGCAGCATTGTGGGCCAACAAATTTCCGTGAAATCGGCCCAGACCGTGTGGGACCGCTTTGCGCTGCTGCCGCGCAAAATGTCTCCTGCCAACGTGCTCAAGCTAAAGGTTGACGATATGCGTGCTGCCGGGCTGAGTATGCGCAAGGTAGAGTACTTGGTCGACCTAGCACTGCACTTTGACAATGGTGCCTTGCACGTGAAGGACTGGGATGGCATGGGCGATGACGAAATCATCGCAGAGCTGGTGGCCATACGTGGTATTGGACGCTGGACCGCAGAGATGTTTCTCATCTTCCACTTGATGCGCCCCAATGTGTTGCCGCTGGACGATGAGGGCCTTATCCAGGGGATAAGCCAAAACTATTTCTCAGGCGATGTGGTGAGCCGCAGTGATGCGCGCGAAGTGGCGGCTGCCTGGGCGCCTTACTGCAGCGTAGCAACTTGGTATATTTGGCGCTCTCTCGACCCTCTACCGGTCGCGTACTAGAAGGAGAATTGCGTTGGCTAAAAAGACATTCCTCGATTTTGAGCAACCCATTGCCGAACTGGAAGGCAAGATTGAAGAGTTGCGTTATGTGCAAAACGAGTCGGCAGTAGATATTTCCGCCGAGATTGATCAGCTGAGCAAAAAAAGCCAGCAACTCACCAAAGACATTTACAGTGATTTGACCCCGTGGCAGATTACCAAGATCGCCCGACACGCCGAGCGTCCCTATACGCTCGACTATGTCAACGACATCTTCACCCACTTTGTGGAATTGCATGGCGACCGCCACTTTGCCGATGACTTGAGTATTGTCGGTGGCTTGGCCCGGTTCAATGGCACGCCTTGCATGGTGTTGGGTCAGCAAAAGGGTCGCGACACCAAGGAGCGTGGCTTGCGTAACTTTGGCATGAGCAAGCCAGAGGGGTACCGCAAAGCGCTGCGCCTGATGAAGTTGGCCGAAAAATTCAAGCTCCCAGTGTTTACTTTTGTCGACACGCCAGGCGCCTACCCTGGCATTGATGCAGAAGAGCGTGGCCAGTCTGAGGCCATTGGCCGGAACATTTTTGAAATGGCCCAGCTCGAAGTACCGATCATCACCACCATCATTGGTGAAGGCGGCTCCGGCGGCGCACTGGCGATTTCGGTGGCAGATCAAGTGATCATGCTGCAGTACTCCATCTACTCGGTTATCAGCCCCGAAGGCTGCGCCTCGATACTGTGGAAAACCTCCGACAAGGCGCAGGATGCAGCCGATGCGCTAGGCATCACGGCCCACCGCCTCAAAGCATTGGGGCTGGTGGACAAAATTGTGAACGAACCCGTGGGTGGCGCACATCGCGATACCAAGCAAGCTGCCGCCTTCCTCAAGCGCGCGCTGGCCGATGCGTACCGTCAGATCAGCGACCTCAAGGTCAAAGAACTGTTGGACCGGCGCTACGAGCGGCTACAAAGCTATGGTCGCTTCACCGATACCAAGTCCACCGGAAAGTAAGCCCGCTCCGTTAGCGAGCCGCCGCGCGCCGTGACACAGTCACTGGATGCGGCTTTGCGGGCTTTTGAGCCCGCTTTGCCTTTAGGGGTGGCGTTGAGTGGTGGCGCCGATTCGACTGCCTTGCTAACTGCCTGTGCCGCGCGATGGCCGGGCCAGGTGGTGGCGCTTCATGTGAACCACGGCTTGCAGGCTGCTGCGGTCGAGTTCGAGGCCCATTGCGTCGACCTGTGCCGTCGACTGGACGTACCCCTGCGGGTGCTGCGGGTGGACGCGAGCCATGCACCCGGACAGAGCCCTGAGGATGCCGCACGCATTGCGCGTTATAAGGCATTTGGCACTCTAGCCCATATGGATTCAGCGCAACCAGCTATTGAATCTATAGCACTAGCCCAGCACGCTGATGACCAGGTCGAGACGATGCTGCTGGCCCTGAGCCGCGGTGCGGGCTTGCGCGGCCTGAGCGCCATGCCTGCGCAGTGGCTGCGGGATGGTCTTGTATTCCATCGGCCCTTGTTGCAAGTCTCGGCTGCGGACATTCGGGCTTGGCTGGCCGAGCGTCAGGCGGCGTTTGTAGAGGACCCAACCAATACCGACCTGCGATTTACGCGCAATCGCATTCGCGCAAAACTGTTGCCTGCGCTAGAAGCAGTGTTTCCGCAGTTTCGTGACACCTTGGCCCGAAGCGCCTCCCATGCAGCCCAGGCCCAGAGCCTTTTGGATGAGATGGCCGTCGCAGATTTGCAAATCGTTTGCCGCGCCAGTGATGGGCTGCCTACCGTGAAGGCCCTGCGCTCATTTGCCAAAGCGCGCCAAGCCAATGCCTTGCGTTACTGGTTCGCTAAGGCTTGCAATGTGATTCCGAGCACCGCACAGCTGGCCGAACTTCAGCATCAGATTGCAGCTTGCACGACTCGTGGACACCGCATTCATATGAAGGTGGCGCAAGGGTTTGTTGAACTGCGGGGCGGCGCTCTGATGTGGTCTGCTTCGAAACAGCCCAGCGAAAAGCGTTCCTATCCATGACAGGGAACTAAGCCAGTAACTTGGGCATACATTCCAACGCGCTCATTGATTTGATTCGGCCCCTAGTTTGAGAAAATCAGCCTAGAGTCTGTGCGATAATCTTGGCTGACCTTTAGGAGACGTGACCGAGTGGCCGAAGGTGCTCCCCTGCTAAGGGAGTATGGGGTGTAGAGCCTCATCGAGGGTTCGAATCCCTCCGTCTCCGCCAGAAAGCTCAAAAAACCCATGATTTACATGGGTTTTTTTTGGCCTACTAGTTTTGACTATCAAATTGACTATCAAATTGAATGGCACTTGCTTTCCTGCTTTGAGCTAGAAGCTGGGTCGCATTTAAGTGTTGATCTCTGGCTTACATTCGAGCATTTTCAATGCCAACAAGGACTGCTAGGTATTCCCGATCTAAGTCAAGACTCTAGACGACGGTGCTCAACATGGCCACCAGAAAACTACTGCCCTGACCGCGTTGGGTACAGTGGTTACTTATGTTCGCCACAAAGTTAAGGGGATAGGCGTTAACGCCCTTAAACAAGAAGCCTCGTCATTCATGACGCGAAGACAGATTTCGGAGACCGCACCAAAACCCAAAGACCTTATGGAATTGGAGCAACAGGACACACGGTTTGAACGCGATATCTGGCGCTTGCAGCTTGAACATGACCTTTTAAAGAAGACCAATAAAATCCTAAAACAGGCCTGGGCGTCGCCGCGCAGCTCCTGAGCAATCCGTAGAAGACCCTTCTGGTTGACGCCCGGAGGACGCCTGCACGCTGGCTAAATTACTGGCCGAGCTGGACTTGACCCGCAGCTCTTACTTTTTATCACTGCGCGCGGCTCAAGGGTCCGGACAAGTATGCAGACATTCCCATTGTCATTGCCGACGCGTTCCAAAGCAATCACCGTTGCTACGGCTACTGCACCATCTGCTCAGAATGCACGACCATGCACAAGCAAGGGGCCAACATCTTTCAGGCACTTGTTGCAGCCTTCAAGCGGCGCTACACCTCAGCCAAACTTCGGCTGAAGTGCCTACGTGCAATCAAAATTGACATGAGTAGCTACGAAAGTTGAAAATATAACGGAAACATGTAACAATAACATTGTTATTTAAATTGCCAAGGATGCTGATCAGTTGACCGGATGAGAAATGATTTCAGTTGGAACTCAAGCCGCTTTGCCACCTCAGCCTGTATGGGCCGAAACCGTTCGCGGCGCTAAGCGCGATGCCATTTTGACCGCTGCACGCGAGGTGTTTGGTCAAGACGGACTTGAAGGCGCGACAATGCGCCAGATTGCGCTGAGGGCGGGCTGTACCACGGGCGCGATTTACCCGCTTTTTGCCAGCAAAGAGATGATCTACGCCGAACTGCTGGCTTCTTCACTGAGCGACTTGCATGCCCATGTCCGCAAGGTGTTTGACCAGCCCACCACGAATGCCCAAACTTCACGTCATGCCGCCGCCGCCCATGCATTTCTGGCGTACTACTTGGCCCGCCCCTACGAAGTCAACTTGGGTTTGTACGCCTTCAACGGCCTGAAGCAGACAGGTGTCGGCAAGCAAGATGACCAGACACTGAACGAGGCGCTAACGCAAACGCTGCTTCTGCTCGCGCCACACCGGCCTGCGGGCAAACCCAGGCGGCCCAACACGCAAGCCATGTGCGTGTTCGCACAACTCATCGGCACGCTTGTATTACATCAGGCAGGGCGCTTGAAACCTGGTCGACACCAACCTCAAGCGCTGATTGCGCATTACTTGCAAACCCAGCATATTGCTGAAAACCAGGAGACAGACGATGACAATTCGAATTGAAAAGGCCGACGCTGTTTGGACCATCGTTCACAGCCGCTATGAAGAAGCCCGCAATGCCATGGATCCATTCAGCGCGGACGCGCTGGTCGTGGCGCTGAATGAATTTGACAAAGACCCGTCGGCCTCTGTAGCCGTATTGTGGGGTGAAGGCGGGGCTTTTTGTGCTGGTTGGGACTTGAAGTACGCAAGCACGTTGGGCGATCGAGCCAAGTTTGACGAAGAAATTTCCACGGGATTGGCCTTTCCCATGGGTGCTGCGCCAACTCCACGTGGTCCGCTTGGGCCTACGCGGCTGGAATTATCCAAGCCAGTCATCGCTGCAGTCGAAGGGCCCGCAGTCGCCGGCGGTATGGAGCTGGCCCTGTGGTGCGACGTGCGCGTGATGGCCCAAGATGCCTACTTTGGCGTGTATTGCCGCCGCTGGGGTATCCCGCTGCTGGACGGCGGATCTGTGCGTTTGCCTCGGCTGGTAGGCCAAGGGCGAGCTTTGGAAATTATCATGACCGGACGCAAAGTGCCTGCCGACGAAGCTTTGCAAATAGGCATGTGTGAAAAGGTAGTGGCGAACGGCGCGGCTCGCGAAGCGGCAGAAGCACTTGCCCGGGACATCGCGCGCTTTCCGCAAGCTGCAGTGCGGGCAGACCGTCGTACCGTTCACGAAAGCTATGGACAGCCGCTGCGCGAGGCCATGCGGACTGAGTGGCACAACGGGGTTGAGGCACATTGGCACGAAGGTGCCGACGGCGCGAGCCGGTTTACGGCTGGATTGGGACGGAGCGGGGATTTCAGTAAGATTTGAATTTCGCGCACTGAAATTTCCTCTTTTCAAAGCCGTTGTTGATTTTGTACCCAGGCCTCGCGTTGAAAACGCTTTTAGCGCGGGGCCACTTTCTATTTCGCCCGCATCCAGACGATTTCCGCAACGACCGCTGAGCCTTCTAACGTGTTGGTGCGGAGTTCACCTGTGATCAAAGAGGTGATGGTCCGGTTGGCTAATTGCATTGCGGCGGGAGACCGCAGGCTGACCGCCATGTGCCTACCGTGGTTTGTGCATAGCAGTTTAACTACGGAAGGTCTGCACAACACCTATCTGGATCCCTATGCATTCTCTGCAACGTATATTTAAAAGTCCCTCTCCTCGTTTGATCGGTGTTGGCGCAGCGGTCATCACCGTACTGATTTGGACCTCTTTCATTCTCATTGCGCGCGCATCAGCGGACCCTGCCCGGGGTGGAATACTGACATCGTTTGACCTGGCGTTTTGCCGAATCGTTGGAGCCAGCCTGATCTTGCTGCCTTGGAGTTGGGTCTTGAACCACCGAGACCGAGCAGCCGGTATGGGGCAGTCATCTCTATGGGGCTTGTCACCCTTGCCGTTAAGGGTCACCTTGACCGTGGGCATGTTTGGAGGGTTGCTCTATGCCATGCTGGCCTACAGCGGCTTTGCCTTTGCCCCTGCACTGCATGCCTCGGTTTTGATGCCAGGTAGCCTGCCTTTATGGACGGCACTATTGGCTGCATGGCTGCTACGTGACCGCATCACCCTTTCTCGCGGTATAGGTTTGGGGCTTATTGTGCTGGGCGATTTATTGGTAGGAGGTGCCAGCCTTTTGCGTGCCTTGGACGGCGGCGACGTCTGGAAGGGCGACCTACTGTTTATGGCAGCGGCCTCATGCTGGGCTACTTACAGTGTGCTGGCCCGCCGATATGCACTAGACGCAGTGCGTGCCACCATGGCCATCACGGCGATGGCTTTTGTTTGCTACGTACCTGCATACACCGTGCTGCTACTGACACACTTGGTTGATGGCCATCTGTTGCTTGCACGACCGGGTGAGGTCGTGTTTCAGATGGTGTTTCAAGGGTGGGGGTCGGTGGTCATATCTGGCATCACCTTTACGAAAATGATTCAGCACTTTGGACCCGTACGCTCAACCATGATTACTGCCTTGGTCCCGGGCTTGTCCGCATTTGGGGCGGTCGTTTTATTGGGGGAGCCTATGCATTGGAACCTTTTCTGCGGCTTGGCACTGGTCACCGCAGGCATCGTGTTTGGGGTGCGCGCGGTTGCACTGGCATCCGCGCCAAAGGATGCTGGACACTCAGGAACGGGTCCGGCCAGAGGGTAATTTGGCCGCAAGTACACCCAACAGTTTTCTTTGTTTTCTCTTTCTCCACTCCTCAACTTCAAAGGATTTGATACATCAAAAGGCTATTAGATTATTTGCGTCGATATCAGCAACATCGGTCAGTACCAACACTACATCGCAGCTAACGCCAAACCACTTTGGTGCGAAATTCTTGGTGCGCGGTGGGGTGTATGAAGCTGTGTCACGAATGCTCGTGGTCTGGCGACACGCAGGATGGATTTCCAGTAACCGGTTGTTCGTGGCCGGCAGGTATCGCGACAAAGCAAAAAAAAAATCCCTTCCGGGCCATAAGGTTGCCCACAAGACTGCTAAATCATTTGCCAATCTTTCAATATGGCTATTAAAAAAACCATAAGACAAACGCGGAAGCAGGTTTGTTTCTGCTGGCTGTCGGGCAACAACGACATACCTGTCTTGAAAAATATCCGGATGCATGACTTCAACCAGCCCAACGCGGGTGCTCGCTTGGTTGAAGTGGATGCCTCAAAGCTGACCGTTATTCCCCTGTTGCCACCGACCGCTCTAGAGCAGGCAGATCGCAAATGGGTAGACCCGCTATATGCATAAATTAGACAATACGGCAACAGGCACATAGCGGCTCTAGATTCTTTGTCCTGGGTTGCACCAAAGCCGCCACCTAAATTGATCGATACGCCGATGCCATCGGTGGTGTCAAGCCAAGGCACAGCCTCAGCCATTCAAGCTCAAAAGCATGCGATCACAAATCGTTGCGGCTGTCTCTAGATCAAGGCCTTGCAGCGCCTCATCCAAAGCCTCCATAGCCGACTCCGGAAACTCAGCCAACAACTCCCGCTTCTGAGCAAACTCCAGCAAAACCTCCAGGTCAGCCGCCTTGGCCAGCACTCCAATTTTCTGCAAAGACTGGCGTGCAGCATCACTGACCACCCCTGTGAAAGGAGTTTCTGCCGTAGCTGGCCTATTTGGTGCATCTTCTGCCCCAAAGAGCGCAATGGCCTCTTGCATCTTGCCCTGCGTGTCACGCACAAGCACAGCAAACTGCGCCACAGCAGTTTCACACTCAGCCATCACAGCACTGGATTTACACAATTTCTCCAGGGCCGCGGCTTGGGCCGCCATTTCCACCGCCCCTAAGGTGCCCGCGTTGCCTTTGAGCGTGTGCAGTCGCATCATGGCTTGTGGCTTGTCCCCCGTAACCAGGCACTGCTGCAATTCAGGCACCGCCGTCTCCAGAATCTTGACGAAATCTTTGGCCGTGCGCAGGTACAGGGAGCGCATGCCAGACATGCGGTTAAGCGCGGTTTGAATGTCCAGCCCTGCCACTTCAGGCACTGGCTGGTTGGGTTTGGGGGATGTTGAACCAGAAGCTTGTGGGGATGCAGCATCTGAGTTGTCCGGCAGTGCCGTATGTACATGAAACCCTGCCGTGCGAATCAGGAGAGACACCAGCTTTGCCATGTCAAAGGGCTTGCCGATGTGCTCGTTCATCCCTGCTGCCAGGCAGGCTTCCCGGTCACTGGCCATGGCATTGGCGGTCATGGCGATGATGGGCAGGTCTTTGCACTTCAATTCCTCGCGGATGGCTCGGGTCGCTCCGTAGCCGTCCAGGACCGGCATCTGCACATCCATCAGCACCACATCAAACTGCGGCGCAGCGGCTGCTACTGCGTCTACGCCCAGCTGTCCGTTGGCAGCCAGTGAGACGATGGCGCCTTCCAAGGAAAGCAGTTCATCGGCGACTTGCTGGTTGATCAGGTTGTCTTCCACCACCAGGATGCGCATGCCGTTGAGCCGGCGCTTGCTGGCTTGCGCACGGGTGCCGGCGCGCACACCAAACTGGCTTCCAGCGGGTTGCACCGTGGCCTCCAGCAGCATCGCCGAGGTAACGGGCTTGACCAGAAATCCGTTGATCAGCGACTGCTCTTCTTCGGTGCGCTGCATCAGCGTTTCGCGCCCATTGGCGGTGACCATGAGAATGGTGAGTGGCTGGTTACCCCGCTCGGTATTGAGCTGGCGCAGTTGGCGGGCGGTTTCCCATCCATCCATTACTGCCATTCGCCAGTCCAGATAAACAACATCAAATGGAAACCCGGCGCTGGCGGGTAGTGCTTGCACCATGCGCAAGGCTTCTTCGCCACTGTGGGCATAACGGGTCGGCCATTGCCATGACTGCGCCATGGCCACCGTCAATTCACAGGCTACCACGTTATCGTCAATCACCAGTACCCGCTTGGGTGCCGCACTGGAAAGTGACGGTACCTGCAGCTCTGGCGTAACCTCGCGGGCCAACGCAAGCTCCACTAAGAACGAAAACACGCTGCCCGAGCCAAGTGCGCTGTGCAGCTTTAATTCGCCGCCCATGACCTCAATCAATCGTTTGCTGATGGCCAACCCCAAGCCCGTACCCCCGAATTTGCGGGTGGTGGACGCCTCGGCTTGCGAAAAACCGGTAAATATCTTTACCTGGTTCTCAGGAGCAATACCAATACCGGAGTCCTTCACTGCAAACTGCAGCTGAACCGAGTTTTCTGTCAGCGCAGTGCTTCGTATCGACACCACCACCTGTCCGACCGAGGTGAACTTGACGGCGTTGCCACCCAAGTTGATCAAAATTTGCTGCAGACGCATCGCATCCGCCACCACCACCTGCGGTACATTGGCGTCGATGTCGTACAGAACTTCAATGTCTTTGGCGGCTGCGCTGGTAGCCAGGATTACCGCCAGGTCGCGCAAGAGCTTGTCCACCCGCATGGGCTGCAGGTCCAGCGTCATCTTGCCGGCCTCTACTTTGGAGAAGTCCAGAACGTCATTGATCAAACCCAGCAGCGAGAGGGCGGCATTTTGGGACTTGTCGGCATAGTCCAGTTGCTGGGGCGTGAGCTCGGTACGGTGCAAAAGATTCAGCATGCCTATGATGGCGTTCATGGGCGTTCGAATCTCGTGGCTCATGGTGGCCAGAAACTGACTCTTGGATCGCGATGCCACCTCGGCTGCTTCGGTGGCCTGTACCAGCTCGGTAATGTCCACCCGGAAACCTACCGTTTGCCCGTCAGGCAACCGGCGCTCAAAAATGCGCAGGGTTTTGCCATCGTTCAGTTTTTGCACCAGCTGTGACATGGGCTGGCGGTGCACGGCCATTCGCTCCTGCACCCAAGCCTCTACGCGGCCCTGAGCCTGTGGGAACTGTCCGCGCTCGGCGCCGGTGCGAATGATGCTCTCAAACGTGTTGCCAGCAACTATCAAGTCGGCACACAAGGGGTAGTGGTCTTTGTAGCGCTGGTTGCATATCACCAGTTTGTCCTCTACATCGAACAACGCAAACGCATCGTCCAGCGCATTGATGGAGTTGGTTAACAGCTCGGTGGCCCGCTTGGACTGCTCCTCCGCCTCCCGCCGCGCAGTTATGTCGGTGTAGGTGGTGATAAAGCCGCTGTAGGGCATAGGCCCGCCGCGTACTTCCATGGCCATGCCGCTGGGCCGCACCCTGTCAAAGTGGTGCGGCACTACCGGCAGTCTGGCGCGCTCAATGATCGCGTTCACGGTTGCCTCTACGTTTTCGGTGCCGTATTCACCACGGTCTCCGTTAAAACGAATGATGTCTTCAAACTGCGTCTTGCCAACCTCAGTGAGGTGGCCGGGAAAGCCCAGCATCCGGCCAAACTCGGTGTTCACCACCCGCAGCGTCAAGTTGCTGTCAAACACGCTCAATGCGCACGGCAAGTTTTCAATCACCGCGTTCGTGAGCTCGGTGTTTCGGCGCACGGCCTCTTCCAATTCGCGCCGCTGGGTGACATCCTGAAACGCACCGACCAGCGCGACAGGCTTGCCATCGGCATATTCGGCCTCGCCGACAACGCGAACCCAGATAGGGCGGCCCTTGGCGGTCACCATGGAAAGCTCGAGATCCCAGCCCGTGCCGTTGTCAATGCCGCCTTGCACTGCAGCTTCTATCAGGGGTCGCGCTTGCGGCGCATAAAAATCGATAGCCTGGGCCAACACGGGCTGAAAATCCGGCTCAACCTCGTGAATGGTCTTGGTGACATCCGACCAAAAGAGTGTCCCCTTAACCAGATCCACACGCCAAGCACCTACGCCGGCAATACGCCCGGCACGGTCCAGAAAGGCCTTGCTTTCAGCAAGTGCCAGTTCGGCGCTCTTCCGCCCACTAATGTCAGATCGGATCGATACATAACGTTCAACAAAACCATCGTCTCCAATAAACGGGGTGATGATGTTGTCTACCCAGTACAGGCTGCCATCTTTGGCGCGGTTACATACATCAGAGCGCCAGGACATGCCAGTGGAAATGTCTGCCCACATAGCGGTCCAGAAAGCATGGTCATGCACGCCTGAATTCAGAATTCGATGGTTCTGGCCTAACAGCTCTTCACGCGAAAAGCCTGAAATGTCACAGAATGCTTCGTTGACTTCGATGATGTTTCCATCGCGGTCCGCTGCAGACACAATGGAATGCATCTCAAACGTGCCGCGTAGCGCATTCGCCGCACGCATGGCGGTCTCCAGGCGCTCCTGGGTGCGCTTCTGGCGCGTAATGTCTGTACCGATTTCCATGAAACCGGTGTGCACGCCCTTTGCATCGACCGTGGGCTCAAGCTCCAGATCGAGCCAATGCACCACGCCATCGCTGCCCTGCAACATGACTTCACAGCGGTGGGCGACACCCCGACGGGCATGGTCGGTGAGTACGGCGAGGGTGTCCGCCGGCGTGTTGATCTGGTCAATCCAATCGATGGCAGCGGTGCCCTTTACTGTCTCTAAAGTACGCCCGGTGAGCTTTGCAAAGCCTTCATTGACCCACAGGATGTTTCCCTGCTTGTCCACCAGCGTTACTGCATTTTTGGTGTGCTTGGCCACCCTTGCCAGTCGGTCAAGGTCTTCGGTCATTCGTGCAGCGAGGTTTTGAGCACGAAGTCGCCCTGAAGCCAACAGCCACACGGTCAACGCCAGCATAAAACTCAAAAAAGTGCCGCCCACTCCGGCGATGGCCAAACTGGAGCGGTCTTGCGCCAATTCAAATTCCGGCGTGGAATGCACCCGCAAGGTAAGCGATCGCCCTGCAACTTCTATTTCCTGCCGTGTATTGAACTGCGCAATTACTAGCTTCTTCTCGGCTGATTCTGCGCCAGGTGATTCGCCACCTTCGGCATAAATAGGCGACCCCTCCTCGCCAGCGTCGGCATCGTGCAAAGATAGCGCCAGTGCCGAGCCAGGACCTTGGCGCAAGGTGCACAGCAACTCATGTGCGACGATCGGAGCATAAACAAGCCCCACCAGAGTAGCGGGTTGCGCGGGAGACAAAAGTGGCGCTGTGCCTTCCTTGTAGACGGGCAAGAACAACAAAAATCCCGGCGTTTTCGTTTGGTCTTGAACCAGCGTGATGCTGCCCGTCAGTGCAGCCTCGCCGGTTGCCGCTGCGCGTTCGACGGCTTCGCGCCGCACAGCCTCTTGCCCGACGTCAAAACCCAATGCGGCCCGGTTGTTTTGGAGCGGTTCGATGTTTTTTATAACAAACAGGTCTGCTAGGGCACCTTGGCTGCGCACAGTGAAGCCCTGGGATTGATTACCCCGAACGCGCTTGACGAACGCTGCGACATCCGCTCTTTGCACGCGTTCGATAAACCCGAAGCCGCGAATACCGGGAAATTCACGCGGCAAGTCACGTGCTTCGATGGCGGCCTTGAATTCTGAGTTCGAGAGTTGCGCGCCCCGGCCGCCTGCGTAATGCGCCGCATAAACGCTACGCAGGCCCGCCAGGCCATATTGCGGCTTGGCAAAGCGCAGGCCAATTTCAGACTTGATTTGCTCAACACCCCGGTCAAACTGAAGCTGGGCGGAGTCGTTAAAGTCGTCCTGAATATAGAGGACACTTGCCACCGTCAGCGCTAGGCCGAGGGCTTGTGCTGAAGCGGTGAGGGCTACTGCGGCCCCGAAAGTAAGCCCTGCTGATGTGGTGGTGCGCTGATCGTCACTGGTCTTTGCAGGCAACACGGCCTTGGAAAAAACCATGCACCGCCAGTATAGGACAGGACCTGCCAGCAGCAAAACCAGCACGACCAGCACACCATTCGAACCCAATGTGCCGGGGATTGGCATGAGCAAGGGCGCAGCATAAAGCGCAAAGACTATGGCTAAACCAATGGTCGCCAACAGCTCTAGAAGTAAGGTGATTGGGCCTACATTTTTTTTCATCGGCATTGTCACTTTGTAGAAATGCAGCTTTTCAACCCAATGAGGGCGAGTATCTCCCCTCGGAGGAGTCCCTAACCCACGTAGAAACCCGTATCGAGTCCGCAGCGAGGGCGTGCTTGGCCGATCCACCACCAAGATTAACCGTCGACAAGATACGCATCATTGCTTTTGACGGGTGGTTGACACCGTCCGAGATGGAGGCTTATGTATCTATGCGTATGAGTAATTTTACGGGGCAGGATCCGGGAGTGTCTGAATTTCTGTGTGTGAGGCGGGATTGCCTACCCAAGGTATTAGGTAAGCGGATTTCATCTTAATGGACTTTGTTGGTGAAGCGATCTT
>REAW01000044.1 GCA_004293725.1 Curvibacter sp.
CATGCGCGCGCCGTCTCCTATGGTGTAGCCGGTGGCGCCCCAGGCGAAGGCTGCGCCTACGCCCATGAACATCAGGCCGGAGAAAAAATCTTTTTGGCTTTTGATACTCACTGCTCTTGTCTCCTGCTTTTATATGTGGTTAACCATTCTGCCTGCATTCATCAGGCCCACAACGTCAACCGTGCAATGGGGGCGTTGACGTCAGCACCTCTTCCATCACAGTCAACCCCTCGGCCACACGCAATGCTCCGGCCAAGCGCAAGGGGCGCATGCCGTCGGTAACGGCCTGGCGGCGCAGCGCGTCTATGCTGGGGTCTCCGCTCACGCGCGCCTTGAATCCTTCGGTGACCACCAAAAGCTCGTACAGCCCCATACGCCCCATAAATCCTGTCATGCGGCAGTCCACACAGCCCACGGCTTTGTAGGGCTTGTAGCCGCCATTGATCTGCCAGGGCTTGACCATTTCGCTGAGTGCTTCGCGGCTGGCCTCTTCGTCACGCACTTTGCACTGCTTGCACAGGGTACGCACCAAGCGCTGCGCCAGCACGCCCAAGAGCGTGGCATTGATCAGGTAGGGCGGAATACCCAGTTCCATCAAGCGTGTGACAGCCGAAGGCGCGTCGTTGGTGTGCAAGGTGGAGAACACCAAATGCCCGGTCAAGGCAGCTTGCACCGCCATCTCGGCAGTCTCCAGATCGCGGATTTCTCCCACCATGATGATGTCCGGGTCCTGCCGCATCAGGGCGCGCAGGCCCTGGGGAAAGCCAAAGTCGAGTTGTGGCTGCACCTGGGTCTGATTGAAGGACGGTTCGATCATTTCGATCGGGTCTTCCACCGTGCTCACATTGACTTCTTCGGTAGCTACGCGCTTGAGGGTGGAGTACAGCGTGGTGGTTTTGCCCGAGCCTGTGGGGCCGGTCACCAGAATGATGCCGTGCGGGCGCTTCACCAGTTGCTCCCAGCGGCTGGCATCGTGGCCGCTGAAGCCCAGTGCGTCCAGGTCTTTGACCGCGTTGTCGGGGTCAAAAATCCGCATCACCATCTTCTCGCCGAAGGCGGTGGGCAAGGTGGAGATGCGCATTTCTATCTCGTCGCCACGCGGGTTGCGGGTCTTGATGCGACCATCTTGCGGGCGGCGTTTTTCGATCACGTCCATCCGCCCCAGCAGCTTGATGCGGGCGGTCATGGCGTTGAGCACACCCATGGGCATTTGGTACACCGGGTGCAACACGCCATCGATACGGAAGCGAATCACGCCCTGCTCTCTGCGCGGCTCCAGGTGGATATCGCTGGCGCGCTGGTCAAAGGCGTATTGCCATAGCCAGTCCACCACCTGCACCACGCCCTGGTCGTTGGCGTCGAGTTGCTTGTTGCTCTTGCCCAGCTCTACCAGTTGTTCAAAACTGGCGCCGTTGTTGACCCCCGATTTGCTTGCAGCACGCACGCTCTTGGCCAGCGCATAAAACTCGGCCGTGTAGCGGGTAATTTCTTGCGGGCTGGCCACCACACGCTTGACGCTGCGGCGGCTCTGGCGCTCGACCTCGGCCACCCAATCGGTGATGAAGGGTTCGGCCGTGGCGACCGTAATCTCGCTCGGTGTGACGGCCACCGGCAAGATGCGATGGCGCTCGGCGTAAGCCGCACCCATGGCATCGGCCACCTTGCCCACGTCGACCTTGAGCGGATCAATGCGCAGGTAGTCCAGCCCGGCGCGCAGTGCCAGCCATTGGGTCAGCATTTCAATATCCAGCGGCTTTTGGTCGGAGGCACGGCGCATGGACACACTGGCCAGGCGCACCAGCGGGTGCTGCACGCTTTCGGCCTGGGAGCATCGTCCAATGGTACGTTGCGCTTCGTCCTCGGCGATCACCTTGTCTTGTTGCAACCACTCGACCAGACGGCGCCAATCGACCGGGCCGATGTGCAAGGCTTCACCCAATGCGTTTTTTTTGGAAGTGGGGCTCATAGCTGTACCGGTTTGAACACGCGGACCCATTTGTCGGCTGGCAGCCCCCAGTGGGACTGGATGAATTCGGCCCGCTCCATCAGCAGTGCACGTTTAGGGCGGCTGGGCGTGCGCTGGGCCAGCACCACCGTATTGCCTTCTCGCGTGGCCTTGAAGGCCCAGATGGCATCTCCACCAAAGGCCTGGGCAATTTTGTCCACGCTGGCCTGGAAGCTGGAGCTGCGGCCAAACAGATTCACCGTCATACACCCCTCGTCGGTGAGTGTGGCGCGACAGTCGGCGTAAAAGTCGACACTGTCGAGCACGGGGGCCGCAGCTTCTTCGTCATACAAGTCCACCTGCAGCGCATCCACAGTTCCCAGCCAGCGGGTGTGTTTAATTTCTTGCGAAGCATCCGCCAGCACTACTTGAATACGGCTGTTGTCGGCCGGCAACTTGAACCAACCACGGCATGCGTGCAGCACCTGGGGGTTGAGTTCAATGGCGGTGGTCTTCATCTTGAGCGCCTTGTGGCAGAACTTGGTGAGCGAACCCGCACCCAGCCCCAGTTGGAGCGCCTGTCGCTTGGGAACCGTGACGGGGTCCACGAACAAAAGCCATGCCATCATGCGCTGGATGTACTCGTGCACCAACACCGTGGGGTCGTCCACCAGCATGGAGCCTTGAATCCATTCACTGCCCAGGTGCAGGTGGCGGATGGGGCCTTCTTCCGAGAAGTTAACTTCAGGGAGAGGAATTGGAGCGTTTCTTGCCATGGGCATTTATAACAGCAGCGCGGCCAGCGAAGCCCTGGGAGTCGGGTCACGACAGCGCTTGCAGCCCAGCCGTCTTAGTCCATTTGGACTATTGAACCAGGAGTTTTTCACTTCTATCATTCACTCAACTCTGGTAAGTGGCTTTCGCAGTACTTCTGCTGCTGAAGCCCAACATGTTTAGGGAACTATGAAAAAAGCATTGCTCAGTGGTCTCGCTATCGCAGCGGCGTCCTTCCTTTCTACAGCGGCCCAAGCTGCTGACACGATTTTTGGCTCTGCTTTTGGCAGCTCCAATACGTACAGCACCACGTTTGCGGATGGCGTCAACGCGACCTTCACCTCAGCACCTGGCAATTTCCAGTTGAAGTCTCAGGGTGGAATCACCGGAGTTGGTGTTTCTGGCAAGACCGCCGGCGAACTGGATATTGGTGAGAGCATTTCGGGCGTGTTTTCCCGTGGCGTCCAATTGGCTAGCATCCGCTTGGGCTTGTTGTTCGATGGCCCCGAGTACGGTGATGTCAATGAAGTCGCGCAGATTACGGCCCTCTTTACTAATGGCGAATCGCAAAGCTTCACATTGACTGCTACGGGCACCCACAGCGCGTTGTGGACCGGCTCTGGATCTTCTGTTGTCTCAGTGGGCACAGGTGCAGTGAATGGCGGTGCCGGAGCTTGGGACATTTTCAATCCGTTTGGCACCCGCCAAGTTAGCCGGATTTCGTTCTCTGCTTTGGCAGGTGTGGCTGCCAGCACTTGCTCGACTTGTAGCAACCAGTCTGACTACACGCTTGTCAGCGTGACTGCAGTTCCCGAGCCACAGACCTACGCCCTGATGCTGGCGGGCTTGGGCCTGGTGGGAACCATTGCACGCCGTCGCAACCAGCGTAAAACCAGCTGATCGCTGACTGCGCAAAGACAAGCCTCTGCTAATTGGCAGAGGCTTTTTTTATGGGCAAACGGGGCAAGGCTTGCACCGTGTTTTGCCACGTAGCCAGCGCCAGAACCTCGCACGAAATCCCGCGTAGCTGCGCCACGGTCTGCGCAATGCGCGGTAGTTCCGCTGGGGTGTTGCGCCCCTGGGGCACACCCGCCGCACGCTCGGCGGCGGTGGCGTAGATCCAATGCGGGGGAATGTCGGGCGCATCGGTCTCCAGCACCAGCGCGTCCAATGGCAGGGTCTGCGCCAAGTGGCGCAGTTGATGGGCGCGCTCAAAGGTCACAGCGCCGCCAAAACCCAGCTTGAAGCCAAGCTTGATGAACTCTCGCGCCTGTACCTCACTGCCGTTAAAGGCATGCGCGATTCCCTGCCAGCGCCCGGTGGGGCCCGCCAGCGCGCGCAGATGTTTCAGCAGACGGTCCGCCGAGCGCCGCACATGCAGGACTACGGGCAAATCGAACTGGCGCGCCAATTGGAGTTGCCCACGGTACAGGGCCTCTTGTTTTTCACGCCAAGGGCTTTGGGTAAGCTGGGGCACAAAATAATCGAGGCCAATTTCACCCACCGCCACCAACCGCGGATCGGATTGGTGGTCATGCAAATGCTGCTCCAACACGGCAAGGGCGTTGTCCTGAGCCTGGGGTACATACAGTGGGTGGATACCCAAACAATAACTGTACTGTTGCTGGTGGGCCAGGGTGCGTACCGTATCGAAGTTGCCAACCTCAACGGCCGGAATGATGCAATGCACCACACCTGCTTCGTGGGCTGCCAGGCAGACCGCTGCTGTAGCTGAGTCAGCTTCAAAAGCGTCCAGGTGGCAGTGGGTGTCTATCCATTGCATAGTGCCAGCAAGTCAGTCAGCGCTTGCGCTGGACGAACAAGTTGCGGGTGCGGTCTTCGGGGTAGGCGAAGGTGATAGCACCATTTTTTACCAGCCCCATCACCAACATATTGCTGGTGATGGCATCTTTGTCGTCTTTGCTGAACGGGCGCTCATGGGTAGCGGTGACGCCATAGTAGACGCGAGGCATATTTTCCAACGCGGCTTTGACAGACGGCCCGGATAGATTGCCGTCCCGGATTGACAAAATGGCATACATCAACAGATACACCGTGTCATAGGCTTGCGCTGCTGCCATGGGTACCGTTATTTTTTTCGAACTGTACTTGCGCGCATACGCGCTCAAAAAAGAGAGTCGTCGCTCGTTGCTGGGTTCCGCAATAAAGGTTTGGGCCATGAGCGCGCCCTCGGCGGCTTCTTTGGCGCCATCCATAAAGAAGGGGAACGACAAGGGCCAGGCGCCGACCTGGGGAACTGACCACTTCAGAGCCTGGCGCCCTTTGGCGATCACTGCGTTCTCGGGGCCCACGGTGTAGCTGAATACGACGTTGGCACCAGCGGCTTGCGCAGCCTTGAGTTCAGCCTGCAAATCCTTCACGCCCAATTCAAAGCGGGCTACATAAACAGGCTGCAAATTCTTGTCGGCGAGTGCCTTCACGACATCTTTAAGGCCACCATCACCATACGGGGTTTTGTCCGCAAAAATGGCAACTTTGGTCCAACCGCGGCGCACGATGTCCTCCACCACAAAGGGAGCCTGAATAGCGTCGCGTGCTGAAGTACGGAAGATGTAACTATCGGGCGCGGGGTATTTGGCGGTAATGGGGGTACCCGTTGCGCAAGGAACGATCAATGGAAGCCCCGCCATCTGAAAGGTTTCCAATGATTTCATGGCAACGCCCGTGTTGCAGAAACCAAGGGTAGCGACCACCTCTTCTTTCAGCATGTCTTGGGAGTTTTTCAAACCCACATCGGGGCTGGCGGTATCGTCCTTGATGACCAACTCCAGCGGGCGACCCAAGTAGCCGCCGGCTGCGTTGATCTCATCCACCGCCAATTTGGCACCATTGAGCATGGGAATGCCAAAGTCCGCAGAGGGACCAGAGAAAGGACCAATGAGCCCAACGCGCAATGGTTTGACCTGCTGGGCTGCTGCACCCAACATCCAGCTACAGCCCAGCAACAGCAACATCAAGGACGACCAACGACGGTTCATAGTTGTTCTTCGTAAAACGGATGGAGAAGCATAGGTGGCACCCGCCCCACCACCATCCGTGGGAACCCTTGAGAAAAGAATCTGACGCTGTGCCCGTCAGCAAACCGCAAGCAATGGCATAGGGCCAAACACCTGCTTAATCTGCCAAGCGCCCCGATACGAGCCGCAGTTGGCGGTTGCAACGCGCAGCAAGCGTAGCGTCGTGGGTCACCAGCACAAAGGCTGTGTTTTGGTCACGCGCAAGCGAGAGCATCAGGTCGAACACGCCGTCAGCGGTGCTGCGGTCAAGGTTACCGGTGGGCTCGTCGGCCAGCACACAGTCTGGGTTGGTAACCAGTGCCCGCGCAATGGCCACACGCTGTCGCTCACCGCCAGAAAGCTCTGCCGGGCGATGGTGCATCCGGTGCTCCAAGCCCACCAGCGCTAGCATTTTCATAGCTGCCTGCGCACAATCTGCGGGCGCCATACGCCGAATAGTTAGGGGCATGCCAACATTATCGAGTGCACTGAACTCGGGCAACAGGTGGTGAAACTGGTAGACAAAACCAAGGTGCTGGTTGCGCAGCCGTCCTTGGGCGGCGGGGGTCATCTGAGCCAGGTTGCGGCCCAACAACTCCACGCTGCCACTACTGGGAGCATCCAGCCCGCCCATGAGATGCAACAGCGTGCTCTTGCCCGAACCCGACGCGCCCACAACGGCCAAGGTTTCACCGCGATGCACTTGCAGATCCACTCCCTGCAACACACGCACGTCCAAGCGTCCCTCTTGGAACCGCTTGCTCAGATCACGCACCTGCAACACCACCTCCCCCGTGGGCTGCTGCACCGCGCGTCCCGCAAGGTCGGCCACCTGCCGGTATTGCGCTGCGGCCAGGGCTTGTTCGACCGATGACACGGGATTACTCATAACGCAGCGCCTCCGCAGGGTTGACTTGGCTGGCGCGCCAGCTGGGGTACAGGGTGGCGACAAAGGCCATGAGCAAAGAAATGACGGCCACGGGCACGATGTCAGTTTGTTGCGGATCGCTGGGCATGCGGCTGATGAGGTAGATGTCTTGTGGCAAAAAGCTGGCGCCTAAAAGTTGCTCCAGCGCGGGCACGATCACGTCTATATTGAAGGCAACACCCAGCCCCAGCAACAGCCCTGTCAGGGTGCCAATCACACCCACCATGGCACCTTGCACCACAAAAATGCCCATGATGCTGCCCGGACTGGCTCCCAGGGTGCGCAAGATAGCAATGTCTGCGCGTTTGTCGGTTACGGTCATGACCAGCGTGGACACCAGGTTGAAAGCCGCCACGGCCACAATCAGTGTGAGGATGATGAACATCATGCGTTTCTCCACCTGTACCGCTGCAAACCAGGTGCGGTTCTGGCGCGTCCAATCACGTAGCAGCAAATCGCCACTCATGGTGCGGCTCAGCTCCTGGGCCACTTCGCGTGCCTGGTGCAAGTCTTTGAGCTTGAGGCGTACGCCCGTGGGACCTTCCAGGCGGAAGATCTTGGCCGCGTCTTCCCAGTGCACAAACACTAAAGCCGAGTCGTATTCGTAGTGGCCGGAATCAAAGGTGCCCACGACCGTCATTTGCTTGAGACGCGGCACTACACCAGCGGGGGTAACCTGGCCGCTGGGGGCAATCAGGGTCACGCGGTCGCCCTTCACGACGCCCATGCTGCGGGCCAACTCTCCGCCCAGCACTACACCGAACTCATTAGGTACCAGCTGTGCCAACACGGCGGCCTGTGCGCCTGTGGCCACATCCGACACCTCGGGTTCGCGCACCGGGTCGATGCCGCGCACCATCGCGCCCTTCATGTCTTCACCACGCGCCAGCAGGGCTTGCGCTGCAACAAAAGGGGCCGCCCCCACCACCTCCGGGTTGGCTCTGGCTTCGCGCAGCGTGCGGTCCACATCCGCCAGCGCCTGGCCGCCCGGGGCAAACACTTCGATGTGCGACACCACACCCAGCATGCGATCACGCACTTCCTTCTGGAAGCCGTTCATGACACTCAACACAATGATGAGCGCAGCAACTCCCAGCGCAATGCCCAGCATGGACACGCCGGAGATAAAGGAAATGAAGCCATTGCGCCGGGTAGCGCGGCCTGCGCGCGTGTAGCGCCAGCCAATCGTGAGCTCGTAGGGAAATCGCATCAAAGGTTACAAAGTGCAGAGGAGACGGGATTGTGGCATCCATGCGGGACAATCCTGCCATGCACACCGTTATTCCCTTTGCCGCACCAGCGGGCCCGCATTGCCAGGCCGCCATGGCCCAATTGGTGCTGCCGAACTTGGCCCAGCTGCTGGGCTTGCTCAACCCCACTCCGCCGCTGCTGGGCTCGGCCGAGTCTTTGACACCGCTGGGCGAGCGGGTATACGCCAAGAGCTTGGGCCTGCAAGGCGCCGATGGCCTGCTCCCCTGGGCCGCGCAAGATGCAGAGCATTTGGGGCTGACCAAGGACCATGGCCCTGAAGGTTGGGCCTGGATTACCCCGTGCAACTGGCGGGTACATGCCAACCACGTGGCCATGGAAGACCCGCAACGTTTGGCCCTCAGCGCCCACGAAGCAGACGCCCTGCGTGCCGCAATGCAGCCCTACTTTGCTGAAGACGGCATTACTTTGCACCCGTTGAACCATGCAACGTGGCTGGCCCAGGGAGCCGCGCTGAAGGACCTGCCCACCGCCTCGTTGACCCGTACGCGCGGGGTATCCGTGGACGCCTGGATACCGCGCCAAGCCCAAGCCCAACCTCTTCGCCGCTTGCAAAATGAGATGCAGATGCTGCTCTACACCCATCCGGTCAATGATGCCCGGCGGGAGCGATCCCAAGAGCCGGTCAACTCGTTTTGGATCAGTGGTACCGGAACGCTACCGGCAACCAAACGTGCCGCGCCGACACAACGGGTCGAACTGGACAACAGCCTGGCGGAAGCGGCACTGCTGGATGACGCGCACCAGTGGACGCAAGCCTGGAAGGCACTCGACCAAGGCCTGATGGTGCGGCTGCTGGCACGCGCCAAATCCCAGGAGCCGGTAGAAATCACCTTGTGCGGCGAACGCCTCGCCCCCACTTTTGTGTTGCAAACCAGTCCCTGGTGGAACCGGCTGCAACGTCGATTCACCGCACCACCACCGCAAGAATTGCTGTTGACGCTATGAAGATCGTCCCACGCGATATTCCCCCCCGCGCCGTCTGGGCCCTGGAGCAGGCCGGTGTGCACCCACTCCTGGCGCGCTTGTACGCGGCTCGGGGCGTCCAAAGCACCGATGAGCTGGATGACGCGTTGGCCAAACTGCTGCCGCCCAGCACCCTGCTGGGCGCAGACCGCGCGGCGGTGCTGCTGGCCGATGCCATGGCGCAGAACCTGCGCCTGTGCATCGTGGCGGACTACGACTGCGATGGCGCCACAGCCTGTGCCGTGGCGGTGCGTGGCCTGCGCCTGCTGGGTGCTCGCCACGTGGACTACCTGGTACCTGACCGGGTGGTGGATGGCTATGGACTGACCGCGCCCATCAGCGAGCGCGTCAAACAATCCGGTGCTGATGTGCTGATTACTGTGGACAACGGCATTGCCAGCGTGGATGGCGTGGCACGTGCCAAGGCGCTGGGCCTGCAGGTGCTGGTCACCGATCACCATCTGCCAGGCAGCGATCTGCCCGACGCCGATGTGATCGTCAACCCCAACCAACCAGGATGCAGCTTTGCGAGCAAATCGATGGCAGGTGTAGGCGTCATGTTCTACACCCTGCTGGCGCTGCGCAGTGAGCTGCGCGCACGCGGCGTGTTAGACGCCGCCACCCAACCCAAGCTGGATGTGCTGCTGCCCTTGGTGGCATTGGGCACCGTGGCCGATGTTGTGAAGCTCGATGCCAATAACCGCCGCCTCGTGGCCCAAGGATTAAAACGGGTCCGATCCCTTGCCATGCCTGCGGGACTAGCTAGTCTTTTTGTAGCATCCGGACGCAAGGCTGACGTAGCCACCACCTTCGATTTTGGCTTTGCCTTGGGGCCCCGCATCAACGCGGCAGGACGCTTGAGCGACATGACGTTGGGCATCGAGTGTTTGCTGACCGACGACCCTGGCCGTGCCGATACGTTGGCCAAAACGCTGGACGGCATCAACCGCGAACGCCGTGAAATTGAGGGTGACATGCGCGAGCAGGCCATGATGATCGCGGAAAGCCTGTTTGACGAAGGCGACGAACCGCCGCCCGCCATTTGTGTGTTCGACCCTGATTTTCATGAGGGTGTGGTGGGCATTGTGGCCAGCCGCATCAAGGACAAACTACACCGCCCCACCTTTGTGTTTGCCGCCAGTGCCGCTGAAGGCAAAGAGCATGAACTCAAAGGCTCCGGCCGCAGCATTCCCGGCTTTCATCTGCGCGACGCGCTGGATTTGGTAGCCAAACGCTACCCCGGCGTCATTTTGCGGTTTGGTGGCCACGCCATGGCGGCTGGCTGCACCGTCGCGGAGGAGTTTTTTGATGACTTCGAGAACGGCATGAACGAAGTCGCGCAGGAGTGGCTCGACGCTGCAACCTTGACCCGCCGCATGGAAACGGACGGCCCCCTTGCGCCGGAATACCGCCGCGTGGACCTGGTGGACACACTGCACAAAGAAGTCTGGGGCCAAGGATTTGCAGCACCGACCTTCAGCGAAGTGGTCGAAGTGGTGTCGCAACGCCTGGTGGGAGAGAAACACCTGGCTTTGAAACTCAAGCACCAGGGTCAGCCCGTAGACGGGATTTGGTTTGGCCACACCGAGCCGCTGCCCGCCCAAGTTACGCTGGCGTTTCGCCTGGATGCGGATGAATGGAACGGTGTGCGGCGCGTACGCTTTTTGGTCGAAGGGGTGCAAGAATGACTGTGCCCGGAGCGCTGGCATTTGCAGCGAACCTGGACACTGGCCAGCGCCGGGTGTTGGCAGATGCTGCAGCAATGGCGCTTGCGCCGCCCCCCACCGACATGCTGGTGCTGTGGCTAGTAGACACTGGGGCTTCGGTGCCACAGCGCTTGGGGCTTGTGCATGCCGACCGTGCAACGCTGCTGACAACCTTGTTGCCAGACAGCCAATTCGAACCCCAAGGAGAAACACCAGGATTGCACTGGCGGGCATTGCAATGGAGCAGTGCCGAGCGCAGCCGCCTGCTCCAAGAGGCACTGCTGCAATGCCATGCGCGCGGGCTGGTCCATGGTTGGCGCAACGAGGCGTTTGCCTTCTGGTCCCACGATTGCATCACGCCGCCCCGTGACGAACGTGAGCCCTTGCTGGCGGTGGAGCGCGCTGGTTTTCGCTTTTTGGGCATCCGCAGCCACGCGGTCCATATCAACGGCTTTACGCCGGACGGACAGCTGTGGTGTGGGCGCCGCGCGTTCACCAAAGCCACGGACCCGGGTCTTCTGGACAACGTGACCGCCGGGGGATTGCCGGCAGGAGAAACGCCGGAAACCTGCGCCGTACGCGAGCTGTTTGAAGAAGCAGGCGCCAGCCTGGAAGGCACGTTTCCGCTGCATCCGCGCGGCACCATTCGTACTGCGCGCCTGGACGCTGGCGGGTGGCATGACGAAACCCTGATGGTCTACAACTGGACCTGCCCCGAGGACTGGCAACCCCACAACCAGGATGGCGAAGTGGCAGAGTTCATGTGCCTTTCAGCGGCGCAGACCATGAAGCATGTCTTGGCCGGCGCCTTCACCCGCGATGCAGTGGCCTCGCTGGCACAAGGGCTGGCATTGGCTGGCAACACGTGATGCAATAGGGGGGATGCTGCACCTCTATTGTCACAACCCGCAGATACTCTAAGCACTTGCAAAGCGTTGCCACTATGCTGAGTTCCCCATGAATCCCACTCCCCCCACGACCCCAAACTACGGCGCAGACACGTCCGGCCTGATCTACGGATTTTTTTTCGACAATCAAGGCCTCTCCACTGCGGTCGGGTGTGAGGGCGCGCAGCGTTGGCTGGCCGATGAAAAACCAGAAGCGGGGGGATTCGTCTGGCTGCATTTCAACCTTTCGCATACCTCCAGCGCCAAGTGGCTCCAAGACAATCTGGCCCTCTCCGATTCTTTCCATGAGTCTCTGACCGATGGCTCCCGCTCAACCCGGGTGGAACTGGACGATGACACCCTGGTTGCTGTGGTGAACGATGTCAACTACGACTTTGCGTTTGAACCATCCGACATTTCAACGCTGTGGCTATCCGTGGGCCCGCGCCTGGTGGTGAGCGCCCGCCTGCAACCCTTGCGCTCCATAGACCGTCTGCGGGACGCGGTGCGGCGGGGTGAAAAACTCTTGTCGCCTGTAGCACTGCTGGTGCACTTGATGCATGAGCAGGGTGATGTGCTGGTCAACATTGTGCGCAACACCACGGCCCGGGTTGACACCATCGAAGACAAGCTGCTGGCTGGCAGACTGGAAACCAAGCGCGCTGACTTGGGCGCACTACGCCGCTTGCTGGTGCGCCTGCAGCGACTGCTGGCACCCGAGCCGGCTGCGCTGTTCCGGTTGCTGCGCAAGCCGCCGGCATGGATCGTTGAGGAGGACCTGAGCGCGCTGCACCAGTCGACAGAAGAATTCAACGTGGCGCTCAGTGACATGGCAGCGCTGCAAGAGCGCATCAAGTTGCTGCAGGAAGAAATTGCCGGACGGGTGGCTGAGGCCAATAATCGCAGCCTGTTTGTTCTGACCATCGTCACCGTGCTGGCCCTTCCCATCAACATCATTGCAGGTATGCTGGGTATGAATGTCGGTGGCGTTCCACTGGCCAACCATCCGCAAGGCTTTTGGTGGGTGGTGGCGTTGATCGTCACCTTTACGCTGGTAGCGGGCTACATTGCGATACGCCGACAACGGGAATAACGTCAAGGATAGTTCCGCTGAAGCCCAACTAGTACATGCGCAAATAGCTCCTAAATTGATAGCGATTTATGTCCAAAAATCTCATTATTCTCACCGGTGCTTCGCGGGGCATGGGCCTCGCCATGGCCCAGCAACTGCTTGCGTCCAGCACTGTGCTGCTGTGCATGTCGCGCAAAATCAACCCGCAATTGACCGAACTGGCCCACGCAGCCGGAGCCATGCTGCTGCAATGGCCGTTAGACCTGGCCGACGGTGAAGCGGCCTCTGCACAGTTGCGCCTGTGGCTGGCGCAGCAAGAACCCACCACACTGTCCAGTGCCACGCTGATCAATAACGCGGGCATGATTCCACCGCTGGCGCCCTTGTCGGACTCGGACCCGAGCGCGTTAGCCCAAGCCCTTCGCGTGGGGTTGGAGGCACCCATGCTGCTGACCGCTGCCTTTTTGGGTGCTACACGCAACTGGGGTGTCCCGCGCAAGGTGCTCAACATTTCCTCGGGTCTGGGCAGGCGCGCCATGGCATCGCAAGCGGCCTACTGCGCGGCAAAGGCCGGAATGGACCACTTCACCCGTTGTGTTGCACTAGACGAAGCCCAGCATGCAAGTGGGGCACGGGTCTGTTCACTCGCTCCCGGAGTGATTGACACCGACATGCAGGTGCAACTGCGCAGTGCGGACGCGGCCCAGTTTCCGGACCACGCCAGCTTTGCAGGTCTGCACCGCCAAGGCCAACTCAGCAGCCCGGCCGATGCCGCCCGGCGTGTGCTGGCGTTCCTGGCGCGACCAGATTTCGGCTCAGAACCGGTAGCCGACGTAAGGGGCTAGTAGAGGTGCTCAGTAAACCTCAGGAACGAGGATTTCCTGCGGTACGGGACGGCGCTCGTAATCATCGTGGCGCACACGGGGCGGCAACACCACGGGTGGGTGTTCAGTTTCCTCGTAGGGCATTTGCTGCAACAGATGGTGGATGCAATTCAGGCGGGCCTTCTTTTTGTCCACCGCTTGAACTACCCACCAAGGTGCTTCCTGAATATGGGTACGCTCCAGCATGACCTCTTTGGCGCGTGTGTAGTCTTCCCAGCGGCTGCGCGACTCCAGATCCATGGGGCTGAGTTTCCACTGCTTGAGAGGATCGTGTATCCGGCCCAAAAATCGGCTGTGCTGCTCTTCATCCGAAATAGAGAACCAGTACTTGATGACCTGGATGCCTGAGCGCACCAGCATCTTTTCGAACTCTGGCACGGTGCGGAAAAATTCTTCGAGCTGCTCGTCATTGCAAAAGCCCATGACCCGCTCTACACCTGCGCGGTTGTACCAGCTGCGGTCAAACAGCACAATTTCACCAGCTGCCGGCAAGTGGCTCACATACCGCTGAAAGTACCACTGCGTGCGCTCACGGTCATTGGGTGCGGGCAGCGCAGCCACGCGGCAAACGCGCGGATTCAGGCGCTGGGTAATGCGTTTGATGGCACCGCCCTTGCCGGCTGCGTCGCGGCCCTCAAAAATGACCACCACCTTGTGACCGGTGGCCACTACCCAGTCCTGCAGTTTGACAAGTTCGCCCTGCATGCGAAACAGTTCCTTGAAATACTGGCGGCGTGCAGCATGCGCTTCCGTATCAGGAGCTTGCCCGCCGGCCAAGCGCTCCAGGTGCTGGTCGTCCAGTTCCATCTCCAGCTCTTCGTCATAGCTATCGAGTATGTCGTTCTGGATACGGCGGATCATTTCGTCTTCGCTGGCGCTCACGTGTAACTCCTGGTGGCTGTTCTAGCCAGATAGCCTAAGGCAGTAATGTGACAAATTGGTGAATAAAAAATGACGCATTGCGGTCGTAAGATGGCTGGTGTTTATCTTCAAACCCCCGCTAGGAGAGTCTCATGTCCCGTGAAGTTGTTGTAGTCAGCGCAGTGCGTACCGCCATTGGCACCTTTGGCGGTAGCCTGAAAGATATAGCCCCCACCGAATTGGCCGCCCAAGTCGTGCGTGAATCGCTGTCACGCGCCGGTGTGGATGGCAAGGACGTAGGCCACGTGGTGTTCGGCCATGTGGTCAATACCGAGCCCAAAGACATGTACTTGAGCCGTGTGGCGGCTATCCACGGTGGCTGCGGAGAAGGCACACCCGCCTACAACGTGAACCGCCTGTGCGGTTCGGGCTTGCAAGCCATCGTAAATGCCAGCCAAAGCATTCTGCTGGGTGATGCTGAGATTGCCATTGGGGGTGGAGCAGAGAACATGAGCCGCGCTCCTTTTGCCAGCCTCAACATGCGCTGGGGCGCCCGCATGGGCGACACCAAAATGATAGACATGATGATCGGTGCGCTGCACGACCCCTTTCACACCATCCACATGGGAGTGACCGCCGAAAACATTGCCGCCAAGTGGGGCATTAGCCGCGAAGAACAGGATGCGCTGGCGGTCGAAAGCCATAACCGCGCCCAAAAAGCCACTGAGGCAGGGTACTTCCAGACGCAAATCATGCCGGTGCTGCTCAAAAGCAAGAAAGGCGACGTTGCCTACGCGACTGACGAGCATTTCCGAGCCAATGCCACCCTGGCGGACATGGCCAAGCTCAAACCCGCCTTCCTCAAAGAAAACGGCACCGTGACAGCGGGCAATGCATCCGGCATCAACGACGCAGCGGCAGCCGTGGTGCTAATGGAAGCTGCCACAGCGAAGGCACGCGGCCTGGTCCCGCTGGCGCGCCTGGTGGCTTACGCCCACGCAGGGGTCGACCCGAAATACATGGGCATTGGCCCGGTGCCAGCCAGTAAGCTTGCACTCCAAAAGGCAGGGCTCACCGTGAACGACCTGGATGTGATTGAAGCCAACGAGGCCTTTGCTGCCCAGGCTTGCGCAGTAACCCGCGACCTGGGCCTGGACCCGGCCAAGGTCAACCCCAATGGTTCGGGCATCTCGCTGGGCCACCCGATTGGGGCGACCGGAGCTCTGATTACTGTAAAGGCGCTGTACGAGCTGGAGCGCATCAACGGCCGCTACGCGCTGGTGACCATGTGTATTGGCGGCGGCCAGGGTATTGCCGCCATTTTTGAGCGCGCCCGCTAGAAAAGATCGACGTCCATGCTTTCGGCGACTTGGTCTACCAAGTCTCCCGATGCGACAAGCACTTGGTAACTGCAGACTTGGTTGCGACCATGCTCCTTGGCATGGTAGACCGCCTTGTCCGCCCGGCCAAAAGCGCCACTGGGTGTGTCGTTGGGCAGCAGAATGGAGTATCCGATGCTGACCGTGATGGTGCCCACCTGCGGGAAGGCATAGGACTGCACCCGCTCGCGCAGGCGCTCCAGCGCTGCGTGGGCATGCTCCACACTGTCACTGCGCATGAGTACGACAAACTCTTCTCCGCCGAACCGGTAGAGCTGATCATGAAAGCGGAAGCTACTGCGCATGAGCCGTGCCAGCAGCAACAGCACCTCGTCGCCAATCAGGTGGCCATAGGTGTCATTCACGCGTTTGAAGTGGTCGATGTCCAGAACCGCAAGCCATACTCCGGCATCCGGGTGCGCATGGCGGCGCTCGCCGCCCTCTGGCAGTTCATCGTCTCCCTGCACGGCAGTGGCCTTGAAAAACGCACCATCAAAGCTCTTGCGATTGAGCAACTCGGTGAGCGCATCTCTCTCGCCGTAGTCAAGCAGGCCCAACAAATTGCAATAGGTCAGCGCGAGGCCTTCCATCAAGTCCAGGGTTGGCGTGGAGAGCGCGTCAGCGGAAACAATTTCCAAAACGCCCCAAACACCTTGCGGAGTCAGCAAGGGAATGGCACTGGTGAAAGGAGCAGAGTCCCCATGCACAACTCGCCCACGCTCTACCGCAAGGGCACGCATGGGAAAGTCGGACATATGGGGCAAAGTCGTCCAGTCTATCCAGACCGGGTCGCGACGAATTTGTGACTGCCCCTCATCCAGTGCCGCTGCCACCAAGAAACGCCGGTCATCACCCTCACCAACGATGCGAAGAAGGCTGGCACTAAGAACGATGCCATCACTGTTGCCAACCACCAGACGCACCAGTGCAGCATCCAAATCATCGCGATCCCGCAAACCACTCATGGTCGCCAGACTTTGCACAAGTGCGTTCATTCTTGGTGTTTACCTCTTCTTTGTCGTCCAACAGGGCGGTACACCCGATTGCTCAGCAACTTGACCCACCTCAAAGCTTGGCAGCCTGTATCCATCTAAGCTTTGTAGCTGTTCGTTAACCCCCTATCTTAGAGCACCCCATGAACAATGCAAATACCTGTTCGCCCTACTTGACCTCGGAATCCATCGATTGGTTACGCGACAGTGGACTGGGCGCATTGCGTATCGCGGGCCGAACACTATTGCCCATCGTGCAGGGCGGCATGGGCATCGGCATCTCGGGCAACCGGCTGGCCGGAAGCGTGGCCGCTTTGGGCGGAATGGGCACCCTCTCCAGCGTAGACCTGCGCCGCCACCACCCCGATCTGATGGATCAGACCCGCGATCTCCCCCCAGGCGATGTGGCCAAGTCAGGCATCAACGAAGCCAACCTGATCGCCATCGACCGGGAAATCAAGGCAGCCAGAGCACGAACAGGCGGCCGCGGGTTGCTGGCCATCAATGTCATGCGCGCCGTGAGCGAGTACGCCGCCAATGTGACCAAGGCGCTGGAATGCGGCATCGACGCCGTAGTGGTTGGGGCCGGCCTGCCGCTGGATCTGCCTGACTTGGCCAAAGACCACCCCAAGGCGGCCCTGATTCCCATCCTGTCCGACGCGCGCGGCGTGCAACTACTGGTCAAGAAGTGGGAGCGCAAGAAACGGCTTCCCGATGCCATCGTCATCGAACACCCGCGCTTGGCCGGCGGTCACTTGGGTGCTGCAAAAATCGCCGACCTGCAAGACACCCGCTTTGACTTTGAGAACGTGATTCCGCAAGTACGCCAGTTCTTCAAGGATGCGGGCTACGAACAACACATCCCGCTGATAGCCGCTGGCGGCATACGCAGATTTGAGGACATTGCCCGTCTGCAGGCGCTGGGAGCCGATGCGGTGCAATTGGGTACGGCATTTGCGGTGACTGAAGAAAGCGACGCCCATGCCGAATTCAAACGCGTACTGGCCGAAGCGCGCGAAGAAGATATGGTGGAATTCACCAGCGTGGCTGGCCTGCCTGCGCGCGCAGTCGGCACGCCCTGGCTACGTGCGTACATGAAAATCGAACCCAAGCTGCAAGCAGTGGCCCATGTCAAATCCCGTTGCACCAAGAGCTTTGATTGCCTGGCCCAGTGCGGCTTGCGCGACGGCTTGCCGGGTTGGGGACAGTTTTGCATCGACAACCAATTGGCCGCAGCACTGCGCGGCGACACCAAGAAAGGCCTGTTCTTCCGCGGTGCAGGTGAATTGCCCTTTGGCAACCAGATAAAAACCGTGCGGGAATTGGTGCAACGCCTGCTAACGCCCGGTATGGTGTCACAGGGTTTTGCTGCCGCCTGAGCCCATGGGCAAACGGGGCCACGTGGCAAACTCATGCCACCCTATTTGCTATCAACTCTATAGCTACTAGCGCAGTATCTACGTGCGCTAGTGGCCTGTTTGATATCCAGGCCTCGCCCCCCACCCACTCACTTGAGAATATCCCCCATGCAGAGGTACTTCACCTCCACATAGTCATCCATGCCAAAGTGCGAGCCCTCACGGCCCAGACCGGATTGCTTG
>REAW01000045.1 GCA_004293725.1 Curvibacter sp.
AGGTGCCGACGACGCCGGCTTGACTACCCGTTCCCGATCAATTCAGGTGGGGGAGTTTGAAGTGGCCATACCCGGGGGAATTTGGGTGGCCATCGGGGCTGAATCTTCAGATATTGAGCCACAAAGTGCACGTAAAAGTTAATCGTCCAACTTTCAAAGTGAATACTAGACACCCCTCTTCAGGGTTGAGTCATGTTTTGTGGTGTAACTACTACGCGCTTTAGCTTGTATTCAGGCCCTTCTTGGAAATCTTTCTCAGAAAGTCTGTCGGACTATTCATGTGTCACACCCGTGAAAAGAGAACGAAATCAATACAACGATTTGGGTACGTAATTCGTTTGGGTGTTTTCCCTGACCGGCAAGCACAACAGCGTTCTGTTTTTAACAATTCAGTTGTTGCAGCCTTCCGGATACAACAAAACGGGAGGGTTCTCCCAGATTTTTCCATTCCATACCTGAGATCATTCATGCATCAAACCGTCAAATTTATCGTTCGTACAACCTCCGCTGCGACATTGCTTGCATTGGGAAGCGCCTCATTTGCTGCCCCTGAAATTGGTGCCAACATCGAACTGGACAATACCCACCGTGGCGGCAGCGCCGTAGCAAACGGGGACAAAGGCTTGACCCAAAGCGGTCGCGTTGAGATTAGCGCCTCTGGCAAAGCTGGCACCAATATGTTTGTGGCGGGAAAGAGCGCTTTTGTTACCAAAAAGGACGGCACGCTGGGCACCGACGACATGTGGATCCAGCTTGGCTCTGCAGGTGGCGACGTCAAGCTGGGTCGCTTTGAATCAGCAGATCTCTTTCCATTGGCAGGCGACACATTGGTCAACCATGCTGGAAATGTTTACGGCGCAAACACATTGCGGGGCCGCAAAGCTAGCGACGTATTCCACGCACAAGGAACAATTAACCTGGGCGCTGGTTTGTCATTCGAATTGGGCTTGATCGAAACCACAAACAACAACATCGTCGGAGGCTCCAAGGGTACACGCCCAGTGCTGGCTTATGCATCGGGTCCTGTATCTGCTCGCGTTGGCTTTGAAAGTGGAGAGTACGCTTCAGGCAACAGAGTGAGCGGCTATGGCATCACTGGTAGCTATGATTTCGGCGGATTCAAACTGACTGCCAATCTAGCACAAGGAAAACAGGATTCAGCAACGACACTCAACCAGTCTGCCGTCGGCCTTTCCGCAACTGTAGGTAGCTTGGGCCTCGGCTTCGCTTCCGGAACAAACGACATCGCAGGTGGCGACACGAAAGTGCAAACCGTCTATGCGTCTTACAACATTCCTTTGTTTGATGTCAAAGGTGCATCCATCACCCCAGCGTTTTCAAGCTCCACAGTAAAAAACAGCGTTACTGGCATTAGCACGGACGAAGCTGCCTTCCGCGTGCGTCTGAATTACGCCTTCTAAACGGCCTAACGCTTATTTTCATTCAAGGTTGAACTTTACAGGTGCTCGCAAGAGCACCTTTTTTCTTTGCAAATCCGAAGTCGAGCCCGTCCCAAAGGCGCAACGGACTGGACAAAAAATTGTGCAATACTGTTCCCTCGATCATGGAGAACAACATGCGCATTTTGAACATTTCACTCGCAGTATTGGCTGCAGCCGTATTGGCGTCCTGCGCCTCAGGCCCCAGCCCCACGCAGGGCCCAGTACAACTCACCATTCTCCATACCAATGACCATCATGGCCGTTTTTGGAAAAACAATGATGGTGAATATGGCTTGGCTGCGCGAAAAACCCTGATTGATGCCGTGCGCGCGGAGGTTAAGGCCTCTGGTGGCCACACCCTGTTGCTGGATGGCGGCGACGTCAACACAGGTATTCCTGAAAGTGACACCCAAGACGCTGAGCCCGACTTCAAAGGCATGCGAATGATCGGCTACGACGCAATGGCCTTGGGTAACCATGAGTTTGACAAACCGCTTCCGGTGCTGGCCAAGCAAATGCAATGGGCGGGCTTTCCCATGATCTCTGCAAACATCTACAAAGATGGCCAACGCCTGTACAAGCCTTATGAGATGTTTGAGCGTGGCGGTCTAAAGATCGCAGTACTGGGCCTGACCACCGACGACACCAAGAAAATGACCGATCCGGCCAACACGGTTGGCGTCGAGTTTCGCAAGCCGGCCGATGAAGCAGCCAAGCTGGTTCCGGAGCTTCGAAAAAAAGCCCACATAGTGATTGCCGCCACACACATGGGGCACTACAACAACGGAAAAAGCGGTGTCAATGCACCGGGTGATGTGGAGATGGCCCGGGAAGTGAAAGGCATTGACATGATTGTTGGTGGCCACAGCCAAAACCCTGTCTGCATGCTAGAGCAGATGGGCGCATCACGTCGCAATGACGCCTATGTGCCAGGCAGCGCTTGCGCCCCAGACAAACAAAACGGCACTTGGATCGTACAAGCCCACGAGTGGGGCAAGTACGTAGGCCGTGCGGATTTTGAGTATGCGAATGGCGAACTCAAGCTCGTGAAATATTCGTTGCTGCCCGTGAACTTGAAGCGCACCGTTAAAGGCGCTGACGGCAAAGATACCAAGCAAACTTACATGCCAGAGATCAAGGAAGATGCAGCGATGCTTGCTCTTTTACAACCTTACCAAGAAAAAGGGCGCGCAGCATTGGATGTACTGGTTGGAGAGAGTGACGGAGCGCTGGATGGAAGCCGCGAAAATGTGCGCAAACAGCCTACCAATATGGGTGTTTTCATTGCGAGCGTGATGATGCAAAAGGCCGGGGCGGACTTGGCGATCATGAACTCTGGTGGAATTCGCGACTCCATGCCTGCGGGCAAACTTACCTACAAAGACATACTCAAAGTGCAGCCCTTCGGCAACATGCTCGTGCATGTGACTTTAAGCGGCACTGAGCTGATGAACTACCTGAATGCAGCAGCCAAAATGAGCGCAGGCTCTGGCGCATTTCCGCAATTTGCAGGTGTGCGCTTAGAGCTAGAAGGGGGAGCGGTAAAAACGGCCACCATCAAGGGCGCTCCCATTGATCCCGCTAAAAGCTACCGACTCGCAATCAATAGCTTCCAGGCGGGCGGCGGTGACGGCTACCCCAAGTTGAGCGACCATCCAGGCTATGTCAACACGGGCTTTGTGGACGCTGATGTCATGCGTGAATACTTGAGCAAAAACAGCATTCGCGTTTCCAACTTTGCGCCGGGCGATGCAATAGTTCGACGCTGATTGTTAGATCAAGAGCCCACGACCGACAAGGTCAGTGGGCTTTTTCAAAGCCAATGACTGAATATTGCCTGTCTGCAGTCTATGTTCTTTGCTTCCAAAATTCTCGCCCTGATTACCCAGCCCCTCGTTTGGGTTTTTTCTTTGCTGCTGCTCAGCCTGCTCGTATTGCCACGCAAACCACGCGCGGGGAAATGGCTAGTGGGCACTGCCTTGGGAGTGCTGGTACTGATGGCTTGGAAGCCGCTGCCCGAGGCCATCATTCGTGAACTCGAGAGCCATTACCCGGAGCTCGCACCTGATGCGAAGCTAGAGGGCTATGCCGGGATGGTGGTACTGGGGGGTGGACTGGAATCGGGCCGTGCGCAGCTTGCCCATGTTCAACCCATGCTGAACGACGCCGCCGAGCGCATGACAGCTACGGTAGCAGCGCTGCGCTACAACCCGACGCTGCAAGTGCTATTCACTGGAGGCGAAGGCTCGATGATGGGCATCGGCCAATCAGAGGCCGAGCGCGCCAAGCTTTTTTTCGACAGCCTCGGGGTGTCAACCAAGCAGGTGCGGTACGAATCCGCATCCCGCAACACCTATGAGAACGCAGTGCTGAGCGCCCAATTGCCCGGAGTAGACCCTACGCAGCGATGGCTATTGGTGACATCCGCCTGGCACATGCCACGTTCCATGGCCACATTTCAAAAAGCGGGTTGGAATGTAACCGCCTATCCCGTGGACTTTCGCACAGGAGATAGCAGCAACTGGCTGGATTTTTCGATGGCCGGGGGTGCCGCGCAATGGCAATTGGCCCTGCATGAGCTAGTCGGACTGCTCGCCTACAAACTCGCTGGGCGACTTTAAGCCCCCGCTGTGTTCATTCCTTCAGCGTGCGACGCGCATGCACCTTGTCAATGCGGCGGCCTTCCAGCGCTACGACTTCAAACAACCAGTGTGCACACGCAATCTTTGTCCCTTGAGCTGGCAGCTTGCCAGAAACCGCCATGAGCAAACCTGCAAGGGTGTTATAGCGGCCGCGCTCCTCGCCGGGCAAGTCATCCTCAATCTCCAACCGGGTTTTGAGTTCGCTCAGAGGCATCAGGCCATCCAGCATCCATGAGCCATCCCCTTGGTGCACGGCCCAAGCGTCGGTTTGCACATCGGGCTGCAACTCGCCGGTAATTGCCTCCAGTAGGTCGTGCGGGGTCAGAAGGCCTTGAACAACGCCATATTCATCCACCACAAACACCATACGCGCAGATTTCACGCGGAACTGCTCAATGAGCTCCATGCCAGTCAGGGTTTCAGGCACAAACACTGCGGGCTCAACCAGCGCGCCAAGGGTATAGGGGTAGCGTACGCCGCGCTCGAGCAAACGCGCCACACTGACCACGCCCGCCACATCATCCAATGAACCCCTGCACACCGGGTACCAGGAGTGCGCTCCCAGGCCACCGCTACCGCTGGCCATCAACAACCCATGTTCTACCGTAGCGTCTGCGTCCAACCAAGCGATGTCTGTGCGCGGCAACATCATGGACGTGAGCTGTCTGTCATCCAAATGAAAAACGTTACGCACCATCTGGTGCTCGTGTTCTTCGATGATGCCGGCGTCAACACCCTCCACCAGGCTGGCAGAGATTTCAGCCTCGGTCACGGCGCGAGTGTCGCTGGTGTCGATGCGCAGCAACTTGAGCATGCCGTGCGTGCACACAGACAGCAGACGCACAAAAGGCTTGGCGCCGACGGCCACCCAGGTCATGGGCAAGGCCACTACCCTGGCAACAGTTTCGGGGTAGAGCTGGCCGATGCGCTTGGGCACTAGCTCGCCAAACAAGATAGTGATAAACGTAATGCCTGTAATCACGAGAGCAGTGGCCGAGAATTCAGCGACCCTGCTAGACAAGCCCATGGTGGCTTGCAGCCAAGCGGCCAAGTTATCGCTAAATGCCGCCTCGCCCACAATGCCGTTGAGCATGCCGATGGAGGTTATTCCGACCTGCACCGATGACAAAAATTGGGTGGGGTTGTCCATCAAAGCCAGAGCAGCCTTGGCGCCCTTGTCGCCGGCCTCGGCCATGGTTTGCAACCGCACCTTGCGGCTGGCGGTAAGCGCCAGCTCGGACATGGCGAAAGCGCCGTTCAACAAGGTGAGAACAATAATCAGCAAAAAATCCATGGAACCCAAGCGAGAATCAACACCATGGCAATGTACCTTATTGGCGATGTGCAGGGCTGCGACGCAGCGCTGGCGCAGTTAACCCAGCACATCGACTTCTCTCCCAGCCGCGACACGCTCTACCTGTTGGGCGACCTGGTGAACCGCGGGCCCGACTCGGCAGGCGTACTGCGCCGTCTAATGGGCTACGGAGCATCAGCCCGCTGCCTGCTGGGCAATCACGACTTACACCTGCTCGCGGTATCCCACGGTGCGCGCAAACCCGGACGCCATGACACGCTGGACGAACTCTTGGCCGCCCCCGACTGCCCTGCGCTGCTGGACTGGCTGCGCACCCAGCCCTTGGCCATGCTGGAACGGGTGGGAAATTTGGACCTGTTGATGGTACATGCCGGCGTACTACCTGCCTGGACAGCTACGAAAACAATAGCACTCGCTGCAGAGGTAGAAGCAGTGCTGCGTTCGGATGATGCGGGTACTTTCTTCCACACTATGTATGGCAATGCGCCCGTGCAATGGAGCGATACGCTGATGGGCATAGCGCGCCTGCGCGTGATCGTGAACGCGCTCACGCGCATGCGCTTCTGCACGCAAGAAGGTGCCATGGAATTTGGCTCATCGGGTGGGGCAGACCAGGCCCCGGCAGGCTACCTGCCCTGGTACGAGGCGCCCGGGCGGCAAACGGCCGATGTGGCGGTGGCCTTTGGCCACTGGTCTACGCTGGGCTGGCTCGGTCGATCCGATGTGCTCGCACTGGACACGGGCTGTGTATGGGGCGGTTGCCTGAGTGCGCTGCGGGTGGAGCCTGGCACAAAGACCGCAGAACCTTGGAAAACCGAACTCTTCCAGGTGCGCTGTTCACAATCACAAAAACCAGGTGACTAAAGCCGACGCACGAAGGTACAGTGGGATTTTCCACCTATCACAGCGGTAAATCCACTTCAGTAACAGGTGCAGAACTACCGGGTTCAGTCGGACCGCTGGACCCTTTCGCTGATTGCAGGGCCTTCAGGGCAACGCCATGGATATGGACAAGCTCCTTAAACGCTGCCAGATCAAAAGGCTCGGCATTGTTGCCCCATGCGCTGAGCACAATGCAGGACTCGATTTCCGTCAGCGCTTGGTGGCTAGGCCCCAGCTTGGCAATACGCTGTGACAGTTCGGGATAACCATCTAGTCTGCGGCCCTCGGAACGGAATAAGGCGAACTCAGGAACGGAGACATTAAAGACCTGTTGCATTTCGTCTCGGAACTGCCGGAAGTCAACTTTCAAGCTTTGTTGATTGGCAATTTGCAGTAACTCCAGGAATACCAGGGGGCAGTCTGTTGCCCTCTCACGAATTCGCTTCTCCAGAATGCTGATCGCGTGGTCTGTCTTCCCCAATTGCACGAATAGCTGGGCTTGGTCCACCAACGCCAGCTGATCCTCAGAATTGAAATCCGGCGGTGCAATCGCTGTTTCGGCCCTGGGTTGGACCGGCGCGTCCATGGGCGCAAGATCAGCCGGACGCGTAGGCTTGGGGTCCATGATCTCGCTGAAGCCTTTTTCATCCACGTGCAGCCAATTCACATCCACACCCATGGGACCCGGCTTTGGCTTCGGTGCGGGCGCCGGGGGCTCCATGGGCACCTCTGGCTGCTGAATGGTGTCCGGGGGCTCAACTACCGCCACAGGGATACGGCGTTCGTTTTCCAAAAGGCGAATCAGACGAGCCGAGCGCCGCCAGTACATCACGATCGCAGCCAAACACAGGGCCAGCAAGCCTGTCAAAAGGTAAACAAGCGAGTCCGGAAACCGTGTCTCTTCGGCTTTCTGCAGGCGTGCTTGCAAGGCGCGCTGGTTGGCGTCGTTGGCAGCGGCTTGGTCTAACAACACTTTGATGTCGGTTTGAAGTTGCTCCATGCGCTGCGCAGTTTTCAGCAATTCGTCCACCTGCTCCGTATTCGCAGCGGACTCAACCGCTGTCACCCGCTCCGCCGGAACCACCAACGGCTCCAGGGTCAGACGCCCTCGCCCGGCTCCGGGTCCAGTTGCCGGGGGAATAGGAGCTGCCGCAACGGGCACCTTTGCAACGGGCTTGGCGGGCACTACGGCCGCCTTCTTCTCTGGCTTCCCAACGGGTGCACTCTTAACGGCCGCTGCTGGCTTGCCACTGTCAGAGGAGGCAACTTCCGGTTGTCCCCCTGATCCGGTGGGCACACTTGGTGCTGGCACGGATGCGACAGGCGCTTCGGCACTCGAAACGGCGGGCAACACGGGATTCGAAGGAACCAATTCGGTCGGTGCATCCGGCAAGAGGACATAGCGCCTGACGGTTTCCGACTCACACCCCACGCGCAACTGGATCGTTACTACGGGCTCATCCACCGCCGCTGATGAAACGATTCGCAAGTTGACTTCATTGGCTCGCCCTGTGGGTTCAGTGAGCACACGAACGCGGCTGCCATCCACTTTGGTATCGGCATGAAAGACCTCGGCCGTTGCACATAACGTAGCGGTGGATTGGCCCGCATCAAGTTGGGCAACAGCAGAAACATCCAGACGCCGTCCTAACCACGCATTTCCCTGCAAGGCGCCCAACGTTAAAGCGTAGCTACCCCATGCATGGAGCAACAAAACCCCCCCAATGGCCGTAGTTTTAAACTTCATCACTTCCCCACCCAAATGTGAACGCTTTTGCGGCACCATATTGAACGCATCCCATCGAAAATCCAAGCCAATGACGCGGGAGCGTCATCGTGACGCGTCGCCAAATGCCCTGAAGTTATCACATAGCGTCTGTAGAGGGCGGGAATCAGCACGAAAGCAATGGCAGTCTGCTCTATTTGGTGTTGTGTTTTGGCTGGAGGGATCTATGCGTTTACGTAGGGCGCAAGCCTAGCAACATGCGCGCTTCCGCAGGGCTGGCAATGGAACGACCCGCACGCTGGGCACATGAGGCCAGTTCGGAAATAAGGGCGCCATTGCCCGCAGCACGTTCACCACCGGGCAAGTAAAAGGTATCTTCCAAGCCCGTGCGTAACATGCCACCCAGTTCTGCGGTTTTCTGGTGAACGGGCCATATCTCATTGCGACCAATCAGGGTCGCCTGCCAAACACTGTCTTTTGCCATGTACTTCGGCAGCAGTGCAAGCAGGTCTGCGTCACAGGGCATACCCGAGGCCACGCCCATCACGAGGTTGTATTCGGCGCGACCCATGGTGGGCTTGAGCATGCCGCTCTTGAGGTACATCGTGACCGAACGAACAATGCCCACGTCAAAGCATTCGAATTCAGGGTGCGTGCCTGTTTCCTCCATCACATCCAGAAACTGTTGCACCTTGGCCACCGGGTTGTCAAACACCATGGGCGGCCAGGCCCAGCTGCCGTCTTCCTTGAGTTTCAGGTAATTGAGGCTACCTGCGTTGCAAGCAGCGATCTCGGGCTTCACGCGGCGGATGCAGGCCTGCGGACCACTGATGTCCTTGCCCACCACGCCGGTAGTCAGGTTGATGATGACGCCGGGGCAAGCTGCGCGAATGGCGTTGACGATGCTTTCAGCCACATCCGGGTCCCACGATGGCATATGGCCAAAGCCATCCTCCTGGCTTCGCATGTGGATATGCATGATGCTGGCACCTGCATTGAAAGCATCACGTGCCTCGGAGGCCATTTGCACGGGCGTCACAGGCACCGGGTGCTGCTTGGGGTTGGTCAGCACGCCAGTCAGCGCGCAGGTGAGTATGGCTTTGTCCATCATGCTTCCTTCTTCGTGTTGAGTTCAAGCTCGACCAGCATCGCGCCGGACTCGACCTGGTCGCCCGCCTTGGCGTGCACGGCCTTCACCGCGCCTGCGCTTTCGGCGCAGAGCCACATTTCCATCTTCATCGCCTCCACACAGACCAACTGCTGACCGTTCTGCACCGCGTCGCCGGGTGCTACCAGCACCTGGGTAACCTTGCCGGCTACGGGGGAGCGGGCGCGACTGGCGTCTTTCAGCGCATCAGCATTGGGGAAGGCAGAGACCTCGGTGAACACATGGCTATGGCCTACATGGGCGAGGTGCAAGTCAGAGCCCACAAACACCGCAATCGCGGTCTGTGCAACACCCTCAATTTCGAGCCGCAACACGCCGTCGGCAAATTGCAGCACTCGCGCCGCTGTGGTGTGGCCCTCCATGGTGACGGACACACCACCATGCCGGTCTGGCAACACACGCACTGCGCGCACCGTATTGACAGTCTGGAGCTGAAAGCCATAGGCCGCCACGCTGTTGGCACGCCAGCCCTCTGCAGGATTCTTGCCGTGCTGCATGGCCAGCGCCACCGCAGCTACCGTCCATGCCGCCTCGCTGGCAACGGGTGCCTTCAACAGTGGTTCACCCTGATCCAACCACTGGTCAATCAGGCTGGTCGTCATCTCGGCGTTACGGAAGGCCGGGTGGTCCACCAAATCGCTCAAGAAGCGACCGTTGTTCTTCAAACCCAGCAGAGGCGTGTTGGCCAGCGCGGTGCGCAGGCGGCGGATGGCGTCGTCGCGGTCGCGGCCATGCACGATGATTTTGGCCACCATGGGATCGTAAAACGGGGAAACCACACTGCCCTGGCGAATGCCATCGTCCACCCTTACGCCACCCTGCAGCGCTCGCTCAGGCTGCCACCAGGCCACAGTGCCGGTCTGCGGGGCAAAGCCGGTGTATGGGTCCTCCACATACAAGCGCGCTTCGATGGCATGGCCCGTGAGAGTGATGTCCTCCTGCTTGGCAGGTAGCACATCGCCGGCGGCGACTTGCAGTTGCCACTCCACCAAGTCGTAGCCAGTGATGCATTCGGTTACCGGGTGCTCTACCTGCAGGCGCGTGTTCATCTCCAGAAAGTAGTGGTTGAGCTTGTCATCCACGATGAACTCCACCGTGCCCGCACCCCGGTAGCCCACGGCCAGCGCAGCGGCCACGGCGTCTTTCCCCATCGCAGCACGCATGGCAGCGCTGACCACGGGTGATGGCGCTTCTTCAATCACTTTTTGCCGACGGCGCTGGGCCGTGCAGTCCCGTTCGCCCAGATACACCGCGTTGCCATGCGCATCTGCAAAAACCTGGATTTCGATGTGGCGGCCGTTGTCGATCAAGCGTTCCAGCATCAGCGTTCCATCGCCAAACGCACTGGTAGCTTCCCTGCGTGCGCCGTCTATCCCTTGCTGCAATTCGGCATCGCTGCGCACCAAGCGCATGCCACGCCCGCCCCCACCGGCCACGGCTTTCACCAGCAGCGGGTAGCCCAGCGCCTTGGCCTCGGCTGTTAATGCCGCATCGCTTTGGTCGGCACCCAAATAACCGGGTGCACAGGGCACACCGGCTTCCAACATGCGTTTTTTGGCCAGCGCTTTGTCTCCCATAGCAGTGATGGCGCTGGCGGGTGGCCCAATGAACACCACGCCCGAGTCGACACAGGCCTGCGCAAAAGCTGCGTTCTCGCTGAGGAAACCGTAGCCTGGGTGCAGCGCATCAGCTCCGGTCTTGCGGGCAGCGTCCAGAATGGCTTCTATCTTCAGGTACGACTCTGCAGCCGGCGATGCACCGATGTGCACCGCTTCATCGGCCAGCGCCACGTGGGGGGCATCACGGTCGGCATCGCTGTACACGGCCACGGTAGCGTAGCCCAGCTTGCGCGCAGTGCGGATGACGCGGCAGGCGATCTCTCCGCGGTTGGCGATCAGGATTTTGCTAAACATGGAATTCCTCGCGGGAAGCCTGTGCGGCGGATCGCTTTGCTTCGTGTCCCCCGTCCGCTGCGCGGCCTCCTCCTTTACCTACGCAAAGCGCTCCACCACACAGGCTTTCACTGGCGATCTGGTTTGCTGAGAATGTCATGTCAACGTCCAATTCGGTTTGCGTTTCTGAATGAAGGCCGTCATGCCCTCTGTCCCCTCGGGCCCTTGGGCCGCGTGGGAAAAGATGACTGCGGCCTCAGTCACCAAGTCCGCCGCAGCGGTAAAACGCGCCTTGCGCATCAGCGCCTTGGTAGCGGCCAGTGCGCCAGGCGCGCAAGCCAAAATGTCGGCCAAGGTCTTGTCCAACGCGGCCGCAATCCCTTCGGGGGTTGTCACCGCATGCACCAGCCCCACCGCGAGCGCACCCGCAGCATCGAGCCGCCCGCCAGTCACGGCCAAGCGCTTGGCCTGCGAGTACCCCAGGCGCTCCACCAAAAAAGGAGCAATCTGCGCCGGCACTACGCCCAGCGATGTCTCGGGCAAACGGAAGGCAGCCGTGTCGCTGGCAATGGCCACATCGGCCACACAAGCCAGGCCAAAGCCACCGCCCATGACCGTGCCCTCCAGCACCGCCACCACGGCCAGCGGCGTGTTGGCGTAGGCCGCACACAGGTGACCAAAGGCGGCGTTGACCTCGGCAATCGGGTCCGGCTCACCCTCCGCACGTTGCATGGCCCGCATGCGTGCACCGGCCATGTCTTTCAAATCAGCCCCTGCACAGAAGTGCCCGCCCTCGCCGCGCAGCACCACCACACGCACCGCACCAGGTGTGCCTGCCGTGGCCTCTGCCACGCGCAGCACCTGCTGCAGCTCTGCCACCATCTGCAGCGACATGGCGTTGCGCGCTTCGGGACGATTTAAGTAAATATACAGGGTAGCGCCCGTGGATACTGCGCGAACAGCTCCTAATTGCATAGCACTCAGTTGTTGCTGCATGGTCCGCCTCAGGCCTTGCCCGGCAGCGTGCCTTCGAGCTTGCAGATGATGCCCAGCATGATTTCGTCGGCACCGCCGCCAATGGAAATCAAACGGCTGTCGCGGTAGGCCTGCGAGATGGGGTTGTCAGCCGTAAAGCCCATGCCGCCCCAATACTGCAAACAACTATCGGCCACCTCACGGCTGAGGCGGCCAGCTTTGAGCTTGGCCATTGAGGCTAGTTTGGTCACGTCCTTGCCCCCCACGTATTGCTCCACCGCCCGGTAGGTGAGCGCACGCAGCGACTCCACCTCGGTGCGCAACTCGGCCAGGCGGAAATGCACCACCTGGTTGTTGAGAATGGGCTGGCCGAAGGTCTTACGTTCGCGCGTGTAGGCAATGGTCTTGTCAATCAGGTTGTCCAGCGAGCTCAGGCTGCCGGCGGCACCGTAGAGCCGCTCTTCCTGGAACTGCAACATTTGCAGCATGAAGCCCATGCCCTCCTGGCCAATCAGGTTGCGCTGGGGCACGCGCACATTGTCAAAAAACAGCTGCGCCGTGTCGCTGCTGTGCATGCCAATCTTTTCGATCTTCTGGCGTGTGATGCCGGGCGCATCCATAGGCACGATGATGAGCGACTTGTTCTTGTGCACTGCACCTTCGCTGGTGTTGGCGAGCAGGCAGCACCAGTCGGCCTGCATGCCGTTGGTGATCCACATCTTGGAGCCGTTGATAACGTAATCGCCCCCGTCCTTGCGCGCAGTCGTTTTGAGCGCGGCAACGTCGGATCCACCTCCGGCTTCACTCACCCCCAGGCAGCCCACCATGTCACCCGCAATCGCCGGTGCCAAATACGTGGCGCGCAGCTCATCGCTGCCAAAACGCGCGAGCGCGGGTGTGCACATGTCAGTTTGCACGCCAATCGCCATGGGCACACCGCCCACATTGCAGTCGCCCAAGGCCTCGGCCGCCACCATGGAGTAACTGAAATCCAGCCCCATGCCACCAAACTCAGTGGGGTACTTGATGCCCAAGAGGCCCAGGTCGCCCATCTTCTTGAACAGCTGGCGCGCGGGGAAGATGCCCGCCTTTTCCCATTCGGCAGTAAAGGGGTTGATCTCATTGGCGACAAACTTGCGCACCGTGTCGGAGATTTGGGTGTGTTCAGGGGTGAATTTCATAGTCTGTCCTCGGGTCGTTGTTGTGGGGTTTGCAATCAGAAACGCGCCACACCGAAGGTGTTGGCGTTGAGTTTGCGTTGCTCGGCTTCTGCGGCCAGTGCCAAGCACAGGCCCAACAGGCGGCGCGTGTCACGCGGGTCAATGATTCCGTCGTCCCACAGCCGGGCGGTGCCAAACAAGGCGGCACTTTCTTTGTCCAGCCGCAGGCGCAGGCCGTCAGACATGGCCTTCAGCGCTTCGTCATTGGCCTCCATACCCATGCGCTCAATCTTGGCGCGGTTGACGATGTCCATCACCTTGGCGGCTTGGGCGCCGCCCATGACGGCAGTGCGCGCCGTGGGCCAGCTGAAGATGAAGCGCGGATCGAAGCCACGGCCGCACATGCCGTAGTTGCCCGCGCCATACGAGCCGCCCAGCACCACGGTGAACTTCGGAACGCGTGCATTGGCCACCGCCTGGATCATTTTGCTGCCATGTTTGATGGCGCCGCCCCGCTCGGCTGCCGAGCCCACCATGTACCCGGTGGTGTTCTGCAAAAAGATGAGCGGCGTGCCACTCTGGTCACACAACTGGATGAACTGCGCGGCCTTGGTGGAACCCGTGGGCTGGATAGGCCCGTTGTTGCCCAAGATGCCCACCAAGCGGCCTTCGATGCGGGCATGGCCACACATGATCTCGGGGGCATAACTTGCCTTGAATTCCAAAAAGTCGGACCCGTCCACCAGCCGCGCGATCACCTCGCGCACGTCGTAGGGCTCGCGCTCGTCAGCGGGCACGATGCCCATCAACTCCTGCTCGTCAAACAGCGGAGCGGCAAACGATACGGCCGCGGGTGTAGTGTCCCAGTTCAGCTTGTCCATTAGCTCCCGTGTCATGGCAATGGCATGTGCATCGTCCTCGGTGAGGTACTCGCCCAGACCGGTCACTTGCGCGTGGGTTTCAGCACCGCCCAGCTCGTCGTCGGTGCAGTCTTCGCCAATGGCGGCCTTGACCAGTGGCGGACCCGCCAGGTAAATGCTGCTGCGCCCGCGCACCAGCACCACGTAGTCCGACAGGCCGGGCAGATACGCACCGCCCGCCGTGCTGGAGCCGTGCACCACCGAAATCTGCGGAATGCCTGCGGCCGACATGCGCGCCTGGTTCGCAAAGCTGCGCCCGCCCTCCACAAAAATCTCGGCCTGGTACATGAGGTTGGCGCCCCCGCTCTCCACCAGGTAGATCACAGGCAGCTTGTTCTCCAGCGCGATCTCTTGGGCCCGCAGCGCTTTCTTCAGGCCCATGGGCGCTACCGTGCCGCCCTTGACGCCGCTGTCACTGGCGGACACGATGCAGCGGCGGCCCGCCACCACCCCAATACCGACGATGGAGCCACCGCCGAGCACGGCCTTTTTACCGTCATCGTCATGCATGTTCAGCCCGGCCAGGCGGCTCAGTTCCAAAAACGGCGTTCCGCGGTCCAGCAAACGTGCCACGCGTTCGCGCGGCAGCAACTGCTTGCGCTTCTCGAACTTCTCGCGCTTGGATTCCGACTCGGCAATGACCAGACCCTCCAGGCGCTGCACCTCTGCCAGCAGCTCGGCCATGCGCAGGGCATTGGCCGCAAAGCCGTTCGAGCGGGGGTTGATCTTGGAGCGGAGAGCGGGCATGGCAACAGGTCCTTCAAAGGTCTTGCCGCATTAAAGGCCATGGTTACGTTAACGTCAACCTGTTGCCGTATAGGTGTTTTCACTATGCCTTACGTTATGCTGCACGGATAACATCCAGCCCGAACCTCCCTCTAACTCTCAAGGAAACCACCATGACCCTCGCCACCGCAACCGAAGCCATCCGTGCCAAAGTGGGCGCCGACAGCGGCCTCGACGCCACCCTGAAGTTCGACATGGGTGCCGACGGCGTTATCGTCATTGACGGGAAAAGCACGCCCAACAGCGTGAGCAACAACAACACCGATACCGACTGCACCGTTGGCATCACGCTGGAAAACTTGCAAGCCATGCTCGACGGCGACCTTGAACCCGCCACCGGTTTCATGGCCGGCAAGCTCAAGGTGAGCGGCGATATGGGCGTCGCCATGCGCCTGCAACGTGTCATTTGAACCCGTGGCCGCCGACACCACGGTGGCAGATGCGAAGGCCTTCGTCGCCTCTCACCGCGACGAGGGCACGGCCGAGCTGTTCGGCATCACCGAGCTGTGTCGTGAATTCGGTATCACGCTGCGTGCGCTGCGGTTTTACGAAGACAAGGGCCTGCTCAGCCCACGCCGCATCAATGGCGCACGCGTCTACACCCGGCGTGACCGCGCGCGCCTGGCGCTCATCCTGCGCGCCAAGGCGATTGGCTCACCGCTGTCCGAGATCAAGCGCTACCTGGATTTATATGGTGACCAGGGCGAAGGCCGCATTCAACAACTGCGCTACGTTATCGACCGTACCGACGAAGAGATTGCGGACCTTGAGAAGAAACGCAACCAGATTGACGCTACCCTGGCCGAACTGCGCGTTATCAATGCCAGTTGCCGCGGCCATCTGGCTGACCGCGAGCAAGCTAACAGGATAAAAGACAAATAACCAGCTTGCGCCCGCAAATAGTGCGCAAGCAGCTATTGAATCAATAGCTAATCAGCACCGATAAACGGTCGTGAGTGCATTGGTCAACACCAACTGCACCGGAAAATCAGCCTCGTACACGTCCGCATTGCGCTTGAGTTCCGTGGCGTACAGGCTTTTGGCCATGCTCGGCTCGAGCTTGCGACCCTGGAGACAGATACGCGGAGTGGCGCCATCACGCACCGCTTGGTTGTGCGCTTCAATAGCCCCCTCCATCACGCCAACCAGGTAGTAGTCGCTGTAGGTGCTGCCTTGCTTCTCGGTTTTCTCCAGAGCACGCATCTCACGGATGGTCATCGCGTGGGCAGTGGCCATACACGCGGCAACCAAAACCAGTGTTTCCAGACTCCGCTGGGCGAGGGGGATTAGTGAATGTGCGCGCATAGGGGTTGGTCGTCTTTCAGCGCTAATTCTTACGGAATTACTTCAGCCGCATTTCCGCCGCGCGTGCATGCGCTTGCAGGCCTTCGCCATGCGCGAGTACCGAGGCGATGTGTCCCAGCACCTGCGCGCCCTGCTCGCTTACTTCAATCAGGCTGCTGCGCTTTTGAAAGTCATACACCCCCAGCGGACTGGAAAAGCGTGCGGTACCACTGGTAGGCAATACATGGTTGGGGCCGGCGCAGTAGTCGCCCAGGCTCTCTGAGGTATAGGCACCCAAGAAAATAGCACCGGCATGTTTGAGCAGCGGTTCCCACTTATGCGGGTCGTTGCTAGACACCTCCAAGTGCTCAGGTGCAATTCGGTTGCTGATCTCACAGGCTTCTTCCATGCTGCGCGTATGGATGAGCGCGCCCCGGCCGGTGAGGCTTTTGGCAATGATCTCGGCACGCGGCATCTCATTCAGCAACCGGTCAATACTTTGCTGCACTTGCTCGATGTAGGCAGCATCCGGGCACAGCAAAATGCTTTGCGCGAGTTCGTCGTGCTCGGCCTGGCTGAACAAGTCCATGGCCACCCAGTCGGGTGGTGTGGTGCCGTCGGCCAACACCAGAATCTCACTGGGGCCGGCAATCATGTCGATGCCCACAGTGCCGAACACGCGGCGCTTGGCGGCCGCAACATAGGCGTTGCCGGGGCCGGTGATTTTGTGTACGGCGGGGATGGTGGCAGTGCCGTAGGCCAATGCGGCCACGGCTTGCGCGCCGCCGATGGTGAAGGCACGCGTCACACCCGCCACATAGGCGGCGGCAAGCACCAAAGCGTTCCTCTCACCCTTGGGCGTAGGCACCACCATGATGATTTCGCCGACACCGGCCACGTGGGCGGGGATGGCATTCATCAACACGCTAGACGGGTAAGCCGCCTTGCCGCCGGGCACGTAGATGCCCACACGGTCTAGCGGCGTGACCTTTTGACCCAAGAGCGTGCCATCTTCGTCGCGGTAACTCCAGCTCTCGCCGGATGCCTTCTTTTGTGCTTCGTGGTAGCTGCGCACCCTTTTTGCGGCCGCCTCCAGCGCAACGCGCTGGTCTGCAGGAATGCTGTCGAACGCTGCTTTCAGCTCAGCCTGGGTCAACTCCAGCGCCTTCATGTCGGTGGCGCTCAGGCCATCAAAGCGGGCGGTGTACTCCAGCACGGCCGCATCGCCACGCTGCTGCACGTCGGCCAAAATGTCGGCCACGCGCTGCTCGATGGCGGCGTCTGTGTCCGCAGACCAATGCAGGCGCGCCTTGAAATCAGCCTCAAAAGTGGCGCTAGCGCTTGATAAACGCGCGGGAGCAGCTACAAAATTCATAGCAAATAGGTATCTGGGGTTACTTGCCTACGGCGCCGGCAAAGGCGTCGATGATCTTGCGGATGGGTTCTTGTTTGAGCTTGAGCGCTGCCTGGTTGACCACCAAACGGGAGCTGATATCCATGATGCGCTCCACCTCTACCAAATGGTTGGCCTTGAGCGTGTTGCCGGTGGACACCAAATCCACAATCGCGTCGGCCAGGCCGACCAAGGGCGCGAGTTCCATACTGCCGTAGAGCTTGATCAAGTCCACGTGCACACCCTTGCTGGCGAAAAATTCACGGGCAATGGCAACGTACTTGGTGGCCACTTTGAGGCGTGA
>REAW01000052.1 GCA_004293725.1 Curvibacter sp.
TGGAGGGTGAGTTGACCCGCTCTATACAGGCCCTGTCGTCGGTGCAAAGCGCGCGCGTTCATTTGGCGTTGCCGAACCAGAACGGATTCTTTCGGGAGCAGCAAAAACCTTCTGCTTCCGTGCTGTTGAGTCTGCACCCGGGTCGTGCCTTGGACCGTACCCAGCTGGCCGGCATTGTGCATTTGGTGGCTTCCAGCGTCCCCGAAATGAACCCCTCTGCGGTGAGTGTGCTGGATGACACCGGCAAACTGCTTTCCCAGACCGACGGTGGCGGCTTGGCGGGCGTGGATGCCGAGCAGTTGCAGTATGTGCAGCAAATTGAGCAGCTTTACAGCCGGCGCATCCTGGACATGCTGGAGCCCTTGGTGGGCAAGCAGAACGTAAAGGCCCAAGTCACGGCAGAGCTGGACTTCTCCCAGACCGAGTCCACCACCGAATCACACAAGCCCAACCAGACCCCTGACAGTAGTGCAGTGCGCAGCCAGCAATTGGTGGAGAGCACGAATGGCGCTCAGGCGGGGCCTCCGTCGGGCGTGCCTGGCGCGACGACCAATCAACCGCCGCCCCAACCTGCAGCCCCTATCAATGGTCAGGCCCAGCCTTTGGCCGCTGCAGGCCAAGCCGGTGTCGGCGGTGCGAACGCCTCCTCCAAGAAAGAGTCCATCATCAACTATGAAGTGGACAAGACGGTGCGGGTGGTCAGAGGGGCGACCGGTGTCATCAAGCGTATCAATGCCGCCGTGGTTCTGAACAACCAATCCGTTACGGATGGCAAGGGGGTCGTTACCAGCACCCCACTAACGGATGCACAACTGGAAAAAATGACGGCATTGGTGCGGGAAACCGTGGGATTCAACCAAGGCCGGGGTGATTCGGTCAATGTGGTGAATGCTCCTTTCGCCCCGCTGACCGTAAAGGAGAACAACATCCCAATCTGGCGTCAACCCGAGGCAGTGGATCTGGCGCGTAGCCTGGCATGGCCCTTGGGAACCCTGGGTCTGGCGGCATTGGTTCTTCTGGGCGTTATCCGCCCTGCGATGAAGTCCTTGGCCCAGCCTGCAACCTTTGCGGGAGGCTTGTCGGATGAACGCGGCAACCAGCTTGATGCACTGGAGTCTGAGCAGCCAGACCGTCCACAGCTGGAGGGGCCAGGTCACGACTTGACATCGACAGGTATATCCCCAGCCGAGATGCGCCTGGAAGACGCACGCAAGTTGACCCGTGACAACCCCGCTGCAGTGGCCAATATTGTGAAGACGTGGATGAACGGCGAAGCGCCAGCCTGACGAGCAGCGCAAAATAGCACTATGGCAAACGACGACGGACTCCAAGACGCTGCGATCCTCATGATGTCTCTGGGCGAAGCCGAGGCATCGGAGGTCTTCAAACACCTGTCTCCCAAAGAGGTGCAGCGCTTGGGCGAGGCTATCGCCAAGACCACCCAACTTTCGCGCGAGCGGGTGGACGAAGTGGTGGAGAAATTCACTGGAGTAGCCGCGTCACAGAGTCTGCTGGTTTCCAATTCGGGCGACTACGTGCGCTCTGTCTTGAAGCTGGCTTTGGGGGACGACAAGGCAGCACTCCTGATTGATCGGATATTGCAAGGCGGGGATGTATCCGGCATCGAAAGCCTGAAGTGGATGGATCCCCTGTCCGTCGCTGAGCTCCTGCGCAATGAACACCCACAGATTGTGGCTGCCATTCTGGTGCACCTGGACTACGACCAAGCGGCCGATGTACTCAAACACCTGACCGAGCGCCAGCGCAATGAAGTCATGCTGCGCGTTGCCACCATGGAGGGTATTCAGCCAACAGCGCTGAAGGACTTGAACGAGGTGTTGTTCAAGGTGCTGGCCGGCGGTGACAAGATTCGCAAATCGTCGTTGGGTGGCATTAAGACTGCTGCAGAAATGATTAACCTAATGGGTACGGCCATTGAAGGTACGGTGATCGAATCCATTCGCAGCCACGATGCGGAACTGGCCCAGAAGATCATGGACAAGATGTTCGTCTTTGACGATGTGATCAAGCTCGATGACAAGGCCATTCAGATGGTGCTGAAAGAGGTGTCTTCTGATGTGCTGATCGTGGCGCTAAAGGGTGCGCAGCCCGAACTCAAGGACAAGATTCTGGCCAACATGTCTTCGCGCGCTGCGGCGACCCTCAAAGAAGACTTGGAGTCCCGCGGCCCCATGCGTTTGTCTGAAGTCGAAGCGCAACAAAAAGAGATCCTCAAGACAGTGCGTCGATTGGCGGATGAGGGTCAAATTGTGATCGGTGGCGGAGGTGGCGACGACGCCATGGTCTGATGACACGGAACCACGCACGTTTTATTCCTGGAGAAGAAGTTGCGACGGTTGCCGAATGGGACTTCGGTGCCGTAGACAAAGCCTCTATTCGATTTGCAGCAAAGCTGAAAGCGCAGGCCGAGGCTGAAGAGCAGTCCAAGGCTGCAGTGCTTCACGAGGCTGGATACGCACAAGGCAACGCCGAAGGATTTGCTGCAGGGTTTGCACAGGGGCATGCCCAGGCAACCCTGGAAGGTCAACGCCAGATCAACGAGTACATCGCAACCCAGGGCAAGGAAGCCGCCACTGCGTTTGCAAACTTGTTTGAGTCTGCCGGTGCGCAACTCGCAGAGGCCGAGCAGGCAATGGCCAAAGGAGTGCTGGAGCTCGCTTGCGAATTAGCGCGTCAAGTGTTGCGTCATGAGTTGTCCACCAATCCCAACGCCTTGCAGCCCGTGGTACGTGAGGCATTGGGGGTTTTGGCAGTCGACAGCAAGGCTGCGCTGGTGCGAATGAATCCGTTGGATATGGAGGTGCTGTCTGAGGTGCTGCGGCAAGAGTTTTCTTCATTTGCATTAACTTTGCTGCCTGATACTGCAGTCGCTCGGGGCGGCTGCTTGGTGGAGTCTGCGGGGACGGTGGTGGATGGCACGGTGGAGAAGCGCTGGATGCGGGCCGTCGCAAGTCTAGGGCTTGAAAGCCCGTGGGAGCCAGGCAATGACGCTGAATCCTGAGTCTCAGACCTTGGCGCCCAAATGGCAGTCCTTCTTGGACGCGGCGCGCCAGCAGGTTGCGCGGGAGTCCACTTTGGAGGTGCGCGGCACCCTGACCCGGCTGGCGGGATTGGTGCTGGAGGCAAGTGGCATCCGAGTGCCCGTGGGCTCGCAGTGCGTGGTAACCATGAAGACTCGTGAGCCGGTGCTTGCAGAGGTGGTGGGGTTTTCTGGAGACCGGGCGTATTTGATGCCAGCTGGTGATGTCCATGGACTCTCCAGTGGTGCGGGTGTGGCAACAGCGGCTGCCTTTGTGCCAGTTCCCCGCTTGGGTGAGGCTCCCGTACCCCAAAACATGAATGCGGCGGGACTGTTGCGCCTGCCTTTGGGCGATGGGTTGCTGGGGCGCGTGGTTGATTCGCAAGGCAAACCTATGGACCGAATGGGGCCGTTGATAGGCGTTGCTTCTCGCCCCCTGGACCGAAAACCTATGAACGCCATGGACCGCGCGCCGGTACGCGAACCGTTGGACACGGGGGTCCGCTCCATCAATGCGTTGTTGACAGTGGGCCGTGGACAGCGGCTGGGCCTGTTTGCGGGCTCTGGCGTCGGAAAAAGCGTTTTGCTGGGCATGATGGCGCGCTACACGCAGGCTGACGTGATTGTGGTGGGGCTGATCGGAGAGCGGGGGCGCGAAGTTAAAGAATTCATTGAAGATATCTTGGGTGTGGAAGGCCGTGGCCGCTCTGTTGTTGTGGCTGCGCCAGCGGATGCACCCCCACTCCTTCGCATGCAGGGTGCGGCGTATGCAACGGCGATTGCCGAGCATTTTCGGGACCAGGGGCGCCATGTCCTGCTGCTCATGGATTCTTTGACTCGCTATGCC
>REAW01000016.1 GCA_004293725.1 Curvibacter sp.
GCAAGAGCCTTGCACAGTTCAGTCTTGCCCACGCCCGTGGGGCCCAGGAACAAGAAAGAACCGGTGGGACGGTTCGGGTCCGACAGGCCCGAGCGTGAACGGCGGATGGCATTCGAAATTGCGGAGATGGCTTCTTGCTGTCCGACCACACGGTCGTGCAACTTGTCCTCCATTTGCAGCAGCTTGTCGCGTTCGCCCTGCAGCATCTTGCTCACCGGAATGCCGGTGGCGCGGCTCACCACTTCGGCAATTTCGTCGGCGCCCACCATGGTGCGCAGCAGCTGGGTGCGGCCGCCATCTTTGGCATCCTTGGTCTTGCCGGCCTCTTGGGCTTGCGCGTCTTTCAGACGCTTCTCCAAATCGGGGAGCTTGCCGTATTGCAGCTCGCCTGCTTTGTTGAAGTCGCCTTTGTCGGTCAGCTCCTTGATTTGGAAGCGCAGTTTCTCCACCTCTTGCATGATGGTTTTGGAACCTTGGGCTTGGGCCTTCTCGGCCTTCCAAAGCTCGTCCAGATCGGCGATTTCTTTTTGAAGCGCGGTGATTTCTTCGTTGATCAGCTCCAGACGTTTTTGCGAAGCTTCGTCTTTCTCGCGTTTCACTGCTTCGCGCTCGATCTGCAGTTGTATCAAACGGCGATCTTTCTTGTCCATGACCTCGGGCTTGGAGTCCAGCTCAATTTTGATTTTGCTGGCCGCTTCGTCAATCAGGTCGATAGCCTTGTCCGGCAAAAAGCGGTCGGTGATATAGCGATGGCTTAGCTCAGCCGCAGCCACAATGGCGGGGTCCGTGATCTGCACGCCGTGGTGAGTTTCGTAACGTTCTTTCAGGCCGCGCAGAATGGCAATGGTGGCTTCCACCGTAGGCTCACCCACCAGAATCTTCTGGAAGCGGCGCTCTAGCGCTGCGTCTTTTTCGATGTACTTGCGGTACTCGTCCAGCGTGGTGGCGCCCACGCAATGCAATTCACCACGGGCCAGTGCGGGCTTGAGCATGTTGCCGGCGTCCATGGCACCCTCGCCCTTGCCGGCGCCCACCATGGTGTGCAGTTCATCAATGAACACGATGGTCTGACCTTCATCCTTGGCCAGGTCTTTGAGCACATTTTTCAGGCGCTCTTCAAACTCGCCACGGAACTTGGCACCTGCGAGCAGCGCAGCCATGTCCAAGGAGAGCACGCGTTTGCCCTTCAGGGAATCAGGCACAGCGCCGTCCACGATGCGCTGGGCCAAGCCTTCGACAATGGCCGTTTTACCGACACCGGGTTCGCCAATCAGAACAGGGTTGTTTTTGGTGCGGCGCTGGAGCACCTGAATGGCACGGCGGATTTCGTCATCGCGGCCAATCACCGGGTCCAACTTGCCCAGGCGGGCGCGTTCGGTCAGGTCGATGCAGTATTTCTTGAGCGACTCGCGCTGTTCTTCGGCATCGGCGCTGTCCACGGCCTGGCCGCCGCGCACGGCGTCGATGGCGGCTTCCAGGCTCTTGCGGGTCAGGCCACTGGCGCGGGCCAGATTACCAGCGTCACCCTTGTGGTCGGCCAAGGCCAGTAAAAACAACTCGCCGGCCACAAACTGGTCGCCCCGTTTGATGGACTCTTTTTCGGCGGCTTGCAACAGGCTCACCATGTCGCGGCCTACCGTGACTTGCTCATGGCCTTGAACCTGGGGCAGGCGTTTGATGGCGGCCTCTGCCGAGGCCAACAAACCAGCCACATTGACACCGGCACGGTTCATCAATGCTTTGGGACCATCGTCCACTCGGATCATCGCCGCCAGCACATGCACTGGCTCGATGTAGGCGTTGTCGTTGGTCAGGGCCAGTGTCTGGGCCTCGCCCAAAGCTTCTTGAAATTTGGTGGTGAGTTTTTCGATGCGCATTGCTGCTCCCGCGACGGTTTATGGAATGACTACCAGCTTGGGGCCATGGTGCCCCAATTCAAGCCCCGCAGGTGTGCGCCAGCGAACATTGGCAGGCTGTTTGATCTACATCAAACGCATCCCCACGGTGTCCGTGCCCGCCGTTCAGGCCAAGGTCCACTCGGTCACCCACAGGTCGGGCCTGGCCACATCAAATCGGCGCAGGGTAAAGCTGGAGCGCAGCCGCTGGTCGCCTCTGGCCGATGGCTCCAATTCGCATTCCAGCCAGCCATCGCCATTCCAGGCCTGTGCGTCTATCTGCGCGCTCCCGCCAGCCAATGGCACGGTCTCGTGCGCCAGCACGTCGCTGGCGGCTACGTTGGCAAAGCGCAGTGGCGCGTGCAGCGGCGGCGCAACCAGCGCGTAGGCCGTGACCGGGCTGTGGCTGAAGCGGATGGTGGCACTGGCTGCGCAGTGGTAGTCGCCCGACAGGAAAACAACATTGCGGATACGCTGATCGGCAATAAAGTTCAGCACGCGCTGGCGGTCGCGTTCTGCGAACTGCCAGTTGTCAGTGGACCGCGGAGAGGGCCAACCCAAGCCCTGCACCAACCCCGGCGCAAGCACCGATCCGGTGGCAATGAATTTGGGATGCGTACCCAGCGCTTCCTCCTGCAGCAACCAGGCTTCCAGCACTGGCCACTGGCCGGGTTCCAGTATGTGGCGCCTCGGGCCCAAAGCGCGGTTGCGGTGCACACGGGTGTTGAGTGACAAAAATGCTGCCCCCTTGTAGGAAATCGCCGCGTCATGTCCCTGCGGCCCCAGCGGTGCGGGACCATGCGCACGCTGGAATGCGGCATAGGCGCTCAGCGCATTGCGCGTGAGCACGGCACGCGGGGTGCCAAGGCGTTCGTCATCCCGGCTCCAGTTGTCGGCAATTTCATGGTCGTCCATGGCCATGTATAGCGGCAAACTACGCGCCAGTTGCCGAAAGCCTGCTGAGCAAAATGCCTCGCGGTAGCGTGGCAGTAGCGATTCGATGGGTGAGCTGCTGGAGGCCAAACCCGCGCGCGCATCCGCATAAATCTGGTCGCCCAGCATCCACATGAACGAGGCTGGCACTTGGCGCTGTCGCGCCGCCAGCTGTTGCAAGGTGTGGTCACTGCGGGCGGCCTCCAGCTCGGTAATGCCGGGGTGACGACAGGTAGCCGCTACAAAGCGCAGAGCGGCCTGCGGGGTCAGCAACTGGCCGTGCAGGCGCAGCACACAATCGCGCATCCAGCGCAGGCTTCGGCGCTGCCGCGACAGCGTACCGGGCTGCGCACGCAAGGCCACGGCGCGTTGTTCGCGCACTAGCGCGGCCAGTGGCCGCAGCAGGGCCACGGCATCTTCCAGCGTCAGGTCCAACGGCAGGGACTGCAACACCCCATGGCCCACCGCGTGGGGCACGGCTCTCGCTGTGGGCGCGTGCTCCAAGCCTGCGGCGCCCTGTCCCTGCGCCAGGGTTTGCCAGTAGTGCGCATTCGCGGCCTCAGCCGATGAAGGCACCGCCGGCACCGGGCTACGCCCAGCACTGTGGGCCACGTCCGCTACCGTAACCGGTGCGCCCCAAACCTCGGGCCAATGCAGCGCTTGGGATGCGCCATCGGCGGGTGCATCGGCGGCAATGCGGTGCAGACTCACCATGGCTACGGTAATGGCGCCCTGCCAATCGGCCGGAACACGCAGATCAGCAACGGCATACACAATGCTCTGATCGGGTGCGGCATCTTGCGCCACGCCCACCAGGCCTTCAAGCGGGCTGCTGACCAAGGCCCAGGCTTGCACCCGGCGCTGGCGCCCTACCGACAGCAGCGTCATGGCGGCCACGGCGATATCGGCCTGGGAGTTGTCGACCTCCATCCAGACCCGCAGCAACGTCTCATCACCTTCACGGCGCACCCACCCCGCCAGCGGCCCGGTACGCGGCAGCCGTGCACGCAGGCGGTTTTGAGCCATCGGTTCGGGCAAGTTGGCAGCTTGGGCTTGGTTGAAAAAGTCCACGACCTCAGAAAAAATGACTTCAGGCGCATGCTTACCGATAGTGCAATCGAAATGTGCATGCTCGGGCGCCACCAAAAAGCGGTCCAGCTTGGTCGCCAAGCGCTGTCCGCCAAAGGCACGGCTGAACTGGCGCTGCGTCTCGAGGAGCGACTCTTTGTCAAACAGTACGTTGTCCGCTCCATGCAACAGCATGACCGGCATGCCCAAATAGCGCCGCACGTTTTCGTCGGTTACATAGATGTTCTGTCCGTCGGCATCCACCAAATGTTCGTACTCCACGCACTTTGCGCCGTGCAAGAAGACACCCAAATTGGTACGGCCAAAGTATTGGTCCAGCTTGTCGTGGGTTCCAGGACGACCGGGCTGGCTTTCGATAAGCTGGTCATGGCGAAACAAGCGACTCAGAAAGCCAGCCATACGCTTGCACGACGTGCTGTCGGGCTGGTGCACGCGCAGGTCGTGTTCGTGCGGACAGCGCTCCGCTTCGTCGTAATGAAAGCTGGCAAACAACCGGTCCATGAGCGCGTGCAGTCCATCGGCTTGGGCCGTACCAGCCGCAAAATTCACGTACTCCAAGCCCAGCGCATTCACCATGAGCGAGGCCACCTGCAGGCGCATTTGGGCGGTGGTGGAGCCAATCACATAGGGCTGAAACTGCGAGAACAACACAGCGGCGACTTTAGGCTTGCCCACTTCATGCACCAGGTGGCCGCCCAGGAGCGCCATGGCGGTAGACGCTGACCCCACGCAATGGCTGAACACACTGAGCTGGCCCGGCAATAACTCAGGCTCGCAGCGCTCGGTCTGCAAAATGGAAAGCACGTGGTTCACCGCCGCTGGCAGGTCGCAGGCACCTATGTCATCCATGCTGGAAAGCCGCGCCGACGCACGCAAAAGGGGACTAACCCGGTACTCCAGCAACCACACGTCCCAACCCTGCGCGTACAGCATGGCAGCCAGGGCACATTCCCCTAGCTCCTCGGCCACAAAGGGCAAAGTGTTTTGCGCAAAGCCATTGAGCAAGATGATGGATTTGAAGCGCCGCAGACCTTGCGGGGTCACGCTGGACTGCACCTGTGGCTGGGCATAGCGCACCAGGCCAATGCGGATGGTTTCCGTTGTCGGGTCCGCCGCATCTTTTCCCGCCCGTAGCGCAACGGTGAGGCACTCTGGTGCCTGGGGTGTCACTATCAAGCCATTGGGCAGGCGGATGGGCGGAAACTGGTCTGAGGTGAGTTCAAAGTCGCCGTTGTCGGGTGTGGTAGCCGGGTCCGTGGCAGGCAAATCAGCCTTGTAGTCCGGCAAGCGGAAGTCCAACATGCGGCTGCTCACCACATAACGCAGTACCGTGAGTGGGTAAGTGAGGAAAGCGGCCAGCGCGTTGACCGTGTCCGGCCCGGGTGTCATTTGGGGCGCAATACGACGCACCATCTCGGGCACATCCATCGTCAGGCGACCTGTTGCCAGCACACGCCCGCCTTTGGCCTGCATCAGGCTGACATCCAGTTGGGTCAGCTCGTCCCACACACTGCGGCGCTGTGGCGCCGGCCAGCCGCCGTGCAGCCATTTCTTGCGTGCCCAGCCCCACAGTTCATGCCAGCTCATGGCCGGCTGGATCAGCTTGCTGCCTTGCATGTACCAGCTGCGCTCGCCATCACTCAGCGTGAGCCGGTAGTCAAATGTGCGTGCGGCGCTGGCATGCCACAAAAGCTTGAGACCGTCCCACACAATATTGCCGCCTGCTTTCGTGTCTTCTTCCTTCGCCTCCTTCGGGCGCGTACCGTCGGGGTACCAACGTGTAATTCCGTAAGTCAGTCCGGCGCGCAGGGCTCGGGAAGCTCGGGAGAACAATCCATCGTGCACAGCACGAAAAAGTTGCACGGTGCCCCCCGTAACTTGCAGCACAGTAGACGCACCCAACCCTGTGTCAATGACCAAACGCGAAGCAGTGAGACTGCGCGCGGTAGCGGTCCCTGGCATAGCCTGCAAGGTGTGACTGGGGTCTTGCCATAGGCGGGTCCAGTCGGCCACATCCATCTCCAGAAACAACGCGGCGGGGCACGGAGTAGCTTCGCCGCCCCGGGGCCACCAAAGCGGCAACACTACGTCTGGCTTGGCCTGCAAAGGACCACGCAACACCTCGGCGAGAACTGCGCCACGCGCTGCGTTGGGCTCGGCTTTCACCATGGGAGCCACCGGCGGGTGCGGTGGCAAGACGTGTGTTGGCACAGGTTGCACTGGTATGTCTGCCAACAACAGTCGACACGCACGCTCCGCCAGAGCGGTAATGGTCAGCAAAGGATTTACGCCCAGAGAGGTGGGAATGACCGATCCATCGACTACCACCAATCCCGTGTGTACACGTCCATCGGGCATAAAGACTTGGCCCTGGTGGTTCACTACGCCTTGCGCTGGTGAGGCACCCATGCGGCACCCCCCGAGCGGGTGCACAGTGATCCAACTGGTTTGGGCCTTGGGGCCACTGAGCACACTCGCAATTTTGTCTGGCAACACGCCGCTGGCCGGATTGGGCAAAAATTCAGCGCCCACGTCTTCCACACTGGCGGCACGACTGCGGTGCAGCCCAGGCGCAGCGTCGACAGCTCCACTACCCCACGACCAGGCTATCCGCGACTGGGGCTTGACCAGCTGAGCCTGCCCTGCTGCGCTGTCGTGGCCCATGCCCAGCATGACCAAGCTGCGCGCTGTGCGCTGCGGGTCTGCCACTAGCGGGTCTTGCCTGCCGGTGTGGCGCAGGCCAAAACGGGCCAGTTGGGGCAAGACTCCCAGCGTGGCGAGAGCCTCACCCACAATGGGTGCAAGCATGCCGGGAATACCACCGTCTTGCGTGACTGTGCTTTGGGTGTGGTCCAACGCGTCGTGAAATCGGATCACGGCGCTGATGGTGGGCCCAACCTTGTCGGCGGCTTCGCGTTGGGCACCACTGCCCTCGCCCAAGGCGTTAGCGGTATCCTGCATGTCATAGGCTGCGCTAAGGTCGTCACCGTTGGCAGAAATACCCTTGCCCAACCAGCTATGTGCGACGGGCAAGCCATGCATTTGGGAGCGCAAAAGGATCTCGCTAGAACCCAGGGTGCCAGCGCTAAGGACGACACGTCCGCAGCGAACCACAAACTCATACGCTCCGTTGAGTGCGCCCTCAGGGGCTCCAAACGATTGCTCCCAGGTTCCGCGCTCAGTTGTGCGTACACAGTACACCGCCCAGTCGCGCCCGGGGTGCGCAATATCGGGCTTGTGCAGCACATAGAGGACGCTCACCCCCGTATACATGCGCGCCCCGGCTTGTGCGGCCCGTGGCAGGTAGGTTTTGTCGAGGCTGAGCTTGGCGTTGTGGTTGCACCCCGAACAACAGTCGCCACAGCCTACGCAGGCGTCACGCGGGCCTAGTGACAGAGGTGCGTCCGCCCTAAACTCAATAGCGAGTGGTACGTCTTCAGTGGTGACTTTGATGCGGGCATTGGCAAACCGGTCGGACGCGGCTTGGCCAATCTCTTGCATTCGCTGGTACTTGGCAGTGTCTTGCGGCACGCAGGCGGGGGAGTCTCGTTGCGCCTGAGACGACTGCACTTCCAGCCCCTGCGCTGCCTTTTCGAAGTCGGCATCGAGTGAAGCGTTGCGCACCGCTGCGGGCCATGCTTCCTGCTGGAAAACGCGCGAATCCGGACGCAGCGCAACGGCGGCATTGATCAAGCTTCCGCCACCGAGACCATTCCCCACTAGTGCACTGGCCCGTGTGCCCACGCGAAAGTCAAACAAGGCGTCTTCGTAGCCAATGGCAGTTGGCCCTTGCCCACGTTCAAGGTTGCCGCCTACTTCTGCTCTCACAAAACCGCCGAACTGCCCGAGGTCGGTGGGAAACTCCCCCGCAAGGTACTCTGCGCCGCGCTCCAGCACGGCCACGCTTTGGCCATGCTCTGCAAAGCGCAACGCGGCTACAGAGCCGCCATATCCCGAACCCACCACCAGCACTTCAGGCGCGTAGCCTTGTTGGGTATTGCCAATGAGTTGCTCCACACCGTGTGACAGCCAGTGCATAGCGAATCCTCCCCTGATTAAAGAACCAACTTATCTGAGAAAAGGCAGCTTTGTCGAACACCATTGCTCGAACTCCGCAACGGGCATGGGCCGGGCAGCAAACCAGCCCTGCACATAGTCGCAACCCATGGCCCTTAAAAGCGCCCATTCATCCGCGTCTTCCGCGCCTTCTGCCACCACACTAAGCCCGAGCCGGTGGCCCATCGCAACGGTAGACTCCAGTAGCGCCGCCCCATCGGTGCCAGGGCGCACATTGCGTACGAAGGAGCGGTCGATTTTCAACTCCACCACAGGCATTTTTTGCAGATAGGCCAATGAAGAATAGCCGGTGCCAAAGTCGTCAATCGACAGGCTAAAGCCGCTACTACGCAATTCACTCATCACCTCCAGCGCGGCAACAGGGTCTTGCATGGCACCACTCTCTGTGATTTCGAGTCGGATGTCTTCAGGGTCCACCCCAACCTCTTGCGCCAACCGGGCCAAGCGTGCGGCAAAACCAGCCTCTCCCAAATCGAAGGCCGATAGGTTGACCGATATTTGCAGTGGCTGACCTTCTGCGCGACGACGCACCGCCAGACGCATGGCTTGCTCCAGCATCCAACGGGTGATGAGGGTGATGCCTCCGGTTTTTTCAGCAAATGGGACAAAATTTACGGGCGGAATCATGCCTCTAAGCGGATGTTCCCAACGAACCAGCGCTTCTGCGCTGGAAACTGAACCATCCGCCAACCGCACCTTGGGCTGAAGGTACATGCGCAACTCGTTCTGCTCTACCGCGCGCTTAAGCTCCGACAGAAGGTCCAGATCGGCGCGCTGACTGCTTTCCATTTCTTGCTGGTAATGAAGCCAGTTTCGGTGGTGACTTCTTCCCCAATCCAGTGCAATTTCTGCGTTGCGCAGCAATTGGTCCATCGTCGTATGGTTTGCAGGTGCAAGGGCAGCGCCTACCGCCAACGCAATGTCCACCGCCTGACCTTCAACCTCTGCGGGATGGCTGAAGGCCAATTCAACACGCTCGCGCATGGAAGGTAGACTGACATCGCCGGGAAAAACAAGGCAAAACTGGTCGGCATGCATGCGCCCAACACAGGCGTAGGAATACGCGTCACACAGCACCTGTAGCCTGCGGCCTGTCTCGATCAAAATTTGATCGCCCAGCACAGGACCCAGTGTTTCATTGATGGCGTGAAAGCGCTCCACATTGAGCATCAAAACGGCTGGCACATCATTTTTGTTGATGCGCAACTGGCCATACTGGCGCGCCCCTTCGCGGTTCAATAGGCCGGTCAAAGCATCAAAGCGGGCCATCTTGGCAGTCTCGCGCTGCAAACCCAGGGACCGATCCGCAATGCCATAGCAAAACGCCACGGGCAACAACAAGGTGCGGGCAAAGTCAAACAAGGAACCCAGGGCCAACTCTGACGGCATGGGCTCATGCAGCACCACGCTATAAAGCAAAAAACTAGCCCAGTAGACAGAAATCGGAGCGAGGCCAAAAAGCAAAATGCCGCAGCCCCGTTCCCCGGCACGCCAGCCTCGCCAATTGCCGACCAATAGGGCCAAAAAATGCAGTGGCACGACCACATAAATCAACACATTGGCAACTTCTGGCAACCAATAGTGCAAGGGAATGAGCAATACAAAAGCAACGGCGACACCATAGGCCAACCATGCCGCCTTGGGACTGTGCTTTCGAAAACGCCCAAAACGCACACTGAGCAATACGGACAACACGCCTACCAAGTAGTTGAAGATCCAGGCGTTTAACCACAAAGGGGAATGCACATCCAGAACAAAGGGCAGACCACTCTTGGTGAAAATGGTCACCGATTGCAGTCCTGCATATACGGCATAGATCGCATAATTCCATTCCCGCAGTGCCGCGCCAAAAAACAAGGCGACCAAGGCCGTCGTCAACAGGAAAACGGCGCCGCTGTGGTTGAGCAGATCGACACCCTGCTCATCACGCAAGCTGGTCTCCGCAATTACAGATTCCACGACCAGCTCTTGGGCCAACCCTGGAAAGGGCAACACATAGGGAGGCGAAGCGAATTGGGCATAGAGCGGGAAAACGGCCTGCGTATTGGGGGTAAAAATGGCCCGCAAACCTGTGATCAGTGCACCGCGACTCTGCCCCAGGCGCAACGCTTGACCCAACAACTCCCCTTTGGAATCGAACAAACTGATGTCCACGCGCTGCACATTGAGGTCTGCAAATGAAAGCCAGTTGGCAGCTCCCATGGATTTCCCCTCGGGAAGGCTCTCTACGCGAATCCAGCAAGGGCTTCCATCCGGGCTGACAGGCACTTTTCCGTCCGGTGCATGCGTCCAGCCAGCGCTGGATTCCATGGCTTGCTGGAGGGACACAGGGTCGCAGCGATAGTCCACAGCCAAAGGAGCAGCATGGGTCGCGATGCCCCAGAGCGATAGCGCAACCAGCAGAAAAACACGCAGCCCGATGTGCCCGAATTTCATGACCACCTTTGTTGGGAATGTGGTTTACCTACTTAAGAGGCAACACCGCTCCAGCAGCAAGTTCCGAGCCATTGTAGGGGCCGGGACCGACAAAACTCAAGCGTTCCGGACTTCGATTCCCCAACGGGCCAAGGCTACATCATCGCTGACACGGGCGTCCACCCAATGCGCACCGGCGAGCGTCTGCTCCTTCTTCCAGAACGGGGCCTGGGTCTTGAGGTAATCCATCAAAAACTCGCAGGCCTGAAAGCTCTGGCCACGGTGCGCCGAAGTAACGGCCACCAGCACCACGCCATCGGTGGGGTGCAATAGCCCCACGCGGTGCACCACACGGGCGCCCAAAATGTCGAAACGGGCAAACGCGACGTCCACCATGGCTTCAATAGATTTTTCGGTCATGCCGGGGTAGTGCTCCAGCTCCAGGGTCTGCACCGAGCCTGCCGCGCCTGGGGTGTTGCGGTCTCGCACGGTGCCCACAAAGCTGCACACCGCGCCTACGCGGGGGTCACCGGCCTGCAGGGCGGCAATTTCTTTTGCGACATCAAAGGGCTGTTGTTGGATGCGGACACGGGCGGAAGAAATGGCGTCAGAAGGCATGGTCGAATTGTGGCACCGTGCTAGCATGAAGCCCATGTTCGCACTCACTGCACTCACTGCACTCATCGCCACGGCCACTCTGGCCCTGGCTGGCGCGCGCATGGTGGCTGCGAACAAATACAAAAAAACCAAGCTCATTTGACCGGAGCTGCGGTTCCGTCCTCAGATGAGCGATGGAACTGCGAACAACACCCTCCCCCGTTTACCGCAACCCGCCGCCCAGCTGACGATGGTTATTTCCATCGGTCTTGTTTTTGCAAAGGACGTTCGCGTGCACGCTACTGATACTTTCTCCGGCCTCTGGATTCCACTGGTCACACCCTTTCACAACGATGCTGTTGACCACCTGGCGCTGCGCAAACTGGTGCAGCACCTGGTGCCGCAGGGCATTGCCGGCATCGTGGTCTGCGGCTCCACCGGCGAAGCCGCCGCGCTAAGCGCAGACGAACAACTGGCCGTGCTGGACACCGTGGCAAACGCTGCACCGGACCTGCCACTGGTGATGGGCCTGTCGGGCTACCACCTGCCCGACACCTTGGACTGGGTGCACACCCTGAACTCCCGGAAGCTGGCCGGGCTGCTGGTGCCCGCGCCGCATTACATCCGCCCCCCACAGGCCGGGCTGCTGCAGTGGTTCACCGCGATAGCCGATGCCAGCACCCAGCCCGTGTTGATTTACGACATTCCAGCACGCACCGGTGTAGCGCTAGCGCTGGCCACATTGCGCACGCTGGCGTTACACCCCAACATCACGGCTATCAAGGACTGTGGCGGCGACCAAGCCAAGACCCATGCGCTGATTGCGGATGAACAGTTGCAGGTGCTGGCGGGGGATGACGCGAACATTTTCACCACCCTGGCGCTGGGCGGCACGGGGGCCATTGCAGCCAGTGGTCATGTACACACGGCGCGCCTGGTGACGCTGATGCAGCACGTGGTGCGTGGCGAGCTGGCAGCAGCACAGGCGTTATGGCGGCCGCTGCTGCCTTTGATCGAGGCGCTATTTGTAGAACCCAACCCCGGGCCGCTCAAGGCGCTATTGGCGCAACAGGATTGGATGCGCAACGAATTGCGCGCCCCCATGACTTCTGCCTCCGACGAGCTGACCGCGAGACTGGCGGCGATCAGCGCGAGCGTGGAGGCTATCCCCCGGTAACGGGAGGAAAAAAGGCGACTTCGCAACCCGCGGTAAGCAACGTGGATTCGGGGCACATGACCTGGTCCAGCGCCATGCGCACCGCGCGTCCTGGTGCCAGGGCATCCGCCCCGGCGCCACCGCGTGCTACCAGTTCAGCACGCAAGGCAGCCAGCGTGGTGGCCTGGGTATCCAGCAGCTCGGTGCCCGTACCCATGGCCTCGCGCATCGAGGCGAAGTAGCGCACGGTCACCTTCATGCCAGCAGCTCGCTGAACGGGATGTAGCGCACCGTGGCGCCGTACTGGATGGCTTCGCCCGGTGGCGTGTCGATCAGGCCGTCACCCCACACAGCGGACGTCAGCACGCCGGAACTCTGGTTGGTAAAGAGGTCCAGCCCACCTTGGTCGTTGCGGCGCACACGCAGGAATTCACGGCGTTTTTCGGCCCTGGGCCAATCAAAATCTGCGCGAGAAGCTATGCTTTTCATAGCAACATCTTGCACTCCCTGCAGCCTCAGCAGGAAGGGCCGCACCAGCAAAACAAAGGTCACAAAGCTGGACACGGGGTTGCCCGGCAGCCCAATGAAATGCGCAGCACCCACACGGCCATGTGCAAACGGTTTGCCGGGTTTGATGGCAATTTGCCAAAGATCGAGCTGCCCCAGGGACTGCACGGCGGGCTTGATGTGGTCTTCTTCACCCACCGAAACCCCGCCACTGGTCAGCACCAGGTCGTGGCTGGCTGCGGCATGCTGCAGGGCCTGCACGGTGGCGTCGAGCCGGTCGGGCACGATGCCCAGGTCGGTCACCTCGCACCCCAGACGGCGCAACATGGCACTCAGGAAAAAACGGTTGGAGTTGTAAATGGCACCCGGCGGCATCTGCTCTGGCGGAACGGTGCCCGGCAAGACCAGCTCGTCGCCCGTGGAAAACAGCGCAACACGCGGCTTGCGCACCACCTGCAGCTGGGCCATGCCCACGCTGGCGGCGAGGCCCAGCGCGGCAGGCCCCAGGCGTGTGCCGGCGGCCAGCACCACATCACCACGGGACACATCCTCGCCCGAGCGGCGGATGTTTTGGCCGGGCAACGGAGTGCTGTTGATCTGAACACTGGGCACGGCCGCATCGGGTGCCTCCACCACCGCGCACTCTTCCTGCATCACCACCGCGTCGGCCCCCGGGGGCACAGGCGCGCCGGTAAAAATGCGGGCCACAGTCCCGGGCTGCAAGGCAGTGCCCACGCTGCCGGCCGCAATGCGCTGTGACACCGGCAAAGCGCCCTGCGCAGCCAGCACATCGTCCACGCACACCGCATACCCATCCATGGCGCTGTTGTCGCACGGCGGCACCTGCAGGCCCGAGACAATGACCTGCGCCAGCACGCGGCCATCCGCATCGGTGGTGGACACAGACTCCGTCTGGCCCAAGGGCTGCACGCTGGCCAGCAGTTGGGCCAGCGCGTCGTCCAGCGGCAGCAGGGGTTTGCGGGGGGCGGTAGACATGCAGTAATTTGCTATGTTTTGTATAGCTTCTGGCGCATATCCTATGCGGTCCAGGAAGCTATTTCTTTCCTATGCTGCTCAGTAGCCGCACTCGGCTGCCACCAGCGCCTTGATGGCGTCCACATCGGCATCCATCACCTTGACGCGCTTGGGCAGGGCTTCAATGCCTTCGAACTTGGCGGGCCGCTCGGGCTCGCGCCCCAGGGCTTCGACGATGGTGGCGGCAAACTTGATGGGCTGCGCGGTTTCCAGCACCACCATGGGCACACCGGCGGTGCGCTGCTCCAGCCCCACCTTCAAGCCATCGGCCGTGTGGGTGTCGATCACCATGCCATGGCGGCTCCAGGTGTCCTGGATGGTTTGCAGGCGGTTGGCATGTGTGCTCTTGCCGCTGACAAAGCCATACAGGGTGGCCGCTTGGGCAAACGCCGGGTCGGCGCTCAGGTCAAACTGGCCGGTCTTGGACAGACCTTCGCCAAAAAGCGCCTTCACACGCGCGCCGTCGCGTCCCAGCAGGTCGAACACAAAACGCTCGAAGTTGCTGGCCTTGGAAATGTCCATGGACGGGCTGGAGGTTTCGTGGGTGTCGGCCGTGCCGCGCACGCGGTACACGCCGGTGCGGAAGAACTCGTCGAGCACATCGTTTTCGTTGGTGGCCACCACCAGCTTGTCAATGGGCAGACCCATCTGGCGCGCCACATGGCCGGCGCAGACGTTGCCGAAGTTACCGCTGGGCACTGCAAAACTCACCTTTTGCGAATTCTTCTCTGTGGCTTGGATGTAGCCCGCAAAGTAGTACACCACCTGCGCCAACAAGCGTGCCCAGTTGATGGAGTTGACGGTGCCGATCTTGTACTTGCGCTTGAAAGCCAGGTCGTTGGAGACGGCTTTGACGATGTCCTGGCAGTCGTCGAACACGCCATTGATGGCTATGTTGTGGATGTTGGCGTCTTGCAGGCTGAACATTTGCGCCTGCTGGAAGGGGCTCATGCGGCCGTGTGGGCTGGTCATGAAGACGCGCACCCCCTTTTTGCCGCGCATGGCGTATTCAGCCGCGCTGCCGGTGTCGCCGCTGGTAGCGCCCAAGATATTCAGCTCTTCGCCACGGCGGCCCAATTCATATTCGAACAGGTTGCCCAGCAGCTGCATCGCCATGTCTTTGAAGGCCAGCGTGGGTCCGTTGGACAGGGCTTCGATCCAGACCCCCTCTTCCAGATGGCGCAGGGGCACGATTTCACCAGTGCCGAATACTTCGGCGGTGTAGGTTTTGGCGCACAGTGCGCGCAGATCGTCCGCAGGAATGTCGTCCACATAGAGCGACAGGATCTCAAACGCCAGGGCTGCATAACCTTGCTCGTGGTACACCTTGCGCCATTGCTGCAAGGTGGCGTCGCTGACCTGCGGATAGGTCTCGGGCAGGTAAAGGCCGCCATCGGGCGCCAGACCCTCAAGCAAAATTTCGCAGAAGCGTTTGCGGTCCGGCGAACTGGTCGTTGCAGCGCGGGTGGAGAGGTAACGCATCAGTTCAGCTCCTCTTTGCGGATGCGGGTGATGGGTGCCAGCACCGTGGGCAGGGCTTGCATGTGGGCAATGGCACCGTTCATCTTGGCCTCGGCACAGTCGTGGGTGAGGATGATGACGTCGGTCTGGGTACCCGCTTCGCCACTGATTTCATCGGCTTCACGCTGCAACACTGCGTCGATGCTGATGTTGGCCTCAGCCAGGATGCCGGTGACCTTGGCCAGCACGCCAGCCTCATCCGCCACGCGAAGGCGCAGGTAATAGCTGGTCACCACATCACCCATGGGCAAAATGGGCGTATCGCTCATGCTATGAGGCTGGAAGGCGAGGTGCGGCACACGCTGGGCCACCTCTGCCGTATGCAGGCGGGTGATATCCACCAAATCGGCAATCACGGCGCTGGCGGTAGGCTCGGAGCCTGCGCCTTTGCCGTAGTACAGCGTAGTGCCGACTGCATCGCCATTCACGACCACAGCATTCATGGCACCTTCCACATTGGCAACCAAGCGCTTGGACGGTATCAGCGTGGGATGCACACGCAACTCAATGCCGTTGCCCATGCGTTTGGTGATACCCAGCAGCTTGATGCGGTAGCCCAATTGTTCGGCGTATTTGATGTCGGCAGAGCCCAACTTGGTAATGCCCTCTATATAGGCCTTGTCAAACTGCACAGGTATGCCAAATGCAATGGCACTCATCAGCGTAAGCTTGTGTGCGGCGTCCACGCCTTCGATGTCGAAGGTCGGGTCAGCCTCAGCGTAACCCAAGCGTTGCGCCTCTTTCAGCACTACATCAAAGTCCAAGCCCTTGTCACGCATTTCGGACAGGATGAAATTGGTGGTGCCATTGATGATGCCTGCGATCCACTGCACACGGTTCGCAGTCAGGCCTTCGCGCAGCGCCTTGATGATGGGAATACCACCAGCGACCGCCGCTTCAAAGGCCACCATGACCCCTTTGGCGGAAGCGGCAGCAAAAATCTCGGTGCCGTGCACCGCCAAAAGTGCCTTATTGGCGGTCACCACATGCTTGCCCGCGGCAATAGCTTCCAGCACCAGTTCTTTGGCCAAGGTGTAGCCGCCAATCAATTCGACCACGATATCGATGTCAGGATTGCGAATGATGTCCCGTGCGTCGGCCACTACCTGGGCCTTGTCACCCACGACTTCCTGCGCCAGCGCAGTGTTGCGGCGTGACACCATGGTCACCTCGATGCCGCGACCGGCACGCCCCTTGATTTCTTCCTGGTTGCGCTGCAGAACGTTGAAGACACCACTGCCCACGGTTCCCAGGCCCATCACGCCCACTTGTATCGGTTTCATATGCTTTTTAAGTAAAAATATGTTCAGTCCACATGTATATTGCGCAGACAGCTATCAAATTCAGAGCGAATCAGGTTCCGTTGCGTTTGCGGTAGCCCGCCAGGAACTTGGCAATGCGGCCAATCGCTTCACGCAAATCGTCCTCGTGCGGCAAAAACACAATGCGGAAATGATCCGGCTGCTGCCAGTTGAACCCAGTGCCTTGCACCAGCATCACACGGGTCTCGCGCAGTAGCTCCAGAAAAAACTGGCGATCATCGGTAATGGGATAAACGGCTGGGTCCAGCTTGGGAAACATATAGAGCGCGGCCTGCGGTTTCACACAGCTTACGCCGGGGATGGCGGTGATCAGCTCATAGGCCAGGTCGCGCTGGCGGCGCAAGCGCCCGCCTTCGCCAACCAAATCGTTAATGCTCTGGTAGCCACCCAAAGCAGTCTGAATGGCCCATTGCCCGGGTACGTTGGAACACAGCTTCATGTTCGAGAGCATGTTCAGGCCCTCGATATAGTCTTTCGCACTTTTTTTGTCACCCGACACCACCAGCCAACCCGCACGGTATCCGCAGGAGCGATAACTTTTCGACAGGGAATTGAAGGTCAGGGTAAGCACATCGGTGGACATGCTGGCGAGGGCGGTGTGGTGAACTCCGTCGTACAACACTTTGTCATAGACCTCGTCGGCAAGGATCACCAAACCGTACTCACGCGCAATCTCGACGATACCCTGCAACAACACGTTGGAATACAAAACGCCGGTGGGATTGTTTGGGTTAATGACCACGATGCCTTTGGTGCGTGGCGTTACCTTGGCGCGAATATCGTCCAGATCAGGCATCCATCCGCTGGCTTCGTCACACATATAGTGCACAGGGGTGCCCCCGGAAAGGCTGGTAGCGGCCGTCCACAGCGGGTAATCGGGCATGGGCAGAAGCAGTTCGTCTCCATCGTCCAGCAATGCGTTGGTGGCCATGGTGATGAGCTCACTGGCGCCATTGCCCAAGTAAATGTCGTCGAGCGTAACGCCGGCAATGCCCTGCTTTTGGGTTTCATGCATCACTGCCTTGCGCGCTGCAAAAATGCCCTTGCTGTCCGAGTAGCCTGCTGAATTGGGCAGATTGCGGATCATGTCTTGCTGAATTTCTTCAGGCGCATCAAAACCAAACACCGCCAAGTTGCCCAGATTGAGCTTGATTATTTTTTGGCCTTCATCTTCCATCTGACGCGCCGCGTCCATGATGGGCCCACGGATGTCATAGAGAACATTGGCCAGCTTGGCAGATTTCAGAATGGTTTTCAAAGTCCCTCCGGGAGGTGTCATCACAGTGCGAAACCTATAATTTGACCACAGATCCATTGGCGCCAAGCCTGTGTGCGCCCAATGGAATCAGCCCCACCCCTTACCGGTACCCACTCACCATGAAATTCATCCCCGATGCTGCCCAAGGCCCGACCATCACTGGCTATGGCGTGGATTGGGTGGCTGTAAATGGTGAGCAACACAACAACAGCATTCTGGTGAGCAGCCAAGGCCTTTGTCGCCCATGGGGGAGTGCCAGCTTTGCCGAGTTGCAAGCAGCCCATTTCGACGAATTGGTGACACTGGAGCCGGAACTGGTGTTGTTTGGCAGTGGAGCACGCATACAGTTTCCGCCACCCCAATGGCTTGTGAGCCTGTTCGGGCGGCGTATTGGGGTAGAGACTATGGACACCCAAGCAGCCTGCCGCACCTATAACTTTCTTGCCGGAGAAGGCCGCAAGGTGGTCGCGGCGCTCCTCATCTAGGGAATTCACTAGGGACCCGAGACAGGGCGATAGCCAATTCAGAGTAAAATAGCGGGTTGCGGTCTGGGGCGACAAATTTCTGTCACGTTTGACGCCCCGCACTACGACTGACACATCAAGCACGCGAGACTGAAATACCCTATGGCGATCGTTGTCAACAAACCACTCCCCGAATTTGAAGCCAATGCCACCGGTGGCATCAGGGTAACCAATACCACCCATGTCGGGAAAACCATGGTTTTGTACTTCTACCCCAAGGACAATACCCCCGGCTGCACCACCGAGGCCATGCAATTCCGGGACAAGTACAAAGATTTTGTGAAAGCAGGGGCCGAGGTTTTCGGCGTTTCCCGCGACAACATGAAGTCCCACGACGAATTCAAGACCAAACTGGAATTGCCGTTTGAGCTGATTGCCGACACAGAAGAAAAAATGTGCCATATGTTTGGCGTTGTCAAGAACAAGATCATGTATGGCAAGAAAGTAAAGGGCATCGAACGCAGCACGTTCTTGGTTGGCGCCGATGGCATGCTGAAAGAAGAGTGGCGTGGCCTCAAAGTCCCTGGACATGTTGACGACGTACTGAAGGCAGTCAAGGCACTCAAAAAAGCAGCGTAATTACTCACTGTTGTTTTGGTGCACCACCAAAATAACAGTGCCATGGTGCTCATGCATAATGGTTTCATGCCGTTGAACGTCGCAACCGCGCTCTCACAAAAAGCCGCCTTGGCTCAAGGCGGCTTTTTCGTTTTTCCGGCTACTGTTTTTTACCTCCCATCCTCTACGAGCCCATTCCATGCCATTGCCAACCGCCCCGTCCAAGCGCGCCGATCGCCTGACCGCCAAAGACTTTGACGCAACTGCACGAGCCCGCCAGCGCCCGGTGCGCAGAACAACCCAGCCAGAAATCCAGATCGCTTCGGCAGTTCACACGCCAGCTACCGCCCCAGTAGCGCAAAAAAAATCCCAACCCTCTGCGTTGACCCATGCACGAGGGAACGCCCCAGTCAGCCTAACCGTACCTTCCGTGGCCGTACCCAAACCTATTGCGTCTCCCGTACGCCGCACAAAGAAGGCGGTGAGCTCCGGCCCCACCAAGCTTTTTGTCCTTGACACCAACGTGCTCCTGCACGACCCCATGTGCCTGTTCCGCTTTGAAGAGCACGACATCTACTTGCCGATGATTGTGTTGGAAGAGCTGGACGGACATAAAAAAGGCATGACCGAAGTGGCACGCAATGCACGGCAAACCAGCCGCACATTGGATGCCCTTGCCGGCACGCCCGGCGCGGACATCACAGCAGGATTCCAACTCGACAGCACGGGTCATAAGGATGCCTGCGGAAAGCTGCTGTTCCAGACACAGCCGCTTAACTACACCCTGCCGACCAGCCTCCCCCAGGGCAAAGCGGACAACCAGATCCTGGGCGTTGTGGAGGCATTGCGCCAGCACTATGCGCCCCGTGAAGTGGTACTGGTTTCCAAAGACATCAACATGCGCGTCAAGGCACGTGCTTTGGGACTGGCTACCGACGACTACCAAAACGACAAAACGCTGGAAGATGGTGACTTGCTGTATTCCGGCTCGCTCGCCCTGCCCTCAGATTTTTGGGCTACCCATGGCCAAAGCGTAGAAAGCTGGCAACAAGGTCCCCACACCTTCTACAAGGTAGATGGCCCGACGGTTCCCAGCATGATGATCAACCAGTTTGTTTACTTCGAATCACCAGGGGAGCCCAGCCTGTACGCACGTGTGACCGAGATTCGTGGAACGACGGCAGTCCTGAAAACGCTGAAAGACTACAACCACCTGAAAAACGCAGTCTGGGGCGTCACGACCCGCAACCGTGAGCAGAACTTCGCCATGAACCTGCTCACCGACCCTGAAGTGGACTTCGTCACGCTGACCGGCACGGCCGGCACTGGCAAGACACTGATGGCCTTGGCCGCCGGACTCACCCAGGTACTGGACGACCGCCGGTACACCGAAATCATCGTCACGCGCGCTACCGTGAGCGTTGGCGAAGACATTGGTTTTTTGCCAGGCACAGAAGAAGAAAAAATGGGCCCTTGGATGGGCGCCCTGGACGATAACCTTGAAGTTCTGGGCAAGACTGACACCAACGCCGGTGAGTGGGGTCGCGCAGCGACCAACGAATTGATCCGCAGCCGCATCAAAATCAAAAGCATGAATTTCATGCGCGGACGTACTTTTCTCAACAAGTACGTGATCATCGACGAGGCACAAAATCTGACGCCCAAGCAAATGAAAACGCTAATCACCCGTGCAGGGCCCGGCACCAAGATCATTTGCATGGGCAATTTGGCCCAAATCGACACGCCCTACCTGACCGAAGGCTCTTCGGGATTGACATTTGCAGTCGACAAGTTCAAGGGCTGGCCGCACGGTGGGCACATTACGCTTGCACGCGGAGAGCGCTCGCGTCTGGCCGATTTTGCAAGCGAAGTACTCTAGACTATCAGAGTCACTCGCTTCATTTAGCTATCGATTCGATAGCTGCTCGCGCAATAGGAGAAAGGGCTGGAAGCCAGTTTGGCATCCAGCCCTTATCTTTTGGCGTCAAAGCAGGTTTAGTAGTCGCCGCCACCGCCGTGTGCCAAGTTTTCAAACTTGGTAAACCGATTCATAAATGCCAACTTCACAGTGCCGGTGGGTCCGTTACGCTGCTTGGCAATGATGACTTCAGCGACGCCGGGTTCTTTGCACTGGTCCTTGGTGTAGTACTCGTCGCGGTAGATGAACATGATGATGTCTGCATCCTGCTCAATGGCACCCGATTCGCGCAAGTCACTCATCATGGGACGTTTGTCGGGGCGTTGCTCTACCGAGCGGTTGAGCTGCGAAAGCGCAATCACCGGGCACTTGAGTTCACGGGCCAGCATCTTCAGGCCTCGGGATATCTCACCCAACTCGGTGGCGCGGTTCTCACCGTCGCTGCTGCTACCGCTCATGAGCTGCAAATAATCCACCACGATCAAACCCAATTGGCCGCATTGGCGGGCCAGTCGGCGCGCATTGGCGCGAACCTCGCTGGAATTCAAGCCTGCGCTTTCGTCAATGTGCAGTGAAATAGTTCGAAGCTTCTCAATGGCCTCAGACAGGCGCGGCCATTCGTCATCGCTGAGTTTGCCCGTGCGCAGGTGGCCCTGGTCAATACGACCGATGGAACCGACGATACGCACAGCCAACTGGGCTGCGCCCATTTCCATCGAAAAAATAGCTACCGGTAAACCTTCGTTAAGGGCCACGTGTTCTGCAATGTTGATGGCCAACGCCGTCTTTCCCATGGAAGGGCGTGCGGCCAACACAATCAAGTCCCCCGCCTGCAGACCCGCCGTCATGCGGTCGAAGTCAATAAATCCAGTCGGAACCCCAGTGACGTCGTTGGGGTTATCAGCCATCTCTTGGACACGGTCCAGCAGATTAACCACCAACGTATCCATGCCCTGAAAACCTTGCTTGTTCCGCTTACCGGCTTCACCAATGTTGAAAATTTTCTGCTCTGACTCATCAACAATCTCTGACACCGGACGCCCTTTGGGATTGAAGGCGTTGGTGGCAATTTCGTCGCTGGCGCTGACCAGTTTGCGCAGGATGGAGCGGTCCCGCACAATCTCCGCATAGCGACGGATATTGCTGGCACTGGGCACGTATTGGGCCAATGAGTTCAGATAGATCAGGCCCCCGATCTCTTCGGCCTTGCCCTGGCTCTGCAGGTGTTCAAACACAGTGATTACATCGGCCGGTTTGTTGCCGTTGATCAGCGTACCAATAGAGGCGTAAATCAGGCGGTGCTCATAGCGGTAGAAATCCGTGTCCACCACCACATCCCCCACGCGGTCCCACGCTTCATTGTCAAGCAGCAGGCCGCCTAACACGCTGGACTCACCCTCAATCGAGTGTGGTGGAACGCGCAGTTGCGCTATTTGGCGGTCGGGCTCAAAGGCGTCGCTGGGAGACAAAACGGCAGACATGGTCAATTTCCTTGGAACCTTGCATACTACGGCGCCAAACCGGTAGCGTCGATGGCAATAGCTGGGGGCAAGCTGTGGGCAAACTGTGCAAATAACGGGAAAAAAGGCACACCCAGAAACAAAAAAGCCGCAAGGAACCAGTCCCGGCGGCTTTGTGTGAGGGCTGCCCCACCGCGGGGGCCGCCTTCAAAGTGCTATCAGGCTGTTTCGCCGTACACAGAGACGGTGATGTCAACCACCACATCAGTGTGCAGAGCAACGCTCACCGTACTGTCGCTCACAATTTTGATAGGACCATTGGGCATACGCACTTGGGACTTGGCAACCTTGTAGCCACCCTTGACCAGCTCTTCAGCGATGTCATAGTTGGTCACGGAACCAAACAAACGGCCATCCACACCAGCCTTTTGGGTCAGCTTGATGGTTGTGCCACCGAGCTTGGCGCCAAGAGCCTGGCATTCAGCCAGCTTGGCAGCTGCGATCTTTTCCAGTTCAGCGCGCTTGGCTTCGAACTCTGCCTTGGCAGATTCAGTAGCACGGCGAGCACGGCCAGAAGGGATCAGGAAGTTACGGGCATAGCCATCTTTAACCTTGACGATTTCGCCCAGGTTGCCGAGGTTCACGACCTTGTCGAGCAGAATAATTTGCATGGTCGGGGCTCCTTAGATCTTGTGCTGGTCGCTGTAAGGCAGCATCGCCAGGAAGCGAGCGCGCTTGATAGCGGTGTTCAGTTGGCGCTGGAAAATAGCGCGGGTACCGGTCAGGCGTGCGGGAATGATCTTGCCATTTTCGGCAATGAAATCGCGCAACGTGTCGATGTCTTTGTAGTCAATCTCTTCGACGCCAGTCACGGTGAAGCGGCAGAAGCGCTTGCGCTTGAACAGCAGCGATTGGGTATTGCGCTTGGGGCGCTTGTCTTTATTGAAACGTTTTGGTCCGGGCATGATGGACTCCTAAAAATTAGTCTTGCAAAAAATCTTGAATGTGAAAAACGACTGATTTGCCTTGGCGTGCATTGGCAAGAAAACCATTGAACTTCCAGACACTGCCGATCGCCTGCTTTGCAAGCCGCTCTGCCAATGTACCGAAAGCCGCTGCTTTCACCACCACCTTCACGGTTCGTAGGCCTCCCGCTTCAGCTACTTGTGACTCGTGTTCGAGTCGCAAATTCAGAGCGGGGAGCCCTGCGGGCGTGTAACGCATAGATTCAACCTCTGCGATACAGGCACTTAAAACCAGTGTGTTGGTGGCTTGCACTCCTTCTCAGGCAAAAGCGTGTTTACGCTTGGTACTCGGCCTGTTGGGCCTTGCGCGCGTCTTCACGTTCCACTGTCTTCATCATGGAAGAAGGACCGGTATCGGCTTTTTTCTTCAACACGGTGAGGTGGCGCAACACAGCGTCGTTGAACTTGAACGCATGCTCGAGTTCAGACATCACGGCCTGGTCGGCCTCAATGTTGACGCACAGGTAGTGGGCCTTGGCCAACTTGTTGATCATGTAGACCATCTGACGACGGCCCCAATCTTCAACACGGTGCACCTTGCCACCGCCAGCGGTGATCATGCCCTTGTAACGCTCCAACATGGCTGGAACTTGTTCGCTCTGATCCGGATGGATCATGAGGATGATTTCGTAATGACGCATTGATACTCCTTGTGGATTTCCCAGCATCTGGGTCCCGGTATTTCCATACCAGTCAAAATAAAGCTGCCCCCGGCGTCTAAACAGGGTGCAGCAAGGCGAAGCCCAAGATTATAGCTCAGCCAAGGTGGGGGGCCAAATCTCGCTCAGGTACCGGGTCTGGACGGCCCAGCCACGTACACAGCAAACAGGCCGCAAAACCTGCTGAAACCCCGAATACCCCGGCCGAAACGGGTTGGATTCCCCACCACAAACCAGAACCTTGCAAACCCAAGCTCTGGCGCACTATCGGCAGATTGATGGCCATGTAATACAGCGTGACTCCCAAACCAGTCAACATACCGCCAACAGCACCAAATCGGGTCATTCCAGGCCAAAAAATACCCAACACCATCGCTGGAACAAACGCCGCACCGGCCAACGAAAAGGATGCCGCCACCAAAGACAAAATCCCAGCCGGGCGCTGCGCAGCGGCATAGGCCGCCACCAGAGCCACCACAAGCAAGGCAAACTTGGACCACATGACGCGGCGCATCGCTTGGGCTTTGTTGCTGTTGCCCTCAAAGTACACATCATGGGCCAGTGCATTGCCTATCGTGAGCAAAAGACCATCGGCAGTAGACAAGGCTGCAGCCAAACCACCCGCAGCCACCAGCACCGACACCACATACGGGAGTCCGCCAATCTCAGGAGACGCCAGCATTACCAAGTCTGGACCTATTTTGAGTTCGGCAAACTGCAATATCTGATCGCCATTGACATCAACAGCCGAGAGCAAGGAGGGATCGCGCGCCCACTGGGACATCCACATCGGCAAAGCATCCATGGGTTGCCCAACCAAATGGGCCATCACTTCGTACTTGACCAGTACGGCGAGCGCCGGAGCTGAAAGGTAAAGCAATGCAATAAAGACCAAGGACCAAGCCACCGAGCGGCGCGCATCAGCTACCGACGGCGTGGTGTAGTAGCGGGTAAGCAAATGCGGCAAACCCGCCGTACCCACCATAAGGCAAAAGATAAGCGCAAGGAAGTTGGCCCGGGAACTTCCAAAGTCCGCTTGCTCTTGCGCCGTGCCATCCGGTTTGCCAGTGAAAGGCTGCGTGTGGGGAGGCATACCCCCCAAAGGTTTAGCGCGCTCCAGGTTGTCGCTCAATGCAAGAGCCCAGCGTTCGCGCGCAGCAGTCGCGTCCTTGGGTAAAGCCGCCAGTTCACGGCGCAATACCTGCGCGTGGGCTTCGCCGCCTTTCTGCACCTCTGCGGCGCGCAGTTGGCGGCGCAAGTCTTGGCGCTCTTGCTGCAAAGCCTCTTCAACGTTTTGCAGCTTTTTCTCCAGCTCCAGGGCGCGCTGGGCATAAATGCCAGTGACCTCTTGTTCGACTGGAGATGCAATGAACTGCCGCTCCAACTCAGCAATTTTTCCCAACTGCTGGCCGTATGCCAACGGCGCCAGAGGATTCCCGGTTTGTTTGTAGGACAGCCAAGAAACAGGAATCAGGAACGCCAAAATAATGATCACGTACTGCGCCACCTGTGTCCAAGTAACAGCCCGCATGCCGCCCAGAAAGGAGCACACCAGCACACCGCCCAAACCCAACAAAACACCAATCTCAAAATGCACTCCGGTCAGGCGCGAAGTGATCAAACCGACCCCATAAATTTGCGCAACCACGTAAGTGAACGAACACAGTACTGCTGCCAATGCAGCCAGCAATCGCGGCCAACGCCCTCCAAACCGAACAGCAAAGTAGTCGGGCACGGTGTACAGGTTCATACGGCGCAAGTAGGGAGCCACCAACAAGGCCACCAGGCAAAACCCCCCTGTCCAGCCCAAAACATAGGCCAGTCCACCCGGCTGTCCGCCAGCACCCGAAAAACCCTGCAGGTACAACCCCCCAGCCATACTAATGAAGGAAGCAGCACTCATCCAGTCGGCAGCGCTGGCCATACCGTTATATATTGCAGGTACTCGGCGCCCTGCCACATAGTATTCGTTGGCATCGGCGGTACGCACGACCACGCCAATGACTGCATACAGGACCAAGCTGGTAGACAAAAATATGCCCGCTACCCATGGCTTCGGCAGGCCCATCTCCTCCGCCACGGCCAATGTGACGATGAACGCTACCACCAGCATGAGATAGAGGCCAAAGCGGCGGTGCAGACTCCGCTCGTAGTTGCGGTACGCAACGAGGTCAAAGTCAAGGATTTCGGTGGTGCGCTGGTTTGTCCGCCAGGCAAACACCACCACGATGGCGATGAATGCCAGCACAGCGCCCTGCGCCGCAAACCAGAAGCCCACAGGCCAGGATAAAACCTCCTGCTGCAAGTCGTAGGCGAAGAAGACTACGCCAAATGAGACGGCAAACCACAACGACAACAGCCCTGCATGCAGGTGCCACCGGCGTGGGCTTGCCACTACCGTCATTTGCGGGCGAGTTGCTGCCAGGTGGCGACCACCGAATCAGGGTTCAATGAGATGGACGAAATGCCCTGATCCTCCAGCCACTGCGCAAAGTCCGGGTGGTCGCTAGGTCCCTGACCACAGATGCCGATGTACTTGCCATGGCGCTTGCAGGCTGCAATGGCCAAGCTGATCAACGCCTTGACTGCAGGATCACGCTCGTCAAAGTCCGCCGCCAACAATTCAAGACCAGAATCACGATCCAGACCCAACGTAAGCTGGGTCAGGTCATTCGATCCGATGGAAAAGCCGTCAAAGAACTCCAGGAACTGGTCCGCCAGAATGGCGTTGCTTGGAATCTCGCACATCATCACTAGCTTGAGATCATTCTCTCCTCGGCGCAGCCCGTGGCGACCCAATAGCTCGGTCACTTTTTTGGCTTGGCCCAACGTGCGCACAAAAGGCACCATCACCTGCACATTGGTCAGACCCATCTCGTTGCGCACCCGGTTCAGTGCTTCACACTCCATGGCAAAAGCCTCGCCAAACTCAGTGCTCGTGTAGCGCACCGCACCACGGAACCCCAACATGGGGTTCTCCTCCTCAGGCTCGTAACGGCTGCCGCCGATCAACTTGCGGTATTCGTTACTTTTGAAATCTGACAGACGCACGATCACGGGCTTGGGCCAAAAGGCCGCAGCAATGGTGGCTACACCTTCGGCAACGCGGTCCACATAAAAAGCACGCGGAGAAGCATGGCCGCGGGCCACGGACTCGACAGCCTTCTTTAGGTCACTATCGATGTTGGGATAGTCCAAGATGGCCTTGGGATGCACACCAATGTTGTTGTTAATAATGAATTCCAACCGTGCCAGCCCCACACCTTGGTTGGGCAATTGGCAGAAATCAAACGCCAACTGGGGATTGCCCACGTTCATCATGATCTTGACTGGAATCTCGGGCATCTCGCCCCGCTGCACTTCGGTCACTTCCGTTTCCAGCAAGCCGTCATACACAAATCCGGTGTCGCCTTCCGCGCAGCTCACGGTCACGAGCATGCCATCTTTGAGTAAATCAGTCGCATCGCCGCAGCCCACCACGGCAGGGATACCGAGTTCGCGTGCAATGATGGCCGCATGGCAGGTGCGGCCACCCCGGTTCGTCACGATAGCGCTGGCGCGCTTCATCACAGGCTCCCAGTTAGGGTCGGTCATATCGGTCACCAGAATGTCGCCCGCTTGCACCTGGTCCATCTCGTTGATGTTGTGCACAATGCGCACGGGACCGGTACCAATCTTCTGGCCAATCGCGCGACCTTCCACCAACACCGCGCCTTTGCCTTTGAGCTTGTAACGGTACTCAGCCTGGTTACCAGATTGGCTCTTTACTGTCTCGGGCCTGGCTTGCAGGATGTAAAGCTCGCCGTCAATGCCATCCTTACCCCATTCAATGTCCATAGGGCGACCGTAATGCGCTTCGATCACCAAGGCGTAGCGGGCGAGTTGCTCCACATCAACATCGGTCAATGAATAGCGATTGCGCAACTCAGTGGGCACATCAGTGGTCTTGACCAGCTTGCCACTTGCCGCCTTTTCTTCGGGCGAAGTAAACACCATTTGCAGCAGCTTGGAGCCCAGATTGCGGCGAATCAGCGCGCGCTTGCCGGCTTTCAGCATGGGCTTGTGTACGTAGAACTCGTCCGGGTTCACAGCGCCTTGCACCACCGTTTCGCCCAAACCGTAGCTGCTGGTGATGAACACTACCTGGTCAAAGCCCGATTCGGTGTCGATGGTGAACATCACACCAGCAGCGCCCAGGTCGGAGCGCACCATGCGCTGCACGCCCGCAGAGAGCGCCACCACATCATGGGCAAACCCCTTGTGCACCCGATAGCTGATGGCGCGGTCGTTGTAGAGGCTTGCAAACACCTCTTTCATCTTGTGCAGCACGTCCTCAATGCCCACCACGTTCAAGAAGGTTTCTTGCTGGCCGGCAAACGAGGCATCGGGTAAATCTTCGGCTGTCGCCGATGAGCGAACGGCAAAGCTTGCTTGTAGATTGCCCGCACTCAGAGCGACAAACGCTTCGCGTATTGCTTTTTCCAGACTCGCGGGAAAGGGTTGCGCCTCGACCATGGCGCGTATTTCGGCACCCACCACTGCAAGGGCGCGGACATCATCGGTATCCAAGCCCTTGAGCTTCTTGCTGATTTTGTCGGCCAAGCCCTCAAAGGCCAAAAACTCACGGAAGGCATGGGCCGTTGTGGCGAAGCCGGTGGGCACCTTTACACCTTGCGGCAACTGCGAAATCATCTCCCCCAGGCTGGCATTTTTGCCACCCACGGATTCCACATCGGCCATGCGCAACAGCTCGAAGGGGACGACCAAGTCAGTCGGGTTAAAAAGTTTAGACATAGGAAGCTCCAGAAGTTAAAACCTTTACGCGGCCCCAGGGGTGACTGTCCACCTGCCGCAAGCGCACGACCATTCTTTTTCCTGTTGTTGCTGTTGTGGAATAACGAAACGGTTACCAAATGCGCTAAATTTCACGCATTGTAGGTGGCAGGCGCCCCCAGCCGAACACCTGAAAACCCGACTGCGCTTGCAAATCACTGACACCTAGAACCTCAACACCATGCCCCAACGCACCGTTTTTTTCATATCCGACGGCACTGGCATCACCGCCGAAACCTTTGGCAACGCCATCTTGGCCCAGTTTGAGATGAAGGCGCGCCACGTGCGACTGCCTTTTGTGGACACTGCAGACAAGGCACACCAAGCGGTTCGCCAGATCAACCACACAGGGGTCGCTGACGGCAACAAACCCATCGTCTTCACCACGCTGGTGAACATGGAAGTGCTCAAAGTAATCCAGGAAGGCTGCCAAGGCATGCTACTGGATATGTTTGGGATGTTCGTGAACCCGCTTGAAGCCGAACTGGGCATCAAGTCCAACCACCGGATTGGGCGTTTCAGCGATGCGAGCAAAAGCCAGGAATACCAGGACCGCATTGAGGCCATTAACTTCTCACTGGCGCACGATGACGGCCAAAGCAATCGCGATCTGGAACAAAGCGACGTGATTCTCGTGGGAGTGAGCCGAAGCGGCAAAACCCCCACGTCACTCTACCTGGCCATGCAATACGGGCTGAAAGCATCCAACTACCCCCTGATCCCCGAAGACTTTGAACGACGTCACTTGCCTCCGGCACTGATGCCCCACAAAGCAAAAATTTTTGGCCTGACGATTCAACCCGAACGTCTGAGCGAAATTCGCAATGAACGGCGCCCCAATTCAAAGTACGCAGCGCTGGAAAACTGTCGCATGGAAGTGGCAGAGGCCGAAACCATGATGCGGCGTGCCGGTATCCGATGGCTTTCAACCACAACCAAGTCAATCGAAGAGATCGCTACCACCATCTTGCAGGAGATTCACCCAGAGCGCCTTGTGTATTGAAGACGATAACCACAAGGAGTGATCAGAACACTATAGTTTCGATAGCTGCTTGCGCAATGAATATAAAGCCCGTAGCCTCAATTGACCTAAAGTTGAACCACACGATGTCAACCCACCGTGACGCCGCAGTCACTATTACCCGCCGTGACCACTAACGAGGTGACGCCGTCATACCGGCTATGGCTGAACCGCTGGGCTCCGGGTCTGGCAACACTACTGAGCTACCGGCGCGCCTGGTTTGTCCACGACGTTATGGCCGGACTGGCCCTCTCCGCGATTTTGCTGCCGGTTGGTATGGGCTATGCCGAGGCAGCGGGTGTTCCGGCTATCCATGGGTTGTACGCCACCATCGTGCCACTGCTCGTCTATGCCATTTTTGGCCCCAGCCGGATCATGGTGCTGGGCCCAGACTCCACGATGGCGGCTGTCATTGCCGCCTTGATTCTGCCGCTCTCCGGGGGAAGCGCCACGCACGCCATAGCTTTGGCCGGCATGCTGGCGTTGTTGTCAGGTGCGTTTGCATTGCTTATTGGTTTTGCTCGGCTGGGCCTGGTTGCAGACCTGCTATCCAAGCCGATTCGCATCGGCTTTCTCAACGCGATTGCCATCACCGTCATCATCGGGCAATTGCCCAAAGTACTAGGCTTCAGCACTGTGACGGACAGTTTGCCCGCAACAACATGGCACATCGTCCAAGGCATTGCAGATGGGCAAGCGAAAGTAGTCGCATGCGTGCTGGGGGTTGGTTGCCTCGCTCTTGTACTGGTGCTCAAACACTACCGACCCCGGTGGCCTGGGATTCTCCTGGCGGTAGCGCTTGCCACAATCGCATCTGGCCTGCTGAACTTGGGAACTTCAGCCAACATTGCTTTGCTAGGCACGCTGCCACAAGGCTTGCCCAGCTTTGATATACCCCATGTCACGCTCAACGAGATCATCCAGTTGATTCCCGGCGCGGCGATCATTGCCTTGTTGTCATTTGCTGATACCAGCGTACTCTCACGTGCGCTCGCGCAACGCAGTGGCGTCGACGTGAACCAAAATCAGGAAATGATTGCCATTGGCGCAGCCAATATCGCAACCGGGCTGTTTCAGGGTTTTTCGGTGAGCAGCAGTACCTCACGCACACCGGTCGCAGAAGCGGCCGGTGCCATTACGCAAGTGGCGGGCTTGGTTGGCGCGTCAGCCATTGCACTGTTGCTGTTGTTGGCCCCCAACCTGATGGAGAATTTACCCAGCGCAACACTGGGGGCCATCGTAATAGCGGCCTGCCTTTCCTTTGCCGATTTCAAGAGCATGGCCCAGCTCTACCGATTACGCAAGGCTGAATTTTCCTTGTCGATTGCCAGTTTCCTCGGCGTCGCATTTGTGGGGGTTATTGAGGGCATTTGCATTGCCATCGTGCTTTCACTCATGGTGTTGGTCTGGAATACTTGGCACCCCTACTCCGCCATCTTGGTGCGCGTCGACGGCAGCAAGGGCTACCACGACAGCCGGCGCCACCCAGAGGGCCGGTCGATACCGGGGCTCGTTTTGTTTCGCTGGGATGCGCCGCTATTCTTTGCCAACGCAGAACTCTTCAAGCAGCAAGTACTTCAGGCCGTGAACAGTTCAACCGAGCCCGTGCTTCGCGTCGTGGTGGCGGCAGATGCCATCACCGATGTGGACATTACAGCCGCCGAAGTGCTGGTTACTTTGCATAGTGAACTGAATGCGCAAGGCATAGCGCTTCGGTTTGCGGGCCTCAAAGGCCCCGCCAAAGATCACCTTCAACGCTACGGAACCTTGGACGTGATTGGCAGCGCCATCTTCAGCCCCACGGTCGGCAGCGCAGCCAACCAGTACCGGGCTGAACACCCGGTGGACTGGAAAGACTGGGACGAAGTGTGAGCAATAAGGCGTCGGACGAAGAATCCACGCCCCACATGAAGAAATCCTCAGGGCTGGATCAACAAGTCTGCAATAACCGGTTTGTGTTCAGACGCTCTGCTAGCGCCCACCACTGTTTTCTGTGGCGTAATTCCCTGACTCACCAAAACGTGGTCGATGCGGTAGAGGTCCAACTCTTGGCTCAAGGAGTGGCCATGGGTGTAACCCCAGCCAGTGCCGCTAAGTTCGAAAGCATCCTGCAGGCCGCCAAGCTTCAAGGTAGCCATGACAGGAGACTGGCCCGAAGCATTGAAGTCACCCAAAACAATTTGGGGAGTCTTGACCTGGCTTAGATCAACCAGCAGCGCCTGAGACTGCGCCAGTCGTTCGGAAAAATTATTTTTCCAAAGGTGGATGCCGCTGCGGAAATTGTCTTTGGTTGCCAGCAGAGCCCCTCTTGGCGACACAAAATGCACGCTGACCAAGTGCACCAATTTACCCGCAATTGTCGCGCTGCAATGCAAGTACGGTGCTGGTGTTTCACTTGCATCCAACTTGCCGGCTTTGCAGTTGTCTAGTGGGTAGCGGCTCGCCAACACGTACTGATCAAATGCCACTACATAAGGCAACCCAAACGCGGGCGGCGCCTCCGAGGGCGCAGAATTACTGCCTTCAGCAAGCCACTTTTGTGCATCTTGTAGTGCAACGATGTCGGGAGCATATTTTTCGATCTCAAGTTCGATCGCTTTGAAGCCCCCCTCCCTTTGCCGTGCAGACAGCGCTTTGATGTTGTAGCTCACTACCCGCACCTGCGTGCCCAGCAAAGTGGAGTCTGGCTTGGGATTCCAATGAAACTCCATCGTGAATGCGGCAAACAAGACCACATTGGCAAGGGATACAACCATCCACACAGGCCGGGTGAAGAATGAGACGACGGTAGCCACGCACAAAGGCAGTAGCACCCAATAGAAGGGAACGAACCGCACCAGTTCCCCTAACCACAAGGGAGTAAGGACCTCACTTCGGACGATCAATAGGCCACCATGCAAAGCAAGAGCAGCCCAGACCACGAACACCACGCATGTTTTACGGAAAGCTATGTTCAATTTAACAGCTCCAAACTACCCTAAAGCCGGATGGTGGTTAAGCTAACCGCTCCCTCAGAAGGCCCAGCATGGCGACATTGAGTTCCCACGCATCAGACACCGGTGCTTGACTGTACGGGACGGTGGGCGTGTAAGGAATAGGACCAAACTCCGGTGTCAGCGTCATGGTTTTGGCGCCGACCGCACGGCGCAAATCGACAATGCGTTGCCACCAAGCCAGGTGGCTTTCCAACGCACTGGCCGACTCCGGCGCGCGGAAGTCTCCCACCTGCGGACCCTGTGCGTGGCCCACCCTGGCGTGGATGTGGCGTACATGCGGAAAAGTGGCCTCCAGGTTTTCCGGCTGGTCTTCCAGCAGGGTTTCGCACACACAACACCAATGCGACAAATCTGCCGTGAGTTCCAACTCCGGCAACTCACGCAAATACGGCAGTAGCAACATGGGATGCGCGGTGAACCGGCTGCGGTGAATTTCATGAAAAATAGGAACCCCATGGGCACGCGAGATGCTTTGGGCGAGTGCGATGAGTTGGCGGTTTTGGGCGGGCGTGTAAATGTCCCGGCCTGTGTGCGAGTTCACAAACAAAGGCTTTGCAGCGCAAGCGTTGTTGAGATACGTGCCCAACGCGGCGCGGTGCATCTCAAACTTGGGATGCATCACTGTTTCCCATTGCTGGGCGATCAATGCCAAACCAGCCTTGGCAATGCGGTCCAACCAATCAGCACGCTGGGCGTTGTCAAGTGGCAAAGACATTTCGATGCCATCAAAGCCGGCCGCTTTCACCTTGTCGACAAACACCTGAGGTGCCAAGTCGCTGCTGCCCCAATGCGGGGCAAATATCAAAATATCCATGGTCGGGCCCTTCTAAATCGCCAAGCGATGGCTTGCATTGTGTACGCGAAGCAAACCAAAAAGATGCTCAACTGTATTGAATCAACGCCCGTGTTCACCTAGCGTGCAAAGAAATTTCAACAACACTCAGCGGTGAGCCCGGGTTCGCGGGCGGCCAGATGCCGCGCTTCATAGCGAACAGTCTGGCATCAACACATCGGGCGCAGGTTTGGGGATGGCGATTTGGGCCAGGCCACGCTCCAACGATGATGCGCTGGGGTTTTCCACAAACACACAGCGTTTGCCGGTGCGCTTGCAAAAGTCTTTAACGCGCCAGTAGGCGTTGTGGCTGATGCAACCCGTCTGGCAAATCACCAGGTCGGCCGCGGCCAAGTTGGCATCCAGCACCGAGGCGTTGTCCTCTATGCCGCCGTCGTGGTGCGCAAATTTTCCGCCCACGCGCTCCACCACATCGCGGTAGTTGGCAATGTTGCCGCTGCGTCCGCCCACACACAACACCACCTTTTGGTGGAGCTGCACAACCACCGCCGGAACGTCTTGCAAGGCCGTAGGCTCGGTAACGGAACGCTCCATAACCACACGCTCGGCCAACGCGCGCTCCGCCACGGCCAGACGGCGCCGCAGATCCCCGTTTTGGGTTTCCAGCTCTTGCTGGCGCTGGGCCATTTGGTCCACCCGCTTTTGCAGGCGCTGCTTGTCTTCCAGCTGCGGAATGGAGGCTTCCAAGGCCTCCAGATCCTGCGCCATGAAGGCCAAGCGGCTGTCCTTGGCAATGCTTTCCGCACGGGCCTGCAACAAGTCGGCGTTGAGTCGGTCAACGTCCGCAGTTTTTTGCGCCATCACGCGGGTAATGCGCTCCTGGACTTTGCCAAGCTCACGCCCCAGCACGGCATTTTCTTCGGACAATTCGTTAAATCGGGCCATCTCCAAGCGCACACCGGCACCCGCTTGGTGCTGGAACATGTGCAGGTCTTTGCAAATGGCCTCCTGCAGCGGAACATCACAACGCGAATGGCTCAGCGCCGCCCAAAAGGCACCCGCCACATCACCCGCCTTCAGGTACTTGATCCACAACTCCGCCACGGCCAGGCTGCTCTTGGCTGCTTTGAAGATTTGGATCTCGCGGGCATACCGCGCATTCAGCTCGGCCTGCATCAGCTCCGATAGCTTGCAGCGGCGCGCCGCCTCGGACACGGCACCGGCATGCACTTCGTAGTCGTTGGCAACTACATTTCCGCCAAGCGCCTTGTTGACCATGCGGCGCAAGGTATCCAGGGGCAAACTCACCCCCACCAAGGGGCAATGGCAATGGTGGTCCAGGTCCCAAATGCGCCGGCGGCGCGAGCCGGCCGCAGCAGGCGCCGCATGCTCGCGGTGGCAATGGATGTCTGGACTAGGCAGGTTTTTCAGCATGGGTTGACCTCCAAATGCTATAGTTTCAATAGCTTTTTGCGCAGTATCTGTAAGGGCTAGTGGCACTTTTGACCCTTAATTGGCGGATTCGCCCGAAGTCCCGTCCAGCATCTGCTGCTGGGCCAGGCGGGACCGCCACGCCAACACCAGACGCTTACCGCTCAGGCGCTGCGGTTTGCCTTCTCGGACTTCTGGCTCGGGTGCACAGCACGCACACATGGAACGGTAGGCGCTGCGTTTGCCATGGCGTACCGCCGGCTTGTGTCCGTCTAGCAAGGCCTCTACCGCTGACGTCATTGCACGGCCTCCGGGCTGCCGTGCCACAGGCTGCGCTCGGTGGCGGGAAGCTGAGCCAGCGCGGCGCCCTGCCCCTGGTTTTGCCAGCGCTGGCGCAACGCCCAAAGCAAGGTCTTGAAACCGGGGGATAGCAGCGGGTCTTCGGCTAACGCCGTCAGGTTGGACACAATCTTGCTCGCCATGGCCTCACGGTGCGCGCCGCAACAGGCCTGTACGTGTCCTGTCATCAGCGCCATGGTGCCGGCCAACAGGGCTTCGGCACAGGGTAGGGTGTACTCCTCGTTCGGGTGGGCTTGCGGGGTGCTTTGCATGGTCTCTCCTTGGCTTATCTGTACATCTGATTCGGTGCAGACGAATTTAGTATATGCGAATCATTCGCATTTACAAAATCATTTCAACTTCAAGGATTAGTTAAAAATACGGCTGACGACAGTATTTACAAGCCCAGTGGCTGGCCATAATGCGGTTTTGACCACAAGGAGTTCCCCATGAAAGGTGACGCACAAGTCATTGGCCATTTGCAGGCCCAACTCAAGAATGAGCTGACCGCCATCAACCAGTACTTCCTGCACTACCGCATGTACAAGCACTGGGGCCTGGAGAAGCTGGCGAAGAAAGAATATTCCGAGTCGATTGGTGAAATGAAGCACGCCGATATGCTGATGGACCGCATCTTCATGCTCGACGGCCTGCCGAACCTGCAGGACTTGTCCAAAATACTGGTGGGCGAAAATGTGCCTGAGGCGCTGGAATGCGACCTGAAAGCCGAAGTTGGCTCCCAGGCCACCATCAAGAATGGCATTGCCCACTGCGAATCGGTGCGCGACTATGTGTCTCGCGACCTATTGCAAAAAATCCTCGACGACACCGAGGAACACATTGACTTTCTGGAAACCCAGATCGACTTGATAGGCAAAGTGGGATTGCAGAACTATCTGCAGAGCCAGATGGGCGAGTTGTCGTAACCCCCCCCCCCCTTGCGCTCTTTGCATTTGCGCCAGATCAATCTGGCGCTTTCTTCGATTTACAAATGAGAATGATTTGTATTAATATACAAACCATTCCTGCCATGCAGCCTTCTGCCCAGCAGCTCATTTGTACCTCCCAGAAAGACGTTCATGCAAAAGCGACACTTCCTCTCCGCCACACTGCTCGGCGCAGCCCTGCTTGCAGGACTTCCGGCCCAGGCTCAATCTGTCGATGCCAAAGCGGTGGTCCTGCACTACAGCACGCTGGTGCACGCCAACTACAGCGATGTGCTGACCAGCGCCCAAACCCTGCAAAAGGCCATCACCGCTTTCACCGCCGCACCTTCTGCCCAAGGTCTGGAAGATGCAAAGAAAGCCTGGTTGGCAGCACGGGAGTTTTATGGCCAGACCGAAGCCTTCCGCTTCTACAGCGGCCCGATAGATGATGACAGCGGCCCCGAAGGCCGCCTTAACGCCTGGCCACTGGACGAGTCTTACATCGACAGCGTAGCGGGCAAGCCCCAAGCCGGCTTGGTGAACAACCCCAAAATCAAAATTACCAAAGCCAGCCTGTCCAAGTTGAACGAGCGTGGCGGTGAAGAAAACATTGCGGCGGGTTGGCACGCCATCGAGTTCTCGCTGTGGGGCCAAGACCAGAGCGAAACCGGCCCCGGCAACCGTTCGTTTGAAGATTTTGTGGACGGCAAGGCCCCCAATGCCGACCGCCGCCGCGCCTACCTGGTCACCGCTACCGCGCTACTGATTGACGACCTGGGCTTCCTGGTGAAAGCCTGGACACCCGGTGCCAACAACTACCGTGCCAAGTTTGAGCAAGGCGGCATCCAGTCGGTGCGCAAAATGATTGTGGGCATGGGCTCGCTATCGCGCGGTGAACTGGCCGGAGAACGCCTGGAAGTGGCCATGAACACACAAGACAAGGAAGACGAGCAGTCCTGCTTTTCCGACAACACCCACCGCGATGTGGTGACCAATGCCCAGGGCATTGCCAACGTCTGGTGGGGCAGCTACAAGCGCCTGGACGGCAGCACACTGCAAGGCGCATCGCTCAAAGACTTGGTAGCCGCCAAGAACACCGCCCTGGCCGACAAGGTGAGCCAACAGATCGCCCAGAGCGTGACCTATGCCACCGCCATACAGGCCCCGTTTGACCGCGAAATTGTCGGCGCCAAAGACGCCCCCGGCCGTATCCGGGTGCAAAAAACCATCGACAGCCTGGTGCAACAGTCCAAGGACATCACCGAGGCCGCTGGTGTCTTGGGTATCACCAAGCTGGCCCAGGCCAAATGAAGTTGCGCACCCGTCAAAAAATCGGCCTGGTGCTGACAGCGGCGGGCGCCGTGGCCGGATTGCTGTGGCCCTTGTGGGGCCACGGTGAGGCAGACCTCTCCGGTGCCGTGCAAGGTGAGCTCACCGCTGGCGAGGCTACTGCCTTTGCCACCGGGCGCAACGCCTTCTCCATGCCCTTCCCCACTTTGGACGACGAGGAGCGCACGCGCTTTGCCGTGGGCAACTCCTTCTTCCGCCGCAACTGGGTGGAAGCGCCCGCCTCCACCACCGCGCGCGATGGCCTGGGCCCGCATTTCATCGCCCGCTCCTGCGCCGGCTGCCATGTGCAAGACGGCCGCGGCGCGCCACCCGATTTCCGCAAAGGTCTGAGCGAGCCGCCGGTGGCACTCCTCATGCGCCTGTCGGTGCCCGGCACTGGTGCCCACGGCGGCGTGGTGCCTGACCCGGTCTATGGCGACCAGCTCAACAACGCCGCCATCCAGGGCGTGCAGCCGGAGGGCCAGGTGCGCATTCGCTACCAGACATTGCGCGGCCAGTTTGCCGACGGCACGCCCTACACCTTGCGCAAGCCCCTCTACAGCCTGACGAACCTGGCCTACGGCCCGCTGGCGCCCGGCGCCATGATCAGCCCGCGCATTGCGCCACAAATGGCCGGCGTGGGCCTGCTGGAAGCGATTCCCGTGTCTGACATTCTGGCCAATGCCGCGATGCAGGCCGCCAGTGCGGGCCCCATCAAGGGCCAACCCAATTACGTGTGGGATGACTTTGCCCAGGCCCAGCGGGTAGGCCGTTTTGGCTGGAAGGCGAACCAGGCCAGCATCGCCAGCCAGACCGCTGGCGCCTTCCTTGGCGACATCGGCATCACCTCCACCCAGCACCCGGATGAGGCCTGCACGCCCGCACAGAAAGACTGCCTGGCCGCCCCCCGTGGCGCGCAGGGCAAGGCGCCGGAGATCGATGACCGCACCCTGTCCGACGTGATCTTCTACCAAGCCGTACTGGCCCCGGCGGCGCGGCGCAATGTAAACGACGCCAAGGTGCTGCGCGGCCAGGCCCTGTTTGCCCAAGCCCAATGCAGCGTCTGCCACCGGCCCAGCTACACCACCGGAGCAGCGCCCTTCCCGCATCTGTCCAGCGCCAAAGTGCAGGGCCTGAAAATCTGGCCCTACACCGACCTGTTGTTGCACGACATGGGCCCCAACCTGGCCGATGGCCGCCCTGACTTTGCGGCAAATGGCCACCAATGGAAAACGCCGCCGCTCTGGGGCGTGGGTCTGGTCCATGACGTCAACGGCCATCGCCGCCTGCTGCACGATGGCCGGGCCAATGGCGTGCTAGAAGCGATTCTGTGGCACGGTGGCGAGGCGCAAGGCGCCAAGAATCAAGTGTTGCAACTCAATGCCCGCGACCGGCAAGCGCTGGTGGCTTTTGTGGAGTCTTTGTGAAACGACGCACCCTTCTGACTTATATGCATTTTGGGGCTCTAGCGCTTATGGAAACTGCGCAAGCAGCTACCAAAATCATAGCTACTCCACAGGTGGCGGCACCATTCATCTCGTCTGGCCAAATGGTGCAGGGTCTGCTGACCCGGCACCTGCAACCCGGTGCGGCCGCCCTGCAGCTTGCAGCGCAGGCGCTGGTGCAGTCCTTGGCGCAAGGCAAGGCACCTTGGGCCCAGCACCGCCCGCTGTGGGTGGCCACCATGCTGGCCTGGGAGCGGCTGGCGGCAGTAGCCGTGGGGCCACTGCTGGAGCGGCGCTCGGCTCGCGCCATTGATTTTTGGCCCACCCGCCCGGCCCAAATCCAGCGCCTGCTGGAGAGTGGCAGCGTCACCAGTGTGCAGCAGCTCGAGACCGTTGGCGCCACTGCACGGGGCCTGCCCGCACTGGAGTGGCTGCTCTGGAAGACCGATGGCAATAGCCATACGCAGCTCTACGCCAGCGTGCTGGCACAGCAAGTGCTGGCCGAGAGCCAAGTCCTGCAAGCGGGCTACCAGAACCTGGCCAGCACCGAGCGTGAAGAGGAAGACGCCTGGGCCTTGTACGGCGATTGGTTTGGCCAAGCCGTGGGCGGGCTGGACCAGTTGCGTATCAAAAAGATGGTGCCTGACACACGGGGCAAAGACAGTACGCCCTGGGTGCGCGGCGTGAGCGGCCAGACGGCAGCCGCCTGGCTGGCACAGGCCCAGGGGCTGCAGGCCTTTTTGGTGGGCTCGCCAGCCGCACAGGCGGCCACCCAAGCCGCCACGCCGGGCTGGCCGGTGGCCGGCAGCCTCAACAGCCTGCTGCAGGGGCGCGGCCATTTGCGCCACAGCCTGACCCTGCAGGCACGCACCGCCACGATGCTGCGGACGGTTCAGATGGCACGTCCCGGCAACGCCGCTTCGGTACGCGCGGCGCAAGTGGCGCTGGCCCAGCTCTCGGCGCAAGCCAATGCCTTGGCGGGCGATGTGCTGGCAATCACCATGGGGTTTACCGATGCCGATGGCGATTGACGCACGCGAAAAGGCGGGCAATTCCCGCCGCGCCTTTCTGGGCCACGCCGTTGCTCTGGGCCTGGCTGGCGCGGGCTTGCAAGCGGACGCCGCCGCCCCTCGCAGCACGGATACCCCCAAAGTGCTGACTGCGTGGATGCAAGGCGAACAGTCCTGGGCTGGAATATGGACGCCAGGGCAAACGCCGCGCGGCGTCGCCCTGCCCGCACGCGCGCACCAGTTGCTGGTGCTGACCGGCGCGCCGCAAGCGCTGGTGCTGGCGCGCCGGCCCGGTGAGTACCTTCTGCGCATGGACCCGCTGCGTGGCAAAGCCCTGCAATGGCGCACCATGGAAGACGACCGCTACCTGGGTGGCCATGCGGCCTTGGCGAGCAACGGCCGCACTTTTTTCACCACCGAAACCGATGGCGACACCGGCCAGGGCCTGATTGCCGAGCGGGACCTGCGCACGCTGGAAAAGCTGCGCGAGTTTCCCAGCGGCGGCATTGGCCCCCACGCGCTGCTGCTGGAGCCCGCGGGCACCCTTATGGTGGCCAATGGCGGCATCTTGAATCTGCCCGAAACCGGGCGACGCAAGCTCAATATTGGCCGCATGGATTCCAACCTAACCCGGCTAGACCTGTCCAGTGGCCAGATGCTGGCGCAATACCGCCTGGACGACTCGAACCTGAGCCTGCGCCACCTGGCATTTGCGCCGGATGGCACGCTGGGTATTGCGCTACAGGCCGAGCACCCGCAGCCCCAAGACCGCCAGGCAGCGCCAGCGCTGGCCCTGCTCTTGGGCAACAGCCTGCTTGCAGTGGGCTGGGCACCCGGACAAGCCCCAGCGACGTGGGATGGCTACGCCGGCGACGTGTGCTGTGCAGACAACCGCTTCTGGGTCAGCGCACCGCATGCGGGCTGGTTGGCGTCATGGTCTGTCGAGGGAGAGGGCCTGCAAACCCAGGCCCTTGCCGGCGCCGGTGCGTTGGCCGCCAGCGGTGAGCGCTGGATGGTGGGTGGCGACACTGCCGCCCTGCACTACCGCAGCCACGTCCCGCAGCCGCAGCGCTATGGCATGTCACTGCCGTGGGATAACCACGCGACTTTGATTTAGGACATCGTGCAGCCACTAATCAATAGGCACCCATGTAATCACGCTTGCCAATATCCAGACCGTTATGTCGCAAGATGGCGTAGGCCGTGGTGACATGAAAGAAGAATTGTGGCAAACCATAGTTCGACAGATAGACTTGGCCACTCAGCTTTTTCTCTTTCGGGGTACCGGGTCGCAACACTATTTCTTTGGACTCACTGCCGCTGAAGGATGTGCTGTCCAGCCCATCGAGAAACGCCAGCGACTTTTCGAGTAGCCGGTCCAGATCGGCAATCGTTTGCTCGTTGCCGTCAAACACAGGAACATCAACGCCGGCAAGCCGCGCAGATACGCCGCGCGCAAAGTCGGCCGCGATCTGCACTTGCTTGACCAGCGGGAACATGTCCAGATAAAGGCGGGCCTGCAGCAACGCGGCCGGATCTATCGACTTGCCGGCGAGGTGTGTATCGGCCTTGCCAAGAATCGTTCTCAGGGCAATGAGCATTTGCTTGAAGACAGGTACGCTGTTGGAATACATCGGGCTGGTCATAGAAACTCTTTCAAATAGGGGCTGTGTAGGATAGTCGAAAGCCGTAACACCGCACACCCAAGTTCACTGCGTGCCACAGAAGGTCCCCTGCGATGGCGGGACGTCACCCGCTTCGATGGGCACTTGCTAAGGTCGAATCGATCCAAGGGGATATGCTTGTCACACCACGATCCTGAACGTAACGCAGCAGAGACCAACCCATGGCAACCAACATTTACTCACGCTGGGAACCCGGCATTGGCGACCCCACCGTTACCGGTTGGATCACAGTCATCGCCTATGGTGTGGCACTGATCCTGTGCTATCGCAGCTACGGCAAGATGCCAGTGGGGCGAAGCCGGCAGTTCTGGCTGGCCATGATGCTGATCATGGGCCTATTGGGTATCAATAAACAATTGGATTTGCAGAGTTGGTTTACCCAAACTGGCAGAGACCTTGCCTTTGAATACGGCTGGTACGAGCGACGCAGGGTTGTACAGGCATTGTTCATCGCATGGCTCGTGGTTGCTGCGTTGACGCTGCGGGGTTGGCTGACCAGTTGGCTCCGCGATTTGGACCACTATGCGCGACAGGCTGCCTGGGGTTTAACCCTGCTCCTGGTGTTTGTGTTGGTCAGAGCCGTATCGTTTCACAAGGTCGACAAGCTTTTGGGAGTGTCACTGGATGGCTTGAAGGTGAATGTCCTGTTGGAGTTAAGCAGTATTGCCCTGATCGCACATGCAGCTTGGGCGTGCTACAGAAAGGCACCCAAGCGCTAGCGCGTGCATAGACGTTCGGCGTTAGTGCTAACCACGAACCGCCTGCATGGCATGCATGGACTCCAAGTCTGAGTTGTAGGAGTTTTCGCTATGCTTTTCATTGCCACCCGCTGGCATTGATATGGCTACTTTTCCGGACTGCAGTGACAGAGACCGACACTGGCTGCCGGGTAGCCGCGTCGTTCGACAACCGCCCAATTCAGCTCGTCAATGACTAATTTGCAAGTATTTCACGAATTATTGCAAATACGACCAATTCGCATTTAGAATCACGACATTCATTCATTTCAACCCTCCTTTCCAATGATTGTTTGCGTTTGTCATCGCGTGTCGGATAAAGCGATTGCTCTGCTCGCCAGCGAGGGCAAAAGTTTTGACGAGGTCCAGTTTGAGCTTGGCGTAGCGACGCAGTGCGGCAAATGCGAGGACTGCGCACGCCACGTCATCGACAAGTGCCACGCGCAAGCCAGCATGGCCCAGCAAGGCTGGATGCCGATTGCTCTATCCATGGCGCGGTAGCCCAGTCGTTTTTTTGTACCAAAACAGGAATGCTTCTTGTTTACCTAATTTCTTTCAACCCCGTAGCAAGCCACACCTGGTTGCCCCACAGCAGCCATGACATAGCCAGCCAGCCCTTTACCCAGAAGACTCAGCGCTATGCCACCACTTGTTCTTGCCTCTCACTCCATTCACTCTGGCACCACATTGCTGCCTTTAGGCGCCATGCTGCTTGCCGGTTCGCTGAATGCCGTGGCTCAAAATTCCAATGACACCGATGTGAAATCCCTCAAACCGGTCACGATCATCGAAAAAGCAGAAGAGACACAAGGCAAGGACGCGCTGAGGGCGACCACCACCTCGATCGGAAAAGGCCAACAAGCGCTGCGCGATATTCCGCAGTCCATCACGGTGGTGACTGAGAAGCTCATGGATGACCGCAATCTCGACACCCTGAAGGATGTGTTGCACAGCACGGCAGGAGTGACCTTCCTTGCAGCGGAGGGCGGAGAGGAAGACATCCGCTTGCGCGGATTTTCATTGGCGGGAACGGGCGATATCTTCGTCGACGGCATGCGCGATCCCGCGTTTTACGATCGCGACACTTTTGGCAACGACCGTATCGAACTGCTACGTGGCTCGGCATCCATGCTGTTTGGCCGTGGCTCCACCGGCGGTGCCGTCAACCAAGTGTCCAAAAAACCGTATGCGATGGACGCAAACGAAATTAGCACCACCCTGGGCAGCTACAACTTTCGACGGGTTACAGGCGACTTCAATATCCGTACAGATGAAGACGCGGCATTGCGTATCAATGCCATGGCGACCACAGCAGACAACAACGGTGCTGGCAGCAGCCTCAACAAGAAAGGGCTTGCCGCAGCGTATCGATTGGGCATTGGAACGGCGAATGAATTCGGGGTGGAGCTCTACTCATTGAAAAACAACAACGGCATGAACTACGGCATGCCCTGGATCAAACCAACCTCGAACGCAGCGACATCGACGTCCACTATGCTGCCAATCAACCCCAATAGCTACTACGGATTGGCCAGCGACTACAACAAAAGTAGCGCCGACACGTTCGCATTGAGCCATATCCATCGTTTTGAAAACGCAGGGGAACTCAAGACCCAAGTCAAACGCGGAACCTATGACCGTGACCAGCGTGCCGGCACTGTTCGGCTGGCAGCAGGGACAGGACTGAACAACTTTGGGCCCGGCACTTCCATCACCCGCGGGACACAAATCAAGATGCAAGACTTGGACAACCTGGTTGTCCAGTCGGACTACAGCAACAAGTTTGACGCGCTTGGTTTTAAACACGAACTGTTAACAGGTATCGACCTCCAAAGTGAACGCAAGCGGGTTTATTCGTACAACCCCGGTGTGACAGGCGCGCAGTCTGCGGGCTATTTGGCCGCCATTGGATTGACAAAACCAACCACCACGATTGGTGCGGAAAACGATGGCGCATCGATCAATGAAGCATCGCGTCGCCGCTTTCTTGCCAACGAATACGACGCTTCCGGCTATGGCATCTACGTTCAGGACATGGTCCAAGTCGCGCCGCACTGGAAGCTTCTCGGTGGGCTGCGCTACGACAACCTGACTGGCAACTACTACACCCACAACTACACCTATGCAGGTGCGGGTGGATACAGTGGCCTCAGCAATACCGGCATCTCTTCGTACCAGATGACGGTGGCGGGTTGGAGCCAGCGCTTGGGGGTTCTCTATCAACCCACCGATCTGGCCTCGTACCACATCTCGCTCGGCAGCTCCTTTAATACCTCTGCCGACGCCTACTCTCTGTCTGCCAGCAACACCAACACGCCTCCAGAACAAAGCTACAACCTCGAGGTGGGCGCAAAGCTCGACTCGGCGGACAAACGCGTTACCACGCGCTGGGCGGCGTTTTACTCTGTCAAGCTGCACGAGCGAAATACTGATCCCCTACAACCCGACGTAACCGTGCTTTCAGGCCGCCGGCACGCTTCTGGACTGGAGGTGGACATTACCGGTCGCATCAGCCCGAAATGGGAGGTTTACGGCTCCTATATGTGGATGCCTGATGCGCTGATTGATATCGGCGGCCAGGGCGCTGAAGCTGCGGGGGCCCGTCCATCACTCACCCCTGTCCACAGCGGCACCGTCTGGAATACCTATCAGGCCACACCCCAATGGCGCGTGGGCGCAGGTGTGAACTTCCGCAGTGAGCAAACGCCCAACCGAAACCCCGGTTTTTCCGCCCCCGGCTACGCCACACTGGACTTGATGGGTGAATACCAATTCAACGAGCGGTATGTACTCAAGGTCAACCTGAACAATGCACTGGACAAGCTGTATGCAGACGCGTTGTACAGCGGTCACTACATCCCGGGTGCCGGCCGCAATTTGCAGGCCACGCTCAACATCAAGTTCTAACCCTCCCTGAGACGCTTGCGGCCATGCTCCTTCACTTGCCCGACATCTTGACATCTGACGAGATCATCCAAGCCCGTACCCTGCTGGCGACCGCGCCGTGGGCGGATGGACGCACGGGAACCGGGGAGCTGGCCCGGCAGGTGAAGAACAATGAGCAGTTGGACCACGACTGCGAATCAGCGCGCACCATCCGCGCCATGGTGCTGCGTGGGCTGGATCGCAGCCCCACTTTTTTTTCAGCGGCCTTGCCAAAGAAGGTGTTTCCTCCGCGCCTGAACCGTTATGGCGGTCACAGCAACTTCTACGGCAACCACATCGACGGTGCGGTGCGCTACCTGCCGGATGGCAGCGGACGCCTGCGTACCGATGTGTCGTGCACCATTTTTCTGTCGGAACCTGAAGACTATGAAGGCGGCGAACTTTGCATTGCAGACACCTATGGTGAGCAATCGGTCAAGTTGCCCGCCGGCCACGCGGTGCTATACCCCGGCACCAGCTTGCACCAAGTCAAACCCGTCACGCGCGGCTACCGTTTGGCCTGTTTTTTTTGGATCGAGAGCCTGGTGCGCAGCGACGAGAAGCGCCGCATGCTGTACGAGTTGGACATGAACCTGCTGGCCCTGCGCCAGCAGCATGGCGACAATGCCCACACCACTGCGCTGACTGGCGTGTACCACAACATGCTGCGCATGTGGGCCGACACCTGAACCCGCGCGTTCCCCATAGAGCTGTCTTTCCTCCACAATGTCCACTTCCGCTTTGCCCCGCCCTAACGCCCTGCCCGCCATGAGCCGCAATACCACCATCGTTATCAGCGTGATTGCCCTGCACGTGGCAGTGCTGTGGGCCATGCAAGTGGGCTTGCTGCGTCGGGTGGCCGAGGCCGTCGTGCCGGCCGAAATATTGGTGGAAATCATGGCGCCGCAATCGCCACCCACTCCGCAACCCAAGCCGGCTACTCCACCCAAGTTGCAGGCCAAGGCGCCAACACCCTCCCCCCAAGCGCCGCCCCCTACACCGGCTGTGGCTCAGCAGCCTGCACCAACGCCACAGGCGATTGCCCCTTCGGCCAATGCCCCTGCACCCTCTTCCGCTGCCCCGACCCCAGTAGCAGCCACAACCGCCAGCGCCAATGCCAATGCAGGCAGTACCGCAAATGCACCAGCAGCGCAGGCCGCGCCGCTCAAAGTAGAGCTACCCTCCAGCGACGCAGACTATCTCAACAACCCCAGGCCCCAATACCCCGCCCTGAGTAAGCGCCTGAATGAGCAAGGCAAGGTCATAGTGCGGGCGCTCATCGGCACCGACGGCCAAGCGTCGCAAGCCTCTGTCAAAACCTCCAGCGGCTTTGATCGCCTGGACCAGGCCTCCGTCAACACGGTTCTGAAATGGCGCTACGTACCCGGCAAACGTGGTGGCGTGCCCGAGGCCATGTGGTTTGACGTGCCGGTGAACTGGGTCCTGCAGTAATTCTTTTTTTCTGAATCAATTTTTTAGTGGAGTAGTACATGGAATCGCAACTCGGACTCGTCACCCTCTGGACCCAAGGTGACTGGGTTACCAAATCTGTCGCTGTGTTGTTGCTGGTCATGTCCCTGGCTTCATGGATCGTGATCCTCAACAAGGCGCTGGACATTTTCAAATTCAAATCGCTGAGCCAGCGCACCGAAACGTTTTGGCACAGGGAAGACTTTTCTGCCGGCCTGAAAGCCCTGGGCCCCCAACAAGACAACCCATTTGTGCAGCTGGCCCAGGCCGGGCAAGAAGCGACTGCCCACCACCGCAACACCCAAACCCAGCTGCATGACGCGCTGGACATCAGCGACTGGATCAGCCGCTCCCTGCGCAACAGCATTGACGACAGCACGGCGCGCTTTCAAAGCGGGCTGGCCATTCTGGCCTCAGTGGGCTCCACAGCGCCCTTTGTAGGTCTGTTTGGCACCGTCTGGGGCATCTACCATGCACTGATTGGCATTGGCGCTGCGGGCTCCGCCACCATCGACAAAGTGGCCGGCCCCATCGGCGAGGCGTTGATCATGACGGCACTGGGTCTGGCTGTCGCCATTCCCGCGGTGCTGGGCTACAACGCGCTGGTACGCGGCAACAAGTCCATCCTGACCAAACTGAACCGCTTTGCCCATGACCTACACGCCTACTTTGTGACCGGAGCTCGCGTCGGTAACCGGCATGCAGACGGCAAGGTCATTTCCATGAAGAAAGCATAACCATGGCATTTGGATTGCAAGACGCGACCTCGGACGGCGATACCGAGGTGATGAACGAGATCAACATGACGCCTTTGGTGGATGTGATGTTGGTGTTGCTGATCATTTTCATCATCACGGTGCCGGTGATGAAACATGCGGTGAATGTGGAGCTCCCCACCGCCACCAGCCAGCCCCAAAGCGCCAAACCGGAGACTATTCAGCTTAGCGTGGATGCCCAGGGCGGCTACTTTCTGAATCAAAACGCGGTGGCTGCCAACGACCTACCATCTGTCTTGCTGGCCGAGGCCACCAAAGACCCACAACCCGAGCTGCACATCCGTGGGGACAAGGCTGTCCGCTACGAATATGTTGCACAAGCCATGGGCGCGGCTCAACAAGCAGGGTTGCGCAAGATCGGGTTCATCACCGAACCCAAGCCGTAATGCGCAACACCATGACAGACCCACACCATGGTGCATTCATTTCACCCGATCGCACCGCCCATCCTGAAGTGAACGGGTTCGCGGAACCGCCGACGTTTGTGCCGGGCTGGAAGGGGGTGGTGCCCTCCAGCGCACTGCTGGGCATTCGCCAGGCCATAGAAATAGAGCACAACGGCCAGCGCTACCGGCTTCAAAGTACCAAATCGGGCAAGCTGATCCTTACCAAATAGGCACAAAACAGCTGCCAGCGCATATCTGTATTGCGCGAACAGCTATGTTTTCTATAGCGTTTTATTCTGGCTTGCTGAGTTTACAAGCCAAGGGCAGCGATGCCTGCCTTGGCAATCTGGGCGTCCTCATTGGACTTCACACCGCTCACGCCCACCGCTCCCAGACACAGACCGTCTTTGAGAATAGGCACGCCACCCTCCAACATACCCTCGAGGTTGGGTGCGCTCAAAAAAGACACACGCCCACCATTGATCATGTCCTCATAGACCTTGCTTTCACGGCGACCCATGGCGGCCGTTCGGGCTTTGCCGGGGGCGATGTAAGAAGAAATAGGTGCCGCGCCGTCCAGCCGCTGAAAGGACAGCAGATGTCCGCCATCGTCCACGATGGCGATGCTCACTGCCCAATTGTTTTTAAGCGCTTCCGCTTCGGCGGCCGCGGCAATGGCCTTGACATCGGAGAATTCGAGAAAAGCTTTGGTTTTCATGGGGTGGCCTTGTAAAAGTATCTGGATCGAGATAAACCATGAGCATACCGTCGGATACCGCCAATTTTGTATACCGAACTGAAGAACAGCCCTGCACAAAACCCGGCCAATCACAGGGACAAATCCAGGGTACCCCTTGTTTTTCCCTAGAATGGCGCTTATCTGCAGATTGCAGTAACAAGGAGCTAAGACTATGACTGATCGCACAACTACCATGGGCCAGAGCCTGGGCTATGGCGCATCTTCCGAACAGCGCAACAAAGTGCTGCGCAACACCTATTGGCTGCTGTCGCTGAGCCTGGTTCCTACCGTGCTTGGGGCCTGGGTGGGTGTTGCCACTGGCATTACCCAGTCGCTGGGCGGCATCATGGGAATGGTGGTGTTTTTGGCCGGTGCATTCGGCTTTATCTACGCTATCGAAAAGACAAAAAACTCAGCCGCTGGTGTGCCAGTGCTGTTGGGCTTCACCTTCTTCATGGGTCTGATGCTGTCGCGATTGATCGGCCAAGTATTGGGTTTCCGCAACGGCTCCGAGCTGGTACTCACCGCCTTTGGTGGCACAGCAGGCGTGTTTTTTGTAATGGCCTCGCTCGCCAGTGTCATCAAGCGTGACCTGTCTGGCATGGGTAAGTGGCTATTTGTTGGCGTGATCGTGTTGTTGGTGGGCGGCGTGATTAACGCTTTCGTAGGCTCTACGGCCGGCATGATGGCCTTGTCCTTTGCGGCCATCGGCATCTTCAGCGCATACATGTTGTATGACATCAAGCGGATTATTGACGGCGGCGAGACCAACTACATCAGTGCCACCCTGGCCTTGTACTTGAGCATCATCAACGTGTTCCAGAGCCTGTTGGCCCTGCTGGGCATCTTTGGTGGCGAACGCGAGTAATCGCTGCTTCTCCCTTTCAAATCAAGGCCCTTCGGGGCCTTTTCTCATGCAGTACTCAATTGCGCGCAAAATCAGCCGATAAATGACCTAGAACACTTACTGCATCCATGTACTTGCGCCTACTCCCTCTCGCTTTCACTCTGCTACTGGCAGGCTGCGATCTGCAAGCCTTGCTGGCAGACCCGCGCGTTGCGCAGCGCGAGGCCGATGCAAAAGCCATTGGCAGCGCCTGCCGCCATGGCCTGCGCAGTATTGAAGACTGCTACGTGCTGAATGAAAAGGCGTCTAAAGCGTCCGTTTTTGCAGGCTGGAAAGAAATGGACCAGTACATGCGTGACAACAAAATTGAAGGAATTGCTCCTTTGGGTGTAAAACCACCGCCACCCATGGAAGAAATCGTCACCGAAACCAAGGACGAAAAGGCAAAACCAGCCGCGAAGCCCAGCGGCAAGTCCTGATTTCTTGGAGACCCGGGCTCAGTCCTGCAGCTCAAACACCGCAATACTTTCTACGTGCGCTGTGTGGGGGAACATGTTGACTACCCCCCCCTTGCTACAACGGTAACCTGCCTCTTGCACCAGCACACCCGCATCGCGTGCGAGCGTCGCGGGGTTGCAACTGACGTAAACAATGCGCTTGGGTGGAGTCCACCCGTTGCGTAGCGCGGGTTGCTGGTGCAGGGCGGCGAGGGCTTGCACCAGAGAGAAGGCACCTTCACGGGGCGGATCGACCAACCACTTGTCGGCTGCACCATCGCCAATCAACAACTCGGGAGTCATCTCAAACAGGTTGCGCGCTACAAAATGAGTAGCTGCTAGCGCAGACTTTACATGGGAAAGGGTCGTTTTTCCTTCGGAATTCGCAGCCATGTTCAGTGCCAAGTTCTCGCGCGAACGAGCTACCAACACTTCGGCCCCTTCCACACCCAGCACTTCACGTGCTTGGGTGGCCAGCGGCAGCGTAAAGTTGCCCAAACCGCAAAACCAGTCAATCACACGCTCAGTCTTCTGCACGGCCAACAGGCCCAATGCGCGTGACACCAGCACGCGGTTGATATGGGGGTTGACCTGCGTGAAGTCGGTCGGACGAAACGGCATGGTGATGCCAAAGTCGGGCAACTGGTAGGCCAATTGCCCCGTGGTGTGGCCTGGCAACTCGTCCAAGCGATGCACGGTATCCAGCCCTTTGGGCTGCAGCCACCATTGCAAACCGGGGTTACTGGCCGCAAACTGGCGCAGGCGGTTCAAGTCTGCATCAGACAAGGGCTCCAAATGGCGCAGCACCATGGCAATTACTTCGCCCGCACCACCATTGGCGCCAGCTGTCGGCGCCATATCCCCCATGGCCAGCTCGATCTGGGCCAGCGTCTCCACAGCGTCCATGGACTCAATCAAACGGCGCAGGGGGACCAGCATGGCACTCACATGGGGCGCCAGCACATGGCATTCCTTCATATCTGCCACGTAGCGGCTTTTGCGCTCATGGAATCCAATGAGTACTTGGCCCTTTTTTCGCACGTGTCGCACCGACAGGCGTGCGCGGTAGCGATAGCCCCAAGCCGGCCCCTCGATGGGGCGCAGGATGTTGTCAGGTTTGACCTTGCCTATGTGCCAAAGGTTGTCCTCCAGCACGCGCTGCTTCACCGCTACCTGGGCACTTACATGCAAGTGCTGCATCTTGCAGCCGCCACAGGCGCCTTCATGCAGGCCAAAGTGCGGGCAGGCAGGGCGTACGCGTTGGGAAGACTCTTGGTGAATTGCGGTCAGGGTGCCTTTTTCAAAGCTGCTTTTGCTGCGGTGGATTTGGGCGCTCACCACCTCAAACGGCAATGCGCCATCAATAAACACCACCTTGCCATCGGGCCGGTGGGCAACCCCTTGGGCTTCAAGGTCCAGGGATTTAACGCGTAGCCATCCGTCAGGCAGTGCAGCTTCGGCAGGAATACAGAGAACAGTGGGGGAAATCTTTTTAGGGGAAATAGCGTCACTCATGCCTCAATTGTCTCAGGTACGCACGCCAGACCCTGGGGGAGCCGCCCTTACATCAAAAATTCGCGCTTGATACCCCGACGGGCGAGATACCTCTTGAGCTTGAACAAGGCTTCGTTCTGCACCTGGCGCACACGTTCACGGGTTAGACCCAGCCGGTTGCTGAGTACATCCAGCGTTTCCGGCTCACAGTCGTGCAATCCAAAACGACTTTCCAGAATCTCTCGCTCACGTGGCGATAGGGTCGCAATCCACTCTTCCAGCAAAACGTCGACCTCATGGGCCTGCGCCTGCGCCTGAGGGTCCAGCGCCAACTCGTCCACCAAACTGTCCCCCAGCGTATGCTCTTCCCCACCAGGGTCCAGCGTAGCATCGAGCGAGCGCGGTGCCTCGGACATGGCCAACAGGTCGGCCACATCGGGCGCATCGCGCCCCAGCAACGCCGCAATGTCTTCCACGCGAATCCCCTCCGGGCGCTGGGCAACCAGCGCGGCATCGTTCTCCAGTGCCCTGCGGGCACGCAGCACGTGCTGCACGTCGCGCACCACGTTCACGGGCAGGCGCACGGCCCGCCCCTGGTACATCAGCGCGCGGTCCACCGACTGGCGAATCCACCAGGTGGCATAGGTGGAGAAACGGAAACCGCGCTCGGGTTCGAACTTGTCTATCGCGTGCATCAGACCCAAGTTGCCCTCTTCAATCAGGTCAGACATGGGCACGCCTCGCCCGTTGTAGCCTTTGGCAATGCTGACCACCAAGCGCAGGTTGTGCTCAATCATGCTTTGCCGTGCGGCAAAGTCGCCCGCGCGGGCCCGCGTGGCCATCGCAAATTCCTCTTCAGGCGTAAACAGGTTGGTGCGGCGCACACCGCGCAGGTACACCGCCAGCGCGTCGGCCACGTCCTCGCCGATGGCAGGCGGAAGAGCCTCAGAAGACCAACCGTCAGGGGCGGTAGATGCTATGCTTTCAGGAGCTTGTTGCGCATACTGGACTGGGTCCGCAGCCATATTTTGTGCCCAATCGCCTTCCGCAGGGCTGAGACGTTTGGAAGCGTCATCCGGTGCGGGTGGGCGGGGCTTTTTCACGGTGCCTGCTATCTGGGCGGAAGGTACTTGACCGGGTCTACGGGTTTGCCTTGTCGGCGCACCTCGAAGTGCAACTTCACGCGATCTGCATCGCTATTGCCCATCTCGGCAATTTTTTGCCCCTTTTTCACCGTCTGGTCTTCTTTGACCAGCAAGGTCTGGTTGTGTGCGTAGGCGGTAAGGTAGGTGTTGTTGTGCTTGAGGATGATCAAGTTGCCATAGCCCCGAAGGCCCGCACCCGCGTACACCACTTTGCCTTCGCCTGCAGCCAGCACGGGATCGCCAGCATTGCCACCAATGTCCAGGCCCTTGTTCTTGACCTCGTCAAAGCCCGCCACGATCGGACCGTTTCCAGGCCAAATCCAAGCCAACTCATCCTCTCCAGACCCGGCAACGGCCGCAGTGGCAGGGGGCGCCGACGCGGCCTTGGCGGGTGCAGGTGCCGATGCCGCAGAAGAGGCAGCACCTGCAGCGGGCAAGGCCGTCGTAGTGGCGGAAGAAGTTGCCACTGGTTTGGCTACCGCAACGGTGTCTGCCGCAGGCGGAACCACCCGCAAAACCTGACCCACTTCGATCAAGTTAGGGTTGTCAATCGCGTTCCAACGGGCCAGATCCTTGGGCCCTTGGCCAGTTTCCAGGCCAATGCGCGTAAGCGTGTCACCGGGCTTGACGGTGTAGTAGCCAGCCTTGCCTGCATTCTCAAAGCCCTGTGGCTGCTTTACCGCCTGCGTGCGGGGGTCCTGCACCGTGGTTGGCTTACTTACGGAGCTGCCGCGATCTTCCACAGGCGCACGGTTGACAGGCGTCGAGCCACAACCCGCCAAGACCAATAAAGCCACACAAGCTCCAGCCAACTCCACGCGACGCGCACCAAACATATGTTTCTTTCCCATTAGCCAATGCCTGATTTTAGGGGGACAAAATGCACGGCCTCCAAAAGCGACTGGCGCACCCCTTGTGGAGTTTTGTCTAGCACCAACAGTGCTTGCGTGCCGCCGCCCGTGACCACGGGTGCCACCAACCGCCCCCCCTCGGCCAATTGGTCTACCCATGCTTGGGGCACAGCCTCACCCCCTGCTGCAGCAATGATGCCGGCATAGGGGGCCCCTTTGACAAATCCTTCCATGCCATCCCCAAACAGCAGGTGCACATTGGGCAAGCGCAAGTGGCGCAGGTTCTCCCGTGCTTTGTCATGCAGGCCGCGCAAGCGCTCAATGCTGTAGACCTCGTCGGCCACCAGACTCAGGACTGCGGCTTGATAGCCGCAACCAGTTCCAATCTCTAGCACCCGTCCCAGCCGACCCGCAGTGCCATTGCGCAGCAGCTCTATCATGCGAGACACCACACCGGGTTTGGAAATGGTTTGACCCAGCCCGATCGGCAGGCTGGTGTCTTCGTACGCTTGATTGACCAGCGCGCTATCTACGAAACGGTGCCGCTCTATCGCCCCCATGGCGCCCAGCACTATCGGGTCTGAAACGCCCTGCCCCGCCAGCTTTTGCACCATGCGCAGGCGAACGGCGTGAGAGTCCATACCAAGACCTGTGGGCACTTGCTGAACGACATGCAAAGGAACCTTGCCAGACACAACAGCAAATGCGCTGGGCCGTGCAGTTGCCAACGTGCTACCCAGCCGGGCAGGAAATGAAGGCCGTTGCTTCATGCAAAAGCAGGCGGATGGGCGGCTAGACGAGATGCAGTTTGCGCCCAATAACCGAGGTTGTCATGGTCGGTCAAGTCAACCTTCAAAGGTGTCATGGCCACATGGCCTTGAGCGGTAGCGTGAAAGTCCGTGCCTTCGGCGTCATCTTTTACGGGGCCCGCTGCACCAATCCAGTACATGGTCTCCCCACGCGGGCTCTGCTGCTGAATGACCTTCTCCGCAGCATGGCGTTTGCCCAAGCGGCAGAGTTTGACGCTGCGAATTTCCTCAAACGGAAGGTTAGGAATGTTGACGTTGAGCAGCCAAGGCTTGAATGTGATCAGTTGCTGCTGTTGCATGGAGAGCACCAGTTCACGCGCCTTCTGCGCGGCCGAAGCCAATTGCACCCAGTCTTTGTCGACCTGCGAAAAGGCGATGGCTGGTACACCAAACAAAAACCCTTCCATTGCAGCACCAACGGTCCCCGAATAGATCGTGTCGTCACCCATATTTGCGCCGTTGTTGATGCCAGATACGACCAGGTCAGGCCGATAGTCCAGCAACCCGCTAAGTGCAATGTGCACACAATCAGCAGGTGTGCCGTTTACATAGCGAAAACCGTTGGCAGCCCGTTGCACATAAAGCGGGGAATGAAGCGTCAAGGCATTCGACTTCGCGCTGTTATTTTGCTCGGGGGCGATTACTTCAAGCTCAGCGATGTCTTTGAGTGCCTCATAGAGCGCCACGATGCCTGGAGCTTGGAAACCGTCGTCGTTGGAGATCAGTATTTTCATAGGAGTGCAGAGTGTGGTGGCATTGTAGGTGGGGGGTATGAAACTTGGTCGCACGAGAGACATTTTTTGCAGGCCCGCCCACCTATGATTTGCCTACTTTTTTGGAGAAACGCCCATGCACGCTTGGTTATGCGAGAACCCCACCGGCATCGACGCCCTGACCTGGAAAGAGCTGCCAATGCCGCAGCCTAAGGCTGGAGAAGTGCTTTTGGAAATCAAGGCCGCCAGCCTGAATTTCCCCGACATCCTGATCGTGCAAAACAAGTACCAGATGAAGCCTCCCTTGCCCTTTGTACCCGGCTCTGAATATGCAGGCATTGTGCAAGCGGTAGGAGAAGGCGTGACCCACTTAAAGGTGGGGCAAGCGGTGGCCTGCCTGAGCGGCACCGGCGGCTTTGGCACGCACACCATTGCCCCAGCCGTGTTGTGCATGCCCCTGCCGCCGGTCTTCCCAATGGTGGATGCTGCAGCTTTCATCATGATTTATGCAACGTCCCACCACGCGCTCGTAGACCGCGCGCAGCTCAAGGCAGGAGAGACGGTGCTGGTACTAGGCGCAGCGGGTGGAGTTGGAACATCCGCAATCCAAATCGCCAAGGCCATGGGCGCGCGTGTAATTGCCGCCGCTTCTACGCAAGAAAAATGTGAACTCTGCACATCAATTGGAGCAGACGCCACCATCAACTACACCAAAGAGAACTTGCGTGAAGCGATCAAGACGCTGACCGATGGCAAAGGCCCGGATGTGATTTACGACCCCGTAGGTGGGGACTTTGCAGAACCTGCATTCCGTTCCATTGCCTGGCGTGGCCGATACCTCGTGGTGGGCTTTGCCTCTGGCCCGATTCCCGCATTGCCATTTAATCTGGCGCTGCTCAAGGGCGCGTCCATTGTCGGTGTGTTCTGGGGAGATTTTGCCAAGAAAGAGCCGAAGGCCAATGCCGCCATGATGGGCGAATTGGCACAGTGGTATGGCCAAGGCAAGATCAAGCCCGTAATTGACCGAACCATGCCCATGGCCGAATTGAAAGCAGCATATGCCCACATGGGTTCGCGCGGCGTAATGGGCAAGCTGGTGATGGTGAACTAGGTAGTTCAGCTCGTGCGGCTTGGGGGATGCCTCGCCCTCAATTGCAAAAAAATGGCCCAGCTCATACGCGGGGCCCCAATGAAAAAACCCTGCTATCTATTCAATAGCAGGGTTTTCTTAATTTACTTGGGGTGGCTGATGGGGCTCGAACCCACGACAACAGGAATCACAATCCTGGACTCTACCAACTGAGCTACAGCCACCGCAGAGGAAAAATTATAACCGGAAAAGCAGCCTATTGCGCTTCATTGAGGGCAGAACTTGCGGGCGCAGGCACTTTGATTTTTACCTTAAAGCGTTCTTTGAGTGCCGCATAGTACGCAAGGCTTTCTGCGTTGGCAGACCACTGCGCGTACTGATTCCGCTCCTGTCGCGCAATATCCTCGGCCACAGGTGTGCGCGGCAAAACTTTGTTGACTTTCACAATCGCGTAGCCTTGGCGACCCAAGTCCACGCCCACCGTAGCTGGCAGCTGGGCAGGGTCGGCTCGCATCGCAGCATCTAACAAGAGGCCCTGAACGGGCTGGTTGGCTTCGCGTGACACCGTTATAGGGGCTGGAAAGCTGGCCGATGCGGGCGAAGTCTTCCAAGCTTCAAGCTTGGAAGCGCCCTCTTTCTTGGCCAACTCCTGGGCACGACTGGCGACCAACTGCTCGCGCACCTGTGCACGCACAAGCGACAAGGATAAAGCCGCAGCAGGACTATAAGAAACTACGCGTGCAGCACTGAGTTGACTAGGGCCTGTTTCAACCGCTTCCGTATTGCGTTTTTTCTCCAAGGAATCAGCGCTAAACACCGCCTCAAGCAGCTTGGTATTGGCTAGCACGCCTTTTGTCTCAGCTGTGGGTTGGCGCTGCACATTGTTTGCCTGCTTGACCTCTAGCTTGAGGCGTTCGGCCACCGGCTTCAGACTGTCCGACTGCTCGTACACTCCGTTGGTGAAGGCCTCCGCAACCTCGGCAAATTTGCGCTGTGCTTGCTGCACGCGGAGCTCGGCTTCGATTCCACCACGCACTTCATCAAAAACGGGGGGCTTGGGTGTTTTCACGTCGGTGAGCTTAATGATGTGGTACCCGAAATCGGACTCCACCACATCGCTGATATCGCCCTTCTTCATCGCAAAAGCCGCATCCTCAAACGGTTTGACCATGGCGCCGCGCGCAAAAAAATCCAGGTCACCACCATTGGGAGCAGAACCGGTATCCTGGGAATTTTTCTTCGCCAGATCAGCGAATGTATTGGGCGCTTTACGCGCCTGATCCAAAATCGCTTGGGCTTTGTCTTTCGCCTTTTGGCGGTCAGCAATTGCCATATCCTTGGGCGCATTAATCAAAATGTGACTCGCACGGCGCTCTTCTTTGGCACTTACTCGGCTGGCATTTTGCTCAAAATAAGATTTGAGGTCGGCCTCACTCACGGACACCGTCTTTTTGACAGCCTCCAAATCCAGTACCACGTATTCCAGATTTACGGACTCCGGCGACTGGAACTGCGCAATGTTGGCTTGGTAAAAGGCTTCGATTTCAGCGTCAGAGGGATTAACTTTGCTCGCAAACTCGGCGGGGCCGAAGCGAGCAATTTGAACTTCACGGCGCTCGAAAAAAGCCTTGAGCGCAATGTCAGCCAAACCTTTGGAGGCAAACGCCGTGGACGTCATACCGGATTCAATTTGCATCAATGACAAATCACTGCGCACACGGGCTTCAAAACCTTCCGGGGTCAGCCCTTGGCTGGCAGCCAGCTGGCGGTACCGATCCATGTCGAGAGTTCCATCAGGTTTGCGCAGACTGGCAATCGTGGGGTTTTGTTGCAATTCGCGAGCCAAGCGAGCATCTGATGTGGTGAAGTGGGCATCACGGACTGCAGCAGCCATGACGCGCTCACGCACCAAGCGCTCTAGCGTCGCATAGCGAGCCTCAGGGGAGTCCAGCAGTTTGGCATCCAGGTTGGGCACCGAAGCGCGCAGGCGGTCAACCTCATTTCTATGCGCAAAGTCCCATTCGTCTTGGGTGATGTTCACATTACCCACTTGGGCTACGGTGGCACCAGAAGAAGCAACACCCTTGTAGCCATCAACGCCCACCAATACAAAAGCGGCAATGATCAGCAAGAACAATGGCGCCGCGATGAACTTGGTGTTCCTGCGGACAAATTCAAACATGCACTAACTCTCCATGTGAACAAGAAAAAAGGCGAACACACTGTTCGCCTTTGCTGGGTGGGTGGTGGGTGATGACGGGCTCGAACCGCCGACATTCTGCGTGTAAGGCAGACGCTCTACCAACTGAGCTAATCACCCAAACCGAAACAGAATTTTAGTTCAAAGCGTCTTTCAATGCTTTGCCTGGACGGAATTTTGGAACTTTTGCAGCCTTGATTTTAATCGCATCGCCGGTGCGGGGGTTGCGGCCAGTGCGAGCAGCACGTTTGCCCACAGCAAAAGTACCAAAACCAACCAAAGAAACAGTGCCGCCTTTTTTGAGGGTCGTTTTTACTGCACCAATGGTGGATTCCAAAGCGCGCGTTGCAGCGGCCTTGGAAATATCGGCGTGTTTTGCAATGTGCTCAATCAGTTCTGTTTTATTCACAAAGACCCCTTGTACGGAAGCGAATTAATGGATTGTCTCTTCAAAATAATTTATGCCGCTTTGCTTCTGAGAAGTAACCCAACGGCACACAACACAGACACAAAACGATTCGGCGGATGCAGTCAATGCCAATGTATTGCATTAAAGGCCACGGCTCAATTGCGTGTCAATATGCGCTACAACATTGCAACAGCGCGGAGGCGAATTCTAGACGCAATTCTGACCAAAAAAAGTCGATGGGCAGAAGTTTTTTCGATGGCCTTGCGCGTTAAAAAATGCTACCACGCGTAGGCTGCAAGCGATGTGCACCGATTCGGGGCAACCGCATTTTGAGTCATTTACTTGGCGCGCGCACGAATTTCCGGCAACGCTTTTTGCAGGTAGTACACCATGGACCACACGGTGAGCACAGCAGCTGCCCAGATCAGCCAAACGCCCCACAAGTGGGTATCGATAACACCAAACACCACGCCGTCAAACAAGAGAAAGGGGATGGCCACCATTTGCACCACAGTTTTGACCTTGCCAATCATGTGCACGGCCACACTGCGAGATGCGCCAATTTGCGCCATCCATTCGCGCAAGGCCGAGATAGCGATTTCTCGGCCAATGATGATCAGAGCAACGAATACATCGGCACGTTGTAAGTGAACCAGAACCAGAACACAGGCACAAACCAGAAATTTATCAGCTACCGGGTCCAGAAAAGCACCAAAAGAAGATGTTTGGTTTAGCTTGCGGGCAAGGTACCCATCCAACCAGTCCGTCAAAGCAAACACTACGAACATGATGGTTGCCACCAGATTCTTTTCATAGGCCGAGGCCATCGACTCTGGCAGATAGAAGACACCCAAAATGAGAGGGATCGCGAAAATTCGCGTCCAGGTCATAAGTGTCGGGATAGTCATAAACATGGCAGGATTGTGGCACGCCTAATGCAATGCCCGGTAGATTTCGTCTGCCAATTCGCGCGAAATTCCTTCTACGGAGGCAATGTCTTGTGCACTGGCCAGCGCGACACCACGCACGCCGCCAAAACGCTGCAACAACTTGGCTCGGCGCTTGGGGCCAATGCCCGGAATTTCTTCCAGCTTGCCCCCCCCGATACGCACCTTCGCACGCGCGGCGCGCATGCCGGTGATCGCAAATCGGTGGGCCTCGTCACGAATGTACGCCACCAGCATCAGCGCCGCCGAGTCGGCGCCCAAATAAACTTTGTCGCGACCATCAGCAAACACCAGTTCTTCCAACCCCACCTTGCGGCCCTCGCCCTTTTCCACACCCACGATGAGCGACAAGTCCAGCCCCAAGCTCTCAAACACCTCCCGCGCCATTGCCACCTGCCCTTTGCCTCCGTCCACCAATACCAAATCAGGCATGCGCGCCGTGCCGCTAGGAGCAATGCCTAGGTGCTTGGCTTCTCGAAGTGCTTCGGCCAATTTGCTGTAGCGGCGCGTTAACACCTGTCGCATTGCCGCGTAGTCGTCGCCTCCAGTGATGCCTTCGATATTGAAGCGGCGGTACTCGCTGTTCTGCATTTTGTGGTTCTGATACACGACGCAGGACGCCTGCGTGGCCTCACCAGCGGTATGCGATATGTCGAAACACTCGATGCGCAAAGCGTCCAAATCCTCTAGTACCAGGTCCAAAACTTCCACCAGCGCGCGCGTGCGCGCCTGCTGCGAACCTTCTTCCGCAAGCAGGCGGGCCAGTTGCAGCGCGGCATTGGTCTGCGCCATGTCCAGCCAAGCACGGCGCTGTTCGCGAGGTTGGTGCACGGCGGTGACCTTGATGCCGGTTTGTTCAGACAGCGCCTGCAGCAGACCCTTGCTCACTGGCTCGCTGACCACCAAGACGCCTGGCATAGGTACGTCTATGTAGTGTTGCGACAGGAAAGCCTCCAGCACCTGAGCTTCTACCGACTTCTTCGCCTCGCTGTCGTCGGCCCCACCCATCAGCGTGGCGTCTTCCACATGCACCGGAAAATAAGGGCGGTCGCCCAGATGACGGCCACCGCGCACCATGGCCAGGTTCACGCAGGCCTTGCCGCCCTGCACCTTCACTGCCAAGATATCCACATCACGATCCGACACGTTGTCGACCGACTGCTGGTGCAACACATTGGACAGCGCGGCCACTTGGTTACGCAGCTCTGCGGCCTGCTCAAACTCCAACCGCTCGGCGTGCGCCATCATGCGGGCCTCAAGGCCGCGCATGACATCCTGCGCCTCCCCGCGCAAAAAACGCTCAGCATTTGCCACGTCCTGCGCATAGTCCAGCGCATTGATGTGGCCCACGCAAGGCGCGGAGCAGCGCTTGATCTGGAAAAGCAAGCAGGGTCGCGTGCGATTACTGAACACGGAGTCTTCGCAGGTGCGCAGGCGAAACACCTTTTGCATCAGCAAAATCGCTTCTTTCACCGCCCAAGCGCTCGGGTAAGGCCCAAAGTAGCGGTGCTTCTTTTCCACCCCACCCCGGTAATAAGACACCCGGGCAAATTCCACCGGCTGCGGCAACCGAGAGGGGGTTGCTGGCTCTGCTGGCACAGCATGCTTAGGCACCGACGGTGTACCCGTCATCTTTAGATAGGGGTAGCTCTTGTCGTCTCGAAACAGGATGTTGTATTTCGGACTCAGCGTCTTGATGAGGTTGTTTTCCAACAGCAGCGCCTCGGCCTCAGAACGCACTACGGTGGTCTCCATACGCACAATTTTGCTTACCATGTGGCCAATGCGCGTGCCACCATGGTCTTTTTGGAAATAGCTGCTGACCCGCTTCTTCAGGCTGATGGCTTTGCCCACGTACAGCAACTGGTTGTCTGCATCAAAGTAGCGATAGACCCCGGGCAAGGTCGGCAAGGCTGCTACTTCACGAAGCAGTGCATCGGAATGGGTTGCGGCAGATTGGTCATCAGACATGGGACGCTATTGTGCTTGCTCCTTGAGCGAGCCAGTACCGCATGGACAATAGCCGCCATGCAATGGGATATTTTCTGCAAAGTCATCGACAACTTTGGCGATATTGGTGTGTGCTGGCGCTTATGTGCCGACTTGGCGAGGCGCGGCCATGCGGTACGCCTGTGGGTCGACGACACCAGCGCCCTTGCCTGGATGGCGCCCGGTGCGGTGAACGGCCACTGGCCCGGCGTGCAGGTGCACGACTGGGCGGACGCGCACAACCCCAGTGTGCTGAAAGAACTGCCTCCCGCCGACGTGTGGATCGAAGGCTTTGGCTGCGAGATCGATCCTGAATTTATAGCTGCTCGCGCAATGGATATGGCGCCCGGTGGCCAAAATGGTCTCAAACCTCCTGTGTGGATCAATCTGGAGTACCTGTCGGCAGAGGCCTATGTGGAACGCTGCCATGGCCTGCCCTCGCCCGTGATGCAAGGCCCGGCTCAGGGCTGGACCAAACACTTCTACTACCCCGGCTTCACAGCACGCAGCGGCGGGCTGCTGCGCGAGGCGAATTACCAATTGCGCAGGGCCTCGTTTGATGACAGCGCACGCAGCATCTGGCTTGCACGGCATGGCATCGTTTGGCAGGGTCAGCGCCTGGTCTCACTGTTTTGCTACGAACCTCCTGAGTTGGTAGCCCTGCTGCAAGGGCTGATGAAGGGCGCAGCACCCACGCTGCTGCTTGTCACACCTGGCCGGTCCCAGCGCGCTGTGCAGACGGTCCTGGCGCAGTTGAAGCTGCCAAACACAGGTAGTGGCGCACTCGCGCTGCACTGGCTGGAGCCGCTGCCCCAGACAGACTTTGACGAGCTCCTGTGGGCCTGCGATCTGAATCTGGTGCGCGGGGAGGATTCCCTGGTGCGCGCAATTTGGGCAGGAAAGCCATGGTTATGGCAAATCTACCCGCAGGACGATGGTGCGCACGCCACCAAGCTCATTGCCTTGCTGGACCAGATGCAGGCGCCTCCGTCGTTGCGCGAGGCGCACTTGGCGTGGAACGGCCTGATCGATACAACCCACCAGGGGCACCCAACGCCAGACTGGAGTGCGATGCCACTTGCTGAGTGGTCGCTTGCGGCCCATCGTTGGCGTGAAAGTCTGCTGCAGATAGAAGATTTGGGAAGCCAGCTCATCGGCTTTGTCCAGAAAAAAAGATAAAATCCGAGGCTTTGCTGAATTTGCCGCCTGATTTTTGGGGCAAGTCATGCCCCGCCGCAGACTGCGGCCTACAGTCGCACCACGCGACATTCGTTCCTGCAACCCTATGAAAATCGCTCAAGAAATCCGCGCTGGCAATGTGATCATGCACGGCAAAGACCCCATGGTCGTCCTGAAAACCGAATACAGCCGCGGCGGTCGTAACTCTGCCACCGTGCGCATGAAACTCAAAAGTCTGATCGCCAACTTCGGAACCGAAGTGGTATTCAAGGCAGACGACAAAATTGACCAGATCATTCTGGACAAGAAAGATTGCACCTATTCCTACTTTGCCGACCCTCTGTATGTCTGGATGGATGCAGACTACAACCAGTACGAAGTCGAATCCGAAAACATGGGCGATTCGCTGAACTACCTGGAGGACGGCATGACCGCCGAAGTGGTGTTCTATGAAGGCAAGGCGATCTCGGTGGAACTTCCCACCAGCGTGGAGCGCGAAATCACCTGGACCGAGCCGGCCGTCAAGGGCGACACATCAGGCAAGGTTCTGAAGCCAGCCAAGATCGCCACCGGTTTCGAGATCGGTGTACCGATTTTTGTTGCCCAAGGTGACAAGGTCGAAATCGACACCCGGACCGGCGAATACCGCAAACGCGTCTAACTTGCTGCGCTGACCAAAAAAGGCTCCTTCAGGAGCCTTTTTGCTGACTTCCATTTGCCGCACAATGCGCACATGGAAAACACGCAAAACCTTAACGAAGCCCGCTTGGCCAATGCCTGGGCCGATCTACAAGCCCATGCCGACCTTGGCAACATGCTGGAGGCGGATGCCTACCGCTTGGCGTTTGCCGACCCTGAATTTCTGCTGCGCCGCGAGACCCGTGGCATGCGTATGCAGATGGAAATGCTTAAACCGGATATGGACCAAACGGCCCAAGGGGTGGAAAACACGGTAGTGGTCTTCGGGAGCGCGCGCTTTCCGTCCCCGGAAGACGCCAACGCGGCCCTGAAGGCTGCCAAAGCCAGTGGTGACGCAGCCCAATTGGCACTTGCCGAGCGCCATATCCGCAATTCCAAACATTACGACAATGCCCGCCTTTTTGCTCGACTCGTGGCAGGCTACAGTGCCCGCAAGGCACTGAAGGATCGCTTGTTCATCTGTACAGGCGGCGGGCCAGGCATCATGGAAGCGGCGAACCGCGGCGCCTTTGAGATGGGTGCGCTCACACCGGGATTGAATATTGCCCTGCCCCATGAACAACGACCGAACCCCTATGTCACGCCTTCACTGAGCTTCAAGTTCCATTACTTCGCCACGCGCAAGATGCATTTCATGATGCGGGCCAAAGCGTTGGTCGCGTTTCCTGGAGGGTTTGGTACGCTGGACGAGCTGTTTGAAGTGAT
>REAW01000046.1 GCA_004293725.1 Curvibacter sp.
TTGATCAACCCCATCGCCATGGAAGAAGGCCTGCGCTTCGCCATCCGCGAGGGTGGCCGTACCGTGGGTGCGGGCGTGGTTGCAAAGATCATTGCGTAAGGAAAACCTAGGGGTATAGCTCAATTGGCAGAGCGTCGGTCTCCAAAACCGAAGGTTGTAGGTTCGATTCCTACTGCCCCTGCCATCTGGAAGCAGGTGGTGAGCGAGCCCGCTACGGTGTAGCGGGCTTCAGTGTCTTGAGGATGCTGAAATTTAAGTACAAGTAAGGCGCAAATAAAGACTATGGCCACGACACAAGTTCAAACTGTCAACACGGGTGCAGATAAAGCCAAGCTGGGTGCAGCTGCCCTGCTGGTGTTGGGTGCGCTGGCGGCATTCTATTTGCTGGGCAAGCAGGGTGCATTGGTGCAGTGGTCGGTATTGCTGCTCGGACTGGCATTGGCTGCAGTGGCCTTTTTTACGTCGGAGTCTGGCCGCCAATTGATCGCGTTTGGCAAGGATGCTTGGCGCGAAGTTCGCAAAGTTGTATGGCCGGCGCGCAAAGAAGCGATTCAGATTACTGCGTATGTCTTTGGCTTTGTGTTCGTCATGGCGCTGTTTCTGTGGTTGACAGACAAGACGCTTGAGTGGATTTTTTATGACCTGATTCTGGGGTGGAAAAAATAATGACTGAAGATGTGGTGATTTCCGCTGCAGAGCAGCCTGCGCCCGCGCCTGTGAATCCAGATCTGCGCTGGTATGTGGTCCATGCCTATTCCGGTATGGAGAAGGCGGTTGAGCGCAACATCACCGAGCGGATCACTCGCGCTGGCATGCAGAGCAAGTTCGGTCGCATCCTCGTCCCTATGGAGGAGGTCGTGGAAGTCAAAAACGGCCAGAAAAAGACAACTGAGCGAAAATTCTTCCCGGGCTATGTGCTAGTGGAAATGGTGATGGATGACGAGAGCTGGCACTTGGTGAAGCACACCAATAAAGTGACTGGCTTTGTTGGGGGGGCGAAAAACCGACCTGCACCCATCTCGGAGGCCGAGGTGATGAAGATTGTCAACCAGATGCAGGAAGGCACCGACAAGCCTCGTCACAAGATTGAATTTGTTGTGGGAGAGTATGTTCGTGTCAAGGAAGGCCCATTCACTGACTTCAATGGCTCAGTGGAAGACGTGAACTACGAGAAGAGCAAAGTACGGGTGTCGGTAACCATTTTCGGCCGCTCTACACCGGTGGAGTTGGAGTTTTCTCAGATAGAGAAAACATAGGGCTTATTCGCCAGCGATGGCGGAGTTCTTGCATTTGCGTTTTCCGACTCGGCGCAAATGAAATGAGAAGAGTCGTTAACCCCGGGGAGCTGACGTCTGAATTGTTCAGTACCGACGCGCAATTACCCGTAAGGAGAAATCATGGCGAAAAAAATCGTCGGTTTTATCAAGCTGCAAGTGCCAGCCGGTAAGGCCAACCCATCCCCCCCTATTGGCCCTGCTTTGGGTCAACGCGGTTTGAACATCATGGAGTTCTGCAAGGCATTCAATGCGCAGACTCAAGGTGTTGAGCCAGGTCTGCCTTTGCCCGTGGTGATTACAGCATTTGCTGACAAAAGCTTCACCTTTGTAATCAAGACGCCTCCTGCGACCGTGCTGATCAAAAAGGCCATCAAACTGGACAAGGGTTCCTCCAATCCTTTGAAAGACAAGGTCGGCAAGATCACTCGTGCTCAGCTCGAAGAAATCGCAAAGACCAAGATGAAAGACATGACTGCCGCTGATCTGGATGCTGCAGTCCGTACCATTGCTGGCTCTGCCCGATCGATGGGCGTGAATGTGGAGGGCGTGTAAATGTCCAAGCTTACAAAAAAACAAAAGACCCAAGTCGGCAAGGTCGACAGCAACAAGCTGTATACCTTGACCGATGCCCTGGGTATGGTCAAGGAATTTGCCAATGCCAAATTCGATGAATCCATCGACGTAGCAGTGCAGCTTGGCATTGATGCCAAGAAGTCTGACCAAGTGGTGCGTGGCGCTGTTGTATTGCCGAATGGCACAGGTAAAACAAAACGCGTAGCTGTGTTCGCCCAGGGCGCCAAGGCAGAAGAGGCCAAGGCAGCCGGCGCAGACATCGTTGGTATGGACGATCTGGCTGCCATGGTCAAGGCGGGGGACATGCCATTCGACGTCGTGATTGCAGCGCCTGATGCCATGCGCATCGTGGGTACGTTGGGTCAGATTCTGGGGCCTCGTGGCTTGATGCCTAACCCGAAGGTTGGAACTGTTACTCCCGACGTGGCAACTGCAGTTCGCAACGCCAAGGCCGGCCAAGTCCAGTTCCGTGTGGACAAGGCTGGAATCGTACATTCGACTATTGGACGTCGCTCGTTTGAGTCTGACAAATTGCAAGGCAACTTGGCAGCACTCGTAGACGCCTTGCAAAAGGCCAAGCCGGCATCTAGCAAGGGCGTGTACTTGAAGAAAGTCGCTGTTTCGTCGACCATGGGTGTGGGTGTTCGCGTGGACATTCAATCCATCTCGGCGTAATCGCAAAAAATTTGGGGGCCGTGCAAATGGTTCTCAATGTGGTGGGCTGTTGATCCTATTGGGTCGGCAGGTCATCCAAGACCGTTGGCGTGCAGCTTGCTGTGCTTAATTTTCCAGCCAACGCAGATGGCGATCCCGCTGCAAATGGAATGAGAGTTCTGTTAACAGTTGGTCGCTGCAATGTGGAGCACCAAGCGGCGTAAGTTGCAAAGTGCATTTAAAGGAGTAGACCTTGAGTCTTAATCGCAGTGAGAAAGAAGCGGTCATCAGTGATGTGACCGGCCTCGCCGCTAAAGCTCAAACGCTCGTGATCGCGGAATACCGCGGCATCACGGTCGCTGACATGACCAAACTGCGTAATACCGCGCGCGGCGCCGGTGTGAGCCTGAGTGTGTTGAAAAACACATTGGCCCGCCGTGCTGTGGCTGGTAGCCAGTTTGATGTTGTGTCCGACCAGATGACCGGTCCTCTGATCTATAGCTTTTCCGAAGACGCAGTAGCTGCCGCGAAAGTGGTGGCCGAGTTCGCGAAAACCAATGACAAGTTGGTGATTCGTGCTGGTGCGTACGGCGGTAAGGCCTTGGACGTGAACGGCGTGAAGCAATTGGCAAGCATCCCTTCCAAGGAAGTGTTGTTGGCTCAATTGTTGGGCTTGATGCAGTCCCCCATTACGCGTACGGCCCGTGTGCTGTCCGCGCTGGCGGAACAGCGTGGCGCAGGTGCAGTGGAAGCTGCCCCCGCAGAGGCAGTTCCCGCTTAATTGCGTGCTGCCTGTAGTAACCAAACTTGTTAGGAAATCAAAATGGCATTCGATAAAGACGCATTTTTGACCGCGCTAGATAGCATGACGGTCATGGAACTCAACGACCTGGTGAAAGCCATCGAAGAGAAATTTGGAGTAAGCGCTGCCGCGATGGCCGGTCCTGCTGCTGCTGCTGGCCCTGCCGCCGCCGCTGAAGAAAAGACCGAATTCAACGTCATGTTGCTTGAAGCCGGCGCTAACAAAGTGTCCGTCATTAAAGCCGTGCGTGAAATCACCGGTCTGGGCTTGAAAGAAGCCAAGGACTTGGTTGATGGCGCACCAAAGGCAGTCAAAGAAGGCATTGCCAAAGCTGACGCTGAAGCCGCTAAGAAGAAGCTGGAAGAAGCTGGCGCTAAAGTCGAACTCAAGTAATCGACTGTTTTGCCAGGGCTGGAGGTCCTCACAAGGGCCTTCAGCCTTTGCCGCTTGTGCGCAATGAATTCAGTGCACACCCCAAAGTAGTCCATTGACTTATTTGGAGTGTCTTCTGACCCGACTGCAGAAGACGCCTTGGTACGGGCTGTGTGCAATGCACAGTCGTCCGCCAGTGATTGGTAGTGGCCAATCGCCAAGCCTGTTGAGAGTGGTGCTCAACGTGACAGTCGCCTAGGACCCCCAGGATTCCTCAGCCTTTGCCCGGAGATCTAATGGCTTACACATACACAGAACGCAAGCGAATTCGCAAAAACTTCGGTAATCGCGACAGCGTGCTCGAGATTCCATACTTGTTGCAAATGCAGAAAGATGCCTACACCGCATTCTTGCAAGCCGACATAGCACCCAAAAAACGTACTGTAGAGGGACTGCAAGCTGCGTTTGAAGCGGCATTCCCCATCGTTTCTCACAACGGATTTGTGGAAATGAAGTACCTCGAGTACAACCTGGCCAAGCCAGCGTTTGATGTTCGTGAATGCCAAACCCGTGGCCTGACATTTGCCTCTGCAGTGCGTGCCAAGGTTCAGCTGATAATTTACGACCGCGAGTCGTCTACAGGTCAGAACAAGGTCGTCAAGGAAGTCAAAGAACAAGAAGTCTATATGGGCGAAGTGCCCCTTATGACTGGCAAAGGCTCCTTCATCATCAACGGCACAGAGCGCGTGATCGTGTCCCAGTTGCACCGGTCCCCCGGCGTGTTTTTTGAGCACGACAAGGGAAAGACCCACAGTTCTGGCAAGCTGCTTTTCTCTGCGCGCATCATTCCCTATCGCGGCTCCTGGCTAGATTTCGAATTCGATCCAAAGGACTTGTTGTACTTTCGCGTGGACCGTCGCCGCAAGATGCCGGTCACGATACTGCTCAAGGCCATTGGCCTGAACAACGAATCCATACTCGCCAACTTTTTCGTTAACGACAACTTCCGCCTGATGGACAGTGGTGCCCAAATGGAATTTGTGGCTGAGCGTCTGCGCGGTGAAGTGGCTCGTTTTGACATTACCGACAAGTCTGGCAAGGTGGTTGTTGCCAAGGACAAGCGCGTTACTGCTCGTCACACGCGCGAGTTGGAACAGTCGGGTACCACCCATATCAGTGTGCCCGAAGACTTCCTGATCGGACGCGTGGTTGCGCGCAATGTGGTCGACGGCGACACTGGTGAAATTGTATCCAAGGCCAATGAAGAACTGACTGAGGCATTGCTCAAGAAACTGCGCACCGCCGGTGTTCAAGATTTGCCTTGCATCTATACCAACGAATTGGACCAGGGCGCCTACATTTCGCAGACCCTGCGGACCGATGAAACGGTAGACGAATTCGCCGCACGTGTAGCGATCTACCGCATGATGCGTCCTGGTGAACCGCCGACGGAAGACGCAGTGCAAGCATTGTTCCAGCGCTTGTTCTACAACCCGGATACCTACGATTTGTCGCGCGTGGGCCGCATGAAGTTCAACGCCAAAATGGGGCGTTCGGAGTCTACAGGCCCGATGGTGCTGACCAATGAAGACATCCTGGCGGTTGTCAAAATATTGGTAGACCTGCGTAACGGTCGTGGCGATGTTGACGATATTGACCACTTGGGTAACCGCCGCGTTCGTTGCGTGGGAGAGTTGGCCGAGAACCAATACCGTACCGGTCTGGCGCGGATCGAAAAGGCTGTGAAAGAACGCTTAGGCCAAGCCGAGCAAGAGCCTTTGATGCCGCATGACTTGATCAATAGCAAGCCCATTTCGGCTGCATTGAAAGAGTTCTTCGGTGCATCGCAGTTGTCCCAATTCATGGATCAGACGAACCCGCTGGCTGAAATCACCCACAAGCGCCGTGTATCGGCCCTTGGCCCAGGTGGTTTGACCCGCGAGCGTGCTGGATTCGAGGTGCGCGACGTGCACGTGACTCACTACGGACGCGTGTGCCCCATTGAAACGCCAGAAGGTCCAAACATTGGCCTGATCAACTCATTGGCGTTGTATGCCCGATTGAATGAATACGGATTTATTGAGACACCGTATCGACGCGTGGTAGATGGCAAAGTTACCCATGACATTGACTACTTGTCAGCGATCGAAGAAGGGAAGTACGTCATCGCCCAGGCAAATGCCGCCTTGAACAAGGAGGGTATGCTGATTGGTGACCTCGTGTCGGCTCGTGAAAAGGGTGAATCTATCCTGGTCGGCGCTGAACGTGTCCAATACATGGACGTGTCGCCTGCACAGATCGTCTCGGTAGCTGCATCGCTAGTGCCATTTTTGGAGCACGACGATGCGAACCGCGCCTTGATGGGCGCCAACATGTCGCGCCAGGCGGTGCCTGTGTTGCGTCCAGAAAAGCCGATGGTGGGAACTGGCATCGAGCGTGTTGCTGCAGTGGACTCGGGTACGGTGGTCACAGCAAGCCGAGGCGGTATTGTCGATTACGTAGATGCCACACGCGTGGTGATTCGTGTGAACGACGCTGAAGCACAAGCCGGCGAAGTGGGCGTAGACATTTACAACCTCATCAAGTATCAGCGCTCCAACCAGAATACGAATATCCATCAACGCCCCATCGTCAAGAAGGGCGACAAGCTGTCCAAGGGTGATGTGATTGCCGACGGCGCATCGACCGACCTGGGTGAAATCGCCATTGGTCAGAACATGTTGATAGCCTTCATGCCCTGGAATGGATACAACTTTGAAGATTCGATTCTGATCAGTGAGCGTGTGGTGTCAGAAGACCGCTATACCTCGATCCACATTGAAGAACTCGTGGTGATGGCGCGTGACACCAAATTGGGCGCCGAAGAAATCACCCGCGACATTCCCAACCTGAGTGAACAACAACTCAACCGCCTAGACGAGTCCGGAATTATCTACGTGGGTGCAGAAGTGTTGCCCGGTGATACGCTGGTTGGCAAAGTGACGCCAAAGGGAGAAACCACGCTCACACCAGAAGAGAAGCTGCTGCGCGCTATCTTCGGCGAGAAAGCAAGCGATGTGAAAGATACGTCGCTGCGTGTAGACCAAGGTAGCTCCGGTACGGTGATCGATGTGCAGGTCTTCACCCGTGAAGGTATCACGCGCGACCGCCGGGCGCAGCAGATCATTGACGACGAGCTCAAGCGGTTCCGCTTGGACTTGAATGACCAACTGCGTATTGTGGAAGCCGACGCCTTTGACCGTATTGAAAAGCTGTTGACGGGCAAGGTCGCGAATGGCGGCCCGCAAAAGCTTGCCAAGGGCACCAAAATCGACAAAGCCTATTTGACGTCCTTCGAGAAATTCCACTGGTTCGACATTCGCCCCGCCGATGAAGAGGTTGCCAGCCAACTTGAAAGCATCAAGAATTCGTTGGAACAAACCCGCCATAGTTTCGACCTCGCTTTTGAAGAAAAGCGCAAGAAGTTGACGCAAGGGGATGAGCTGCCTGCCGGTGTCCTCAAGATGGTGAAGGTTTACATTGCTGTTAAGCGCCGCTTGCAGCCCGGTGACAAGATGGCCGGGCGTCACGGCAACAAGGGTGTGGTCTCCAAGATCACTCCAGTGGAAGACATGCCTTACCTGGCAGACGGCACACCGGTGGACATCGTCCTGAACCCGCTGGGCGTGCCTTCACGTATGAACATCGGCCAGGTGCTGGAAGTGCACTTGGGCTGGGCTGGCAAGGGCCTGGGCCAACGTATTGGCGACATGCTCCAGCGTGAAGCTGCCGCGACCGAAATCCGTGGTTTCCTTGAGCAGATCTACAACAGCACTGGCCGCAAGGAAGATTTGACCCAATTGACCGATGCTGAAGTGAAGGAAATGGCGCGGGAGCTCACCAGCGGCGTGCCATTTGCTTCTCCCGTTTTTGATGGCGCCACGGAGAAGGAAATTGGCGACATGCTGCAACTCGCCTATCCGGATGACGTTGCCAAAGAAAAGGGGCTCACTGCAACACGTACCCAGGCACAGTTGTATGACGGGCGCAGCGGCGACGCATTTGAGCGCACAACCACTGTGGGCTATATGCATTATTTGAAACTACACCACTTGGTAGATGACAAGATGCACGCCCGTTCCACCGGTCCGTACAGCTTGGTGACCCAGCAACCATTGGGTGGTAAGGCCCAGTTCGGTGGCCAGCGCTTCGGTGAAATGGAAGTGTGGGCATTGGAGGCTTATGGTGCTTCATATGTCCTGCAGGAAATGCTGACGGTCAAATCTGATGACGTGCAAGGCCGTACCAAGGTGTACGAGAGCATCGTCAAGGGTGAGCATTCCATTGAAGCCGGTATGCCGGAATCGTTCAATGTATTGGTCAAGGAAATACGTTCCTTGGGCATCGACATTGAACTCGAACGTTCTTAATTGAAAGGGAAAGAGTCACATGAAATCTTTACTCGACCTGTTCAAGCAGTTCACGCCTGATGAGCACTTCGATGCCATCAAAATTGGCATGGCGTCGCCCGAAAAGATCCGTTCGTGGTCATTCGGTGAAGTCAAGAAACCTGAAACGATCAACTACCGTACGTTCAAACCTGAACGTGATGGCTTGTTCTGCGCCAAGATTTTTGGGCCCATCAAGGACTACGAATGCCTGTGCGGCAAGTACAAGCGTTTGAAGCACCGCGGCGTAATCTGCGAGAAGTGCGGCGTTGAAGTTACACAGACCAAAGTTCGCCGTGAGCGCATGGGTCACATCGACCTGGCTGCGCCTTGCGCCCACATCTGGTTCCTGAAGTCCCTGCCCAGCCGTTTGGGCCTGGTGCTGGACATGACACTTCGTGACATCGAACGTGTGTTGTACTTTGAAGCCTACGTTGTCACCGACCCTGGCATGACTCCGCTGAAGAAGTTCAGCATCATGTCCGAGGACGACTTCGACGCCAAGTTCAAAGAATTTGGCGACGAGTTCCAGGCCAAGATGGGCGCTGAAGGTATCAAGGACCTGCTGCAAAGCATCGACATCGAAGGTTCGATCGAGAAGCTGCGCAACGACCTGACCGGCTCTGAACTCAAGATCAAGAAAAACGCCAAGCGTTTGAAGGTTCTGGAAGCGTTTAAGAAATCTGGCATCAAGCCCGAGTGGATGGTCTTGGACGTGCTGCCCGTTTTGCCACCGGACTTGCGTCCGCTGGTGCCGCTGGACGGTGGCCGCTTTGCGACCTCAGACCTGAACGACCTGTACCGCCGCGTTATCAACCGCAACAGCCGTCTGCGCCGTTTGTTGGAATTAAAAGCGCCGGAAATCATTGCACGCAATGAGAAGCGGATGTTGCAAGAAGCCGTGGACAGCTTGCTGGACAACGGCCGTCGCGGCAAGGCCATGACGGGTGCCAACAAGCGCGCACTGAAGTCCCTGGCCGACATGATCAAGGGCAAGAGTGGCCGTTTCCGCCAGAACTTGCTGGGCAAGCGCGTGGATTACTCCGGTCGTTCCGTGATTACCGTGGGCCCAACGCTCAAGTTGCACCAGTGCGGTCTGCCTAAGCTGATGGCCTTGGAGTTGTTCAAGCCGTTTATCTTCGCCCGCCTCGAGGCCATGGGCATTGCAACCACCATCAAGGCGGCCAAGAAAGAAGTCGAATCCGGCACGCCTGTCGTGTGGGACATTCTGGAAGAGGTCATCAAAGAGCACCCCGTGATGTTGAACCGTGCGCCCACGCTGCACCGTTTGGGTATCCAGGCGTTCGAGCCCATCCTGATTGAAGGCAAGGCCATCCAACTGCACCCCCTCGTTTGCGCGGCCTTTAACGCCGACTTCGACGGTGACCAGATGGCCGTTCACGTGCCCTTGTCGGTGGAAGCGCAAATGGAAGCCCGTACGCTGATGCTGGCTTCCAACAACGTGCTGTTCCCGGCCAACGGGGAGCCATCCATCGTTCCGTCGCAAGACGTGGTGCTGGGTCTTTACTACACCACCCGTGACCGTATCAACGGCAAGGGCGAGGGCCTGATTTTTGCCGATACCGGCGAAGTGCAGCGCGCCTTTGACGGTGGTGCTGTTGAGTTGAACGCACGCATCAATGTGCGTATTACCGAGTGGACCAAGAACAAAGCCACCGGTGAGTTCATTCCTTCAACTTCTCTTGTGGAAACAACGGCTGGCCGTGCGCTACTGTCTGAAATCCTCCCCAAGGGATTGCCTTTTGCCAACATCAACAAGGCGCTGAAAAAGAAGGAGATCTCCAAACTCATCAACGTGTCTTTCCGTAAGTGCGGATTGAAAGAGACCGTGGTGTTTGCCGACAAGCTGTTGCAGGCGGGTTTCCGCCTGGCGACTCGCGCCGGTATCTCCATTTGTATCGACGACATGCTGGTGCCGGCCGAAAAACACGACATCATTGGTCGCGCCCAGAAAGAAGTGAAAGAGATCGAGCAGCAATATGTGTCGGGTCTGGTGACTTCCGGTGAGCGCTACAACAAAGTCGTGGACATCTGGGGCAAATCAGGTGACGAAGTTTCCAAGGTGATGATGGCCAAGCTTTCCAAGGAAATGGTCGAAGACCGCCATGGCAAGCAAGTTCAGCAAGAGTCCTTCAACTCCATCTACATGATGGCCGACTCCGGCGCGCGTGGTTCTGCTGCCCAGATTCGTCAAGTGGCAGGTATGCGGGGTCTGATGGCTAAACCTGACGGTTCCATCATCGAAACTCCGATTACCGCGAACTTCCGTGAAGGCCTGAACGTTTTGGAGTACTTCATCTCCACCCACGGAGCCCGTAAGGGTCTGGCTGATACTGCGCTGAAGACAGCGAACTCCGGTTACCTGACACGTCGTTTGGTCGACGTAACACAGGACCTGGTCGTGACCGAGCAGGATTGCGGTACGCACAATGGCTACTTGATGCGTGCCATTGTTGAAGGCGGTGAAACGATTGAGTCGTTGCGTGACCGTATTTTGGGTCGAACAGCAGCTGAAGAAGTGTTGCACCCAGAGAACCGCGCGGTTCTGGCGCCTGCTGGGGCCATGCTAGACGAAGACTTAATTGAAGAACTCGAAGCCGCTGGTGTAGACGAAGTCAAAGTGCGCACCGCGCTGACTTGTGAAACGCGCTTCGGAATTTGCGCGAAATGCTACGGACGCGATTTGGGTCGTGGCGGTTTGATCAACGGTGGTGAGGCGGTTGGTGTGATCGCTGCCCAGTCCATCGGTGAACCTGGAACGCAGCTGACCATGCGTACCTTCCACATTGGTGGTGCTGCGTCTCGTGCTGTTATCGCTTCCAGCGTGGAAGCCAAGTCAAATGGCGTTATTGGTTTTAACGCCACCATGCGGTATGTGACCAACAGCAAAAAAGAGTTGGTTGTGATTGCGCGTTCCGGCGAAATCGTGATTCATGACGAACACGGTCGTGAGCGTGAGCGCCACAAAGTGCCTTACGGCGCGGTGCTGACGGTCAAGGCCGACCAAGCCATCAAGGCTGGTGCGATCTTGGCCAACTGGGATCCGCTCACTCGCCCCATCATCACCGAGTTTGCTGGCAAAGCACACTTCGAGAATGTTGAAGAAGGCCTGACTGTCGCCAAACAGGTCGATGAAGTGACCGGCTTGTCCACCTTGGTGGTCATTGATCCCAAGCGCCGCGGTGCTGCGAAGGTGGTCCGCCCTCAGGTCAAGTTGATCGATGCATCTGGCCACGAAGTGAAGATTCCTGGTACCGATCACTCGGTGACCATCGGTTTCCCGGTGGGTGCGCTGGTTCAGGTGCGTGACGGGCAAGATGTGGGACCAGGTGAAGTGCTGGCACGTATTCCCATCGAAGGTCAGAAGACGCGAGACATTACCGGCGGTTTGCCTCGCGTGGCTGAGTTGTTCGAAGCGCGCTCCCCGAAAGACAAGGGTGTTTTGGCCGAGGCGACAGGTACGGTGTCCTTTGGTAAGGAAACCAAAGGCAAAGTCCGTTTGCAGATCACCGACCCCGAAGGCAAGGTGTGGGAAGAACTGGTGCCCAAAGAAAAGAACATCTTGGTTCACGAGGGGCAAGTGGTCAACAAGGGCGAAAGCGTTGTGGACGGTCCCGCCGATCCCCAAGACATCTTGCGCTTGTTGGGCTCTGAAGAGTTGGCCCGCTACATCGTGGACGAAGTTCAAGACGTATACCGTTTGCAAGGCGTGAAAATCAACGACAAGCACATCGAAGTGATTGTTCGTCAAATGTTGCGTCGTGTGGTCGTTGAGGCAACTGGTGACTCCGGATACATCAATGGTGAACAAGTGGAGCGCTCTGAAATGCTCAACACCAATGATGCCCTGCGGGCTGCGGGCAAGATTCCTGCTGTGTATACCAATCTGTTGTTGGGTATTACCAAAGCGTCGCTGTCTACAGATAGCTTCATCAGCGCGGCTTCTTTCCAGGAAACCACCCGTGTACTCACGGAGGCTGCCATCATGGGCAAGCGCGATGAGTTGCGTGGTTTGAAGGAAAACGTCATCGTGGGGCGCTTGATCCCCGCCGGTACGGGCTTGGCTTACCACGAGGCGCGCAAAGTTCGCGAGTCAATGGACGATGCCGAGCGCCGTGCGATTGCCGAAGCTGAGGCAGCCGAATTGGCTGGAGCTGGGGACGTCTCCGATGAGCTCGAAGCGAACGAAGGAACCTCGGCCGAGTAATCTGCCTGTTTCATGAAAGTGCCCCAAGCTAGTGTCAAGCAGCTTGGGGCATTTTTCTTGGGAGCTCTACATTGGATACGTCTTTGTTGCTGTGGGTGATTCTTGCAACCCTGTTTTTCTGGGGGGTTGGCCTGTACAACCGTCTGATGCGCTTGCGAGCACGTTGTCTTGAAGTGCTGGGGGTTGTGAAGAAGCATGCTGCCGCCTGCGCAGGGTTGGTCAAGCAATACGTTGAGGAGCCGAGCAATCTAGGCCCTTCCGGGGTAAGTTCGACGTGGGTCGGTTTGCATGCTTGCGCCCATCGGTTCGAGCAAATATTGGATCAGCACCAACCGATGCCTCTACATCCTGACTCGGTCAGTCAACTCTCTGCAATGTGGGATGCCCTGCAGGCTGAATGGGCCGCGCTATGTGCGTCGCCATCAGACTTGGCAGGGCCGGTTGTGCCATCCGAAATGGTTGACGCATGGAGCGCGGCCAGCCTCAAAGTAAAGAGTGCCAGCGGTGGATATAACCAAATTGCGGCCCAATACAACGAAGCAATTCAACAACACCCGGCGCGCTGGGTTTCCGGGCTCATGGGCTTTCACATGGCCGGATCGATTTAAGTTATGAACAACCCTTCCAAAGCCCCACCCTTGTGGCGGCAAATTCAGCAAGTGGCACGCGTAAGTCAGGCAGTGATGTCCGGCACATCAGGTACCGCCGCGCTGGACACAGTAGATGGCAATCTTCGCAATGGTGTGCAAGCGTTGTGTTTCCATGTGTGGCGCCATTGGGGGCGTGCGCACGCCTTGCGCGTACAGTTGGCGCGCAAAACACCGTCGCCCTTTGTGGATGCGTTGCTTTGCTCTGCGCTAGCATTGGCCTGGCGTACGGATGACAGTCCTTACGATGTATTCACCCTCGTGAATCAAGCCGTAGAGGCTGCAAAACGGCAGCCTGAAACAAGGGCACAGGCAAATTTTGTTAACGCTTGCTTGCGGCGTTTTCTACGCGAGCGTGAATCGTTGGTGGCGGTAACAGACACCGATCCGGTTGCTGTTTGGAATCATCCCCTCTGGTGGATCTCCCGATTGCAAAATGACCACCCCGAGGACTGGCAGCAAATTTTGATTGCCTCCAATCGCCATGCACCCATGACCCTGCGGGTTAATCAGCGTCGTATGCAGGCCAATGCCTATCTGTCACTGTTGCAAGGTGTAGGTTTAGATGGGCGGCACTGTTCAGCGAATACCATTGAACTTGAACACCCCGCGCCAGTCCATATGATCCCTGGCTTTGCGGACGGATGGGTGTCTGTGCAAGATGCTGCGGCGCAAATAGCCGCTCCTCTTCTGGTTGGCGGGTTTGTGTCAGCTACGCCACTACGCATACTTGACGCTTGCGCCGCACCTGGGGGTAAAACCGGGCATCTGATGGAAATTTCAGATGCTGATGTCGTGGCGCTAGAAGTGGATAGGCATCGCGCTCAGAGAATAATTTCCAATGTCCAACGACTTGGGCTGAATCCCACAGTGATAGTGGCAGACGCAGGCGATGTCAAAACATGGTGGGATGGTCGCATGTTTGACCTTGTGCTCCTCGATGCGCCGTGTACGGCTTCGGGAATCGTGCGGCGTCACCCCGATATCCGATGGTTGCGCCGCGAGAGCGATGTGGCCCAATTGGCAGCAACGCAGCGCCTACTTTTGCAAGCCTTGTGGCCGCTCGTGCGCCGAGGGGGGCGGCTGCTCTACTGCACATGCTCTCTTTTTCGAGCCGAAGGCGACGAGCAAGTGCAAGCGTTTCTTGCAAACAACACTGACTCCATTTTGCTGCCATCACCCGGCCATTTACTTCCTCGCAGTGAAGCCGCAACAGGAGTTGTCGTTGACAATTCACTGGGTGACCACGACGGCTTTTTCTATGCACTTTTTGAGAAACGCACTGCCTAAATGGACCGTGCGTTTGCTCCTTGCTGTCTGTCTACTGGGGTACTGCTTGTTTGCAAAGGCCCAAGCGGTCGTGGAGTTGACTGGCTTTGAATTGGAGCGCACCAGCGAGGAACTCAGTCTTTCGGCTCAGCTTCAGTTTGAGTTGCCTGGCTCAGTCGAGGATGCATTGCTTAAAGGCATCCCCATGGTGTTCGTGGCAGAAACCGAGTTGCTGCGGGAGCGGTGGTATTGGTCTGATAAATCGATTGCCATGACGACACGCCAGTTTCGCCTGGCATTCCAGCCCCTTACGCGCCGTTGGCGTCTTAACGTGAGTTTAGGGCCTACAAATGCTACCGGACAAGGCCTCGCCCTGAACCAGAGTTATGACACTCTGCAGCAAGCGTTGGCCAGCATCAAGCGTGTTTCGCGTTGGCGGGTTGCCGCCACCAATGAACTGGATCCAGCCCTGAGGTATCGCTTCGAGTTTCGCTTTAGATTGGACTTGGGGCAATTGCCCAGACCATTTCAAATTGGCGCGATTGGGCAGTCTGATTGGGATCTTGGCATCACACGGGTAGAGTTCTTGGCTCCAGAGTTGGCCAAATGAGCAATGAAGCGCCATCCGGCGGAAACTCCAGGCCCCAGTCCTCTCGAGTCGTCAGGCGCGCCGTAGCAGTAGGGGCGGCTGCGATGGTTCTTATTGGAATTTTGCTGCTGTACTTGCTAACCCAAGCTACCAACAATCGGGAGCTATACGAACAAAACTACGCCCGCCTTTTTGTTGTGAACGTGGTGGTGGCCACTTTTTTGGGTGGCGCAATAGTTTGGGTGGGCTCCAGGCTGTTTTCAAGACTTCGCCAAGGACGTTTCGGCAGTCGTTTGCTGGTCAAACTGGCAACCGTTTTTGCGTTGGTGGGTGTGATGCCAGGGTTGCTGATTTACGTCGTCTCCTACCAGTTCGTGTCGCGTTCAATCGAGACTTGGTTTGACGTAAAAGTAGAAGGGGCGCTTGAAGCTGGACTAAGTTTAGGTCGCGTCACTTTGGAGACGCTATCAAGCGACTTGGCCACCAAGTCGCGCACTGCAGCTGTCCAACTGACGGAAACCAGCGACTCCACAACCAGTGAAGTGGCCGAACGCCTGTTGGAACAATTGAGTGCTACAGACATCACGGTATGGACTGGGTCTGGGAGGCTTGTTGCAAGTGTGGGGAAGTCACGATTTCAGTTGAGCCCGGAAAAGCCAAGTTCCAGCCAATTCAGAGCTGCTCGTCAAGACCGATCACTCGCTTGGATTGAAGGGCTGGATGACGCTGTGCCTGCGTCGCTAGCCAATGCCCAGATCAAGGCTCTTGTACCCATCTTTAGTTCAACGCTAGGCCTATCTCCGGAAACGCGGTACATGTTGGTGTCCCGCGCCTTGCCAGAAGGGCTGGTCGCCAACGCCATGGCCGTCCAGTCTGCCAATCGGGAGTATCAGGAACGCGCGTTGGGTCGAGAGGGCCTGAAGCGTATGTACATTGGAACGCTGACCTTGAGTTTGTTTCTGGCAGTGTTTGGTGCAGTGTTGTTGGCGGTGGTCTTGGGCAACCAGCTTGCCAAGCCCCTCCTGCTGCTGACGGAAGGGGTGAGCCAAGTGGCTGCTGGCGACTTAACCCCCAAGCTCGCAATGCAAGGCAGGGACGAACTGGGGGGATTGACCCGTGCATTCGCTTCTATGACCCAGCAGCTGGCAGAAGCCCGTCGTTCGGTGGAGTCCAGCATGTCGCAGGTCGATGCTGCCCGTTCTAACTTGCAGACGATTTTGGACAACCTTACCTCTGGGGTCGTCGTGTTGGCCGCCGATGGCCGAATCTTGTCCACTAACCCAGGTGCCACCCGAATACTGAAACTGTCTCTGGCGGCGTACGAAGGGAAATGCATTGCAGATGTTCCCGGGCTTGAGGTTTTTGGCGAGGCTATACAAAATCAGTTTTCCCAGTTTCTTTCCAGTCGTAACGAACATGGGCTGGACCATTGGCAGCAATCCTTTGAGCTTGGAGCTACGGCGATTCAAAGTCCCTTTGAGCGCGCCATAACGCTGGTGGCACGTGGGGCCGAATTGCCAGGCAATCAGCGTCTATTGGTTTTTGATGACATCTCGGAAATCGTTTCAGCACAACGTGCCCAGGCTTGGGGCGAGGTGGCACGCCGGCTCGCCCATGAAATCAAAAACCCGCTGACCCCGATCCAGCTCTCGGCCGAACGCTTGGAAATGAAACTAGCCGCGAAGTTAACGGGCCCAGAGTTGGCCATTCTCACCAAGTCCGTCAAAACAATTGTTGACCAGGTGGATGCCATGAAGCGGCTGGTCAACGAGTTTAGGGATTACGCCCGCCTGCCTTCGGCTGAACTCAAGTCGCTGGACCTGAATGCCTTGGTTCGCGATGTGCTCCAGCTGTATGAGTCGGACGCCAGCAAGGTCGTCCTGCTGGCAGATCTTGATCTAACTAGTCCGCCGGTACTGGGAGATGCGCAGCAACTGCGGCAGGTCATTCATAACCTGGTCCAAAACGCACAGGACGCTACCGAAAGTACCGCCGAAGGTGAGCCAGGCACGGTCACGATCAATACCCAATACTTAAAGGACATTGGCCGTGTAAGGCTGTCCGTGCAGGATCAGGGCACGGGCTTTTCCGACTCCATCTTGAAGCGCGCTTTCGAGCCCTATGTCACCACCAAGGCTAAAGGCACAGGTCTGGGGTTGGCAGTGGTGAAGAAAATCGCTGACGAACATGGCACCCGGATCGACATCAGCAACCGAACAACGGGTGGCATCGTATCTGGAGCGCAAGTGTCGTTATCATTGGCCGTTGATCAAAGCGCACAAGGCTGAGTGCGAACAAAGGCATCAAAGGGACTGCGCTAACAATGGCAAACATACTGGTAGTAGACGACGAACACGGAATTCGGGATTTGTTATGGGAAATTCTCAATGACGAAGGCCACACCGTCGAACTTGCCGAGAACGCGGCGCAAGCCCGTGCTGCTCGTCTGCGGGAGCGCCCCGATTTGGTGTTGCTCGACATCTGGATGCCCGACACAGATGGCATCACGCTACTCAAGGAGTGGTCGTCTACCGGAGCGCTGACCATGCCTGTCATCATGATGAGTGGCCACGCAACCATTGATACTGCGGTAGAAGCCACCAAGATCGGTGCCTTGGCCTTCTTGGAAAAACCAGTCACTTTGCAAAAGTTGCTTAAGGCGGTAGAGCAAGGACTGGCGCGCAACAACCTGCGAAAGACCGTATCGTTGCCTATGGCCAGTTCGCAGATAGCAGAGGCTTTTTCAGCCCCTGTTGTCGTAGCCGCCACGTCGGATGCGGGGCCGGTGTCAGAGCAGCGGTTTATGCTGGATAAACCCCTTCGTGAAGCACGGGACGAATTCGAAAAAGCATACTTTGAGTATCATTTGGCCAAGGAAAATGGTTCTATGACGCGGGTAGCAGAGAAAACGGGCCTGGAGCGCACCCATCTATACCGCAAGCTCAAGCAGCTAGGCGTGGACTTAACGCGTGGCAAGCGAAGCAGCTGAAAAACTAGTGTTATAATTTGAGGCTTAGGCCCGGTAGCTCAGTCGGTAGAGCAGAGGATTGAAAATCCTTGTGTCGGTGGTTCGATTCCGCCCCAGGCCACCAAATGACCATTTCGGTGGTCACCATGCGGGAATAGCTCAGTTGGTAGAGCGATACCTTGCCAAGGTATAGGTCGAGAGTTCGAGCCTCTTTTCCCGCTCCATATGGTTCTCTAAGTAAAAAGCCCATCCTTTGTGATGGGCTTTTTGCTTTCTGACGTTGGCATTGATGACCAATCACCATAGCGGGTAAGCACGTTCGGTTGGTTCGGTGTTCAGACTTGGCTACACTGCCCAATTAGTTCTTCCACCTCCGCGATCTATGGTCAGCAGACAGAAAATTGCCACTCAGCTCGAAGACGCTCTGCACGGCCGCAAACCGCTGAGCATTGACGCCTATGTTGAAATAGTGGCGAGCCATGAAACACGCCTTAAAGATTCTTTGAATGATGATTCCGACGACGCCTTACTTTGCATGGTTGCGGATGAGGGAGACGTCGCATTGCTGGTAGTCGATTGGGACGGAAGTACTTATCGAAATGACGATGGATTACAGAAGCTCAAGCAAATGTGGGGCAGCAGCTTCGATCAGAACGTGAAGACACTTGCCCCGATCTTTGCAGAGCACATCAACCGGAATAATCTTGGTGTGGCCGGAATCAAGTGGATGCAAAAAAACGCAAGCGGAGAGCAAAAGTGACCGTCGAATCTATTCCTAATTTCACCGCACCTGCGGCCAAGCTGTGGGCCACCGTACCCATGGCTACTAAGAAACTTCTTCTGGCAAACGTCTACTGCGGACAGTGCAGGGGCACGACAACAATCACCAATTTTTCTGGAGTCGTGAAATCTGGTGACTTGCTGCTTGTGGGTAAGTGCGCGGAATGCCATTACGATGTGGCGCGGGTCATTGAGATGGGGTAACTGAACTTCCAATGCTAAGTGAACTACGAAAGCAGCCCCAACAACTCCGCCACCTTCCTGTCCCTGGCGGCAGGCTTCATTTGGTGCAATGCCAACAATAGCGCAGCGACCTTGTCATCTTCACAGTACAGGTAGGTCAGCGGCGCGCCCATCGCATGGGCAATCAATCTCGCTGTAGGCAAGGGTGGCTCATGGACACCCAGTTCATAGCGGCTGACTGCGCTCAGTGCCACGACGACCTGGCGCGGGATATCGAAATGAATTAAAAATGGGTAAACCCACACTGCAGGGTTCCATTCTTCGGTCAGAATCAACACATAGAGCCAGTCACTGGCCAGTACATCGTTGGGTACAAGGAAACACTACAACCTTGACCCTAGGGAGGCGATTCGATGGAATCCAGAAAGAACTATCGGCTACTTGGCATTCAACTGCCCAAGGAAGTCCTCAACTTTGCGATTGCGAACAGCTGGCTTGAGTCGATGCAGGGACAGCAGCAATGACGCAATGCTGTCATCTTCACAGTACAGGTATGCAAGCGGCACATTCAGGGCCATTGCAATGAGTCTTGCAGTAGGCAACGGCGGCTCATGCACCCCTAATTCGTATCGGCTAATTCTGGCCCTGCTACTGGACTCATCAATACCAATTTCAACGCCAAGTCGTTCCTGGGACCAACCTATATCTTCGCGCAAGGCCTTGATCCGTCGTCCAATGTAGTGGTCAAGTTTTTTCGGACACATCAATAGGTTGTTGAGTTGCCTGTTGTTGCTCAAAGACATTGGGCGGCAAGTTCCCCAGTTTTGAATGCAGA
>REAW01000047.1 GCA_004293725.1 Curvibacter sp.
TTCCATTCTGGGCAGACCCTTCAACGGAACCTTTGGGGGTCCTGTCAGCTCCCACCGTGCCATGACCTTGCTTGCCATCCAACTTCTCCGCTCTGCCTTCGAGCGAACGCGATTTGCCCTGTTTTTGATAGCTGCTTGCGCACTATCCACGGCGTCTTACGCCCAATTTGGCGCAAAAACTAGCACCCCCACTGCCGTCGTTCAGAACGAACAGGTGCGTGCCGAGCTCATGGCCTATGCCCCCCAAGGCGTAGCGCCGGGTGCCCAAGTGTGGCTGGGCTTGCAGCTGCAGCACCAGCCCCAATGGCACACCTACTGGAAGAATCCGGGCGACTCAGGCCTCCCCACCACATTGACGTGGACGCTGCCCGAGGGCATGACTGCCGGCGACATTGCCTGGCCCACGCCCCACAAGATTGCCATTGGCAGCCTCGCCAACCTGGGGTACGAAGGTACGGTGCTGCTACCAGTGCCCCTCACCATTGGGGCCGGGTTCCGCCCCGCTGCGCTGGCGCAGGACCTGGAAGTGCGCCTCTCGGCGAGCTGGCTCATTTGCCGGGAAGAGTGCATTCCGCAGGAAGGCGAGTTTGTGCTGCGCCTGCCCCTGCGTGGCTCCACGGCGTTGCACCGGGGCATCTTTGAGGCCGCGTGGGCCGCTGCACCCAAGCCATTTGCGGGCCCGGTCCAAGCCACCCTATTAGACACCGGCATGGCCCTGCGGGTAAGCGGCCTGCCAGCGGGCTGGCAAGGCAAGGCGGTGAATGCCTTTCCGGAGACCCACGAGCTGCTGCACACCCCCGCCTTCCCCAGCGACCAAGACGCTGTGCAAAGCAGCGCAGCCAAACAAGCCGGCACCCAAGGCTGGGAGGGCGGTGTGTGGACTGCCCATGTTCCGCACTCCGCCCAGCGCTACACCAGCCCCACTACCGTGGCATGGGTGCTGGTGCAAGGCAACGAACGTCTGCGCACCGAGACGACGTTGCAAGGCAACTGGCCTGCCACCGCGGCACGTGCCGAAGTGCCTGCTGCGCTGCAAGCTGCACTCGCCGCCAATGCCCAGCAAGCCCAAACCACCGCACCGGCTTTGCCGCAAAGCCTAGTGTGGGTGCTGGCCATGGCTTTGCTGGGTGGATTGATCTTGAACCTGATGCCCTGTGTATTCCCTGTCCTGGCCATGAAGGTTGTGGGTTTTGCGGCCCAAAGTGGCCAATCGCGCACAGCGCAAAAAGCCCAAGGCCTGGCCTACACCGCCGGTGTGGTGGTGTCGTTTGTTGCGCTGGGCGGATTGCTGTTGTCACTGCGTGCGGGCGGCGAACAGCTGGGCTGGGGCTTTCAACTCCAAACCCCTGGCGTAGTGGTGGCGCTGGCGTTGTTGTTTACCTTGATTGCGCTTAACTTAGCTGGCTGGCTCCATGTGGGCAGCGTGCTCCCCCAACGCTTGGCCACACTGCAATTGCGCAACCCGGTGGCCGAGTCGTTTTTGTCGGGTGTGTTGGCGGTGGCGGTGGCGTCACCTTGTACGGCCCCTTTTATGGGCGCGTCGCTGGGCTATGCGATTACTCTGCCAGGCCTGCAAGCCTTGGCCATCTTTGCAGTGCTGGGCCTGGGCCTGGCGCTGCCGTACTTGCTGGCCAGTTGGGTACCAGCGCTGGTGCGCTGGCTACCTCAACCCGGCGCGTGGATGGACACACTGCGCCATTTCTTAGCCTTTCCCATGGCTGCAACGGTGGTGTGGTTGGTGTGGGTACTGGGGCATTTGACCGGGGTGGACGGAGCGGGCAGCCTGCTGCTGCTGCTCGTGGGCCTGTGCATGCTGGTCTGGTCGCTGAACCTGCGAGGCCACAGCCGTACCGTATTAGCTAGCGTTTCAATAGCACTATGCGCTGGATTGGTATGGGCCAGCAGTCCATTTATGTTGAAGTATGCAGATGCTCCGCTGCAGGGCAGCCCCGCCGCAACCCGCACGGCCAGCCCTGACGCGGATGGCTGGGCGCCCTGGGCCCCGGGCAGCGTGCAGGCCGCACTGGCACAGGGCACGCCTGTGTTTGTAGACTTTACTGCGGCGTGGTGCATCACCTGCCAAGTGAACAAACAGACCACGCTCAACAACCCGGAAATACTGGCGGATATGGCCTCCAAGCGGGTCACATTGTTGCGCGCAGACTGGACCCGCCGTGACCCCGCCATCACCCAGGCCCTGCAAGCGCTGGGGCGCAGCGGGGTGCCGGTTTACGTGCTGTACGCCCCTGGCAAAGCACCGGTGGTGCTCTCCGAAATCCTGACGCCGGGCGAACTGCGCCGCGCACTGTCCACGCTGTAAGCTACCGCCATGCACACACCACTCACCGAAGCTGACACCATTGCCCATTTGGTAAGCCGTCCGCTCACGGTGGCGGTGGTGGGCCTGTCACCCAAACCGCACCGCGACAGTTTTGGTGTGGCCGCCGAAATGCAGCGCCACGGCTGGCGCATCGTGCCCATCAACCCCAACGCCAGCCAAATTCTGGGTGAAACGGCCTACCCCACCCTCACCGAGGCGGCCCGCCATGTTCGCATCGACCTGGTCAACGTGTTTCGCAACAGTGAGGACGTGCCGCCGGTGGTGGACGAAGCCATCGCCATTGGCGCGCCCGCCATCTGGCTGCAACTGGGCGTGGTGCACGAGACTGCAGCAGAGAAGGCGCGCGCGGCTGGCCTGCTGGTGGTGCAAAACAAGTGCCTGAAAGTGGAGCACGCCAGAGCCGGCTAGGCCTTTGGAGCGGTGTGGTTTTTGTGCCCAAACAGGCTTAAACTGCGCCAAAAAACTTCAACAAACCGTACCTGGGGAGAATATGAAGTCCCTGAAAACGAGAATTACCGTCTCCACGATGGCGATCTGCTTGGCGGGGATGTATGTGTTCTCGTGGTACGTCAGCAGCGCGCTTAAAAGTGAGATGCAGCAGCAGCTGGGTGCGCAACAGCTGGCAACCGTCACCCTCGCAGCCGAGCAGGTGAGCCAAGAGCTGACTGAGCGCCTGATCAACCTGGAATCTGTAGCCCGGACCATTAGCCCCAGCGTATTGCGCGACGCCACCGCCACCCAGGAGTTGCTGCAAAACAGCCAGGTGCTGAACAACCACTTTAACGCTGGCGTTTTTGTAACTTTGCTCGACGGCACTGCCAGCGCATCCTTGCCCGTGCAACTGGGCCGCGTGGGCGTGAACTATCGGGATCGCGACTACATTGCCAACGCGCTTCAACTGGGCAAAGCTTCTGTGGGTGAACCCGTCATAGGCCGGCGTTTAGGTACACCGGTGATTGGTATGGCTGCGCCCATTCGGGATAACCAGGGTGTGGTGATGGGCGCATTGGCCGGGGTGATCGACCTGAACGCACCGAGTTTTCTAGACCACTTCGCGACCGGAAAAATCGGAAAAACCGGAGGGTTTTTACTGGTTACCCCCAAGAGCCGCCTGGTAGTGACCGCCACAGACAAAAGCCGGGTCATGGAGCAACTCCCCAAGGTGGGCGTGAACACGGTGCTGGACCGGTTTTTGGCCGGCTACGAAGGCTGGGAGATTATGAAAAATCCCCAGGGTGTTGAAATTCTGGCCGCTGACAAGCGCATTGACGCGACTGGCTGGATTGCCGCCAGCATGCTGCCCACAGCCGAGGCCTTTGCACCCGTGCGCGCAATGCAACAGCGATTTCTCTGGGGCACCCTTGTACTAACCCTGGTGGCTGGAGGTACGGTCTGGTGGATGCTTCGCCGGCAACTCAATCCACTGTTCAGTGCAGCCCAGATCATTCGGGATATGGCAGGGGGCAAAACAGATATTCGGCCCCTGCCAGCGCAAAGGGCAGACGAGGTAGGCGCGCTGATTGGCGGGGTCAACCACCTGATAGAAGCCATTGATCAGCGCGAAGATGCACTCACCCAAAGCGTCCAGACTTTGCATGTCATTCTGGAGACGACGCTGGACGGATTTTGGCGCGTCAATGCGCAGGGCGCGCTGCAAGATGTCAACCCCACCTACTGCCGCCAGTCTGGTTACAGCCGCGAAGAGCTGCTGACCATGACGATTGCCGACCTGGAGGCACAGGAGCAAGGCGCTGACACACAGGCGCATATCGGGCGCATTGTGAAAGAGGGGCACGACCAGTTTGAATCGACACACCGCCGCAAGGACGGTTCCATTTGGCTGGTTGAGGTCAGCACCGTCTACAGCCCCAGTAACGGCGGCGAGTTCATTGCCTTCGTGCGCGACATCACCGAGAGAAAAAAGGCCGCTGCGGTATTGGCTGCCAACGAAAAACGCCTCAGTGCGATTCTGGAAGGAGCTGCCGACGCTATCTTCGTCTCCGACGCTCAAGGAAACTACCAAGATGTCAACCAAGCAGCGGTCACCCTGCTGGGCTACACGCGCGAGGAATTTCTGACCAAAAACATCCGTGAAGTTGCCCGGCCGGAGGAGTTGTCCCGCGCACAGGCGCAATTCGACCAACTGTTAGCCACCGGCAGAATGCGGGCCGACTACTGGCTCCTGAAGAAGTCCGGCGAATCCGTGCCCGTCGAGCTCAACGCCACACTACTGCCCGACGGAAGCCTGTTCGGATCCTGCCGAGACATTAGTGAACGCCTGCGCACACAAGAGCAACTGCATCTGGCTGCCAGCGTGTTCACCCACGCGCGCGAGGGCATCATGATCACGGACCCTAACGGCGACATCATGGAGGTGAACGACACCTTCACCCGCATTACCGGCTACACCCGTGACGAAGTGCTGGGCAAAAACCCGCGATTGCTAAGTTCCGGGCGGCAAGACAAAAATTTCTACGCCGACTTGTGGAGCGACCTGGAAACCAAAGGGTACTGGTCCGGCGAGGTCTGGAACCGGCGCAAAAACGGTGAGGTTTTTGCCGAGATGCAAACCATTAGCGTGGTGCGAGATGCGCAGGGCAAAACACAAAGTTATGTGGCGCTGTTTTCTGACATTACTTCTCTCAAGGAAAACCAGCACAAACTAGAACACATTGCCCACTTTGACGCGCTTACAAACCTGCCCAACCGCGTGTTGCTGGCTGACCGCTTGCACCAGTCCATGGCGCAAACCCAGCGACGCGGCCAGCGGCTGGCGGTGGCTTATCTGGATCTGGATGGCTTCAAGTCCATCAACGACCACCATGGGCACGAAGCCGGCGACCGCTTGCTGGTGGCCTTGTCGGCCAGTCTCAAACATGTGCTGCGCGACGGCGATACGCTGGCCCGTATGGGAGGTGATGAGTTCGTGGTGGTACTGGTGGACCTGGACGATGTATCCACCAGCGCCCCGGTGCTAAACCGGCTGCTCTCGGCCGCGGCCCAACCCGTGCTGGTGGACCAGGCCCTGCTAAAGGTATCAGCCAGTCTGGGGGTGACCTTCTACCCTCAGGCGGAAGAGGTCGACGGTGAACAGCTCCTGCGGCAAGCTGACCAGGCCATGTACCTGGCCAAGCAAGCCGGCAAAAATAGGTACCACGTGTTTGATGCCGAGCAAGACCGTGCGCTGCGGGGTCACCACGAAGGCCTGGACCACATCCGCCAGGCCATGGAAAGAAATGAGTTTGTGCTGTACTACCAGCCCAAGGTGAACATGCGCGAAGGCGTGGTGATCGGAGCCGAAGCCCTGATCCGCTGGCAACACCCCACCCAGGGCCTGCTGGCACCCGCAAAGTTCTTGCCATTTATTGAGGACGACCCTCTGTCCATCGCGTTGGGCGAATGGGTCATTGAAACCGCATTGACGCAAATGGACACCTGGCACGCCGCCGGACTGTCCATACCCGTCAGCGTGAACGTGGGCGCACGCCAACTGCAACATCCCCAGTTCTTTGTGCGCCTGCGCGAGGTGCTGGCCAAGCACCCCAAAGTCAAGCCAGGCGACCTGGAGCTGGAACTGCTGGAGACCAGTGCGCTGGAAGATCTGGCCAGCATTTCCAAGCTGATTGAGGACTGCCGCGACATCGGCGTGTCCTTTGCGCTGGACGACTTTGGCACCGGCTACTCCTCACTCACCTACCTCAAGCGCTTGCCGGTTGCCTTGTTAAAAATCGACCAGGGCTTTGTTCGAGACATGCTGGACGACCCGGATGACCTGGCAATTTTGGAAGGCGTCATTGGACTGTCACAAGCGTTCAGGCGGAATGTCATCGCTGAGGGCGTGGAAACTGTAGAACACGGTGAAATGCTTCTGCGCATGGGCTGCGATCGGGCTCAGGGCTACGGCATTGCACGGCCCATGCCTGCCCACGCCATGCCCGCGTGGAAAGAAACCTGGCAGCCCGACCCGAGCTGGGACCAGGCAAAAAGGAGCCCACGGGCCGATTTGCCCTTGCTGGTGGCGCAAGTGGAGCTACGGGCCTGGGCCAAAGCGATGGAGAACTATCTGGCAGGCGAACGCCTGCAGCCCCCTGTGCTGGACCAGCACAGTAGCGCCTTTGGCCTGTGGCTGAAGGGCCATGGCGCTGACCGCTACCCAACACAAGCCGACTTTATGGCCCTGGCACCGCTGCACCACCAACTGCACAGTATGGCGGCCCAACTCTATTCGCTGCGACTCCAAGGTGAGGAGTCTCAAGCTCTCATGGGCCTGCCCGGAATGCGTGCCGTCGTATCGACCCTTTTACTGCACCTCAATCAACTGATTCGAGTGACCCGGGCAAACGACATCGCCTAGTGCACGCTTGGGTGCAGCAAGTGCCAGCCCGTGGCAAAAGCTTGCCTTGCCGCAAGCAGCAGCGCAGCCCAAGCTGCGACAATGCCGCCATGACTGACACCACCTCTGCTCCCTCCCCAGACGTCACTTTCGACACCCTGCACAATCCCACATTTCTCCAAGCCTGCATGCGCCAGGCCACACCGCACACCCCCGTGTGGCTGATGCGCCAAGCAGGGCGCTACTTGCCCGAATACGTGGCCACCCGCGCCACGGCGGGCAGCTTCATGGGCCTGGCCACCAACCGCGACTACGCCACGGAAGTAACCCTGCAGCCGCTGGAGCGTTACCCCCTGGATGCAGCTATTTTGTTCAGCGACATCCTGACCGTGCCCGACGCCATGGGCCTGGGGCTGTCGTTTGCACAGGGCGAAGGCCCCCGCTTTGCCCACCCCATCAAGACTGAGGCCGACGTGGCCAAGCTGCAGGTGCCTGATATGGCCAAGCTGCAATACGTGTTTGACGCAGTGAGCAGCATCCGCAAGGCCTTGACGGTGGATGGCAAGGGGCGTGTGCCGCTGATCGGCTTTAGCGGCAGCCCCTGGACGCTGGCCTGCTACATGGTGGAAGGCAAGGGCTCGGACGACTACCGCCTGGTCAAAACCATGCTCTACAGCCGCCCCGACTTGATGCACAAGATGCTTGCCATCAACGCCGACAGCGTGGCCGCCTACCTGAATGCGCAAATTGACGCAGGCGCGCAAGCGGTGATGATTTTTGACAGCTGGGGTGGCGTGCTGGCCGACGGCGCATTTCAGCAGTTCAGCTTGGCCTACACCGCGCGTGTGCTGGCACAACTCAAGCGTGTGGGTGCCGACGGCAAAATCGTTCCGCGCCTGGTATTCACCAAAGGTGGCGGCCTGTGGCTGCAAGACATGAAAGCGCTGGACTGCGAAGTGCTCGGTTTGGACTGGACCGTGAACTTGGCCAAGGCCCGTGCTTTGGTGGGCGGCGAAGAGAACGGCCCCGGCAAAGCACTGCAAGGCAATATCGACCCTAACGTCCTGTTTGCGCCACCGGCCGCTATCGAACAAGAAGTGATCAAGGTGCTGGACAGTTTTGGCAAGCCTTATGGGGGCAGCGGAACGGGTCCCACCCACATCTTTAACCTGGGCCATGGCATCAGCCAGTACACCCCGCCAGAGCATGTGGCGGCGCTGGTTTCGGCGGTGCACGCGCACTCCAAACGCCTGCGCATGTAATTGCATTACCACGATTCATGCACCAAATCCACGTTACCCAAACTTACTTATGCACAAAATTGGGGGCGTAAGGGTTTTCCCGCCCCCCATATGGGGGATGGGCGCTACAAAAGAAATAGCGCTCGTAAGTGCATGATTTATATAGGGTTTGAAGTTTGCTTTTTTTCTGGGCAACGCAAGTAAACCCTTGATTTGCAAGGCCTTGAGGCGTGCGAGACGCACATATCAACAAAGTTATCCACAGAAAACGTGAATCAACCATAAAGCACTTTGAAATCAATGACTTAGGCTTTGTTTCGCTAGTTCACATCAATAAATTGACCCAAGTGCCGCTTCACACTCCCCTTGCCCCCATCAGTCTGGTGCCTGCCTTATGAGCTGCTGGATGCCGGTGCTGGTGAACACGCCCGCGCATGCCGCACTGGGTCCGGTGCTCACCTACCAAAGTGAGCAGCCGCTCCCGGCCGGAACCCTGGTCCGTGTGCCACTCGGGAATCGCGAAACCCTGGGTGTGGTATGGGACAACGGCGGTGCGCAGGCCACCGGCGAGTTTGACCCGGCCAAAGTGCGGGCCATCGCGGGGGCACTGGAGGGCATTGCGCCACTCTCGGCCCAATGGCAACAACTGCTTACCTTTACGGCCAGCTATTACCAGCGCTCGGTGGGCGAAGTGGCGCTGGCCGCACTGCCGCCGCAGCTGCGCGAACTCTCGCCCGAGCAGATGGCGCGCCGCCTGAAGCGAAAAAAAGCGGTGGAAGGCGCAACCGGCGCCGTGCTGGCCGCCCCGGCGCTAACGCCCGAGCAAGCCACCGTGGTGGGCCAGATTGCCGCTCACCCGGGGCCGTTTTTGCTGTTTGGGGCTACTGGCAGCGGCAAAACCGAGGTCTACCTGCACTGCGTGCACAAGCTGCTGGCGGCCGACCCGGACGCACAGGCGCTCATCATGGTGCCTGAGATCAACCTCACGCCGCAGCTCGAAGAACGTTTCAAAGCGCGTTTTGCGCCGCTGTATGGCGAGCACGCGGTGGTGAGCCTGCACAGCGGCATGACGAATCCGCAGCGGCTGAAAGCATGGCTGGCAGCCCATGGCGGCGCGGCGCGCATAGTGCTGGGCACACGCATGGCGGTGTTTGCCAGCCTGCCCAAACTGCGCCTGATCGTGGTGGACGAGGAGCACGACCCCAGCTACAAAAGCAGCGAGGGCGCGCGCTACTCCGCACGCGACCTGGCCGTGTACCGCGGCAAGCTCGAAGGTGCCCAGGTGATTTTGGGCTCGGCCACACCTTCGCTGGAGAGCTGGCACCACAGCCGCCCGGCCGAGGACGGCGGGCGCTACCTGCGCCTGCACATGCCCAGCCGGGTGGGCGAGGCCAGCAAGCTGCCGCTGGTGCGCCGGGTGGACATGAACCACCAGCCGCGCAAGGCGGTGTTTTCGCTGCCGCTGATCGACGCCATCAAGGAACGCGTGGCGCGCGGCGAGCAGTGCATGGTGTTTTTGAACCGGCGCGGCTACGCCCCGGTACTGGCCTGCGACGACTGTGGCTGGAAAAGCGCATGCCCGCACTGCAGCGCGTTTCGTGTGTTCCACAAGATTGACCGCACGCTGCGCTGCCACCACTGCGGCTTTGCCGAACGCGTGCCACGCGCCTGCCCGGACTGTGGCAACGTGGACATTGCCCCCATTGGCCGCGGCACCGAGCAACTGGAGGAGCACCTGGCCGAGCTGCTGGTGGACGTGCGGCGCGCCGGATCAGTCACGCCACAGAACCCACGGGGCGAACACCTGCGCATCGCCCGCATCGACGCCGACTCCACCCGCCTAAAAGGCGCGCTGGAGGAACAACTGGCCGCTGTGCATGCAGGCGATGTGGATGTGCTGGTGGGCACACAAATGATTGCCAAGGGCCACGACTTCCGCCGCATCACGCTGGTGGCCGCAGTCAACCCCGACAACGCCTTGTTCAGCAGCGACTTCCGCGCGCCGGAGCGCCTCTTCAGCCTATTGATGCAGGCCGCCGGCCGCGCCGGGCGCGATGCGTCGTTGGGTGCGCAGAGCGAGGTGTGGATACAGACCTTCCAACCCACGCACCCGCTGTACGCCGCGCTCAAGCGCCACGACTACCCGGCCTTTGCCGAGCAACAGCTCAAGGAACGCGAGCAGGCCGACATGCCGCCCTTCAGCGCCCAGGCCTTGGTGCGCGCCGATGCCAAAACGCAAGAAACCGCGCAGGCTTTCCTGAACGCCGCACGCACCTTTGCACAAACCGAGATGCTGGAATGGGAAGGCTGGGCCCCGGTGCTGGAGCAAATGACGCTGTACCCCGCCGTGCCCATGACCATCCAGCGCATCGCCAACGTGGAGCGTGCCCAGATGCTGATCGAGAGCCCCTCACGCGCGGCGCTGCAGCAGTTCTTGAACGGCTGGCAAAGCGTGCTGCACGCCACCCGTGGGCAGCCCGAATGCAAGGGGCTGATCCGCTGGGCGATTGATGTGGATCCGCTGGCGATTTAGAGTTTTTAGAGTTTTTGGGGCTCTAGCCCCCTTGGACTATGCGCAAGCAGCTACTGATTGAATAGCAACCGGCTTACCGCTTGTCAACACCCGGCCCATAGGTCAAGGCTTGCTCGTCGCGTACTTCATGGGCCTGCACATCCACCACATCAGCCACCGTTGCGTGGTGGCCAAAGCCTCCCGATGCTGCCGGGCCAGCGGCACCGAACCCACCGCGCTTGAACTGCTGGCGGGCTTGGTTAAAGCGCTGGAAGGTAGTCACAAACGCGGGCTTACGGCCGGTGAGCACGGCCTTGAGCAACACAAACACCAGGCTGAGCAGCGCCACAAAAAGCAGGCTCAGCGCAAAAACGGCGGCGGCGGCAAGCAGCACCAGCTTGAGGGCGAGGCGGATGATGGTGGAGACAAGATTCTTGAGAGTGTCCATGTGCCTATTGTGCAGCGGCGGGCAAAGCCACCACCAAACCTGGGGGCAGCGCGAGTTTGAAGCCAAATAGGCCTCCAGCCCAAGTGGAATATGCGCAAGCAGCTACTAAAAAAATAGCAATCAAATACCGACCATGAGGGCTACAGCCCCCGAGAAGGTAAAAAACGCTGCCGCAGTGGACACCAGGATGATGCGGGCGATGCGCCCGTTGTCCGCGCCAAAGCGCTCGGCCAGCAGCGACACATTGCTGGCGCTGGGCAGCGCGGCCAGCAGCACGAGCACGGTCAGCGCGAACTTGTCGATGGGCACGCCCAGGCTCATGGCCGACACGCCGACCAGCAGCACCAGCAGCGGGTGCAGAAACAGCTTGATCAACGCCACTGGCACGTATTCCTGCCAGTGCACCTCGTGGGTTTTGTCGTCCTTGGCCAGCATTTGGGAGCGCGCCAGCACCGCACCGATGGTGAACAGCGCCACGGGCGAGGCTGCATCGGCCAGCAGACCGACGGTGGTGACCACGGGTTTGGGAAGCTCCAACTGCAGGGCCGACACCAGGGCCCCCAGCAGAATGGACCAGGGCATGGGGTTGGCGGCCACGCCCTTGAGTGCATTTTTGGCGGCCTGGGTCGCTGACACACCGTCGGTACCACCCAGGCGCGAGAGGGCTATGCACAAGGATGATGTGAACACCATGTCCACCAATATGGTGACGATGGCCGGGCCCGCTGCCTGCGCGCCCAAGAGTGCCACGAGCAGCGGCACGCCCATGAAGCCGGTGTTGGGGAAGGCACCCACCAGCGCGCCAAAGGCAGCGTCGTTCCAGCCGATGCGCCCATGCAGGGTGACGGCCACCACAAAGCCCACCATGACGAGGGCACACAGCAGGTAGGTGAGCGCCACATGTACGTCCAGCAACTGGGCGATGGGGGTGCTGGCGCCAAAGCGGTACAGCATGCACGGCAGTGCAAAAAACAACACAAAACCGTTGAGCCCCGGAATGGCCGCCAAGGGCAGCATGCCACGGCGGGCGGCGAGGTAGCCACACAGCACCAGGGCGAAGAAGGGGAAGGTGACGGTCAGGATTTGCAGCACAGCGGCCATTGTGGCGGGGTTTGGCCCGCCTTGGCTTCCGGTTAGCTGACAGTCAGGGCACCAATCCGCCCTGACCAACCCGTTAAGATGGCGTGCTGGCCTTCTTTTGCCCCCCATGCGGGCTGCTTTCCCGGTATTCCTTTTCCTCTTTTTGCGCTCCCCATGTCTGCCCCCTCTGCATCTGCCCACCATGGCATGAACCCCGCCCAGCAAGAAGCCGTGAACTACCTGCACGGTCCCTGCCTGGTGCTGGCCGGGGCGGGCTCGGGCAAAACGCGGGTGATTACCCACAAGATCGGGCGCCTGATCCAGATGGGCATGCCGGCCAACCGCATTGCCGCCATCACCTTTACCAACAAGGCTGCCGCCGAAATGCGCGAGCGCGCGAAAGCCCTGATCGGCAAGGGCGCCAAGGATGTGCTGGTGTGCACCTTCCACGCATTAGGGGTGCGCATGCTGCGTGAAGACGGCGCGGTGCTGGGCCTCAAGCCCCAGTTCAGCATTCTGGACAGTGACGATGTGACCAGCATCCTGAAGGACGCGGGTGGCACGGTGGACGCGGCCACGGCACGCCAGTGGCAATGGACTATCAGCGCCTGGAAAAGCGCAGGGCTCACATCTACCGAAGCGCTGGCGCAGGCGGCGGATGACAACGAACGCATCATCGCCACGGTGATGGGGCGTTACGAAGAGCGGTTGACGGCCTACCAGAGCGTGGACTTTGATGACCTGATCAGCCTGCCACTGAAGCTGCTGCGCGACTACGCCGAAGTGCGCGAGCGCTGGCAAGCCAAGCTGGGCCATGTGCTGGTAGACGAGTACCAAGACACCAATGCCACGCAGTACGAGGTGCTGAAGCTGCTGGTGGGCGAGAAGGCACGTTTCACCGCCGTGGGGGACGATGACCAGTCCATCTATGGCTGGCGCGGCGCCACGCTGGACAACCTGAAAAAGTTGCCGGTGGACTTCCCCGCGCTCAAGGTCATCAAGCTGGAGCAGAACTACCGCTCCACCAGCGCCATTCTGCGGGCGGCCAACAACGTCATTGGCCCCAACCCCAAGCTGTTTCCCAAGACGCTGTTCAGCGAACTGGGTGAAGGCGAGCCGGTGCGCGTGGTGGACGCTGACAACGAAGAACACGAGGCCGAGCGCGCTGTGGCCCGTATCCAGAGCCTGCGTGCCGAGGGCCTGGCCAACATGCAAGGTAAGCAGTACAAGGAGTTCCGCGACTTTGCGGTGCTGTACCGCGCCAACCACCAGGCCAAGCCCTTTGAGAAGGCGCTGCGCAAAGCAGGCATTCCCTACAAGGTGTCGGGTGGGCAGAGTTTTTTTGACCGCGCCGAGATCCGCGACCTGTGCGCCTGGTTTCGCCTGTGGAGCAACAACGATGACGATCCGGCGTTTCTGCGCGCAGTGACCACGCCCAAGCGCGGCATTGGCCACACCACGCTGGGCACGCTGGGCGTGTATGCCAGCCAGTACAAACTGAGCCTGTTTGAGGCGCTGTTTTCCTCGTCCCTGGCCGCGGCGCTGAGCGCCAAGGCGCTGGGCAGCCTGCACGAGTTTGGGCGGTATATCAACGACCTGGAATTCCGCGCCCGCCACACCGAAGGCGCGGAAGCCGCCACCGCCTTCATGGCCGAGTGGCTCAAGGAAATTGGCTACGAGAAGCACCTGTATGACGGCGAAGAGAGCGAGAAGGTGGCCGCCGCCAAGTGGACCAACGTGCTGGAGTTTTGTGACTGGATGGCGCAGCGCTGCGGCGGTCAGATTGAAGACGTGGCGGGTGTGACGAGCCGGGAAGTCAAAAGCCTGCTGGAAGTAGCACAAACCATCGCCCTGCTCTCCACGATCAGCGAACGCGAGAAAGACCAGGATGTGGTGACCCTGTCTACCCTGCACGCATCCAAGGGGCTGGAGTGGCCGCATGTGATCCTGGTGGGTGTGACCGAGGGCATGCTGCCCTTTAAGCTGGGCGATGGCGCCGAATCCCTGGGCGGCTCCAGCATGGCCGATGAGGCCGCCAATGAAGACATGGCCACCCGCTTGCAGGAAGAGCGCCGCCTGATGTACGTAGGCATCACCCGCGCCCAGCGCAGCCTGGCCGTGAGCTGGACGCGCCGCCGCAAGAAAGGCCGCGAGATGGTGGCCGCACTGCCCAGCCGCTTTATTGCCGAGATGGGCCTGGACCAGGCCACCGTGAAAGAAGACCCACGCGAGAAACTGCGTGCCCTGCGCGCCGAGTTTGCCGCCAAAGCCCAAGCCAACGCGGCCCAAGCCGCTGCCCTGAAATGACCTTACGCGCCCCCACCGCTCTTTTTTTGATAGCTGCATCCGCAATATCCACGGTCGCGATAGGCCAAGTAGGCACTGATACCAAAGCCAGCAACATGCCCGCTTCGGCTCCTGCTCTGCGCGTCGCAACACCCGTGCCCGTGGAAGAAGTGAGCTGCAAAAATCCTGCGGCTACGCCCCTGTCCCGTTTTTGGGAGCTGGAACCCGCCAGCGACTGTGGCACTTTGGGTATTCGTGGCTACCGCCCCATCAGCCTATCGGTTATTGGTTCGGACAGTGTGAACACAGCGCCCAGTTCTCCTGCGGCTGGCCATACGGCGAGCTTCCAGCCCTACACCACGAGCGAGACGCGCATCCAGCTGTCGGTGCGTACCAAAGTTGCCCAGGGCCTGCTCACCGGAGGGGACCCAACTCGGCTCGATTCATTGTGGTTTGCCTATAGCCAGCAGTCCTACTGGCAATTGTTCAATGCGGATCTGTCGCGCCCCTTTCGCGCCACGGACCACGAACCCGAACTCACCTACATTTTCCCGCTGGAGTCGGCCCTACCCTCGGGTTGGCGTTTGCGCTACGGCGGCGTGAGTCTGAACCATCAAAGCAGCGGCCAAAGCCTGCCGCTCTCGCGCAGTTGGAACCGGGTGATAGCCCGCACCGGGTTGGAGCTGGGGAACCAGGTCGCCATCAACGCCAGTGTCTGGCAACGTTTGCCCGAAGACAGCGCCAGCGACGACAACCCGGATATTGCGGACAAAGTGGGCCGCGCGGAAGTGGCGGCCGCATGGAATATAGACCCCAACCACACCTTGGCGCTAACCGTGCGACACGCTCTCAGGGCCGAGGGCAATGGATCAATTCGTCTAGCTTGGCTGCGCAAGATTGGGGGGGGTGGCACCCGAGGCGACCGCAGCGGCCTGCGTTTTCATACCGAAGTCTTCAGTGGGTATGGCGACTCATTGATGGACTACAACCGCCGGCGTACCGTATTCAGCGTAGGGCTGACACTGTTGGACTGGTAGACAGTTAGTCCCGCCTTGGGCGCCAAGGCAGCTAGCGGTGCCCGCTGATGCCCGTGTTCAAAGAGTCCAGGAAACCCGCAGGAGCGCCACCGTTAAGGGATCCAAACTCGGCATCGTGCAGGTCCGCCAACACCATCATGGCATCGACAGCCTCCGGGTTGAAGCCAACGTGCGTATGGTCCATACCATCGCCACCATTCATGATCAGCTTGTTGATGTACAAACCGCACTCTTTGTAGCCCCACAAGGTGCGGATGGTGTTGGCAATCCGGTGGTGGTGCAGCTCCACAATGTCCAACGCCATTTTCATTTGCTGGACTGGAGTCGCCTGCTCCAAGCCGAGAGGCTGGGTTGGAATCTCCAAATAGGGATAGGCTTCCACTACCGCAACGGGACTTTGTGCGCCGGGCGCCTGGGTATTGGGCGTCGTGCCGGGAATGGGCGGCAAACCCGCTTGCGGGGAACCTTGCTGGGCCAAGGCGTTGTCCCACATGCTCCAAGAGGTCTCAGGATCCTCCTCTGTCACCTCCAAGCCGCGGGTATCCGGCGCCTCGGCTGAAGGATCTGGTGTCGGGTGCTTACCAAAAATCCTGTTGAACATGAGTACTCCTCGTGTTGTCCACTGAATACTACTCTAGCTGCTCCTATTTTTCCAGCGATAGCCCCTTACCACGAGGTGTGAACCTGACGGGGGCGGGTGATTCCACATAGGTATGCGCAAGAGAGATGGTTTTGGATCGATCACTATTCAACAGGCGCTACGCGCACATTGTCAGAGCTATCTTGATTGCAGCTTGAGCCGAGCGCGGGCAGAATAGCTATGCAGCCGCTTAAGGTTGGGGTTTCATTTTCTGGGGGTTGAGATGGGCTGGTTTTCCAAGAGCACAGACGGGTTTTTTCTAAGCACGACCACGCCTCCGGACATTGCGCGCAGTCAATACTTAGGGGTAGTCAATGGCGAAGCCGTTATTGGCGCCAACATCTTCCGAGACATGTTCGCTTCCGTCCGTGACGTTGTGGGTGGCCGCGCGGGGTGAAGTGGTCTAATTTTCCCGGACAAGCCGATAGGTGGAAACCACCACGGAAACGGAAAGCATGACAAAGCGACAGAAACGGCGAACCTTCGATACGA